>JBDSXW010000104.1:0-108459 GCA_039925965.1 Chitinophagaceae bacterium
GCTTTTCACATAATGCGAAGTCTCTACATCCGCAGGGAGGCCTCATCCCCGGCCCTTCTCCGTCCGGAGAAGGGTGCCTCTCTTCAATTTGGTCCACAAATGCCACTTTTTACCATCTTATTAACCACAGTCGATGCATGATGTTTATCCATTTTTTTTGTTTATCAGATAAAAATCCGCGTATATCCGCCCCATCCGTTTCATCCGCGTTTCAATCCCTTACCCGCCTCAACCCAAAAAGAAACTGAGCAGCGAAAATCTCCTAGGTTTGCCGATTATCGGTTTCAATTCTTTCTTTTCCGACTCGTCTTTTTTGCCAAACAATTTTGAAAAAATCGTTTGCTTTATACGTAGCAGACGCTCATAACCCTTGCTATTCTCTTTAAAAAATTCTTTGGTTTCTTCTGGTTCATAATGGTCTTTTGGATCATACAACATCGCTGTGCACATGCAGTTCTTCCGTTCTTTCATTATCAGGATATCGTAGTTCACACAGCTTTTACAACCAGCCCAGAAAGCGTCATCCTGCGTTAACTCGCTATAAGTAACCGGCTCGTAACCCAGGTCGCTGTTGATCTTCATTACAGCCAGGCCAGTCGTGAGGCCAAACAATTTTGCATCGGGATACTTGGTGCGGCTAAGTCCAAAAATTTTATTCTTGATCGCTTTTGCGAGGCCGGCATTCCGGAATTGCGGCGCTACGATCAATCCGCTATTGGCCACGTATTCTCCATGTCCCCAGGTTTCTACATAGCAAAAGCCTGCCCAGATGCCGTCTTTAGTAAACGCGATCACACCTTTACCTTCGAGTATTTTTTCCCGTACATATTCTGGTGTGCGCTTGGCGATACCGGTGCCCCGGGCCTTTGCCGATGATTCATATTCATCGCAAATAATAGTGGCAAAATCAATGTGTGATTTATCTGCTAATAATATCTGAAAGTCCATTATTGTAAAAGTCTAAAGAAGTAAAAATTAAATTCCTGAACCGGCGCTGGCACTGCCACTACGGGTTACAAACTGGGGGTAATCCAATATGATTGGGAGGTATTAACGTCGTACCACAAGGGGGATGAACGGGCAGAAAGAAAAAGTACCGAAGGTTTTCGGTATAAAAAACCCACGCCCGGTTGGGGCATGAAACACCACTTCAGGAGCAAGTGATATGGTTGAGTTTTTTGTCATTTCTGTTAAGACGAACTGTTGAACAAATTGCTTAGCGGGTACAAATAAACAAACTAATTGAAACATTAAGTGTGAAAATTTTATGAAGACCCGATTTATTTAAAAGGCCACCAAAATATTTTCGCAGATTAAAAATACAAATGAAGCCAAACCATTGCTGGTGGCGGGTTTTTATTTTGTATTGGGCTTTTAAAAGGACCTACTTTACGGTGAAATACCAAAGCAGGATTGCCTTTTTAAAACATTGATTGCCCATTTTAATGCCCTTCGTGGGTAACTGCCATGATGAAACCGATTTTTTTAGCAGCCATAGCCCTACTGATCTTTTCCTGCAAAAGCAGCACAGTCCCGGCCAATTGGGCGATGGGGCCATTTGTAAAACCCAAAGAGAACCCGGTTTTGAAAGCTGATTCCAGCTATATTTTCAATTGCCCGGTTCGGCATAAACTAGTCAGGTGGCAGTTGGCCGATGTATTTAATCCCGCCGCAATTGTTCGGCATGATACTGTATTTGTCTTGTTCCGGGCAGAAGATAACCCTGATGCCGGTATCGGTGGCCGCACCTCACGTATTGGCCTTGCTTACAGCTCCGATGGGCTCAATTTTACCAAATACACAGAACCGGTTTTGTACCCCGACAGCAGTGCGTTTATCCAATATGATTTCCCGGGCGGCTGCGAAGACCCGCGAATTGTGGAGAAGGAAGACGGCACTTATGTACTGCTTTACACCAGTTGGAATGGAGACATAGCGAGATTGAGTGCTGCCACGTCTACTGACCTTTATCACTGGCAAAAACATGGACCTGTTTTTGCAAAAGCGCTGGGTGGTAAATTCAAAGATGTATGGTCAAAATCGGGCTCGGTGGTTACAGAGATGAACAAAGCCAGTAACCGGCTGGTAGCAAAAAAAATTAATGGAAAGTATTGGATGTATTTTGGAGACAAATTGATTTCCATGGCCAGCTCCGAAAACCTCGTTGACTGGACAATATCAGAAACGAAAAACAATTCTTTCCTGAATGCCCTTTCTCCCCGAATAAAAAAATTTGATAGCGACCTTGTTGAACCAGGGCCGCCGGCATTGTTCACTTCGAATGGTATTTTACTCCTTTACAATGGCCGTAATGCCTTGGATAGCACTGCAGACCCGTCGTTACCCCGAGGTATGTACTCCGGTGGACAGGCGCTGTTTGATACCGCAAATCCTTCCCACCTTATCATACAAATCGATACCTGCTTTATTAAGCCCGATTTACCGCACGAAACTTCAGGGCAGTATGCTTCAGGCACTACTTTTATCGAAGGGCTGGTGTATTTTAAAGGAAAATGGTTCCTGTATTATGGTACGGCAGATTCGATGGTCGGGGTGGCGGTGATGGAAGGGAAGTAGAGTGTAGCATTAGCTTACGGTCGTTTTGGTTTCCAATATTATTTTAGGTAATCTTGTGCCTGTTGCCAAAAAATATACTACTAATGAAGAAAATAATTATCATACTCTCCATTTGCTTTAGTTATTCTGAATGTTTTGGCGAGGAAATTCCAATGTCAGTATTTGAGTATATACTTCATTGGGTTAAAAGTATAAATGGTGTCCAAAATGTAATGCATGAATTCGATTATGAATTTTCTCATGCGGAAAAAGAAAAAGACGATACCAGTGGGAGAATTTATACACGTTCTTATTTTAAGAAAAAGGCAATACCGAATAAAAGTGAGAAAAATCGCGACGAAATAATATGGTGGCAACAAAATGACTCCCCATTTTTATTTACAACTATGGTATTCGTTACAAAAAATAAAGCATTGTATAGCAAGTATAAAACCGAAATAGAAAAGATCAAAACACTTAAAGTACTGGTAGATAAAAGTGAAAACAATTGTATTGAAATTGCCTATAACAATGAAATACGGATGTATACGTTCAAAACTGTGTAGATAACAATGGAGAACGATTTTATGTAATTAATATTTTCAATTTAGTTTCATTATGGAAACTTTCCGATTGATTTTTTTAGAAATCTAAGTGAAATACTCTTCCTCAGTGGAAAATACTTCATCAAATTGGCTGCTGTAAATTGCATTCTTGATCTTTACTTTATTAAAAGTTGCACAAATTAATTTAGCTATATCCTGCTTTTTAATTGGATCTATGTTGTATCCTAAGGTAATCGACCTAAAACACTCCTCAGGCAAAACAAAACATCTATCCTTTTCAGATTTTGGCATTGGTCGAACCAGCCTATATTCTTGCTCTTCGTTCAAAAAAGGAGGTAAATTGAACCACGTTTTTAGCATATTGCTCTGCCTCTCAACCTTATTTCGATAAAAAACCCTAGATGTCAATTGATTATATTGAACTAAATCTCCACGAAATGGCAGTTTTTTTTTGCTGATAGGAGACAATTCTTTCCAAATTGAATTCAACACACAACCCATTTCCACGTGCTCCAAAATTATCCCAATGATTTTTACTATCCTCTTTTATTGTCGTAGAAAATATGCCAGTGTTATTTAGGTCAAAATTCCTGTCGTTTTTTTTGATTTTATCCAGAGTATATCTAGCGCAGATTAATTCAAAATAAAACTCGTTTTCGAATTCTGTGCCGATGACATTTCCATTTCCGTTCTCAATTAATGCCTGCCTTTTGTCAGTTTCAAAATGACTTTCGAGCTTAGAAAACTCAAATCTGTCTCTATAATCTTTCCGCCTTTCTTCTTCGCTACTATATTTAAAATTGATTTCGAATTCTCCGTCTTTTTCCCAATTTATCGGAGGCGGGAAATAAATTTCTTTGTGACTAATGATTCTCAATAATTTTTCTTCCCGCAAATCATAGTATTTGAATATGCTTTCAGGCATGCCTCTTTTCATGTTATATTCATTTTCCGACTTCCAAAGTTATTGAAATGCCCTCCATCGGAATTACTTTACTTATTGAGACACTCGTGTTTTTTAAAGGCAAATGGTTCCTGTATTATGGAACGGCTGACTCGATAGTCGGGGTGGCAGTAATGGAAATTAAAGAGTAAAATTTTATTTATTAAAGAGGGCTATAGTACTTAGTGCCAGTGCCGCCCACTGTGGCATCGCATCCGATTGCCAAAGAATTTTTCGGCCTTCGGTGCTTGCTACAAGGCGTAGGACTTCGCCGGAATTGTCAAATAGATAACAGGCAGTCAGCTGAAAAATATTTGATTTTAAAAGAGAAAGCCCATTAACGTAGCGGTGCTTAATTATTTCAACAGGTACATCATGGCCGCCAATGGAAACACGGGTTTTTACACGTTTAATACAGTCCCCAGCTGAATCGAGGCAGATGAAAAGCATATATACATCATAGCCTCTTTTAATTACACCGTGAATAAAATCGTAGCTGCCGTTAGTCGCCTGGTTTGTTTCAATAACGAACGACCGCTGCTGTTTAATTTGCTCTAACCTTAATTCGTTTGCTATTCTTTCTCCTTCAAAAAAATAGTCTTCATAAGAAAACTGCGTACTTAAATATTTGGTGATGTTGTCGGAACAGATATACTGTAATGATTCCGGGATATAACCCATCTCCACAAGAAAAGGATAGGTAGAGGATTTTCCTGCACCATTCGGCCCGCAGATTACGTATAAAATAGGTTTGCCATCCATGTTTATGAATGGCTCGTTTCATTACTTACCTTCTTATATTTCCCAGGTTTTTCTTCCATTGGTATTCCGTTTTCGCGGTAATACAAAATTGCACCATGCTGTAAAGCAAGACGCCTGACCTGTTTGCGTAACTCTTCACCCATTTTCGCAACAGACTCGGGTGTTATTTTATTGAGCTTAATCTCCATGAGATAAAGGTAACTGAAAATCACATTGTTCGACTACACCTTAACCGGCGCACTATGTATTGCATCCGCAATCTCCTTGATCAGCGACGCGTCTTTTTCGATGGCGTTGCCGACCACGATCACGTCGGCGCCGGCTTTGCAGTTGAGGTAGGCTTTTTCGGGGTCGGTAATGCCGCCACCGATGATTAAAGGGGCTTCAATACAACCAGAGACCCGTTCTATCATTTGTTCGGTAATCGGGCGCCGGGCGCCACTGCCGGCATCCATATAGATAAGTTTCATGCCCAGCATTTCGCCGGCCATGGCAGTACACATTGCTATTTCATTTTTATCAGCGGGTATCGGGCTGGCATTGCTGATATAAGAGACCGTAGTGGGCGCGCCACCGTCGATCACCATGTAACCAGTAGGCATGATCTCAAGGCCACTTTGTTTCACAAACGGAGCACTGATTACGTGCTGTCCGATCAGCAATTCAGGATTACGTCCGCTGATCAGGCTTAGGTACAGGAGCGCATCGGCATATTTACATACCTGCGAGGGGCTTCCGGGGAATAAGATTACCGGAATATCACAACTGGCCTTGATCTGTTGTACGCATTCGTCGATATAGTTGCTGATTACCAGGCTGCCTCCAACGAAAAAATAATCCACCCTGGCATCTGTACCCAACTGAACGAGCTCCTCAGTTTTGGCCACATCTACCTTATCCGGGTCTATTAACACGGCAAAAGATTTGCGATGGGCTTTTTTTCGTTCGGTGAATAATTGGTACAGTCTATCCTTCATACGTGTGTAAAAATAAGTGTTGGGGCAAAAATGCGATATTTTTTTTGGATAGGGCAATTTAGGCGAAAACTGTCATAAGCCGCCGGTACCCCTGCATGGTTTTGATAGAAACGCGGATTAGGCGGATAAAGCGGACAATAGCGGGTTATGTATTTATAGGATAAGTTGCTGATCTTGCCCGCAGATATTGGCCTCACGAATATCGTTTTTACTTTTACTTACTTACGTAAAACCTGTTCTATCCGTTTAATCCGCGTTTATATCCCTCCCCGAACCTCAAACCGTTCACAAACTTGGAGCAAGTTCCCGTTTCTTGTTTTACTTTATCCTCCATTAGCCTATTAATTATGCACCAGTTTTCTGTTAGCGGAAATGTCGTGGACATTTTCAACAAGAACATTTTTCCGGGAGAAGTCTTTGTAGAAGATGGAAAAATAACCCAAATACAACCTGTCAGCGATCTGGCGGCCGGAGCTCCCTTCATTCTCCCGGGCTTTATTGATGCCCATGTGCATATTGAAAGCAGCATGCTGGTGCCTTCTGAATTTGCCCGCCTGGCGGTGGTGCATGGCACAGTAAGTACCGTGAGCGACCCCCACGAAATAGCCAATGTATGTGGTATGGAAGGCGTGGAGTTTATGATTGAAAACGGCAAAACCGTGCCGTTTAAGTTTAATTTTGGGGCGCCTAGCTGCGTTCCAGCCACGATTTTCGAAACCGCTGGTGCCGCCCTCAATAGCGACGATGTAAAAAAGCTCCTGGAACGACCCGAAGTAAAATACCTCAGCGAAATGATGAATTTTCCGGGCGTACTGCACCAGGATGAAGAAGTAATGAAAAAGATTGCCGCTGCCCATGCATTAGGGAAACCGGTGGACGGGCATGCTCCCGGGCTGCGGGGTGAATTGGTGAAACAGTATATCCAGGCAGGAATGAATGCAGGCAAAAGCCTCACATACGCTCCCAAAGGAGTGGCTTTAGACCAAAATAATGTAGAAGGTGGAGAAAAGAAGCACGGTTCTGAGAATCCTCCTTTCGAGGGCAGGGAGGCTGTTGGTATCTCCACCGACCACGAATGCTTCACTACTGAAGAGGCGCTGGATAAACTAGCGCATGGCATGAAAATCCTTATCCGGGAGGGTAGCGCAGCAAAGAACTTTGAAGCCTTGATCGAGCTGCTGAACGACTGGCCGGATAATATCATGTTTTGCAGCGACGACAAACACCCTGATAGCCTGGCAGACGGCCATATTAACCAGCTTTGTGAAAGGGCGATCGCAAAAGGGATTGATATCTTTAAAGTACTACAGGCAGCTTGTGTAAACCCTGTGCTGCATTACAAACTGGATGTGGGCTTGCTTCGCGAAGGCGATCCGGCGGATTTTATTGTGCTGGAAGACCTGGTGCATTTTAGGGCGAAGCAAACTTATATTGATGGGATAATGGTAGCTGAAGATGGGGTTTCGAAAATTTCGAGTCCCCCGTCGGAAATCATCAATCAATTTGATTGCGATGCGTTGACTACGGATAGCCTTAGAACTGTATTTGACGGCGAATCCAATATTCCTGTAATTGAAGCGCTGGATGGTCAGTTGATCACTAATAAAATAATGATTGCTCCCAAAGTAGATGATGGGCTTATCGTGAGTGATACCGGCAATGATGTATTGAAAATGGTGGTGGTCAATCGTTATTCAAAAGCTCCGATTGCGAAGGCTTGGGTAAAGAATTTTGGGTTTCAGCTCGGAGCCATCGCATCGAGCGTTGCGCACGATAGTCATAATATTATTGCCGTAGGCGTAGACGATGAAAGCCTTTGCCGGGCAGTAAACCTGGTGGTGAAAGAACGGGGTGGCGTAAGCTGCATCAGCGGAGATAAGGAACTGGTCCTCGCCCTGCCTGTAGCAGGTTTGATGAGTAATGAGGATGGCTATAAAGTGGCTGCTGCCTATACCGCTATCGATGTCATGGCGAAATCTCTTGGCTCTAAATTGTCGGCCCCTTTTATGACCCTTTCGTTTATGGCGCTTCTCGTAATCCCCCACCTGAAACTAAGTGATAAGGGCTTGTTTGACGGAGATAGTTTTTCGTTTATATAAATCTTCAATAGTCTTTGCGAGGCGGGTTCCTGCCCAACTAAGCAACCTGTTTAAAATTTGTAATGCCCGGTCCATTCATTTTGAACCAGGTACTACTTTTTATAGTCAGATTGCTTCGGGCAAGAACTCTCGCAAAGACGACCATGCACGAGCCCTTCTCCAGGTTATTGGCCAGGTTAGCTTCAATCTATTTTGGTGGTTCTGTTCAGCAGATCGTTTTGTGTGTCTTCTTCATTGCTGATAACAGATACCTGCCTGCCCAACAACCTTATACTGTCCTTCATTTGTTCAGTGAAAGGGTCTGCAAGCGCCTTGACGGTCTCTATGTTCAGGCTAAAACGATAGGATAGTATTACTACGTTTTCGGGACAAGCAATTTGAATCGTTTTATCGGCGATACTATGGCTGATATTTCCAATGACCAACTCCTGAAGACCCGCTGGCAGCGATACTTTGGCCGCATGCTATAGTTCGGCGCCATAGCCGTAGTATACAGTTGCATAGCTAGTAATGCGGTAGTTTGTAATGGCTTTTAGCCAAAAAACGTATAACAAAATTTTGTAATTAAAAAGACTGGAACGAAGGATTTTTTCATGATAATGCAGTTTTTTAAATTTCGGCCGTATGCACAGCTTTCAGCCTTTTACATAGCTGAAATACTCACGATGGCTTGCATTAACAATTCTTTGTAAGTACTTTTATGCAAACAGTTTTTTACCATGACCGATAATCTATACCTGGCGCTGGCAGCCATACTGCTGCTACCCATGATACCCGCATTTATTCTCTATAAATTTTTACCCGTAAAAGGAAAAGATGGTGCCGATGAAGTGGGTGGCGAAACAGGAAGCATCGGACCTGTGAAATCGCTGTCCTGGAAATTGAAGGGTGCCTTTGCAGGCTATTTTTTACTGGTGCTGGTAGGCCTGACATTGCAGTACTTTGTAATGAACAGCAAGCAACAGAAAAAAATAGATGATTTAAGCCGGAGCCTACAGCTGTCCGGGGATTCCATTGCAAACCTTAAGTTGCAGGTACTGGCTTCCGCAAACCCCATCATAGACTGGACCGTGAAAGGGCTCATTACCCCGGCAGGGAAAGACGATACTAAGTTCTTCTATGATGATGGTACGACCAGCAATGCCCCCGACGGAACGTTCAAACTCATCAAAAGATGCATTGCCAGCATGGGAGCCGCCACGCCTCCAGGGTGGATTTGCGTGTACAATAGCAAAGGTTTTAGAATTGTAAGCCTGAACCGGGAAATACCGCATCCCGACATCGCTGCACTCAATATTAATTTCGACGATGCCAAACATGAGATCATCATCAAAAACCCGATCGAGGTAAATAGTGTCGCAAAAGATAGCATTGTGGCCGTAGCCAATTTTATTCAGACAAACCCGGCACTGAAAGAAAAAATTGTAACAATAGATCCTGGCTTCCTGCAAAAAGCCGAAGTAATAAAAAAGGAAAAGGAGGTGAAAAGGGTGCAGAATATACAATTTGAAAAACTACGGCTCGAACATGCCAGGCTCAACCCTCAAAAAGTCGTAAACCAGTAATTTCAAATAGCTGGTAGGTGCAACGTCGGTTCCCGTTGTCTATTCTGCTTCAGCTAGATGTTTTCGGTTGAGCGGGGACAAAATCCCGTTTGCACAATATGAGGGTCGTCGTAGGCTGTTTTTAGATCCTGCCGTTTCTTTTAATCGTCATTCGCATGCTTCCGCCTTCCTGGAAAATTGAGGTTGTTCGGGAGTTGCGCGGTCTTTTCTACAATTCAATTTTGTCATCTTTACGGATTACATTTCTGCAAAGCCTTACCACCATTGCGTTATCAAAAAAATGTGCCATATTAATAGAAAAAAGTGTTGTAAAACCGGCACCAAACGTTATTTATTTTTAAGCACAATGTGTTGTTAATAAACCTCGGCTGCCGGCGGAAATATTTATTAATTTGGGGATAAGCAATTTGTTTTGGTGGAAAACCCGGGAATATTGTGGATGACAGGTTAGCGACTGTATGAATAAATTAATACAAAAAATGCTTCCTGAACCTCATAATATTCCCGCTATCTTCGACCCCCTGTAGCAGGTAACAATTCGTTAATGAAGTACGGGAAAGGAGTAGTTTTCCAGCAAATAAGATTGCGATTCGTGTGTTTGACGGGCAATAGAACCGCAGAAAATGAGCGAACATTTTTCTACGTTTTAGATTTGCCGGGGGAGTGTATGCGCTTGATGGACGACACTGGGCAATACGATAAATTAACAGTCTGCAACCGGTTTAAAGACACCAATTGCTAATTGAATAGACTGGCGGGTATTGACGTTGTGACCAAAATAACGACAACAATTTTTGAATAATATTATAACGGGGCTTGACACACAATGGAAATCATCAACACCAATAAGGATCGGAAAATACGCCGCAAGGGGAATGCAGATCTGAGCACCATGGTATACGGAAAAGTGCCGCCACAGGCGAAAGATCTGGAAGAGGCAGTTCTGGGGGCTATCATGCTGGAAAAAGGTGCATTCGATACCGTAGTTGAAATTTTGAAACCACAATGTTTTTATGTAGAAGCGCATCAGAAGATTTTTACGGCGATGCAAAGTCTGCAGACAAAGAGTAGCCCCATCGACATTTTGACCGTGGTGGAAGAACTTCGGTATAAGGAAGAACTCGATATCGTCGGCGGCCCCTATTTTGTGACGAAACTGACGAATTCTGTAGTGAGTAGCGCTAATATTGAGGCACATGCCAGGATCGTTCTCCAAAAATTTATTCAAAGGGAACTGATACGTATTAGCGGAGAAGTGATACATGATGCATACGAAGACAGCACCGATGTATTCGACCTGCTAGACGATGCAGAGAGCAAACTTTTTGAGATCACTAATAACCACCTCAAGAAGAACTTTGATGAATTGCCGGCCGTATTGGCGAAAGCCTACAGCCGCATAGAGGAATTGCGGAACAAGAAGGACGATATTACTGGTGTGCCAAGTGGTTTTGCTGCGCTGGACAGAGTAACCAATGGATGGCAACCAACGGATTTGATCATTATTGCAGCCAGGCCGGCCGTGGGTAAAACGGCTTTCGCCCTCAACCTGGCACGTAATGCCGCGCTTCACCCGGTGAACCCGGTAGGTGTTGGATTGTTTAGTTTGGAAATGAGTGCACCGCAGCTGGTGCAACGTATTTTAAGTGCCCAGAGTGAGATCCACATGGAAAAAATCAGCCGTGGCCGCCTGGAAGATTACGAGATGAAACAATTGCTGACCAAGGGCATGCAACCCCTGGAAAGCGCCCCGATCTATATTGACGATAGTGCTGCACTCAACATCTTTGAGCTACGCGCCAAGTGCCGCCGGATGGTAAATAAATTTAAGGTGGGCATGATCATTATCGACTACCTGCAGCTGATGAGTGGCAGTGGTGATAGCCGTGGCAACCGTGAGCAGGAGATCAGCGGCATCAGCCGTGCGCTGAAGCAAATGGCAAAGGAATTGAAAGTGCCGGTGATTGCACTGAGCCAGCTAAGCCGTGCGGTAGAGAGCCGTAAGGAAGGTAACAAGATGCCACAATTGAGTGACTTACGTGAGTCGGGTGCTATTGAGCAGGATGCAGATATGGTGATGTTCCTCTACCGTCCCGAATACTATGGCGTAACTGAAAATGAACATGGGGAAAGCAACCGTGGGGAAACGGAGATCAAGATAGCCAAGCACCGTAACGGTGCTTTAGAAACGATAAAGCTGCGCGCATTGCTCCACATTCAAAAGTTTATAGAAGACGACGGCAGCAATGGCTATGGCCCCGGCTTGCCGCCAGTAAGCAGTGGTGGCAATTTCCGGCCGCTCGCCAAGGAAGAGCAGGGTGGTGATAATGGAGCCGCTACACTATATATTCAAAAAGGCAGCAAGATGAACGATATGCAAGACGATTTTGATGCAGGCTTCCCCGAGAGTGATGAGGATGCTTTGTTCTAGGCAGAACGATGGTAAAACGACCGAACAAATATTTTAATCTGAGGGAGGCGAACAATCAGTTCACTTCCTTTTTTTTTGCCCAGGAATAAAATCATTCTGTAAAAATTACATAAGTCATAAAAAGGCAACCAGGAAGCAAATATTTTGCAAGTTAAAAACAGTGTGTTTACGTCATTCACAAGGGTTTTTATTTTTGCGAAGCAACCAACACCATCTTTTTCAACGATTTACAGTTAGAAATTTTAATGAGAGCAGGTGCCATATCTTTTGAAACCAGAATCAAAAATTCGCTGTGCCATGCAAGTAATGGCAGGCATATGTGTATTGTGGTGCATCTCGGATGATGGCCTGTCGCAGGTATTGCCTGTAACTGTATCAAAGAAAATTGCTCCATTTAACCAGCCGGGAAATAGGAACGCCTTTATTGAGAATATTGGGCAATATGGAAATCTATTGCCCGGCCATGAGCAAATGGGTGCCATCAGGTATGGATACGAGGCGTTGGATATGCCTGTCTTATTTTCCGCTAATGGGGTAATATACCTGCAACGAAAGATTGTATCCATTTCACACCAGGAAAAAGAAAAGCTGGAGGAACAGGGTCTTTCAGAAGAAGAGATTGAAAGGAAGGCCAATATTACCGACAGGCTGATTACGATGGAATGGTTGGGGGCAAACCCTGCAGCAGAATGGACGGCAGAGCGCCAAACTACCGATTATCATACTTATGGTTTGCTACAGGGTAAAGCCTTTGGATACCAGCAACTACTGGTGAAAAACCTCTATCCGGGTATCGACCTGGAATTTAGTTTTCCTTCCACTGCCAAAGCGGGCTTTGAGTATAATTTGCTCGTAGAGCCAGGGGCAGATATTGGCAAAGTGCGAATGAAGTTTGGTGGCGATGTAAAGAAAATTACAACTGATTCGAAAGGAAATCTTATTATCAGCACCGACATAGGCGGGATACAACAAACGGTTCCAGTGAGCTATTATGGGGATAGGGTAAACACAAAAACGAGCGAAGTTATACACACCGTATTCGCCGTCGATAATGATGAGGTGCGGTTTTCATTTCCTGCTAACTACGACCGTACAAAAGCATTTGTTATTGACCCTTTTGTAACGGCTACCGGCAATCTTACCGGCTTAAATTCAGGCAAAGCCAAAGATGTGGATTTTGATTATGCTGGTAATATGTATGTTACCGGCGGTGGCGATGGTACTACCCACCAACTTGCAAAATATGATGCTTCGGGTGTGCTGGAATGGACTTTCAGCGGAACGCTTACCATTCCCGCCTGGACCTTTGGCAGCTACTGGGGCGGCTGGATGGTGGAGAAGCCTACGGGAAATGTATATCTCGGCCAGGGTTTTAATCCGGCAACCGGCTTCCAGGTCATCCGTATCAGCACCACAGGTTTGTATGATAATTTTATTACAACTGCCAACGCCAGTTTCAGGGAAGCATGGAAGATGCTCTGGAGTTGTAATAATGGGTTACCTCAGATATTGGTGGCCGGGGGCGGCACCAATTCCAATATCAATTTCGGTGTGTTTACGCCGCCTGCCACTGCTATCGGTTCTTTGAATGTAACGGGGATCCCTTATACCGTGAGTGCCGGCTGGGCACAGGATATAGTGGATTTTGTCATCGATCCTTCGAACAATGACATGTATACCATTTATGGTTCCCTGATCGGAAACCCCAGCCTTACCAATAAGATCTACAAAAACACCTTTCCTTATAGCGGCGCATCGGTTTCCTGGAATGTACCTTCAGGGTTCGTAAGTGTTCAGGAGATTGCCAACCGGCCCTATCTTACGGGCGGGCTTATCGACAACTCTGCCAATATTTTCGCCGTAAATGCATCCTATCTCTACTATTGGGATGGAAAAAATCTGAAAGCTTTCGACAAGCTAACCGGCAACGGTGTAGGAAGCCCATTGGTAACATCGAACACTACGCTGATGCAGGGTGGCATAGTAGCCGATGCATGTAATAATGTTTTTGTAGGCGAAGCCAATGGCATTATCAAAGTGTACAAATTCAACGGAAGTATTTTTGATGATGCGGCAGCGCCAGACATTTCGATACCCGGCTTCAATGGTAAGGCCGTTTATGATCTCGCTTACGACCAATCTAAGAAACTAGTGTTCGCCAGCGGCGATGGATTTGTTGGCTCATTTGATGTAAGTGCTTACTGTCCTACTACGCAGTATACCCTGAATGTAATACCTAACTGCCTTACCGCAACAGCTAACGTTGTAGTATCACCAACGCCACTGGCCGGTTCAATTATCACCTACATTCTTTCTGTAGGCGGCACACAGATCGCTACGAATACCACAGGTATTTTTCCGGGACTCAATTCGAATATAACCTACACGGTTACTGCTACCATTAATCAATCCTGCAGCGGAACACAGGCTACTACTACGTTTATATTCCCAGGCCCCACTATTGCCATTGTCCCAAATAACACGACCTGCGGAGCCAATACCGGCAGCATAAATGCGACCGGTTCCGGAACAAATGGTCCTTATACTTACAGCATTGACGGAGTTAATTTTCTTCCCGGCGGAACTTTTACAGGCCTTAGTGCAGGCGTTTATACGATCACAGTTAAAGATGGCAACGGGTGTGCATCCATTACAACCGTTACGCTGCAAAATACCAACGGCCCCACATTAAGCTATACCAGCACTAATTCTGATTGTGGTAACAATAACGGCACTATTACAGCCAATGCTTCGGGGGGAACGACGCCATTACAGTATAGCATCAACGGCGTTACATTTCAAAGCAATAATTTTTTTAATGGATTAGCCGGAGGCAGGTATACGCTTACGGTAAGAGACGCTACAGGATGTATCAACGCGGTGATGGTAACGCTTACAAGTTCACCCAGGCCTTTTGTTACGGCTATTCCCGCTGCTGCTACCTGTGGAAGCAGCAATGGCACTATCACCGCCTTTGGAAGTTCGGGTACTGCACCGTTAACGTATAGTATCAACGATAATGTGTTCCAGGTAACCAATGTATTTACGAGTCTAACACCTGGCAATTATACGGTAACCGTTAAAGACGCCAGTGGCTGTAGCAATACAACTATTGTAACGCTGGCCAATTCGCCGGCACCAACGGTTAACGCTGTGGCAACCGCTGCATCGTGTAACAATCAAAACGGAGTGATCACTGCAACGGGAGTTGGTGGTATTGCACCGCTTCAATATAGCATTAATGGGGTAAGCTTTCAAAACAGCAATATTTTTACCGGGCTGACTACCGGTGCTTATACAGTTACCGTAAAAGATAATACGGGTTGTAGCAATACGTTTTCGATCGCAGTGCCGGCCATTGGTGGCCCATCGGCCAGTGCTGTTTCAACTGTTTCGGCGTGTAACGTTAATGATGGTTCCATTACCATAACGGGCAGTGCCGGCACACCTGGCTATCAGTATAGCATTAATGGAATTTTCTTCCAGGCAGGAACTGTATTTAATGGATTGGCTGCGGGCAATTACGTTGCATATGTAAAAGACGCAAATGGTTGTATTGGTACCACCATTATAACTGTTGCGAATACCGCCGGCCCCACACTTTCCGTATTGAGCACACCTACAGCCTGCGGCAGTAATACGGGTACGATTACGGCAAACGGATCAGGAGGTGCAGGTGGGTTGCAGTACAGCATAGATGGCAGCTCGTATTCAACTACCAATGTTTTTACAGGTTTGGCTACCGGCATATATAGGGTGTATGTAAAAGACGGCAATGGTTGTATCAAACAGGCATCAGTAACCATAGTAAATACTTCTGGGCTTAGCCTTGCGGTCAACAGCATTTCTTCTTCGTGCATTACTAACAACGGTATTATTACAGCAACAGCTACCGGCGGCGCTAATCCTCTTCAATACAGTATTAACGGAGTTATATATCAGCTGGGAAATATATTCAATGGTCTCAGCGCAGCCAGTTATACCGTGTATGTAAAGGATGCCGGGGGATGTGTAGTAACCAGGCAGGCAACTATAGGATCGGTTACAGGACCTGCAGTAACATTGATCGTTCAGCAGAACGCTACCTGTGGCGCGGCCAGTGGCGTTATTCGTGCAACAGCAACGGGAGGGGTTGCACCTTTAACTTACAATATCGATGGCGGCGTCTTTCAATCGATCAGTATTTTTATTAATGTACCGGCCGGGCTGCATACCATTATTGTAAAAGATGCGGGCGGATGTACGGCTTCGCAAACGGTAACCATAACCAACGCCACAACCGGTACTGCCATAACCGATGTAACCTTTACCATCCGTGATATTTTAGGATGCACTGGTGGCACGGGCAGGATAAAGAACCTGAAAGGTGTTCCCTCCGGCGGTGGCAATCATTATACATTCAGTCTCGACGGCGGGGCTTTTACAACTGCCAACCAATTTACCAACGTAGTGGCTGGTACGCATACTATTACGGCGATGAACGATGATGGCTGTATGGTAACAAGGCTTGCCACGTTAGGTGTCGGCACGCCTGCTACTGCCACTGGTACGGCTACGCCAAGTGCCTGCGGTTCAGCTACAGGTTCCATCACAATAGTTGGCGTTGGCCCCAACACGCCCTACCATGCCAGCATCAACGGCGGTACTTCCTGGATTACTTTTTTTCCGCCAGGGGCGAATACAATCACGTTTAACAGCCTGGCACCGGGCACCTATCCAATCATAATCGCGGACGATGCCGACTTTACTGCAGGCTCGCCAGATATTCCCGGAACATGTCTAACTACGATCTATGTAGCGGTGCCATCTACGGGAGGTCCGTCGATGACAACCAGCCAGGTAAATGCCTCCTGTACTGCGGCCAATGGAAGTATCACCATCAACGCAACAGGCGGTGTATTGCCTTATACTTACAATATCAATGGGGGCGGCTATTTTATAAGCAATGTCTTTAATAACCTGTTGCCGGGTCCTTATGCGGTTACTGTAAAAGATAATAATGGCTGCATTACCGGCGTCAATATTGTGTTGTTGAATTCAGCAGTGCCTACCGTCACTGCCGCGGTGCGGGCTACTTCCTGTAATCTAAGCAATGGCACCATTACAGCAACCGCCACAGGTGGCATAGCGCCGCTGCAATACAGTATTGATGGTACCACATTTCAAAATAGCAACTTTTTTAACAACCTGGCGCCTGGTAGCTACACATTATATGTAAAGGATGTTAATGGGTGTTATGCATCCGTTTTAGTGCCGGTCGTTAATACTCCGTTACCAAAAGTTACAGCCTTTACCGTGCCCGCTACCTGCAATAATGCGGATGGAGGACTGGTGGCTACTGGCACTGGCGGCGAAGTTCCCTATACATTCAGCATTAATGGAACCCTGTACCAAAGTAGTGGAACATTCAACACCTTATTGGGTGGATTCTACACGGTATATATAAAAGATGGCAGGGGATGTATTACTACCACCGGCGTTTCAGTTGCAAATATTTCAACCATTTCTATTGTCAGCACTGTGCAGCAGGCAGCTTTTTGTGGTAACGCTACGGGGACCATCCTGGTAAATGCTTCTGGTGGCTCTGGCACCCTGGAATATAGTGTTGATGGCGTTGTTTTTCAACTGGGCAATAGCTTCACGGCATTGTTGCCCGGCAACTATACCGTCACCGTAAGAGATGCAACTGGCTGCCTTGCCACCAAGCCGGTGGTGGTATCCAACCTTAATGGACCACAAGTACTAACTGCAACGATCCTGGATGCTTCCTGTGGGCAAAATAACGGCGCTATTACGGCAAATGCATCCGGCGGAACAGGGTCCTTGAAATACTCGATAGACGGAACGAATTATCAGCTGGGGATTGTTTTTTCAAGCCTTTCTGCCGGGGGCTATACATTGTATGTAAAAGATTTTAATGGATGTATTAAATCGCTGGCAGTAACCATTGCAAACCTGCCTGCACCCGCATTAACCCTTGCGGCATATGCTGCTTCCTGCGGATTGGGTGATGGCACTATTACTGCGCAGGCAACCGGCGGAACCGGTGTGCTCGCTTATAGCAAAGATGGCACCACCTTCCAGTCCGGCAATATTTTCCTGGGGCTTGCGGCCGGGCCATATACCATCACAGTAAAAGATACTAAAGGATGCACCACCTTGGCTAATATAAACGTCGGCGTTATCGGAGCTACCATAACACCCACTTTTAACGCCATTGGCCCCATTTGTTCTGGTGCTGTACTATCTCCATTACCAACAACATCTCTTAACGGTGTTACCGGAACATGGTTACCTGCATTGAACAATACCACAACCACCCTGTACACATTTACCCCTACCACCGGCCAATGTGCTACTACAACTACATTAACCATCACTGTCAACCCCAAACCTAATCCCATACTTATTTACCACAACTAATTATGAAAATATTTCAATATCCATATCCAATCACCAACGATCCAAACCAACCAATATGAAACCATTGAACCAGATTATCAGGTGGGGCACGCTGCTGCTATTGCTGCTTGGTAGCATGCAGGCAGTTGCCCAGCCCTACCCCAATTCGGGTGATCACCTTGTGTGTATCAACGCTACCGAACCCTATGGCGTAGTGTTAACGGCAGGGTCTACTTATGCGTGGACAATTACGCCGGTAACCGGCGGCAATGGAACCATCGCGGCCGGAGCCACGCCCAATCTTATTTCGGTCAACTGGACCACAGCGGGTACTGCTACTTTAAAGGTGATTGAAACCAATGCTGGTGGTTGCCCCGGCGATCCGGTTACCATTTTGGTTACCATCAATGCTAAACCAACCGTTACCGTAAACTCATCTGCCATATGCGCCGGCACCAACGCCACCATAACTGCGTCGCCAGGCGCTGCTGCTACCTATAGCTATTTGTGGACCGTGCCTGTAACCGCTACCAACCCGGGTAACGTAGCCACCTTTACATCCAATGTTGCTGGCACTTATACCGTGGTTATTACCAATACTGCAACAACCTGCGCCTCTGCCTCTGCAAGCGGAGCGGTAACGATCAATGCTGCGCCAACACTTACGATTACCAATCCGGCCATTTGCGGAACCGGCACAGCCGACCTCACCACTGCGGCCGTTACAGTAGGGTCTACTGCAGGGTTAGTATTTACTTACTGGACAGATGCTGCTGCTACCATTCCTTATCCTACACCAACTGCAGCTCCGGCTGGCACCTATTTTATCAAGGGTGCACTCGGTGCAGGCTGCTTTGATATCAAACCGGTAGTAGTAACCACGGCTCCCGCACCAACTGTCACCATTACCAACCCTGCACCTGTATGTGCACCAGCAACCGTAGATATCACCGCTGCCGCTGTAACCGCAGGTTCTACTGCAGGCTTAACATTTACCTACTGGACCGATGCTGCCGCCACTGTGCCTTATACAACACCAACAGCTGCTACAGCAGGTACTTATTATATCAAAGGATCCTCAGGGACCGGGTGCGCTGATATTAAACCAGTATTGGTTTCTGCGGCTCCTGCTCCTACACTGATTGTGAACAACCCTGCAGCTGTATGTGCACCGAACACCGTAAACATAACAGCTGCAGCTATTACTGCAGGTTCTACAGCGGGCCTCACATATACCTATTGGACAGATGCCGCAGCCACCGTGCCTTATGCAACACCAACCGCAGCCACAGCAGGCACCTACTACATCAAAGGATCCAGTGCCGGAGGATGTTCTGCCATTAAGCCAGTTGTTGTTTTGGTGAACCCAATACCGGCACCGCTAATTACCGGGCCAACACCGGTTTGCCAAAGTATCAACGGTAGTACGTCCACGTACACCACACTAAATGTGAATGGAAATAGTTATGTATGGGTTGTAGCAGGCGGAACGATTTCAGCCGGACAGGGTAGCAATACGATTACAGTTACCTGGACAACGCCTGGCGCCGGTTCGGTAGGTGTCACGGAATCTGTAGCCACCAGTGGCTGCTCATCTAACGTTTCCAAAACCATTACTGTCACGGCCAAACCGGTAACATCACCTATCACACACAATTAATAAAAAAGACGCATTGGATATGTGGCCCATAAATCGCCTGCATTGTTATTGTCGGTAAGGGATAAAATTGCGAATTAGTCATTTGGTCATTAGGTCAAAGACCTGCAGATCAAATGACCCAGAAAATAGTACAGTCAAATTTACAGTTCTATAACTTTCGTATTATGACAGGCAGGCGACCCGGGCAGCGTTCTAAACAGAAATGCGGGTCGGAAACATTTTATGAAGTATAAATGGCAGAGAATTAATGAGACATGCGTAAGGCCTTACCACATATAATACTGGCATTGATGCTTATCGGCAGCGGCATTCCGGCTGTGGCACAAATTGCCATGCCGGATACCGTTTGCGTAGGTACGACCAGGTTGTATCAGGTAAACGATCCCACAACGCCCTCCACCTACACCTGGAAAATTGACGGTATTACCCAGGCTGCTACTAAAAATGAAATTCCGGTTACCTGGAATACGGCGGGCACTTTTTTACTGTCGGTGCAGGAGCATTCAACTGCGGGATGCGATGGGGATATCCGCTCGGGATTGGTTATTGTAAATCCATTGCCGGTGGCCAACGCCGGGCCGGATTCGGTGATCTGTTTTGGCAGTTCGATTCAACTGAATGGGAGTGGAGGTGGGCAGTACCAGTGGTCACCACCTACCTTTCTTTCCAATGCAGCCATTGCTAAACCCATCGCCACAGTGCCTGGCGCAGGTATTTATAAATATGTTTTGAGCGTAAGCAGCAACAGTTGCCAGGCATTGGCCCGTGATACAGTCATCATCACCATGCTGCCGCCAGCAAGGGTGTTTGCAGGCAACGATACATCCATTGCCATCAACCAGCCATTGCAACTGAATGCAGTTGATGTTAGTAATAGTTTGTTTAGCCGGTATACCTGGTCGCCATCATTTGGCCTTAGCAATGCGGTCATTCAAAACCCGTTGGCAACATTGAGCAGTAATATCACGTACACGGTTACGGCACAAACGGCCAACGGCTGCGTAGCCACCGATGATATTACTATTAAGGTGTATAACAGGCCGGAAATCTATGTACCTACTGCCTTCACACCCAATAAAGACGGGCTTAACGATTTGTTTAAACCGACCTATATTGGCATTGTACAGGTGCAATATTTCAGTGTATTCAATCGCTATGGACAGTTGCTGTTTAACACTACCAGCCAGTCTGCGGGATGGGACGGAACACTAAATGGCGAAAGGCAAAGCCCGATGGCTTATGTATGGATGGTGAAAGGTGTTGGTCCCGATGGCAGGGTCATTCAGAAAAAAGGAACTGTGGTCCTGATACGCTAGGGAGTGATTTTACAGGGACATTGGAATGAATTGTATTTACAATTGCCGATGGGGCAACGCCGTAAAAAATGGGTAGTGATTAATGGGTTATTGGCTAGACGTTTTTTCAATATTGTACTTCCTCACAAAAAGGTAAGTTTCATTCTTTAAAGTAGACGGATCCCATTTCTAAGTGGTATAAATTTGTCGGCTCACAAAGCACCATCACAAATCAGACATCCGATATCGGACATCAAAAAATCGCCTTTTATGGATTTGCCTTTCTTTTTTTCGGATGACCTAACGCAGCAGTCAACTACTCTTTTCCTGGATGAAGCCGCCAGCCGCCACGCCGTGCAGGTATTGCGGATGAAGGAAAGTGATGCCTTGCAAATAGCAAATGGTAAAGGCAGCATCGCAAAAGCAATTATTACAAATGCGCATAAAAAGCGAACGGAGCTGAACATTGAAATGGTAAGCTTTGACCCGAAGGCAATTCATAGCATTGGCATTGCCATTTCACTGGTAAAAAATGCTGCCCGTTTTGAATGGTTTCTTGAGAAGGCTACCGAGATAGGCGTTACTGATATTTACCCGCTGCTATGTCACCGCACGGAACGGGAGTTGTTCCGGCTGGATCGCATGAAACAAATTCTCATCAGTGCCATGCTGCAAAGCCAGCAGGCCTGGATGCCGGTACTGCACACGACAGCAACGTTTACCGAAAGCATCAAATATTTTGAAAAAATTGATGGACAAAAGATGATCGCTCATTGCCTGGAAACGGATAAAAAGCAACTGGTGGATCAACTAATCAACGAATCAATTAATCGACTGATCCTCATTGGACCCGAAGGCGATTTTACC
This sequence comes from Chitinophagaceae bacterium, assembly GCA_039925965.1. Taxonomy (GTDB): domain Bacteria; phylum Bacteroidota; class Bacteroidia; order Chitinophagales; family Chitinophagaceae; genus JAZKFT01. Next base: position 22,124 of record JBDSXW010000104.1, read on the forward strand.
AAAGAAGAAATACAGTTGGCAATGGATAATAACTACATTTCTGTAGCACTGGGGAACACAAGACTACGCACAGAAACTGCGGGGATGGTGGCCGCGACATTATTGAAGTTGGTGTGATTTTTTCTTGACCGCTTACCATCCACGGTTCGCATCTTACATCTCGCAGCCGAAACAGAACGAAATGATGAAACAGAAGGATACAAATTGATACGACGCGCAATATTGAACCAATTCAGTCGTTCATGCTTAATGCGCCTCATCAGAATGATAGGTCTGTTTCTCCTCGAATTGATCTGGCAAACGCGGCCCATGCAGCTTCACCGCCTTGGCCTTTTCCTTCTTCATCATCTTCAGGTTGAGTAATTCCACACCAAAGCTGAATGCCATAGCCACGTAGATATAGGTCTTGTCGATATGACTGCCGTGCAGCGGCTCCAGCCCTTCGAAGAACAGGCTAAAACCTACCATAATCAGGAATGATAAAGCCAGCATTTTAAAAGTAGGATGCTTGTCAATGAATTTCGAAATGGCGCCAGCAAAAAAGAACATGATCACCATGGCAATCATCACGGCCACGATCATTACCGGTACCTGCCGCGCCATGCCGATGGCAGTGATGATACTGTCGAAGGAGAAGATCATATCCACTAAAACGATCTGTGCCATGATCGCACCGAAACTGCCTTGTTTTTTGCTGCTGCTGCCCGAAAATCCTTCATCGCCCTCCAGCTTTTGATGGATCTCTTTTACCGTCTTAAATATCAAAAAGAGGCCACCCACGAACATGATACAGTTGCGCAGGTTAAAAGGATAGTGCTTGTCGTTAAAGGTAAATCCGAATAATTCACTGCTGCCGTTCTTCACCAGCCAGCCCAGGCCAAGAAGCAGGCCGCTGCGTACAATGATGCCCAATATCATCCAAAGCCTGCGGGCTCTTTTGTTTTGGTCAGCGGGCAGGCGGCCTATCAGGATAGATACGAAAATAACGTTATCAATACCAAGTACTATTTCAAGCAGGGTGAGCGTAACGAGGCTAATCAGCGAATCGACTGTAAGTAAATTCTCCCACATAGGTTATGTAATTTTTTTGTGCGTAAATATCCATTAAACTGTTCTCACCTCCATCACATGTGCTTTCACCAGCTTCTTAAATACCGCAAAGTCATCATTACTAAAAAAGGACCGGGCAAACATAGAAAACGACTGGTTGCCTTGGTATAGCAACACAATATCCCGGCCTACGATCGCCTTATGAAATGCGGTCCATTGATGTATAAGCGTGCTGTCGCTCAGTTTGGTAACCAGCTCAGCATCATTTACCTCCATATCAAATACGGTATTCTCGCCCATAGCTTTGAGCAGAAACTTACCCGTGTGGTCTCTTTTTCTTTTCAGGAAGAAATACAGGCCCACAGCCAAGCCCTGGTATATAACACCCAGCCAGCCATTGCTACCAAACTGTGGCTTGAACAATTCATTAATCAAAAAGTAGAAACCCACAAAACTCAATGCTCCCGGAACATAATACAGGCTGTATCGCTGTTTTGCCGGTGCATTGTGGTAATGCATTTTCATGGATTGGTTAATGATGTCTTCGGTAAGGTGAATATTTATTTCCATAATGAAAGGCCTTCCTCCCCTCAAACGAGGTTGCTGAAAACCGTAGTTAGTTACTTAGTTGATCGTGTTTCCTAAAGACCCTTTTTTGTGTAAGTTGGGAGGTACCCCTTACAAATATTTTTGGTGATGGCCGGCCCCTCATAGATAAATCCAGTCCACACCTGCACCAGACAGGCGCCGGCCTCCAGTTTCTCACAGGCGTCAGCGGCTGTAAAAATGCCTCCGGAGGCAATCACTGGTACCTGGCCTTTTGTTTTAGAGCAGATGTACCGGACTACTTCTGTAGATCTCGCTGTTACCGGCTTGCCGCTTAATCCACCCATGCCCATGGCTGCAATTTTAGCAGCGGATGTCTGTAAGTGCTCCCGGCTGATAGTGGTATTACAGGCCACCAGACCGTCGAGTTGTATTTCCATTGCCAGGTCAATCACGTCGTCTATTTGTTCAATGGTAAGGTCTGGGGCTATTTTTAAGAGTAGTGGTTTGGGTGATGGTTGCTGGCTGTTCAGTAATTGCAGGTGTCCCAGGATTTTTCGGAGCGACTTTTTCTCCTGCAATTCCCGTAAGCCAGGTGTGTTGGGACTGCTCACATTCACTACGAAATAATCCACGTAATCAAATAGTCCTTTAAAGCATTTTTCATAGTCCAGCCAGGCTTCTTCGTTGGGTGTCAGTTTGTTTTTTCCGATGTTACCACCGATGATCAGGTTACCGGTTGCCAGTTGCCGGTTTCCGGATTCCAGGCTATTGCTTACTAATGACTTATTGACCCATTGACTATTAACTTCCCTCCACCGCTTCAGCCTTTCCATCACCACTTCCAGCCCTTCATTATTAAAACCCATCCTGTTGATTAACGCCTTATCTTTTGGCAGCCTGAATAACCTCGGCATCTCATTGCCGGCCTGGGCTAATGGGGTCACCGTACCTATCTCCACCGCACCAAAACCGAGGGCTTCAAGTTCCCTTAAATACCGGGCATTTTTATCAAAGCCAGCTGCCAGGCCCACCGGATTTTTAAAGTTCAAACCGAATTGTTGGGTGGGTAGGTTTTCACCCTTTGCCCGATACATATTACCAATAACTTTTTTTACAAACCCAATGCTGCACAATGCTTTCAGCGCGTTCATCGAAAAATAATGCACTTTCTCAGGATCAAAAAGAAATAGGAAGGAACGAAGTAATGGATACATAAATGGCGACGAAGATAATATTCCATCGCTGATTTGGGTATTGTCTGGAAGCATTGCGCGTCTCCCACCCTTAGAACACCTAGTCATAGGGTTTGATAATGTACGAAGAAGGCTTAATTTTCGGGGTCAGTTTCATGTCCGTCTATCCATGCCGAGAAATAGTTGCATAAACAACCTTTTTTGTTTTATTTTTGAGATCGGACCGAGTTGGAGGGACGAAACTTTGATAAAAAAATAAAAATAATTTCTATGCAGGAAGCATATATCGTAGCCGGATATCGTACGGCAGTAGCAAAAAGCAAACGTGGTGGGTTCCGTTTTATGCGACCCGACGATCTTGCGGTTTTAGTCATACAGGGGCTATTGGCAAGCATCCCTCAACTGGATGCAAAAAGAGTAGATGATTGTATTGTTGGTAATGCCGTGCCGGAAGCCGAGCAGGGACTGCAGATTGGTCGACTCATCAGCGCCCGGGCTTTGGGTATTGATGTACCTGGCATGACGGTAAACCGCTACTGCGCCAGCGGCCTCGAAACCATTGCTATTGCCACCGCAAAAATACGCAGTGGTATGGCCGATTGTATTGTAGCTGGCGGTGTAGAAAGCATGAGCCTGGTACCGGCCAGCGGTTGGAAAACAGTGCCCAATTATACTGTGGCAAGTACCGAGCCTGATTATTATTTAAATATGGGCCTTACAGCCGAAGCCGTGGCCAAAGAATATAATGTAAGCCGTGAAGACCAGGATGCATTTTCTTTTGCCAGCCATCAAAAAGCCATTAACGCCATCCAGAATGGATATTTTAAAGATGGCATTTTGCCTATTACCGTCGAGGAAGTGTATGTAACTGAGAAAGGCAAACGGGCCACCAAGAGCTATGTTGTGGATACAGACGAAGGTCCGCGCAAGGACACCACCCTGGAAGCATTGGCCAAACTAAAACCTGTATTTGCTGTAAATGGAACGGTTACTGCCGGAAATGCCTCGCAAACCAGCGATGGTGCCAGTTTTGTAGTAGTCATGAGCGAAAAAATGATGAACGAACTGGGTCTGAAACCAATCGCTCGGCTGGTAAACTGCGCTTGTGCTGGTGTAGAACCCCGTATAATGGGTATTGGCCCTGTGGCGGCTGTGCCCAAGGTTTTAAAACAAGCGGGTATGAGTATCGGCGATATTGATTTATTTGAACTTAACGAGGCATTCGCATCGCAAAGCCTGGCTGTTATCCGCAAACTGGAACTCGATGTTGATAAGGTAAACATCAACGGGGGTGCTATTTCGCTCGGTCATCCGCTGGGCTGTACTGGTAGTAAGCTTACCGTTCAAATAACCCACGACATGAAAAGGCTTAATAAGAAATACGGTATTGTTACGGCCTGCGTAGGTGGCGGGCAGGGAATTGCGGGGATTATTGAGCGGTTGTAAGGCTCTGTAAACGCCACCGAATAAAAAGCCCTCCCAGTATTATGCTGGAAGGGCTTTTTGTATTGTTAAGCAGGCAAATATTACAAGGGCGATTTAACCGGGGCACTACCACTTGCCGGTGCATTGAAGTCAATCTCGTTTTGTGGAACATCCCAATATGGTAAGTAATTGTAATTAATAATGCAATTAGTTTGGACGGCACCGGCAGCATCTAATACTACACAACCTGTGCGGCCGCCGCCCTTGCTTACATCATCCGTCATACCCAGGCGGCGAAGATCGTAAAATGCCAGTCCACGGAACAGTAGGGCACAGCGGCGTTCTTTACGTAATTCTTCGAGGGCGGCAACTTTGGTAAGGCCGGTAGGAGTCGCTGCCAGATTCGCTCCTTGTAAGGTGCGAACACCATCAATCAAAGCTATTCCCTGGTCTATTGTAGCCTGGCTACCGCCATTGATCAGGCACTCGGCTTTCATTAACTGGTTTTCTGCGAAGGAAGCACCGATATAATACGTATCAGCACCATAATCAAAGTTAAAGTAGGTGTAAGCACCGTTACCGTTGCCACCATCTTTAAGGTAGTAGCGGGTACCGAAAGTAATTCCGCGTCCCCGTTTGTTGATAACTGCACTACCTAATAAATTAAAATTATTACTCTTCCGCTTATCACCGGCTTTATAATCCTGCAGCAGGCGTTCGCTTGGCCAAAAAGTGGGGTCGTCAGTAGCCGTATACGATCTGTCCGAGCCGTAGTCTTTATCAAAAATAGATTTAGAATTATCAGCAAAAGTTCTCACCTGAAAAACATAGTCACTTGCCTGAATACCGTTGTTTATAATCGTTAACAAACTGCTGTAATCAGCCGCTGTCATGTCTTTGGTACGCTTATTTACCAGTATAGAACGTGCTTTAAAAGAATTGATATTCCGAATCCATTCTGCAGGACTTGGAAATTTGCCACCTGGCTGCATATAAAGGGGGATCATTTGTTTAATAATTTCATCGTAACCACCACCCGATGCAACAGTACCTAAAATAGCAGCAGCAGCGTCCAGATTTTTAATACCCTCCGTTACCATAGCAGTATTGGTTACAAACTGTCCGTTAGTACTGTTTGGAGTTTCGGCTATTACGCCTGCTATATACATAGAGCCAATGCGACAATAGGCATAACCTTTCCACCATTTGGCCCAAGCTTGTAGTACTTTTTTCTTAGTAGCAGCATCTCCCGCAAAAACGGTTCCATCTGCCTTAGAAAGCAATACATTAGCGGTATTGTTTAAAAAATACATATAAGTCCATTCTGGTAGAAAAGCATTGGAAGCACCGTAGGCACGGTCATTTCTTAGTTTTAATTCCAATGGATTTCCCTGTCCAATCGGGTTATTTACCTGCACCCCGTTATCCAGTTTTACCCAGGTTGGGTTGTCGGCAAATTTGTACGAGTTATTGCCCCAGGGTATAAAGATGTTATCACCCATCGACTCATGAAAGCCGTTTACTATCAGTAACATGCCGTAGCCAAGCCCGTCGTCGAGTGAAGCTACACCCTGGTCGCCAAAGCCAATTTTATAAAAACCTTTGGCATAGCCAATAATACCCGACTCTGTATTCAAGACATCTAATGAGGGCTGATTGAGATTTGTAACTTCCAGTGACTTCTTTTTACAAGCTGTAAAGAGTAATGCCGAACTAAAAGCTGCTAATAATAACTTTTTCATATTGATATAATTTTTTTAGTTAAGGCCAATATTGATGCCCACCTGATAAGATTTTGTATTGGGAAAGGAAAAATAATCCAATCCTTTTTGTACTGTGGTTTGTGACGTGGATGTACTGCCGGCACCTGTTGTATTTTGATTCGCTTCAGGGTCTAAGCCAGTGTATTTAGTATTGGTCCAAATGTTGCGGCCACTAAACACAACTTGTAAGCGGTTAGTAAAAGGAATCTTAACGATTTTGGCTACATCTACTGAAAGTGAAATGTTACGCAGGCGCACAAAAGAAGAATTTTCCAGGAAAAATTCTTTGGTGCCATTACTCTCTGAAGCATCGTAAAAGCTGCGGTAGTAGGCCGTCCAGGCACCTGTTTGACCATTAATGGTGACTGGTTTATCAAAATCGCCATGCAAGCCTTCGCTATACATCCACTCCTTTGTCTGGTTGTATTGCAATGCCTTTGCTATCCAATCAAATTGAAAACTTAAAGTGGCAATATCTTTATACGAAACAGAATTGGTGAAAGACATGTTGAATTTTGGCGAGGTATTACCTAACAAATATTTATCAGGCGTCATTTGTACCCTTTTGCTCGATTTTTCAACGACACGGCCATCAACAATTTCGTATAATCCCTCATTTGCTTTAGCGATGTACCTCACGCCTGTAGGGTCCGTTTGCTCAAAAGACTTTATTGTTTTGTACCCATAGATAGTACCCCATTGTTCACCGGGTCTTAAGGTATAGGTGGCAGCACTGGACCATACCAAAGGAATATCTGGTGTACCATAAATGGCATCGGTAAAAGTTTTTTGGGTACCAAAAACAACACCTAAATTCCAGGACCACATTTTAGATTTAAAAATATTGGCATCTAACAGTAATTCAAAGCCATTAGAATGTAAATCAACAGCGTTACTTTTTAATTGTGAGGTACCAGTGGAAATAGCCAATGGAATATTCCATATTACATCTACACCTTTTCTTTTCCAATAGGTAGCTGTAAGATTTACAGAGCTAAACCAATCATTTTTTCCAGGTTTAAGACTAAAGTCAACGCCAATTTCCGTCTCTTTAGAACGCTCCACAACTAATGCAGTGTTACCTACCAAAGAAGGGTTATAAAATGCAGCTCCATTATCGGTATTTGCGATGTTCAGCAAAATTTGCCTGTCGCTGAAGCCTGGTTGAATACCTGCTTCGCCATGTGCGGCACGTATTTTAAATTCAGGAAACCATTTAGCAATGCCATCCCAAAAGTTAAGTGAAGAAGGACGGAAATAAGCATTCCCACTCCAGAAATTCTGTGGAGTCCCTGTCTGGCCGAAACGGGAAGAATAGTCCGAACGGTAACCGGCAGCTACACCACCTATTTCGCCGTAATCGAATTTTTGGTTAAAGTAAGTACCGTATGTTACAAAAGTTTCATCATGAATGTCTAAAACGGCTTTGGTATCCGCCTGGTTGGCGTTAGCAGAGTATAACGGTAAACCGGTGTATTGGTTGGTGGTACTATTGTCCTGCCTTTTTCTCCAGTCGTAAGCAACTGTAGAGGTACTTACAAGTGGAACATTCAGATGAAAATCTTTAGCTAAATCAAACTTTACGTTGACTGTAGCCAATGAGTTCTGCCTCGTGGAACGGCCTATGTAATTATAAATACCTCCTGTTAGCCCTTCACCTGTAAAATAGTTGTTAGCCGCAGATGACTTGTTTTTAGATTGGTTGTCAGCTAACCGGTTATAATCTTCCCGACCTTGCTGTATGGTGTATTTGTAATCCAGCTCCACAAACCTGGGGAATTTATAATTGGCATTAATACTCGGGATAATATCAACATATTTATCATTATAATGCCTGTATTGGCGGTAATAATAAGGGTTACTTGAGTTAGCACCGGCTCCGCCAAATTTGTAAGTATGGTTGCCATCTGCATCGGTATATTTAAAACTGGCAAATGGATACGTGTACAAAGCCGAACTGATATTCAGATTACCGGTGGTATTTTCTGTGACTACTAATTGTGTTGTAGAACGTACTGTAAGGCCTTTAAATACCTCAAAGCCTATATTAGCGGTAAAATTGGTACGTTTTAATAAGCCGTCGATAATACTTTCCTGCCTTAGTTGAGAGAGACTGAGGGCATAGTCCATTTTTTCTTTTGCACCTGAAACGCTTACACTATGATTTGTAGTTTGGGCTTTGTGAAATAACTCTGAAAAATGGTCGTAAAACTGGGTATTGTTTTTATAAGGCTTATTATTTTGGTCGTTAGGGCCACTTAACCAAACCGGGTTACCCCATATTCCCAATGAATTTTGTACGAGTTTATCGGTACCACTACCTTGTAAAATATCGCCACTACCGTCTACTTTAAATGAATGGTTAATAGCCTGATGAACATTCCCAAGATTAATATACTCATCGGTACTAACTCTGGAACTTAAATTAATTTTAGTAGCTCCCAGTTTGCCTTTTTTTGTAAACAATTGTATAACGCCATTGGCACCCTGCGCACCATATTGTGTGGCTCCGGATGCACCCTGCACTACCTCAACTTTTTCAATGGTATTTAAATCAATGGTATTTAAAGGAACAGATAATGCCACGCCGTCCAGCAAGATCATAGGTTCCGAACCGCCCTGTATTGTATTGGCACCACGAAACTGAATACTAACCGGAGAGCCAGGGTTACCGCTGGTACTCGTAATACTGGCACCCGCAATTTTACCTACCAATGCCTGATCAATCGATGCGGCAGGGATAGTAGGTAATTTATCAGCACCTAAAGATTGTACCGCTATAGCTACTTTTTTACGGGTGGTAGCAGTTCCCACCCCCGTTACCACAACTTCATTCAACGCTCTGATATCCGTAGCCAAAGAAACCGCAAGATTACCACTGGCGGCCATCTCTTTCGATTCAAAACCCACAGCACTAATTATTAGGGTAGCCCCGGTTTTTACTTTAATACTAAAAGTGCCATCCACCCCGGCAGTAACCCCATTTTTAGTGCTCTTCTCTCTCACGGACGCATTGGGGAGACCGGCTCCTCGGTCGTCAGTAACCTTTCCGGTTACTGTTGTAGTCTGGGCGACTGCTGTAACGCATAAAAACAGCACTGCCATTAGACTGGCTAACAGTTTTCTCATGATTGTTAATTTAGGTTAATAAGCTCTAATTTAGGGCTAATTAATTAATTAACAAAATTTTCATTTAATCTGTTGCATGGTGTAATAGGCTGTTGGGTGGAATTATTTAAGTAAAAGTGGCGATAAGTATAAGGTATTATTTCAAATATTATTTGGTTAAACTGAAAAAATATAACGGCGAGATATAAAAAGAGTCAAGTGACATCCTGCAAGGAACCGCAAGCGACCCTAAGGCTGCTAACAAATCGGATTTAAGTACGTAATTGGTACCCACCCTATAAATTTCACAGAACCGGAATTCAAACTTTGAGTAATAATGCCCGATTTTGACACTTAGATTTCAACTAAGGACAAATGTTCTTTTACGCTCTTTTTAAAGAAACGTGACATTTTTATCAAAGGCATTAATTATCAATAACTTACGAATCTAAAGCGTAGTCTAAGAATGCAGTCCTAGCCTGAATCACTACTCAAAAGTTTTGCACAACCCGAAAATTTTATTTGGCATTGTTGGGGGTATTTGTATTTTAGCGGTAGAATTTAATGGGTTAGTAAGTAAACAGAACCGTCCTGTGTCTACAGGATGGTTCATTTTTTTTACGCCTTTCCGTCTTCTACCCTCTACTTTTCTCCTTTTTCCTCTTTTCCTTATTTTCGGCAAATGACCCCCAAAGTGAAGTCCAGCTTTTTTTGCACCAATTGTGGTTATGAAGCTGCAAAATGGGCGGGCAAATGCCCCGCATGTGGAGAGTGGAATACTTTTACCGAAGAAGTGATTGTGAAGGAATCGAAAACTTCTACACAAAACCGAAACAGCTTTTCAGAGAATAAGAAAGATCGTAAATCCATTTTGCTGGAAGATGTGGAGGCGAGCAATACCCCACGTATTGATAGCAATGATGCGGAACTGAATCGTGTATTGGGAGGCGGTATTGTGCCCGGTAGCATGGTATTGGTCGCAGGCGAACCTGGTATTGGAAAAAGCACCTTGTTTCTCCAAATTGGGTTGGGGCTTACCGGCATCACTACCTTATATATTAGCGGTGAGGAAAGTGAACAGCAAATCAAGCTCCGTGCTTCCCGGCTTAATATTTCGCACAGTAGTTTTTACCTGCTTACCGAAACCAATACACAGACGATCTTTCAGGAGATCAAAAAGATCAGGCCACAGGTGGTGATCGTAGACTCGATTCAAACTTTGGAATCACCATATATAGATTCTTCGGCTGGAAGCATCTCGCAAATACGGGAAACCGCTTCAGAACTACAGCGTTTTGCCAAAGAGACCAACACGCCTGTTTTCCTGATCGGCCATATCACCAAAGATGGAAACATTGCCGGGCCAAAGATCCTGGAGCATATGGTAGATACGGTTTTGCAGTTTGAAGGCGACCGGCACTATGCGTACCGGATTTTGCGTACCCAAAAAAACCGCTTTGGCAGTACCAGTGAACTTGGCATTTATGAAATGACCGGTGAAGGATTGAAGGCCGTAAGTAATCCTTCTGAAATTCTTATTACCCAAAAAGAAGACCAGCTAAGTGGGAGCGCCATATCAGCAACCATCGAAGGCATGCGGCCATTGCTGATTGAAGTGCAGGCCCTGGTAACGCAAAGTGTATATGGCACGCCGCAGCGAACGACAAGTGGTTATGATATGCGGCGCCTGCAACTGCTTCTCGCCGTGCTGGAAAAACGAGGTGGCTTCCATTTCGGCGTAAAAGATGTGTTCCTCAATATTGCAGGCGGCCTGCGTATCGAAGATCCATCGATTGATTTATCCGTGGTAACAGCATTACTCAGCAGCTATGAAGATGTTGCGGTTCCGCACCAGATCTGTTTTGCAGGCGAGGTAGGACTTAGTGGCGAGATTCGCGCCGTCAATCGTATTGAACAACGCATTGCCGAAGCTGAAAAACTGGGTTTCGAAAAAATCTTCGTCAGCAAATACAATTCTAAAGCCTTTACCAAGCTATCCTCTAATATAGAGATTGTGCCAGTGGGCCGGGTTGATGAAGTGTATAAGGCTATATTCTAGTTGCTGTTATTCTCCTTATTAAAACCTGTAATATTTGAACCGTCTGATAGATCAAACCAGTCCTTATTTACTGCAACACGCCCATAACCCGGTAGACTGGTACCCCTGGGGTGAAGAAGCGTTGCAAAAAGCAAAAGCTGAAAACAAACCCATACTTGTAAGCATTGGTTATTCCGCCTGCCATTGGTGCCATGTAATGGAACGGGAGAGTTTTGAAGATCAGACCACGGCCGACCTGATGAACCGCCATTTTATCAATATTAAGATAGATCGCGAAGAGCGGCCAGATGTTGATGCAATATATATGGATGCAGTGCAGCTGATCAGCGGAAGCGGCGGCTGGCCACTCAATGTATTCCTGACACCGGATGCCAAACCATTTTATGGGGGCACTTATTTTCCACCAGTCCAAGCATATAACCGTTCCAGCTGGAAAGACGTGTTGCTCTCTATCAACCAGGCCTGGCACGAAAAGCCTACGGAGATCATCGCGCAGGCGGAGAACCTCACGGAGCATATCCGCAACAGTAATAGGTTTGGCAATACCAAACCTGGGGAGGAAATTTTTACCGCCGGACATCTGGAATTGATTACCGATAACTTGCTCAAAAACGCGGATACAGTTTGGGGCGGTTTTGGCAAAGCGCCAAAATTTCCTCAAACCATGAGCATCCAGTTTCTTTTGCGGCAATATCATTTCACAGGAAACGAAGCAGCGCTGAGTCATGCGCTTTTAAGCCTGGACAAAATGATTAGTGGCGGGATGTACGATCAACTGGGCGGCGGTTTTGCCCGTTATTGTACCGATAATGAATGGTTGGTACCCCATTTTGAAAAGATGTTATACGATAATGCCCTGCTTGTATCGGTTATCAGCGAAGCTTACCAGCTTACCGGTAACCCCTTGTACCGTCAGGCTATTGAACAAACCATGGATTTTATTCGCCAGGAATGGCAAAGCACGGAGGGTGGTATTTATAGTGCCTTCGATGCAGATAGTGAAGGGGTGGAGGGCAAATTCTATGTGTGGTCAAAACCAGCAATAGAAGAAATTCTTGGTGCAGATGCGGAACTTTTTTGCAACTTTTATGGCGTTACGGAACATGGCAACTGGGAAGAAACCAATATCCTTTGGGTAAAAACGCCGCTTCATTTATTCTGTAAAGAACATCACCTTGATGAAGCTACCGCAACCGCCAGCCTTGAAGCTGGCAGGAAGTTATTGTTGGCCCATAGACAAACCCGGATCAAGCCATTGCTCGACGATAAGATACTGATGGGATGGAATGCGATGATGATCACGGCGGCGTGCAAAGCTTATGCTGCTTTGCACGACACTTCCTATCTGTCGATGGCAGAAACAGCAAACGGATTCATTGTTAACTTCTTAAAAGGGTCTGGAGCGTTGTTTTACCATAATTATAAAAAGCAGGCAACCAACCCGGCCTTCCTCGACGATATGGCCTGTTATATCCAGGCTTTGATTTATTTAGCGGAATGTACAGGTAACAATCAATACCTGCGGGATGCAGAAACATACACGAAGCAGGTATTTACAGACCATAAAGACGAGGGGTCGCCGTTTTTCTTTTACACCCCGCAATGGCAAACCGACATTATTATCCGAAAAAAGGAATGGTACGATGGCGCTACGCCATCCGGCAATAGCATCATGGCCTGGAACCTTATTTATCTATCGATTGTGTTCGATAATGCAGACTGGAAAGCGCTTGCGGTAGAAATGGTGCGCACAGTCGCCGCGACGGCCGTGCGGTACCCCACGTCATTTTCGAACTGGACCTGCCTATTTCAGCAAATGGTTCAGGGGACAAATGAAATAGTCGTGAGTGGTTCCAACAGTCCGTTAATGATTCCGGGGATACTGGCCAGGTTTTGCCCGAATAAGGTATTGCAAAGTCAAAGCCTGCCCGCCGATGATTTTCCAATGCTCCAAAACAAATGGACGGAGGAAAAAACACAGATTTTCTTATGCCGGGATTATGCCTGTAAAGTTCCAATGGATTCGGTAGTAACCTTTTGGGAGCAGTTTGGAAAGCTACCTTAGAATTTGTTTTCAAGCACTTTATCCAGAAACGCCTTTTCAGAGCCCCGGGACTAAAGTAACAGGAGCGTACAAAGTGTAAAAAAATTAATGTGATATATTGAAATGATGCGCTGTTTATTCTTACTTTTTTATCAAAACTTAATACAGAGAAAGCTATATTTAATATGATTGACTGTTTTGTAAGCTGGGCCTATGGGAATGCGGGTAAAACGGGTTGCGAATAGTCATTAGTCGAGGCCTTATCTTAAAAAATAAGATCGGAACTGCGTCACTGTACAACGTAATAAATATGTATCCACTGGTGTAGCAGGATCGAGATTGGTGGATTTCGGTGACTTTAATTGCAAAACAAAAAAGTTAGGCCACAAGCGGCTATTTTTCAATGCCAAATTTGTTTTGGACTAATATTTGCACCAGTTACAATAATCTTTTCTGGCAGCCGTTTTAATACCCCGGAGTAAGAAAAGTTGCAAAAATATTTTCAATTTTTTTCGTGAAATTCAGAATAATCGGAGGCTTTGCTCAAATTTGTTTAGGTATTTACACTCAATTTTATAAAAAAACAGGTTTAACGGCAAAGTATTCGAGGCAAAAAATTGTGTCAATGTTTCCAGAAAAATTATTTCCTTACATTTGTTCGGTATCAGCAAAATAGATTTATCATAATGAGAAGTTATCTCTTGAGCATTTCTGCCTTAGCGGCATTGGCAATATTAACAGCGGGTTGTGGCAAAGGTAAATCGAAAGGGCTACCCGACGATGGTCAGCTGCATGGCGTTGCGCCGGCTGCAAAGCCTGGGATGACAAAGCCTTTGGGCATGGTTTACGTTCCACCGGGAACTTTCCATATGGGCCCGAGCGATGAGGATGTTAGTTATGCGTTGACTGCACGTAATAAACAGGTTTCTATCCAGGGTTTTTGGATGGATGCTACTGAAATCACTAATAATCAATACCGACAGTTTGTATATTGGGTAAGAGATTCCATTGCTGCTAAATACCTTGGTTTTATTAAACCTGTGGATGGTATAGACTTTATAGATTGGAAAAAGGCGAAAACAATTAAATGGGGCGACAAAGCCACCATGGAAAAAGTAGATGCAATGATTGTGGCACCACCCGACAGGCTGTATGGTAAAAAAGATATTGATCCTGAAAAGATGCTTTACCAGGTAGAGTACTTTGATTTAAAAGAAGCAGCCCGGCTTGAAAATAAAGGCAAGCCACGCAGCAGCTTTGTAGTTAAGTATAGCGAAAAAATCTACCCTGATACATTGGTTTGGATGCGCGACTTTGCTTATAGCTATAACGAGCCGATGACTAAGAAATATTTTTCTCACCCGTCCTTTGGCAACTATCCTGTGGTAGGTGTCAACTGGAAGCAGGCTGTTGCTTTTTGCCGTTGGAGGACCAATCACCTGATGAATCCGTTCCTGGAAAGCCACAAAAAGTCTACAGAAACAGATTTTCACCTGCCTACGGAAGCCCAGTGGGAATATGCGGCGCGTGGTGGCCGTTCTCAATCCATGTTTCCCTGGGGTAACTATTACCTGCGTAATAAGAAAGGTTGCTTGTTAGCCAACTTCAAGCCGGGGCGTGGTAATTATCCCGAAGATGGAGGTTTCTATACTGTTCGTGCCGATGCTTATTGGCCAAACGATTTCGGTTTATACAATATGGCAGGTAATGTGGCCGAATGGACAAACAGCTTGTATTATGAAGGTAGCTACAATTTTCAGCACGATATGAACCCTGATGTACGGTACAATGCAAAAGACAGCGATCCTCCCCGTATGAAGCGGAAAGTATTGCGCGGCGGTAGCTGGAAAGATGTTGGTTTCTATCTACAGACAAGTACCCGCGCTTACGAGTACCAGGATACAGCTAAAAGCTATATTGGTTTTCGCACGGTAATAGATTTACCATACTTTGGCCGCCGTAAATAATTAAAGCTGGCTGGGCCACACCCCCAATGACCGTTCCCCCCAAAATTATTTGTAAAACTTATTTTTGTTCGCATAAATGAGGACGGGTATTCGTATCCCTTCTCATTTTCTACATTTTTTATTCAATTAATCTCTAAAAAAAACAACTATGGCCGGCATTTCAAGAAGAAATGAAGTTCTGTTAAACGTTTTCGTATGCGTAGGTGCATCAGTAGTAATCATCGGTGCAATGGCTAAAATCCTTCACCTCTCATGGGCCGACTGGGCACTAAAGATTGGTCTTTCCACTGAGGCATTGATATTTTTTGTATATGCATTTGTTCCACCACCAATTGTTGCTGAAATACCTGCCGTGGTCACCCCAGCCGGCAATCCCGCCCTTAAGTCTTTGGACAAAATGATGCAGGAAGCCGATATTACCCCGACTAACCTACAAAAATTAAGCAGTGGTTTTCAAAAACTTGGTACTACTGTTGACAAGATGGGAGAAATAAGCGATGTGGTTAAATCCACAGGTGATTTTACAGCTAATACCACTGCGGCTTCGGATGCAATGATTAAGGTTAAAGATTCAATGAATAAGTCTGCTGTAACTATGGCTTCTTTTAATGATGCTGCAGAAAGCACCAAGCAATTCCATGGCCAGGTACAGACGCTTACCAAGAATCTTGGGAGCCTCAACACTATATATGAACTGGAGTTGCAGGATACCAACAACCACCTGAAAGCCATGAACCAGTTTTACGGTAACCTCACAGAAGCTTCAAAAGCTATGCAGGGTAGTGCGGAAGATGCAAAGAAAACACAGGAGCAGATTGCTTTGCTGGCAGGTAACCTGACCAAATTGAACAATGTGTATGGTAACATGCTAAGTGCAATGCAGGGGAGATAAAATCTGTTTGACGAATTGTAAATCCGAACGGACATTCAATTTTCAATCAATTCCTACTCATAAGCATGAATTTTAAATCTAAAATCGTTAACCATACATAATTAAATTATGGCCTTACCAAGAGACCCCCGGCAAAAGATGATCAACTTCATGTATTTGGTGTTGACAGCGATGCTGGCCCTTAACGTTTCAACAGAAATATTAAACGCCTTTAAGGTGGTGGATACCAGCCTTATCAAATCAAATGTCGTAGTAGACAAAAGCAATAAAGATATTCAAGCATCATTGGATGCTTTATTAAAGGATGAGAGTAATAGAGCGAATGCTGCAATTTGGAAACCAAAGGCAGATTCTGCAATTGAAATTACAAATCAGGTTGCTAAATATATTGATGGCTTGAAAGATACACTTTTGAGAGAATCAGGTTATAAACCTGAAACCGGAGATACAAGTTTTAAGGAGGACGATTTGGACGCTTCTAGTCGACTCTTCGGTACAGACAATAAGGGAGAAGAATTAAAAGCTGCATTGCTTAAGTTTAGGGAAGATGTGTTAAATGTATTGCCGGCAAAATATAGAGCCCAGCTTGAAACCAGTATTCCTATCAACGTAACTTCTAAAGAAGGGCAAAGTTTCGCAACAACCTATTTTCATATGACCCCCACTGTAGCTGCACTGACCATGCTGAGCAAGTTTCAGAGTGATGTAAAAAGGGCTGGTAATTTGGTAGCTGCAAA
This sequence comes from Chitinophagaceae bacterium, assembly GCA_039925965.1. Taxonomy (GTDB): domain Bacteria; phylum Bacteroidota; class Bacteroidia; order Chitinophagales; family Chitinophagaceae; genus JAZKFT01. The sequence goes on from JBDSXW010000104.1 coordinate 38,911, forward strand.
ATGCCTGGAACAAGTCGGTCGTGTAGAATTCAAAATTGACAAATTTCAGGCATTTGCCGGCCAGAGTAGCGAATATTTGCTTCCGGGACAGCCGATCACGATTACTGCAGGTTTAGGAGCATTTAGCACCACTAATTTACCATCAGTGAGCATAAATGGATCTGCGCAATCCTTAGATGCTGATGGCGTAGCAAATTATAAGACAACTGCAGAGGGAGCTGGAGAACATACAGTTAACGTGGTAATTTCTTACACCAATCCTAATACAAACCAAAAAGAATCTACAACGAAAACAATCAAATACACTGTTGGTACGCCATCTGGTGCATCTGTTTTCCTTGAAAAAATGAATGTGATGTATATTGGTGTTGATAATCCGATTACCATCAGCGCAGGTAGCATTAAGAGAGAAAATATGAAAGTGTCGATGGGATCTGGATCATTGTCGTCTGCGGGTGGTGACAGATATATCGGGAGAGTGACAGCCCAGGGGAACACTACGATATCTGTTTCAGGCGATGGCAAATCTTTCTCTTTCCCGATAAGAATCAAATATTTGCCAGATCCGGTTGCATTGGTGGGTACACTTAAAACTGGCCTGGTTTCGGCTGCACAATTTAGAGCGATGGGCGGCGTTAGAGCAGTATTAGAAAATTCTGATTTCGAGGCTAATTTCTCGGTGCAGGGCTACACGGTTGGGGCCAACTGTGGTGGTACTTATAACGAGGCAACAGTAAATGGTGCTCAATGGGGTGGTAACGCGGTTATAGCATCTTTGAAACCAGGCTGCCTCGTTTGGATCAGCAATATCAGGGCTGTAGGACCTGATCAAAAGCCTAGAAAAATCAATGACCTTACATTCAGGTTACAATAAAATATGACTATTATGAAACGTGTAACTGGTTTTTTATTAATGGGGTTGATAGGTATTTCGTTATTCTCTGTAGACGCAAATGCGCAGAAGAAGAAAGCACCTGCTAAAAAAGTCAATACCGCGAAGAAAAAGAAAAAGCCAGCGGTTGTTAAAGCACCAACTGTTGACACTGCTACCACCGCAGTTATCGCCGCTTCAGATACTGCTACTTTTTCGACGCCCACGGTACTTCCTTCTCTGCGAAATAATTCTGCTGTAGAGAAGAATCTTATCAAAGACAAAACGCCGTTAGAATATGAATACCTGCGTGAGGATGATCAATTATACAAACAGGTAGTTTGGAGAATGATCAATACAAAAGAGAAAATGAACCTTCCATTCGGCTACGATGCGGAGGAAGAAAACGGAAGCCAGCAATTTATATACATCCTGTTGAATGCAGTAAAAAGTGGTGAGCTCACTGCTTTTAGCGGTGTAAATGACCGGTTTACAACGCCGATGAAAATATCTGAGATCGCAGAAAAACTTGTTGGAAAATCCTATGTACTCCAGGTGCCAGATTGGGTGAAAGATCCCAGCGGCGCCACCATGAAAGACTCAACTATAACAGAAGATTTTAATCCGACAACTGTTGAAACCTTCCAGGTAAAAGAAGAAATTATTTTTGACAAAGAATCTTCAAGGCTTCATTTCAGAATTTTAGGGATTGCCCCAATGGTGACCCGGAAAGATGACATGGGAAATGTCAAGGGCGAAATTCCCTTATTCTGGATATACTATCCCGATGCCAGACCTACCTTGGCAAAATTCGAGGCTTACAATCCACGGAACTATGCAAATAGGATGAGTTGGGAAGAAGTATTTGAGAGCCATTATTTTACCAGCCATATTATCAAGTCCACTTTGAATAATCCAGGAAACAAAATGATAGCAGGTATGATCAGCGACCCGCTTTTAAGATTGGTGGAAGGCGAAAATGTGAAAGAAGCCATCTTTAACTTTGAGCAGAGCCAGTGGAGCTACTAGTATCTCACTTTAAATAAAATTACAACCGGCGCATTTTGTTGCCGGTTTTTTTATGGCATGTGTTTTTTCAACAACCACTCCGAAAATAGTTCCGTATTTTTACTTTGGTTTTTCATAGGATATTGGATTTTAACAAGGGGCTGGATTTTCATCCCCGCCCTTTTTTGTTCCCTTATCCCAGTGGTACACCGGTCTGCGGTGAAAACCATTTGTTTATTGCCAATGTTTTCGCTTTTCCTACTAATTTTTCCAATGCGGGTCCATCGGCTGCCTTCACATTTTTTACTGACCTGAATTTTTTAAGTAGCATATCTGCGGTAGCTTTTCCGATGCCTGGTATATTTTCCAATTCGTTTTTAAAAGTACCCTTGCTTCTTTGTTGGCGGTGGAATGCAATACCAAACCGGTGCACTTCGTCGCGGATACGGCGAATCAATTGCAGGCTGTCGCCCTGGTAGCTGAGTTTGACAGATTCACTATCGCCGGGAAAGAATATTTCTTCGATATTTTTTGCCAGGCCCACCAGTGTCATTTTTCCGTCCAGTTCCAAATCGCGGATACCCTCCCTAGCAGCACTCAACTGCCCTTTGCCGCCATCGATAATAATCAATTGGGGTAGTGGTGTTCCTTCTTCTTTCAAGCGCTTATAACGGCGGTATACCACTTCTTTCATCGTGGCAAAATCGTTGATGCCTTCCACTGTTTTTACATTGAATTTGCGATAATCATCTTTGCTGGGTACCCCATTTTTAAAACATACCATCGCCGACACCGGGTAGCTTCCCTGGAAATTTGAATTATCAAAACACTCTATATGAACGGGCAACTGGGGTAGTTGTAAGTCAGCCTGTAACTCCTGCAACACTTTTGCGGTTTCGTGCGTTGATTTTTCCTCCAGATGAAGCATTTTTTTACGCTTGGTTTCCTCCGTATAAATAGCTACATTTTGTTGCCCAAGATCCACCAGTTTCTTTTTATCGCCAGCTTTGGCTACGGTAGCACGTATGTTAGGTTCAAAGTACTCGATTTCAAAAGGGACTATGATCTCAGGCGCATCGCTTTGGAAAGTGTCCCGTATTTGAGCGATGCCAAAGGAGAGTACTTCGGCATCCGTTTCATCCAGTTTGGGGTTTAGTTCGAGGGTATGAGCCTGGACAATGCTGCCGTTGCGAACCATCATATAATTGATAAAAGCCCGATCATCATTTTTCATAAAAGCAAAAACATCCACATCGCCCACACGGCTGTTGACCACCACCGACTTGGCGCTGTAGTTTTCCAGATGTTCAATTTTCTTTTTTATAAGCCCTGCCTTTTCAAATTCCATATTGTCCACCAGTTTTTGCATGGCTTCTTTATAATGCTGCAAAACTCCGCCCAGTCTGCCTTTCAGCACCTGTTTTACTTGCTGCAGGCCCGCTTCGTAATCGGACGCAGATTGAAATTGCTGACAGGGTCCTTTGCAATTGCCGAGATGGTATTCCAGGCATACTTTAAACTTGCCGGCTGCAATATTTTTTTCAGTGAGGTTGAGTTTGCAGGTGCGGAGCGGTATATGCTGGCGGATAAAGTAGAGCAGCTCCCTCACTTTGGCCACGGACGTAAACGGTCCCAGGTATTCGCTGCCATCCTTAATTTTGCGGCGGGTAAGAAACACCCGGGGAAAGGGTTCCTTTTTGATAACGATATAGGGGAATGATTTATCGTCCTTGAGATCGATATTGTAGCGTGGCTGAAACTCTTTGATCAGCGAATTCTCCAGGAAGAAGGCGTCCTGCTCCGAGCCGACCACGGTAAATTCAATCCGGTGGATATGCTTAACCAATTCGTGGGTTTTATAGCCTGCAAATGTTTTATTGAAGTACGAGCTGACCCTTTTTCTAAGATCCTTTGCCTTGCCCACATAAATAATCTCATTGTTCGTATTGAAATACCTGTAAACGCCGGGTTGGTGAGGAATGGAAACTGCAATGGGTCTGAATGCTTCTGGTGTCATGGATCCGTTTTAAAGAACGATAAAGTTCAATGAATAACAATTACAGAGGAGTACGGCTGGTGAAATTATTTTCTGTATAATCGGGGCTATCTGAATCATAACTGGCTTCATTTCATCCTGCATCTTTCCTTACATTTACCCTTCGGGTAAAATCATGAATCATTTCTCAATGTCGTAACGTTCAGCCATAAGATTTGGGTAGACCCCTATCACCCAAAAAGCGAAGATTGGGTGTGCCTTGGTCAGTAGCCTTGTCGCTTGTCTTTTTGGTTGAACGACATCGCCTCACAATTAATAATTCATAATTCACAATTCAAAAATCATACATCAAGATGAAGCACTTGGCACTAGATCCCAAAATTTTTGTCCAGAACCGCCAGCGGTTTGTAAAACAAATGCTACCCAATAGTATTGCTATTTTCAACAGCAACGACGAAGTGCCGAGTAATGGCGATGCTATTTACCGCTTTCAGCAAAACAGCGATCTGTACTGGCTCACAGGAATTGAGCAGGAAGATACGATGGTGGTGTTTTTTCCGGATAATCCGGATCCCAAATATCGGGAAGTGCTGGTGTTGGTGCGGCCTAATGAACTGAAAGAAAAATGGGATGGTAAGCGACTACGCGCAGAAGATGCCAAAGCAATGACCGGCATGGAAAGAATCGTGTGGCTCGACTGCCTGGATCCGTTGTTACAACCCTGGATCCACCTTGCAGCTAATATTTACCTGAATACAAATGAAAACGATCGTAAAGGAACAATCCTGCCCACCCGCGACTACAGGTATATCGAAGGGATGAAGCAACGTTACCCGCTTCATAATTACCTGCGCAGTGCACGTATTTTGAAGGAACTACGCGGCGTTAAAACTGCTGCTGAAGTAGTAGTGCTGCAAACGGCAGTAGATATTACAGAAAAGACTTTCAAAAGGGTGATGCAATTTGTAAAACCCGGCGTTTGGGAGCATGAGATTGAGGCTGAGATTGTTCATGAATTTTTGCGCAGCCGCAGTAAGGGCGAGGCTTACGGCAGTATTATTGCGAGCGGCGATAATGCCAGGACCCTCCACTATATAAGCAATAATGCACAATGTAAAGATGGCGACCTGATCCTGATGGATTTTGGTGCCAACTACGGCGGCTATTGCGCCGATCTTACCCGAACGATTCCGGTAAATGGCAAGTTTACCAAACGCCAGAAAGAAGTGTACAACGCCTGCCTACACCTGCACAATTACGCCAAAAGCATCCTCAAGCCTGGTATCAGCATTGTAGACTATACTGAAAAAGTGGGTGATGAAGCCACCAGGATTTTTCCTAAATTAGGATTGCTGAAAAAAGAAGATATCAAAAATGAAGATCCCGAGAATAGGGCTTACCGCAAATACCTGTACCATGGCATCAGTCATCACCTCGGGGTAGATGTTCATGACCTCGGAACCCGCACCGCTTCTATTAAGGCCGGCATGGTATTTACCATCGAGCCGGGGATTTATATTGAAGAAGAGAAAATGGGTATCCGCATTGAAAATAATTTCTGGATCACGAAAAATGGCAACCAGGATTTGTTTAAAAAAATACCGATTACTGTGGATGAAATAGAGGCCGGGATGCGATAGTCGGCCGACAACGGTATTGTTAACGAATAGAATTGGCCGTTGGTTAATGTTTGATGCGTGAGTGTATGAAAAGCAATAAATTTAAAAAAAACTAATGTCTTTCAAATTTGAACAACTTCGTATTTGGCTAATTGCAATGGATGGGTCGGGCGAAGTCTCAAATAGAACAAAGTCTTTTCCAAGGATGAGATTTTTATATTGACATCTCAAATCAAAAGGGCTGCCGATTTGGTCCTCGTTAATATTACAGAAGGTTCAACATTACAAGCAAACATTGAATTCTGACGTTTTTCTTAATAGCCAATCGTTCTGCGCGGGAAGTTATTGCTTGCTCTTATCTTGCCAGGCGAAGGACATACCTGGATGTACAGCAATTCAAACACATTTACGACAGTTGCGAAAAATTGATAGCGATGATTCAGGCATTGATTAAATCTTTGGGAAATGAAAACGGCAAATGAAGTTGCAACCGGTGCTGGAGTATTAATTTCATTACAGTGATTGTTGTGGGTCATTAGTCCGCGGTTGAGGGTGAACGGTTGACAAAAAGGACAGGCTACACCAATAATTTCCAACCTAAAAATACATGAAGCAAATCCCCAATATAGTAACGCTCCTGAATCTTTTCTGTGGCTGTATCGCTATCCTGTTTACCCTTCAAAACGGCATTGCCATCGTAGAGAGTCCAGACGGCACGGCGCAAATGATGGCCCTGCCGGAACAAATCTGGCTAGCCTCTTTGTTTATCGGTATCGCGGCCGTGGTTGATTTTTTTGATGGCTTTGTGGCCCGACTCATCGGCGCTTCTTCTGAAATGGGCAAGCAACTGGATTCGCTGGCCGATGTCGTAAGTTTTGGCGTGGCACCCGGGATGATCATTTACCAATTACTGCGCCTGAGCGTTGCCAAAAGCGACGACGGTTTAGATACTTCGATACTATGGTTGATGCCGGCTTTTGTCCTGCCCTGCGCAGCGGCTTACCGGCTGGCAAAGTTTAATCTGGATACCCGGCAGTCCTATTCTTTCCGAGGTACGCCAGTGCCATCGGTAGGGCTCACAGTCGCAGCATTTCCACTTATTTACTGGCATAGTAACCACGAATGGGTATTGAACCTGCTGCTCAACAAATGGTTCCTGTATGCGGTAGTGGCCGCTATGAGTTGGCTGATGATCAGCGATATTCCGATTATGAGCAACAAGTTTAAGGAGAAAACCCTGAACACCAACATCCCTAAACTGCTATTCCTCCTGATCGCCATCCTCGGCGGAGTTTTGTTGGGCTGGTTAAGCGTGCCGCTTATCTTTGTCGCATTCGTGTTATTATCCGTTATTTTCAAAAAGCAAATTCAATGACCTTTACTGCTCATATCACCATCATGCCACTGAAAGAATTACTCGATCCGCAGGGAAAAGCCGTTATGGGCGGCCTGGGGAACCTGGGTATTAACAGCATACAGGATGTTCGTATCGGCAAACATATTACCCTTCAAATAGAAGCCGACTACGCTGAACAAGCGAAAGAAATAGCCACCAACGCCACTACAAAATTGCTGGCCAACCAGGTGATGGAGCAATTTGAGATTGTAATTGGGTAACGGCGCAATGAGCTAATTAGCCAATGTGTTCATGCGCCAATCTAATAATTGCAATGTTGCAAAGTGTCCTTTAAGTTTTTGATAAGGTTTGTTTTTTGGAGCCAGGGGCCAGTACTACTATTGGGCTACATTGGCGACGCTCCATTCATCAGTAGGGTACTATTGGGCCTCAATGCTACACTAAATCCGCGCTCGTAAACTCCGGTAACTGCGAAACTCAGTTGACAGGCTTCCCCAAAATCAGCCATCAGCCATTGATAATCAGGTATCACAAATCTGGTATCTCCTCCACATTCTTCGGCAGGTTATTTGCTGGCGAACCGGAGATGAGCAGTTGTGAGGTGTTGAATTCATTATTCACCTAGCAGGCAACGGGTTGTTGTTGCCTTGTTTCATTATGTTTTACCAGTCAAAAAAATAAACTACTCTAAAGCTATTATTTCTACGGCGCAGATCAATTCAATGCCGTCATGCAATGAACATGATAGAGAAACAGGAAATGTTCAGGATCTGTTGTGCTTCTTCAGTAAAAGTTGTATTTTTTAACCGACAAAATCATAACTATGAGAAAGTTCCTCTTTTCAATTGGATTTTTTGGGATGGTGTATTTTGCCTCCGCCCAGATAGAAGATATGAAGCCGATTCCGGGTGCAGCTTTGTATTTCTCCGATAAGCCATTTACAAGTACCCATGACGGTAGTAAACAATCGTTCAAGTCAAGTGACTTTATCTATGGCCGCCTGGAACTTGATAAAAGCTTGCTGGAGGCATTCCGGATGTCCAGCATCAAAACTAAATATTATTATCTCCGCTACCGGCTTTCGGTATACAAAAACGGCGAACAAAAAGGCTCAGATAATCCCTGGCAATATATGCTGATAAAGGATGGTGCAGAGAAAAATAACTACTTAAACTTCGATGTATTTCCCGACCCTGGTAAGGCTACCAGTGTGATGTCGGGGATAGAAGACTACAGCGCGGGACTTGCTGCCGGGCCCTTATATATGATGATCAACCAGGATCATTTTGGTGAGGACGGTGAATACACTGTCAAAGTCGCTTTTTTCCTGGATTCTTATGACGCCTGGGGCAAAAGGGAAGACCTGGAAAAATGGCCGGTTGTACGTGATGAATTTAGTTTTACGTTCAATGTCAACGACTTATCTGCCATTAAAAAAAATAATGAAGTAGCAACCCAGCGGATAAAGGATAATGCATTTAAGGCAAAGAGCATCCCTGATTGGTTTAATAATGCTGCCCCTGTTAGTGACCCTAAATTAAGCAATGCCAATATTGCCACGATCTTAAAAAGGGATATGCCACAAGACTACATGAGCCTGGTGAAATTCAATATTGCAAAATTTACGGGCCCTCTTTGGATGATCGAAAAAAATGACCTCGGCCTCATCCTGAGGCGCTATGTGAACCCTAATATAAACATCGCTTACACCTTCGAGAATAAATGCTACCTGGGCACGGCCAGGCTTTGGGAGGAATACATTGGCGGCGGTAAATATGGGACGCTCATTATGGGCGGCCATACCTGTAATTCCTGCGGCACACCGATCGATTGCAGCCTGGTGAAATAAGAGGGCAAGAGGTAACTGGGAAATCGGAAATGGCTAATGAGACCGGTTGTGCACTGGCTCATGTCAATCATAACACTTGAAGCCATGGCTCGCAACGGCGTTAAAAAGTGAAAGAACACCCAACGAACTATAATGTACAGTTTGTTGGGTGTTTTTTTGCTGTGTAAAATAAATCATGACTTTGATGTACTGCCTTTCGGCAGAACGGATATTATAATAGCTGTAAAATTGGAATTCGCGACTTCATTTGCATATTTGCACATCAGCTCATTAGCACATTAAATAATGCTTCATATTGTTCCAACCCCAATAGGCAATCTTGGCGATTTTACCTTCCGTTCGGTGGAAGTACTGAATCAGGCCGATGTGATTCTTTGCGAAGACACCCGAACCTCATCTGTGCTGCTCAACCACTATTCCATTACAAAGCCTTTATCGCCCTACCACCAGCACAACGAGCATAAAATAGTTCAGCACCTCGTGGATCAGCTTTTGGTTGGAAAGAAAATAGCCCTGCTTACCGATGCTGGCACACCAGGTATCAGCGATCCGGCATTTTTATTAGTACGCGAATGTGTAAAAAATGATATCCAGGTGGAATGCCTTCCAGGTGCTACTGCTTTTGTGCCTGCGCTGGTAAACAGCGGACTGCCCATTAATCGTTTCACATTTGAAGGTTTTCCACCAATCAAAAAGGGGCGCCATACCTTGTTCACGCAACTGGCAACTGAAGAACGTACGATGGTTTTTTACGAAAGCCCGATGCGGATTGTAAAAACGCTGGATGAAATAGCTAAGTATTTTGGAGAAGATCGTCCCTGTTGCGTGAGTCGGGAACTCACTAAAAAATTCGAAGAAAACAAACGCGGTACGCTAAAGGAAGTGGCTAATTATTTCAGGGAGAAACAGGTGAAAGGGGAAATTGTGCTGGTGATAGGAGGATGTTAGTTTGTGGTCCCGAACTTTTAAAAGATTCTTCTAATTCATGACCTTCCGTTGCCTTCAGCCAACGGAAATGCATCACCTTTTTACGATTCGGGTATATTTGCCCTCCAAAAGAAGACGTTACGATGACCATTTATGAGGAATCACTGCATTTACATAAGGCACTACGGGGCAAAATAGGCATTCAAAATAAAATAGACGTACGCGATACACACGATCTTTCTTTGGTGTATTCGCCTGGCGTGGCGGAGCCTTGCCGGTTGATATTCCAAAATCCTGATGAGGTCTGGAACTATACTATCAAAAGCAATACCGTGGCCATTGTAACGGATGGATCAGCGGTATTGGGACTTGGTAATATAGGTCCGTTGGCCGCATTACCCGTAATGGAAGGCAAGGCGATGTTATTTAAAAAGTTTGCCGGTATCGATGCGTTCCCAATTTGCCTGGATACGCAGGATACTGATGAAATAGTGAGGGCTGTGCAATTGATAGCCCCGGTATTTGGCGGCATAAACCTGGAGGATATATCGGCCCCGCGTTGCTTTGAAATTGAACGCCGGCTGCAAAATATTGGAATCCCGGTATTTCACGACGACCAGGATGGAACCGCCATCGTGGTATTGGCCGCATTGATCAACGCAGCTAAGCTCCTAGGGAAATCCATTTTTCATTTAAAGGTGGTCATTAACGGCGCCGGTGCAGCTGGTACCGCTATCACCAGGCTATTGCGTTGCGTTGGCTTTGGAAACGAAAAGCAGGTGTGCATTTCTGTAAAAGATGTGATAGGCTGCGACAGTCATGGTATCATTTCCAGCAGAAGAACCGATCTGAATGAAGAAAAGAAACATTTGCTGGAGTATACTAATATCAATGATCTCAGCGGAAGCTTGCGCGATGCGCTGGTTGGGGCTGATGTATTTATTGGTGTGAGCAAGGGAGATATTCTGACAGCTGACGACATAAGGACCATGGCCAAGGATCCCATAGTGTTTGCGCTGGCTAATCCTACCCCTGAAATTATGCCTGAGGAAGCGATAAAGGGTGGCGCAGCCGTGGTAGGTACTGGCCGCAGCGATTTTCCTAACCAGATTAACAATGTGCTTGGCTTCCCGGGTATTTTCAGAGGCGCACTGGATGCACATTGCACAACGATTACCCCTGCCATGAAGCTTGCGGCAGCGATGGCTATCGCAGACTACTTACCGAGGCCAACAGCTAATCAAATCATACCGGCTACCTTGGATCCATCTGTTTCTTTCCGGGTGGCTGAAGCGGTAAAGGCAGCGGCGCTGGTTTGAAATTATGGTCGGTAATGGATAGGATTGCGAGCTGTTCATTAAGTCAATAAGTTATTTGTCCAATAGGTCCTTTAGGTGGTAAAGAGGAGGAACTAATGACACGTAGGACGAAACCTAGCGTGAAGTGCTTTATACATTGAGTAGTACAAGCATCAATGTCCGGTTAGCGGGTATTGATGACAAGTACTGGCAGAGCTATATCCAACTTTATCTGGTATGTTGTGTTATGAAAATACCTGCTTCTTTAAAACTAAGCTGTTATGAAAAAATACATATTGCCAGCGCTGATCAGCTCTTGCCTGCTTTTGATGGTAACGCCAGACGCCTGGTGCAGGAAACATTCAAAAGAGTTTTATGAACTTAAGATTTACCGGCTTAAGAACGACGAACAGGTAATGTCTGTTGACTCGTTTTTAAAAGACGCTTACCTGCCAGCGCTTCACCGATATGGTATTTCTAAGGTGGGTGTATTTAAACCAATTGCCAACGATACAGCGGTTGTAAAATCTATATATGTCCTGGTGCCTTTACCGTCGGCAGATGGTTTTTACAAACTGGGCCAGGCCCTGGAAAAAGATGCGGCATATACAACAGCAGGCAAAGATTTTATGGAGGCATCGTTTACCCGCCCACCATTTGTAAGGCTGGAATCCGTCGTGATGGAGGCTTTTGACAACCAGCCCAAATTGGTTGAGCCGGCACTTAATGCCAGTGCAAGTGAAAAAGTATATGAATTGCGGAGTTATGAAAGTGCCACCGATCAATTGTTTAAAGGAAAAGTGCACATGTTTAATACCGGGGATGAAACCGGGTTGTTTAAGCGACTTGGCTTTAACGCGATTTTCTATGCCAGCGTTATTAGCGGTAGTCATATGCCTAACCTGATGTACATGACGAGTTTTGAAAGCCTCGAGGATCGAAATAACCACTGGAAAGTCTTTAGCAACGACCCGCAATGGAAAACGCTTTCGGCCAAACCCGAATACCAAAACACGGTGAGCCATGCGGATATAACCCTGATGCATGCTGCCAGCTATTCCGATTTGTAATCCAGACATTTATTGATACAACACTTTGTTAGGAGGATTTTTGAAAGCCTTGAAAATAAAATAAAGGCAAACCGCACCAAATAATCCGCCCGCAATCAATGTACCCTGTGAACCTAGCTTCTCTGCTGCCCATGCGAACAATTTTCGATAAATTGATCGTCTTCCTGAGGTATCCACTTCATCACCACCTTCAATGATGAGAGCGTCTTCGTAAATAATAAAAGTAAAAACTGCAGTAAGCACCAAGCCAAGTAATGCAGGAGAAATAGCTTTGAATGTACTGATCTTTGTAGTCTCCGGCCGCAGGTTATTTTGCTTCGATAAAAATGCGGTGACGGTATTCAGATCATCTTCTGAAGTAAATTGAAGCATTTGCCTTTTGCTTGCAGCGGTAAGGGTAAGTTGCTTTGGCGCGGATTCGGGATGTTCCATTGCGGTAATTGTACTCGTAACGATAGTTGCCTTTTGCTTAAGGATGCCTTTTTCGTCAAATCCCTTCATAAAATCTCCCATTGTATCATACCGCTTATTGATGAGTAAAATCTGGATGTCGTCAATAAATGCCGTTCTCCAACTTTTTTCGTTTTGCAGCGCAAATAACTTATTCATGAAGTATTAATTTATTGCAATAACACGGAATATTTAGACACCACAAAATAAATAATCGCGTAAGGTGAGCAGGTGGGCATTGATGTAGCCGGAGAAGTATAATTTAAACAAAAAAGCACAGCCAAAATGAAATTGGCCATGCTCTATTACACCAAAAAAACAATCTTTAGTCCAGGTATCTCCGCAAGGTCCAGGCTATCGTTTCATGCTGCTGCATGATGCCCGTGAGAAAATCGGTGGTACCTGCATCTTTATATTTTTCGTCACAGTCGTCTATATCTTTTCTAAGCACCGTAATGATGCTTTCATGATCATTCAAAAGTTCACTAATCATCCCCTTCTGGTCCGGATTTTTACCAGGTGTTTCTTTAATGATTGCATGCTTGGTGAACTCGGCCATAGTTCCAATAGCTTTGAACCCCAATTTTCCAATCCTTTCAGCGATCTCGTCAACAGCCTCCTCCAGTGCTTTGTATTGCGCTTCAAAAAGCTTATGCAGTTCCATGAAGCTGTTGCCACTTACATTCCAGTGGAATTTTCTTGTCTTGGTATATAACATCATTGAGTTGGCCAATCCGTTAGTAAGTACGGCACAAACAGCTTTCTTATGTTCTTCCGAAATTCCGATCTTAGATTTCATTTGATTAGTTTGAATTATAGAAAAAACGATGTAATGGATAAATTACCCCTGCACTTTTTCTTCATCGCTGCTGGAGAAAATATTTCCAATGGCGTGCATAAGGTTGGATACGGGGCCTTCCATTTTATGAGTCCGGTCATCAAGAGAATTATCATTCAATAACTTGCCCATTTCAAGTTCACCAGGCAGGTAAGGCAATACGAAATTGCGTTGGTCGGCCAATAGGGTTTTTACATGCTCTGCACCTTGGCTATCGTTGTTAAGGTTTTGTTTGATAAGCGTTACGGCGTGCGAAAATATTGTCGCAACCTTTCCGCCAATAGCACCGGCCTGATTGAAAGAATAGGCTCCTAATTTTTCCAGAAACTCCGGTTTTTTATCTTCGAAAATGGTTGCCGCCCAATCGCTGTCTGTGGCATCTTCCAGTATCGTTAAAGCCCCATCTTTTCTGGTAGAAAAGGTATATAGCGAAATAATGCATGCGGGTAAAGCTGCCTGGCTAAAACGTTCTTCATCAGGGGTTCTATTATCTGCTACCACCTCCAACGTATTAGGATCTATTTTTTGTAACGGCTGATAATGCAGATCTTGCTGCAGGGTTTGCAGGATATTTAACGACATGAATTTGTGATTTAATGAAAGCTAATAAGCTAAAGATGCCGGGTGTTTCGGAACTGTTATCAGTTATATAATGCCTGTTGTTTTTTCAACTTAAGCGACGTTGTACCAGATGTGATTTTTTTGATGAAACTGCAAGCAGATTTTTTGCTTTCCTCTTGCTGTTCCAATTCCTTTCTTGCGCGGTCAAATAATTGCTGCGGAAGTGGAAATTGAAGATGTGGGTACTTGCTCATAACGTAAATATTTAATTGTCAAGGATTTCTTCATCCTCATCCGTCTTTTTTCTTTTAAAGATCATGCTGAAGAGCATCGCACCAAACTTTTTAATTCCATCGGGATGATTTGCCACAACATTTGCTACCCCGTACTGTGCAAGGGCTCCAATTAGTTTCTTTATAGGGCTATGCGATTTTCCAACCAGTATTTTTTTTGAAACATAACCTGCAGCCAAGCCAATGCCATTATCCAAAATAGTTTCTTTAATCTGTGGCGAATTGGCTACATGGCCCCATGCGCTTCTAATCAGGTTTGCGGGTTTCAGATTTTCGAGATGCTCTTGAACCTTTGATTTCAATTCGTTACCCTTAAGTTTTTTCTTAATCTCAAGGGTTTCGATATGGGTTTTTAAAGCATCTGCCGTATTAATACTCAGCATCTTAAATTCATTTTAAAAATTTCCTTACAATAGAATTACTGATGGGCGCTTTTATCCATGAGGCACGGAACAAGTAGAACAACAGCGCTAAGAAGGCATAAAAACCCGCAAGTGCCATAAAGCCAAAATAGAGTTGCCCCATCATATATCCCAGCCACAATGCCAATCCAATGTTCAAAAGCATAACGAAGATTAAAATCACGACTGCTATAAATAACCTGGAAGCCAATGACGACACAATACCTGCGCTTGTATCCACCGCTTTGCATTTGATGAGTTCTAACTGAATCTCAACATATTCTCCCACCCTATCAAAGAGCCCTTTTTCTTCTTCTTCTTCATTAGATATCTGTTGCATTTGGCCTATGTTTTAAAATAAATATCAATTGTAATGTAAATGCCTTCCGGAGGAAGAGACCTTCCATGAACTATACCATGCATTGAGACATTCCATAACTCTAATCAGCTGATGGTAAGCTATTGATCCATCTTCCTGGTCCGGAAGGCATTCAATATTTTTCAAGGACCGCCCTGATCTATGACATGGAACTTTTTACATCAGCTTTAAATTGGTTGGCTTTCGCTTTCCCGGAGTCTACAAGTTCTTCAGCGTGGTCTTTTGCTCCTTCTAACTGGTTTGTAACTGAGTCTATGAAATCACTGAATTTGCTTTTCAGTTTATCCACTGTATCTCCTGACTTCGTTTTGATTTTACCGCGTGTATTTTTTCCGGAATCAGGCGCAAATAAAACGCCAAGGATGGCACCGGTTGCAGCACCTAACATTACCCCTAAAATTACTTTTGAACCTTTCATAAAATTCTTTTTTTAGTGTTTAAAAATGATTGTTCCTATATCTCTTAAAAAACCCTGCCAAAGTGTTTTTGATATAATGAGGCATCATAAATATGTAATTTTTGGCAAAAACCAGCGATTAAAGACGGATAAAATTGTTCCTTTATGGAAAATTTTACCCAGGTTGTGGAACACTAGTTGACGGCATTGGTGTGTGGCATGATTTTTTAAATGGGTTAAATGAAAAAAGCATTTCATCTTTATCGGATCATAAGTAAATCACTACGCATGCTGCCCAAAAAGACCGGGTTTTTATTTTTATATGCTAATCGGGTGAGGGCGGGTTATACCATTGCCTTCCTTTCTCTTTTATTTTTACTTGCTTTCACGTTGGGAACCCTTCAAAAGCTTTTGGCTAATTCTTCTAATGTGGTCCAGGCGAGTAGTGCGATATTAAGCCTGGAGAGTTTGATGGGTAATATTAAGGATGCTGAAACTGGTGTGCGCGGCTATTGGATTACGCAAGATACCAGTTTCATGGAACACTTTTCTGGTAGCAGGGAGCAGGCAGATTCGCAGCTGCGGGCCATTGCATCTATGTGGGCCGACGATACTGTACAGCAAAGAAAAATGCGCCAACTTAATGAGCTTATTCAACGACGGTACGACTTGTTGGATGATAGATTGAAGCATACTTACGAGAAGCAATCCGTGATGACAGATTCCATGATAAAATGGCCTTACCGGGGTAGAGGATGTATGGATAGTATAAGAAGGATTGTAAAAGTAATGCAGAACGATGAGGCTGGGCTTTTGAGCAGGTACAAGGACGATGCTGTTGGTGCCAGGATTGCTATCCAGGCAATCAGCATCGCGTTGTTGGTGGTTAGCCTTATTCTTGCTTTTTATTCTTTTTTTACTTTTAATAAAGAAAATAAGGCGCGGCAAATAGCTGATAAGAGAACCGCGGAGTATCGCGAGCGCCTTGAAAACCGGGTGATAGAGCTTAGAAATGCTAACCTGGAACTGGTAAAATTGCGGAGGAATGAAAAGTTCGCCGCCACCGGTCGCATGGCTAGGACTATCGCCCACGAAGTGCGCAATCCGCTGACCAATATTAACCTGGCTGCAGAGCAATTGAAAGAAGACATGGGCCGGGACATTGAAGACAACATGACGCTCCTGGAAATGATTAGCCGTAACAGTAATCGTATTAACCAGCTAGTTACCGACCTGTTGAACTCGACGCGTTTTTCTGAACTCAATGCCGAGAAAAAATCAATCAATATCCTGATTGATGAAGCGCTTGAACTCGCAACAGACCGCATTAATTTACACCATATAGCGGTCGTAAAAGATTACAGTCCTGAGATTTGTGATGTGGAGGTAGATACAGAGCAAATGAAAATTGCATTCCTGAATATTATTGTAAATGCAATAGAAGCGATGGAGCCCGGAAAAGGAGTGCTCACCCTTCGCACGGCAGGTGAGAAAACCCAATGTCTCATTTACATAACCGACAACGGAATCGGTATGGATGACGAAGCACAACAAAAATTATTTGAGCCTTATTTTTCCAACAAGCCGAATGGAAATGGTCTTGGAATGACCAATACTCAAAAAATAATATTAAATCATAATGGAAGCATCAGTGTAGAAAGCGCGCCCGGAACAGGCACCACCTTTATAATCTCATTGCGGTTTCCGGAATAAGACGTAGTCCATTTTTTGTAGCACATTTCTTTACATATTGGATCCCATTAACATCCATAAGCAAATAAGGGTCAGCGAGCGTGGGTGAACAGGTCACTACTTTTAACTTGATCTTTTGCAGGGTATATTGTTATAAACGAACTAAACCAGCACCCTAACCACCACAAGGCCAGGGTATCATATCTGCTTTATGAAGCGGCGAATGTGACAAGCATAAAGATGTTTTTGCCTATAGACCTGCCGGGATATTGTAGCGGGCTGAGTATTGGCCATCAGTACGACTAAAGAAAAGTGCACTGCGGGGAAAGATTGAAATAAAAATTGCTGCTACCTTTGGTAACCTTCCTTTTTAAGCTAGTTCACAAAGGGTAGCAGCAATACTGATTACAAAACAGAAAATGCTACTGGAATAATAATGTCCTTTCTTAATACGATGACACAACCAGTGAGGCATAATTCAAAGATGCGACAGGCTGCCCAAAAGAAAATTGCATTTTATTCCGCATTTTCAGACATGCACATTACATAGAAAAATTACTTTGAGTAATAAATTCTGTTTTAGGCAGAACCCCTGATGAGCTTAAGTAATATGGCAATAACTGCAATAACCAGTAAAATGTGAATCAGCCCTCCAGCGTGATATCCCAAAAAGCCGATGGCCCATGCTACAATCAAAATTACTGCGACGAGATAAAGTAGGTTTCCCATGATAAAATGTTTAATGATGAAGTATGTATGTTCACCCAATTCAACATAAAAACTCTGCCAAACTTAATTATCGGAGTATTGAGGTATAAAACTCGACGATTTGCGGGGAAATTCATGGTGGAGGGACAGAAAAGCTAATTTTTTAGTAGAAAAAATTCCCCAATATGCGCCTAAATTATCCAGCAAGTAGTTTATCAACAACAGACAAAATAGTCTGCCGGGTAAATGGTTTACCTATGAATTCATCAGCACCATTATCAATAGCGAGCCGTTTATCAGTGGGCGTATCATATGCCGTTATCATTACTATTTTAGCTTCCGGTAATTTTTTCTTCAAATCCGGTATAAAGTCAACTCCTTTACCATCCGGTAAATTGTTGTCCAGGAAAATGAGTGCAGGGACTTGATCAAACAGGCAATTATTTGCCGACAAAATGCTGTGCACGGAGGTGATGGAAAATGATTTTTGCTTTAGAATACTGCTTAGCATAAAGCAAATATCTTCTTCGTCGTCTATTATTAACACATGCGGAAATGTGTGAGGGGAAATACTATGGTTAGCGACAGGGTTAATAGAAAACTTTTTCAAAAGCCAGCAAAAAATTTGCCATCCTGCCTCTATACTTCTGGCGGTGGGATAATCCCATGTGCTTGATTGAGTGTTATTAGCAAGGAAGAGTGACCAGCGGTTCCTGCAGACAACCACACTAAATCAAGCCCGGGTAAATCTTTTCCCAATGTGTGGCCTATTTAGTACGAATTCGTTCAACCTGCAGCTTTGTTGAGTGAACGTTTAAGGCGTTAGGTCTTTGGCGTTATTTTATATAAAGTAGGGACATGGGCGGTAAATTCCAGATAGAGCAGACGAGCGTATTTGCACAACTTCAGGCATGCGAAGGATATGGATAACGTCTATAAGCGGGCCGTTCATAAAAATGGCTATCTTGACCAAATTGTTCTTAAACTGTGCATACATATTTATGAGAAGAAAGGCTTGGAAAATAGTTGTTTTTACCAAACAGGTGTTTCTCGAATTTTGGGAGGCGGGCGGTCTCAAGTTCAGTGCTGCACTATCCTACTATACGGTGTTTGCGCTGGCGCCTGTATTGGTAATGATCATTTCGATTTGTGGTCTTTTGTTTGGCGGTAAACGGGATTCCATACAAGATGGCATCTTTGCTCAGGTGAGCCAGTTGGCAGGAGCCGATGCAGCTGCGCAGGTGGAACTGCTGATCAGAAATGTGCATCACAGCGGCAGCGGGTTATTTGCCACCATTCTCAGCAGCATCCTTTTGTTAATTGCTGCGACAGGTATTTTTGGCGAAATACAGGATTCGATCAACAAAATCTGGGGTCTCAAAAGCAAACCTAAAAAGGCCATTTTGAAAATCCTGTTGAATAGGGTGTTGAGTTTTTCTGTTATTATTAGTGTCGGATTTGTACTGGTGATCTCTTTATTAATAAATGCATTGGTGGCATTGCTAAGCACCTACCTCCAAAAGGAAATTCCCGGGAGTGCAGCGGTCTTTGTTTTGATTATGGATCAGGTACTCACTTTTACAATCACCACTTTTATTTTTGCGTTAATATTTAAAATTTTACCAGATGCACAAATTGGCTGGAAAGATGTAATAACGGGTGCTGTACTCACGTCCATTTTGTTTATGCTTGGTAAGTTGGGTATTGGGTATTATGTAGGAAGAAGCAATCTCGGAAATGTATACGGGGCTGCCGCTTCCATCATTATTTTAATGGTGTGGGTGTATTATAGTTCTATCATTTTATACCTTGGCGCAGCTTTTACAAAAGTATATGCAAGGCATTATGGCGGAAAAATACTTCCTAACCGGTATGCGGTTTGGGTCGCCGTACACGAAGTGGAACTAAAGAAAATGGTTATTGCTACTGATCCTCCTGAAGCTGAAATAATTTTAACACCTGATAAAAACTAAATTTATGGTAGAGAAAAAAATACTGGTAGTGGATGATGATATAGATATGTGTGCATTGTTACAGCGTTTTCTCTCGAAAAACGGGTATGTCGTGGATACTGCTACCAGCGGTCACAAGGGCATTGAGAAATTTAAAGAAGGCATGCACCCACTCGTGTTATGCGATTATCGCCTGGGCGACAAGGAAGGGCGCGATGTTCTAAAAGAGATCAAAACGCTGTCGCCGGGTTCTAAAGTGATTATAATCACTGGATATTCGGATATTAAAACTGCTGTGGAGGTCATTAAAATGGGTGCTTTCGATTATATCACCAAGCCCCTCATCCCCGACGAAGTACTTAATGTATTGAACAAAGCCATGCAGCAACCAGCACCTGCTTCTGTGGTTGCTCCTCCATCCACCGCCCCAAGAAATCCTGGCGTAAATGGGCTCCGCCCGTCCCAATATATGGTCGGCACAGACGCCGTTACTAAGGAACTATACAACCAGATACAACTGGTGGCACCCACCAACTACAGCATCATTCTTTATGGAGAAAGCGGAACCGGAAAGGAGGTGATCGCAAAAACGATTCATGAAAATAGCAACCGGGCCGAAATGCCGTTTTTGGCAGTAGACTGCGGTACACTTACCAAAGAACTGGCCGGCAGTGAGTTGTTTGGTCATGAAAAAGGATCGTTTACCGGAGCCGTTGGCAGTAAGGAAGGTTTTTTTGAAGTAGCCAATGGTGGCACTTTGTTTCTGGATGAAGTAGCCAACCTTGGCATCGATATACAGGCAACCCTATTACGGGTAATACAGGAAAGAAAATTTAAGCGGGTGGGGGGCAATAAAGAGATGCCGGTAGATGTGCGCGTGATAGTAGCCAGCAACGAGAATCTGAAGGATGCTTACCAAAAGGGTAGGTTCCGGGAAGACTTGTTTCACCGCTTTAATGAGTTTTCCATCCATATACCGCCGTTGCGGCATCGGGAGGCAGATATCACCTCTTTCGCCAACTACTTCCTGGATATCACCAACGAAGAGCTATCAAAAACCGTGGCCGACTTCAGCGACGAAGCCATGGAACTGTTGCTGCAATATCCATGGCCTGGAAATATAAGGGAGCTGCGCAATGTGGTGCGCAGGGCCGTATTGCTTACGCCCGGAAAAGTGATTGAAGCAAAAGTGTTACCGCCTGAGATCATTCATAACAGCCGTATTATGCAGACGCCTGTGAATGATAGCCCCATGCAAAGAAGTTTTGTTTCTGATAAAGATCCGAATCTAAAAAACGCAGCGACACAGGCGGAATATGAAACCATTATGAAAGTGCTGCAGCAGGTAAAATATAATAAAACAAAGGCCGCGGAAATACTACAGATCGATCGGAAAACACTCTACAATAAGATACGTGGTTTCGAGGAGCAGCTGGCATCCAGTAGCCAGGGAGGGTAGAGGCGCGGATGAAGCAGATTAGGCGGATAGGAACGGATAATTCCGGGAAAAGAAATTGTTAGCGTGGTCAAAAATAGCCGGTAAAAGCAGTTGAAACGCTATGCAAGTATTGGTTTGGGAGGTAGTCATTTGAAGATGTCTTCAATTGACTACCTTTTTTTTGGACGACCCAATATCCCAATCTATCCGTTTCTATCCGCCTAATCGCCTTCATCCCTGAATCTATCATTCTAGTATTGTCCAGTACTCAGCATTACCAGCGTACACGCCTCCTGGACCTTAATACCATTGGCTTTTGCCAATTGTTCCAACTCCTCATTTTCGGCCCCTGGGTTAAAAATAATTCGTTTCGGTTTCAAGGATAATATATAATCATAATATTGTACCTGGTTTTTTGGATTGAGGTACAATGTGATTGTATCGATTTCTTCAAATGGCTTTTTTTCTGTATCGATAGAGATTCCAAATATCATTCCTGGCAGTTGTCCGATCGCCACTACCTCATGACCATATTTACTAAGACGGTTAACAGCAAGGTAACTGTATCGTTGTGGGTTGGCCGAAGCGCCTAGCACCAGTGTTTTTTTATGACTCAATATTTTTAATTTTCTTTTTAAAAAATCCCACCCCATAAATTCTGCTGATGCAGATCCAGTAGCGGAAAATTAGCAGGGGTGGCAGCGCCATCATGGTAATCCAGACCATCTTTTCCAAATCCCTTGATGTTTTTACAACTTCCCATAACACAATCGCCGCAATAATATAGCCAATTGCAATAAATAGGTTGGTTTGGAAAAATTTGATCTTTTCAGTGTCTTTATTCAAAAGGTTGATGATGGTACTCAGCAATTGCCAAACCCCCGCCACAAACATTAGCAGGCCGGCAAAGAGAAAACTCATTTCGTCTAATGGGATTGCAAGCAGGAGGCCAAAAATGATCAAAACCATCTGTCCATAGAAGTCAAATTTTTTCATGATATAAAAGTAAAATAACCAGACACATTTCACAAACACAATTAGCAACCGGGTGGTTTGGATTTATGTAAGGGGTAAAGTTCAAGTTCACGGGTTTACGGGTTCACGAGTTGAGTTCATCATCATAATCCCCGCGAGCTACTCAAATTCAATTTGCCCCGACCACAGAGGTTCAGATAAATCCCGGGTTATCCCGTTGAGCTAACTCCGAAACCCGCAACGCCTGCAAACCCGTGGATTCGTGGTGTACAACTATGAAGGCCGTTGCCAGCTTCAACTATTAAACTGCCTCAAATGATGATCAGTATGTTTATAAACAAACTGGCCCAGTTGTTTCTTTGTCATTGGGCCAAAAAACCAATGTACAAAACCGTTGTCCGGGTATTGGCCATATTTCCTTTAATAGCCACCTTGCCAAAGATGCGACCGGAGAAGGAACGTTTTTGTGTGCTTTTGCCGAGGTAAAGTTCTTCGCACAACACACAATGTTTGAGCATCTGGTAAAGATTCATCTTGCCCCATTGGGCAGTGCTGTATTCATCGAGCGTGGATATGCGACGAAGCAGTTCGTGGCGGGTGGGTTTATCGAATACTGATTTCATATTTGCGATTTTTTAAATTGTTTTTCAGCAACTTTCACTACGTCCATTCCCGGCAGCTGCCCCAGCTTCTCAATCTTGCTACTGCGTGGCCGATGCCTACGGCGCAGTGGTGGCGGCACAGGGCAAGCAAAGCAGTACGACAGCCTTCACCGGTCATTTTGGTGCGGTCGGGCATGCTGTTGCGGCTGGCATAATCAATAGCCACTTCCGGTGCCAGGTTTAAAATGACTACTGGTACCTTGGCACGCTGTACCACCGGTAACACGGTAGATGGTTAGGCATAAGTGGAAACGTATAAAAAAATCAGGTCCACATCCTGATGCCGGAACATGCTGCCAGCTTCAAAAGCCTTGTTGGTATTGTCTACCAGGCCCGCATTTACAATTTGCGGATGAATGGCAGAATTTTGTCCTCTGCTATTTTCAAATAGCTAGGCAGCTTTTCTTCCAGCCCGGCAAACTGTGGCCAATAAGTATCCAGGCCAATGCCACACAACCCAATTTTGAAATAACTGTACATGGGTTATTTTTTTAATGCTTTATAACGTTTCATCGCTTGCACAAAATAGTAATCGGCATAGGTAAGCGGTACATCCACTTCGGTATTGTTGGGCATATGGCCTACGCAATGCTCAATAATGTACCCTCCATTGGTTCCCGGTGCTGCTTTGTAAGTTGGTGATGAAAGCGACCGTAATATATCCTCTGCCGCACCCATATATTTCTTGGCGGTAGGGCCCATAGAATAGCCACTCAATTCAATTAGTGCGGATGCCATGACGGCTGCCGCGGAAGCATCACGCAGTGCATTCGGAATACCTGGCGCATTAAAATCCCAGTAGGGGATTTTATCTGCCGGAAGGTTAGGATGATTGAGAATGAAGTTGGCGATATGCTCCGCTTGTTTCAGGTAGTTGGTATCTTTTGTTTCGCGGTAGGCTTCCGTAAATCCATACAATCCCCAGGCCTGGCCCCGTGCCCAGGCGCTGGAATCAGCTGCTCCCTGTGCGGTTTTCTTCTGCCTTACCGACCCGTCTTTTGCGTTGTAATTAATTACATGGTACGAACTAAAGTCTGGCCTGAAATGGTTTTTAATCGTGGTATTGGCATGGGATACGGCGATCTTATAAAAAGAAGAATCACCGGTGGCTTTGGTAGCCCAGAACAGTAGTTCCAGGTTCATCATATTATCAATGATCACCAGGTAGTCGTCAGGGTCTTTAGAGTTCCAGGATTTAATGCAACCTACCTTGGGGTTAAAGCGACTGGCAAGCGATTTAGCGCTGTTGATGAGTATGTTGCGATACTCCGGTGTAGGGGTAATGCGGTTGGCATTGCCAAAGCTGCAGAACATCATAAATCCCAGGTCATGGGTGCCTTTGTTGTATTGCTCTTTTTGTAAGGCTTGCAGTATGCGCGTCGCCTCGGTATACAAGGCTTCGTCTTTTGTTTGTTCATAGAGGTATAATAATGTGCCCGGATAAAAACCACTGCACCACCATCCTGAATTGCTGAACTCGTATTTACCAGTAGTTGGAAAATAGGTTTTAGGAAATGAATCTGCTGGCAGGTTTTTCGCTTGTATTTTATATTGTGCCGCACCATCTTTAAAATTCTGTTCAAAGGTTTTGAGCAGTTGTTTGTCGGCCTTAAATGTCATTTGCTTTGGTGCGTTACAGGCAGTACCTATTGTCATCAAAAGCAGTGCATACTGCGCAATCTTTTTTGTTAGCATATTCATTTTTGTATTATAAGCATTGACTATATTAAATTAAATCTTTCCACTTTTTTTACCAAAAACCAATCAACCAATCATCTAATCATCTAATCCCCAACCTTCCACTCCAGCACCTGAACCATTTGAGGTGGGATATTGGCCTTTCCTTCGCCATCGATCTGTTCGGTATACTCAACGAAGAGGTGCAGCCATTTTTTCTGTTTCCACAGTTCGGTATCAAAGCTGGGTTCCCAGGAACCAACCGATGTTTTGCTGAGGTCTTTTACCTTCCATTTGTTTTTAATGATGTCTGTAGTAATGGCAACCGAGACGAGGCTGCCTCGTTCTTCATCTCTAAAAATAAGAGCCGCACAAGTCGCTCCGCCTTTGGTCCAGGAGACAATTTGTGGCCTTGACATTGGTATGCGTTTACTGCCGGTTCCGCTAAGGCTGAAAGGCGTTTTCCGAAAGCCCAGGTTCTGGGTATGCCATTGGCCATTCAGGCTATACACTACATGGTATTGCGGAATGGAATCGCCTTTTTCACGCCAGTATGTGGCTATAAACGGATTGCCAGCCTCGTCTGCATACATGGAAGTCTGGTTAATGAGTTCACTTTTCTGTGGTATCTGCGATACATATTCAGCGGTGGAAGCATTGATGGGCAGGCTGTATTTTTCGCCAGTAGATTTTTCCCATGTCAGGCCACCATCAACGGATTTCGCATAGCATAGATCATGGTTACTGCTCACGTCCGGGCTCTCCCGCCACACCCAGGAAATATGTATGGTGCCCCTGGTATCTACACAGGCCTGCCAATAGGCATTGCGTTGTTTTTCCCCGTCTATCAGGTTGCTGTGTAATTGTTTCCATTGCTGCGTGACAACATCATATTGGTTGATGACCAGGTTGCCCTGACCCGACTGGCCATCCCGGTATAAAAACACAAGGTTGCCATTGGGCAGGCGGTGAAATTCGGGGTAAGTAACGTTGGTTTCCCGGCTGCCGGTCATCGGTAATTTGTTAGTCATTTGCAGCGAGCCCGGTGCGAGGCTTTTGCAGTAACGGAGTGGGTTGCCATGATGGTCCCAGGAAAGGTGCAGGTATCCTGTGCCATCTACGATCATACTGATAGTGTTATGGGCGTCTGAGGTATTGCCTTTAAAAGTACTGCGCTGTAATATCCATTTTTTGGAGCCCAGTTTTCGTTTGCCCACCACCATGTAACTGTCTTTATCATAATAGGAAATGTATTGGGTATCACCGAAGCTGGCCAATGAGTTTCTGCGAAATACCACGGTATTGACTGAATTATTGGCCCAGCCCTCACCGACGTTGATGGTTTTTTGAGCCATTACTGTGAAGGCGATCCCGCTGCTGATGACTATCAGGCATAGGGTGAGCAGGTATTTGCCGGGAAAGTTTTTTTTCATGGTAATGAATAACCGTTAGGAAAGCAGGGCCGGAAAGTTACTGGCTATTTTGGTTTGGGAAAAGGAAAGAACTGTAAGCCCTGGTCCGAAGTATTTTGGAGGCGCTCGCCCTGAAGGATTGAATTGTTCAAAAGGCAGATCGGGTTGTTCAAAAGGCAGAACGAAAGTTTCAGAAGGCAGAACGACAGTTTCAGAAGGCAGAATGAAAGTTTCAGAAGGCGGAACGAAAGTTTAGAAGGCGGAACGAAAGTTTCAGAAGGCGGAATGAAAGTTTCAGGAGGCGGAACGAAAGTTTCAGAAGGCGGAATGAAAGTTTAGATGATAGATCGGATATTGCAGAAGGCAAAATAGGGAGTTTCAGATGGCAGCCCTTCGGATTCAGGAATCCTATTGAACTTTCTACACAGATTCAACTATGCTCGTTTAAGCACTGCCACTTCTCAGGCAGGTGTTGCCCGGGCCTTGTTGTTTGGCTCAGTAACGCTTCGGCGAAATATTTTTTGCCGCTGCTAAAGCGGTGTCTCTGCCCCAGCCCCCATGTGAGAGCCGCAGGACTCGCCGTAATCAGTTGCAACCATCCGGCAGTTACCAATGCTGAATCCGAAGACCTTGAAAGAAGTGGGGGTTGCATAGTTTATAACTAACTTAATAGTTGTACTTTGCCGGCATGCTTTTACACAAAACTGGCCTTGGTTTCGCTATCAAAAGACTGTTGCTTCTTCCTCTACTATTGCTTTTGCAAGGAGCTGCCGCACAAAGCGTTACAATAAATGGCCTGGTAGTAGATGCTGCTACCAACAAACCTTTGGTAAATGCCAGTGTGTTTATCAACGGCACTTCCCGTGGAACGGTAACCGATGCACAAGGCAATTTTCAATTGGTACCGGCAGCGGCGGCATCGTATGAAATAATAGTGAGCTATGTGGGATACACGACCGTCCAGTTTATTACAAAGCCCGGCGAACTCGCAAGGAAGTTTCGCTTTGAACTGGCTGAGCAGGAAGCTGCGGCTAAAGATGTAGTGGTAGAGCCCGATGTAAAAGATGGCTGGAATAAATGGGGCAGAACATTTCTGCAAAGTTTTATTGGACAGTCGGAGCTGGCAGACCGTTGTACGCTTAGGAATCCGGAAGTCCTACGATTTAAATACAGCAGCAAAACAAGGAAGCTGCAGGTCATTGCCCGCGATGCATTGCAAATTGACAACGATGGTCTGGGATATCATATTCGGTACCAGCTGGAACAGTTTGAAATTGACAACCGCAGCGGCATGACGTTTTTTCTTGGGTATCAGTTTTATACGCCGTATGACACCAAACGCGAAAGAAAGGAGAATAAGTATAAAGCCGCGAGGCGGGAAGCTTATAATGGTTCGTTGCTGCATTATATCAGGAGCGCCTATAACCACAACCTGGCGCAGGACGGCTTTGAAACCAGGCTGCTGAAAAAGGTGGAGCAAATCGACTCATCGCTGGTGAACGGCCACTACGTGTACCGCACTAAAAAGTACGACTTGCTGGATAAGAATATCCTGGCAGACAGTGTTTTTATCAAGACCGATAGCGGCGGCACGCACCAGTTCCTGGTGTTTGAAGATTACCTGGATGTTACCTATCTGAAAGAAAATGAGAAGCCCGCCTATGTTGCTACGCAATATCCTATCAGAAAACCATACCATCCCATTTCCCAGCTATGGCTGGTGAATCGCCGGCCGGTGCAGATTGAAGCCAATGGATTGTTTTTTGATCCGCTGGACCTGTTTACCCTGGGATATTGGGGCTGGGAGAAACTGGCCGAGACCGTGCCGACGGATTATGAGCCCGGGGACTAAGAGACTGCTTTCGAAGCATAGCAAAACATACTACTTCAGCTAGGTGGCATACGCTCGCATCGACGCGACTGTTTTCATTTTCATAAATTCCGAACTGCGCCGGGGTTTCAGGCAAGTAGCTGAAGGTATAAGTCCGAACAGTGAAAACCCCACCGTGCCGTGAAACGTTTGTTCAATGGAAAGCAGTCAAGTTTTTAAAACTTCACTTTTTTAGGATGGTTAGTACAGGCTCTGCCCCAGGCTGTGACAGGTAGTTTGCGATTCTGATTAGTTCCATGTATTTTAACGGCCTAAAACCCTACTACATGTCACCAAAGTATTCCTTGTTAGGCTGCGGCATCCTCCTCATTGCCAGTTGCAAAAACGAGCCTCAACCACCTAAAGATGTAAAGCAATACACGGCAGAGCAACTGTACAACAACAAAACCATCGTGGGCAGTGCCTTTAACGCCGATGAGACCAAACTGTTGGTAGATGCAAATGCTACCGGTATTTATAACCTCTACGAACTGAGTATAGCCGACACATTATTAAAACCGTTAACCAAGTCTGTCAAAGAGTCTTTTTACTCCGTAGACTATCTTCCGGGTACTACCAGCTTTTTGTATTCAGCAGATAAGGGGGGCGATGAGAATAGCCATATCTACTTACAAAGGGCTGGCGATACCGCGGCAAAAGACCTGACCCCGTGGCCTGGCAGCGCCAACTCAGTCTATGGTTGGAGTGGCGATAAAAAGGCGGCTTATATTACCAGCAACAAACGCAATCCAAAGTTTTTTGATCTCTGGAAAGCCGATACTTCTACCTGGGCTGCCACCATGCTGTACCAGAATGATTCAGCCTACGACCCCGGTGTCATCAGCAAAAGTGAACGCTTTCTTACGCTCTCGAAGAATATCACCACTGATAAAAACGAGTTGTATTTGTACGATCGTACCAATCAAACAACCAAACGCCTCAGCAATGGCAACGAAGCTACCTGGGGTGGTTTGGCATTTGAAAAAAATGATAGCATTTTGTATTATGTCACCAATGACGGCAGTGAATTTTCCTACCTCGTTAAATACAATATCAACAGTGGTAAGGCGGATAAATTCTATGAAACCAATTGGGATGTGGCGGGTATGAGCCTGAGCGAAAATGAAAAATACCATACGATTTCGGTTAATGAGGATGGCAAAAACAAAGTACTGCTTTATGATCATGCCAGCAACAAACCGGTTGATTTCCCGGAGATCAAAGATGGTGATGTACAGAGTGTATTGATTTCTCCCACCGAAAAGAATATGATGCTTTCGGTGGGCAGCAGCCGTAGCCCGCGAAATATTTTTGTGTACAATTTTGAAACAAAGACGCTCAAACAACTCACCCAAAACCTGAACCCTGAAGTGGCGGTAGACGAGCTGGTGAGCGCCGAAGTGGTAAGGTTTAAAAGCTTTGATGGCAAAGAGATCCCAGCCATTTATTACAAACCGCTTACTGCTTCCAAAGACAGTAAAGTACCTGCCCTGCTGTGGATCCATGGCGGGCCTGGTGGACAGAGCCGTGTAGGCTTCAGCAACGATATTCAATACCTGGTAAACCATGGCTATGCAGTGATGGCTGTTAATAACCGCGGCAGCAGTGGCTACGGTAAAACCTTTTACAAATTGGATAATAAAGACCATAGTGGCGGCGATCTGAAGGATTGTGTTTGGGCCAAAAAATGGTTGCAACAGCAGGATTATATCGACACTGGTAAAATCGGAATCGAAGGCGGTAGCTATGGTGGCTGCATGGTGCTGGGTGCCCTTGCTTTCTACCCTGAAGAATTTAAAGTGGGGGTAGATCTTTTCGGCGTAGCCAACTGGCTAAGAACCCTGCGCAGTATTCCACCATATTGGGAGTCGTTTAAAAAAGCACTCTACGATGAAATGGGTGACCCCGGTACTTCGGACTCTATCCGGTTGAAAGCAATCTCTCCACTATACAATTATGAAAAGATCAACAAGCCGCTGATTGTATTCCAGGGCATGAACGATGTACGGGTGCTGCCGGTAGAAAGCCAGGAAATTGTGGATGGCGTTAAGAAAAGTGGTACGCCGGTAGATTACGTTACCTATCCCAACGAAGGCCATGGCTTCCAGAAGAAAGAAAACCAGATTACCACGGCTAAAAAGACATTGGAATTTTTAGATAAGTATCTAAAAACTGGGTACACTGCTCCAAAAAAGCAGGGGCAGCCGTAGTTGTTGCCAGTCTATGCGAGGGTTCCTGCCCGAAGCAATCTCACTATCAATCGTAAGGGCTGGTTCGAAATTATTCCACCAGCCCTTACAAATTTCTGGGGATTGCTGCGCCGGGCAAGAACCCGGCCCGCAAAGACGGCAGTGTTGTAATTTGAACTACTTAACTTCCTGCATATCCACCAATCTTTTGTAATACCCATTTTGAGCGAGTAATTGATCGTGCGTGCCACGTTCAACGATCTCGCCTTTTTGTAATACGACGATCTCGTCGGCATGACGGATGGTGCTGAGCCGGTGTGCAATCACGATGGAAGTCCGGTCCTCCATCAGGTGGTTGATGGCATCCTGCACCAGCTTTTCACTCTCGGTATCAAGGGCTGAAGTCGCTTCATCGAGGATAAGGATTGGCGGGTTTTTATAAACGGCCCTGGCAATGGTAAGGCGCTGTCTTTCGCCGCCGCTAAGCTTGGAACCCCGATCTCCGATATTGGTTTCAAAACCGGATTCTTTTGCTACGATATAGTTGTAGGCATTGGCCACTTTTGCGGCGTTGAATATATCCACTTCATTGGTGGCATGGCTGCCAAAAGTGATATTGTTTTTTATGGTGTCGTTAAACAATATGGGCTCCTGTGTTACAATACCCATCAGGCTCCTGAGACTTTGCAGGCTATAGGTTTTGATGTTTTTTCCGTCGATCAAAATCTCGCCACTTACCGCATCATGAAACCTCGGTACCAGGTCGGCAAGCGTGCTTTTGCCAGCGCCGCTGGTACCTACCAGCGCCAGGGTTTTGCCTTTGGGCACTACGAGATTAATGTTCTTTAAAATGGGCACATCCTGGTAACCAAATGAAACATTCTTAAACTCGATCTGGCCTTCGAAACTTTTTATGGTTTCGCTGCCGGCACTGTCTTCTACTGTCTCGGTATTGAGAATAGTTTCAATACGATCGATGGCGGCACTACCCCTTTGCATGTTGTAATAAGCGCTGCTGAGGCCTTTGGCAGGGTTAATGATTTGGGTGAACAAAACGATATAAGTGATAAAACCCGCCGCCCCCAGGCCACCGTCGTTATGACCCAATACCAGTTTTCCTCCAAACCACAACACGCCACACAATACCAGTACACCTAAAAATTCGCTTAGCGGACTCGCTAAGTCTTTTCGAAAATTCATATGGTTGCGGATCAGATTTAAATCAGTATTGTTGGTGTCAAATTTTTTACTCATAAATGGTTCCGCAGTAAATGCTTTAATGATGCGGATGCCGCCCAGTGTTTCTTCGAGAATGCTCAGGCTCTCGCCGTTTTTTTCCTGTGCGCGGGTACTTTGTTTTTTTAAAGTACGACTGACACGGCCGATAATAAAACCCATCACCGGCAGGAAAATCAAAAGAAAGAGGGATAGCTTGGGACTTAAGAAAATAAGACTAAACAGCAGGATAATAATATTTAGCGGATCCTTCACCAGTCCTTCCAAAGTGGCCAGCACGCTCCATTCAATCTCGTTGGTATCGTTACTCATCCTACTCATTAAATCGCCCTTTTTCTGTTCACTGAAATAGCCGATGGGCAGGTACAGCACTTTGTGGTACAGGTCGCTACGCAATTTGGTCATAACACCATTACGCATCGGCGCCAGCATTCTGAAGGATAAGTAGATAAATAGATTTTTCAACAGAATGGTCACGATAATAATAATGCAGATCATCGCTAAAGCATAGACCTGACTGTGATCGCTAATGATATGGCTGAGGAAATAATTAAGATTTGCCAATAGGCTATCTGCTGAAAAATGCAGTTCGGGCTTTGGTATGTCTTCCTGTTTGGGCAAAAAGATCAATTGCATAAAGGGCCCCAACATCCCTAACGAGATCAGTCCAAATATTATTGACAGCACGACAAATAACAGGTAAAAACTCAGGTATCTTTTATAGGCAAGGAGGTACTTAAATATTCGGGCTAAATTTTTCATTCGTATAGTTGGCTTCTGCTGTCATTTCAGCAAAAGAGGGTAATCATTTTTGTTAGTTGGTTGTTGTGCACGACAATGTTGTAAATTGTAAGTGCGTTATTTCCTAACCCAGGGTTTCAATCCTGGGAAATTGCATCGAAAGCCAGACTGCGGATTTACTGGAACCATCTCCAGGGGGCCTAAGGCTGAAGCCTTGGGTTAGTAGATTATCTCTTTGTCTGCGGATGAACCTCGTTTCAAATCCCATTGTTTATTAATGCTGGCCGCTGTGTAATCTCATGGTAGCAGATACAGCCTTCTTTAAAATAATGCAGCACCATGCTTTTACGGGTTTTGGTTTTGTCGGTATGCGGGTCGCCGCCGTGAAACAGGTTTGCGTGCCAGATCAGGAGATCACCTTTTTTTGCCAGGAACTTCACCGGCTGCAGCTGCTGTTCCTTTATTTTTTCTTCCATCATCGCCTCATATTCGATGTATTCCTTATCGCCCAGTAGCCAGCTATTCCCTTCATTGTTGTAGTCGGCATTGAGGTAATAAGGTAGTTTATGGCTTTGCGGGTAGTAATGCAGCGGTCCGTTTTCTTCCGTAACATCTTCCAGAGCGATCCAGGCTCCCAGCAGTCCGCCGAGTGGATACGTTGTCATATGAATACTGTCGGAATGCGTGTGTTGTTCGCTGCCCATCATAAAATTAATACTCTGAAAAAGCGCCGCTTTGCCACCTAACAAAGTTCCCAGTAGTTCTTTTAGCGGTTCATTATTGCCGATTCCGTTTAATAATGGCGACGCATGAATGGCAAACATGAGCTTATTGGTATCGGTAAATTTGATCTTTTTCTGCTCCAATAAGCTATCGATTTCGTTGTTGATAGCATCCACTGTATCGCCATCCAGGTAATTATTTAGTATCGCAAAACCATTATCGTCAAAAGATAGCAGACTCTCGCGGCTGGCTGGGTTTAGCGCCTGGAATAGCGGGGAACTCTTTAAGGCCGCTCTATTGGTGGTGTTTCCCGGCAAATTTCCCGGCAGCCCTGCAAAGTCTTTGCTGCAGACAGGCGAATAATATTTCTTGCCGATTCCCAATTTCTTAAATACCAACTCATTGTGTACCAACTGGTTTTTATGAAAGAAGTTGTACACCGCATAGAGCCACTTCATCCGTTTTAATAATGCTATCATACTTGCTTATTGCGTCTGAGGTAAAAGGTGTTGTGGGCGAGGCGAAACGCATGACGCTTGACACATTTCGTTTGGAGCAGCTTTCAAACCCAACCAGCATCGGCAATCCTTAACTTCCAACCCTTAAATCTTTTCGTAAAGCTTTTAAACCCTAAACTTCTAAACTCTAAACCCTAAACATCCAAACTCTTAACCCTGCCGTTCCAAACCTTTTACCTCCAACGGGGGCAAAGTAACTAATTTTGACCCCAATAAAAATGTGAAACCATGCAGCAGGAAAGTAAAAGACAAAAACAGGTGGCGGGTTTACTCAACCACGAACTCAGCGATATATTTCAACGGATGGGATTGAATATTATGGATGGCGGCATGATCTCCATTTCAAAAGTGACCATTACGCCCGACCTGTTCCAGGCCCGGGTTTACCTTAGCTTTTTTAAAGTGGCCGACAATGAAGCCATGCTGAAAAAAATTGAAGAGAAAGCCTGGGAGATCAAAAAGGAACTTACCACCCGTGTACGCCACCAACTCCGCTCCATGCCCCAACTGGAGTTTTTTATAGATGATACCCTCGAATATGTTTTCAAAATGGAAGAATTATTTGACAAGATCAAAAAAGAAGAAGATAAGATAAAAGGGGAATAATCTGCAGATTTGCAGATTTGCAAATTTGCAGATTGACCAATGACATAATAGCCAATGACTAGCCTTTTCGCCTGGCGCTATTTTAAAGCAAAAAAAAGTACCAATGCCATTAATGTGATCGCCTGGATCAGCGTAGTGGCGATTGCTGTGGTCACTGCTGCTTTAATTGTGGTGCTGAGTGTGTTTAATGGGTTTGAAGGGCTGGTAAAAAGCCTGTATAATGACTTTTACAGCAATATGAAAGTGCTGCCGGTTTCGGGTAAAACAATCCAATTCAGCCCAGCACAGGCCAGGCAATTACAGCAGATCAGCGGGATCAGTTTTATACAACCGGTGGTGGAAGAAAAAGCGATCCTGATCAACGACGAATACCGGGCCAGCGTTACGCTGAAAGGTGTGGAAGCTACTTATGAAAATGCTTCCGGTCTTCCAAAACATATTATTCGCGGCCATTTTGAGACCGGTACAGAACAGGAGCCGGCCATCGTGCTGGGGGCAGGAGTCGAAAATGCACTGGGTGTACTTGCGGGTACCAGTCCGTTTCCCATCACGATCTATGTACCCAACCGAAAAGCGACTTCCTACACCGATCCTTTGGAAGCCCTGCAAAGCCGGAATGCCGCAGCCACCGGTACTTTCGTAGTGCAACAGGAGTTTGACAATGGCTATGCATTTACCAACCTGGCCTTTATGCGCGACCTGCTGCAGTTGGATAGTAATCAATACAGTTCAATAGAAATATTTACCAAAAACGAAGAACAGGCGGATAAGATACAGGCACAGGTACAACAATTATTTGGCAAGGAATACAAAGTTCAAAACCGCTACCAACTGAACCAGAACCTTTACGCCGCCATGCAGGTGGAAAAGGTGATCATTTATGGAGTAGCTTTCCTGATCCTTCTGATCGCCGCATTTAACATCGTTGGTAGCCTTTCCATGCTGGTGCTGGAAAAACAAAAAGACATTGCCGTACTCCAGGCCATCGGTGCCAGCCGTGGCTGGATCCAGTCGGTATTTTTAAAAGAAGGATTATTGCTGGCGGTCCTCGGCGGAGCCGCGGGTATCATCATTGCCATCGCCATCTGCCTTGGCCAGTCGGCATTCCATTGGGTAAAGCTGGGCGGCAATAGTTTTATTATCGATTACTACCCCGTGGAAATGCACTTGTTTGATTTTGTACTCATTGCCATGATCATCATTGTTATAGGTTTTTTAGCAGCTTTCGTGCCCTCAAGAAAGGCGGAGAGGACCTTTGTATCGCTGAAAAGTTAAGCGGTTGCCCTCCCGGTTAAGATGATGTATCGTTTTGTTATGAGCAAAATAGTTCATTCAAAGATTATCATGATTGAAAGTTATGGCTTGCGGTTTATGAAATGGGACTGTCGCATTAAGAAGCTGAGAAGTACCCCTCAATCAATTACAGGTTTATGATATCGCTCCAGGGCCATCCAGTATTTGTCCTTAAAAATATCGTAGGTGATTTCCAAAATGCCCTCGTAGTTTTTGATAGCGGTAGCGGTGATTTTAGAAACCTGCCTGAATTCTTTGCAGGCGTACCAGATGGTTCTCTTTCCTTTATACAATTCCCTTCCCACATTCAGGTAGCCTTTTGTATAGGGTAGTTGTACGTTGAGCGCCTCTTCAAACCGGTTTAGTAATTCATAGGTGGCAGTGTCGGGCATTCCTTCGTTGGCTGCGCCATCATAGGCAATCTCAACAGGCATTAGCCAGGGGTGGCTTGCCTTTGCATCCCAGGCCAGCAGTACCTGGTTTACTGTGGCCAGCATCCGGTTGCCCATTTCATCATTGGCCTCAAAGACGGCATATGCATCATTTTCTGTATTATAACTGGCATGCTGGTATTTTTCCACAAATTCCTTTTGTCGCCAATCGAGGTAGGCGGGTAGTTTTTCTACAGGGATTAAATCGCCAATCGCATTAGACGGACTGGAGAATTTTATATTATCGACCTGCGTCGCGTTATTCAATTCGCCAAGGGCATTGTCGAGGTAAATAAAGATGCCGTGGGAAATCATGCCTTTGTTTTCGTCAGTGTAATCAGGATGTATCATCGTGAGCTCTACCTCGTCCGGGAAAGCTGGCTGTATATTGCTAACAAAATGGATATTGGATTGCTCAAATTGAACACCCTGCATATCGATGGAAAACCCCTCGGTTTTCATGGCTGGTTTTAAAGCAGTGAATACCCAGTTTGTAAGCTTAGGCGCTGACGCAATCATTTCTTCAGCGAATACAATCGTTTTAATATCCCCTTCCGGTGTAACCACTAATTCGGCGGTGTTTTCATCCATCATGCCTGCCAGGCAAAAAAACCGTTTGTTTACCTGCTGCAATTTTTCAAACACGGGATTGATACAGAGCTTTTCAACGTTTTTTTGTTCCTTCAACACCCCGAAGAAGACCGCTTCATGAGCTGCGAACCAATGCCAGAAAGCGGCGCTGTCGATAGGTTCAATGGATTTTTTCTTTCCAAACAACTTGCTGATAAAACTCATGTGTATGGTGGCTTTAGGTTGGATATTGCGGGACAGCCAGCCGTTACGCCGCTGTCCGGGCTTCAAATCTAAAGCCATAAATCTTAATGCGTCACGGTTAGTTTAAATCCTGATTTTACAGTGATGGTTGTTCCTGGCTTAACAGTAGTGCTTCTACAGCTAACATTACTGTTCACCGCTGGTGCAAAAGTACCAGCTTGTATCACCAAGTCTGTATTGGCATCGGGCATATTGCCGCAACTCCAGTTGGAAGGGTTTTCCCAGGCGGTGCTGGCGCCGCCCACCCAGGTGCTCGAAAATTTTAATGTAAGGGCGTTGCTGTAGGTGTTTCCATTCACAAAGCAACGATATTGGTATCCGTAAAAGGAAGATGGAATGGTTTTCAATTGCAATTGCCTCGCGGTCGTTCCGGCATAACTGCTGTTGTCGCTGATATTTACAAAGCCAGTTCCTGTATTTACCTGCCACTGGTAACTGCTTCCGGAAAGGTTTGAGGTAAGCGGGTTATAACTATTCGGACAAATTATAATATCCGCAATATTTACACCAAATGTGACGGATTGCTTTTGGGTGCCATTATAAACAATTTCATACCGCCAGGTGCCTGATGGAGCAGGATTGGTGAGGTTGACAATATAGTACCACCATGATAAACTGTAGTAGTCATTAAAATTTTG
Organism: Chitinophagaceae bacterium; assembly: GCA_039925965.1. Taxonomy (GTDB): domain Bacteria; phylum Bacteroidota; class Bacteroidia; order Chitinophagales; family Chitinophagaceae; genus JAZKFT01. Next base: position 75,820 of record JBDSXW010000104.1, read on the forward strand.
GCTGAAACTGAAATACACCGTACTGTCGGGCTGGTAAATGGTATGTATTGATTGCTGACCTGGTTGCTGGTCGCGATAGTATCCTCCCAGGTAAACGCTTTCGCCGTTGGCAAAATTGATTTTTTCATTAGGCACTTCACCAGTTGGGCAACTGTTATTAGCCGGGTCTCCGGCATGGGTCATCACCTTCAAAAGGGTGGGTGTATAATAAGGCTGCTGGTTGGCCCACCAGCTTGTAAGTCCGTTCAGCGCATTGCAGGGTCCTGCCCATGGATCCACCAATTGGGTATAGGAGGAGTTCGTATACACTTCAAAGTGCAGGTGCGGACCAGTAGAATTGCCCGAACTGCCTATTACACCGAGGTATTCTCCCGTGGCTACTGTTTGACCCACAAGCTTGGTGGTAAGCGACCCAGACTTCATGTGACCATACCACGCAACCGAACCATCGGCTTGCATAATGTATACTGCGTTCCAATCGCAGGCGCTGGTACAAAAAGCACAGTTCTGGTCAAAATTGCCATCCGATTTATACAAGATGGTTCCCGGAGCGGCGGCAATGATCTGTACGGCATTACGTTCCATTTTTTGCCAGGGATAGGGCCAGGTGGAAATATCGGTACCCTGGTGGTTGTAGCCCGAGGGCTGGTCGTAGCTCCGGTTGCCACAGTTATAATCGAGGATTGAGTTTGGATACGCCGGGTCCTCATCCACATAATTTACAATACCATAGAAGCCGGGATCATTAAACCCCGGAGCTTGCTTGATCGGCCACGAAAATGGCGTTACCTGTATACCATCCGGTTTGGTAGGCAGCTGCAACTTATTGGCCTTACGCAAGGTTAACTCGCTTGCCTGCAGCGTTTTAATAATAGCCTTTCTCTGGTCAGGACTTAATTCATCTTTTATATCCTGGTGAGCCTTATAACTTCCACCGCCATCAGGCTGTAACACAGTCGGCTGTGCGGTAGCTACAGTGATAAGTATAAGGAGCGGCAGGGCAATATTTATTAAAAAGGGTTTCATAAAAGCTAGCTTTCTGGTTACAGAAAAAGTGCTTTAAAAATACGAAACTAAAACTGTGGTGCGGCTATCATCTGCTAAAAGATCGTCTGAGAAAGCCTTTTTTTGATTATCCGGTAGACTATACCACTGAATAGATCTTTACAAAATAGAAGATTCAGCCGATGGCTTCAGCCCAATGTCATTTAAGGGTTTTATGTGCCCTGGGCACATTTTGTGGGTAGAAAAAAAGGTCGAAGTCTATGAAGTGTTCCAGCGGAACACCTTGTAAAACCCTACAAAACGTTCCTGCGGAACCTAAACCCGTATAAAGATTACATTTGCTACACACAATATGAGCCTATGGCACATGCTCATATTGACCTAAATGACATTGTGCTTCTGCCTTAGTGTTTGGCTGGTTGATGGATACGTGATAGTCGCTGACTTTGGCACTGGTATATATCAGCGTGTTGTTGGCCTTTGCCCCCGTCATGGCCAACTTCCTGAAAGTGCCAATTGGGATACCGGAAAAAGGCCTTAAACTTTCAGGCGAATGGGAGATCGATTTTTTTGTGATTATTTTTAATTCATAACCTGTCATTTTTGTAGCAAATCTCCATTCCGTATGAAGCCTTTCTGCAACCTTATCCTGGTGCTATTGATCGTTTTTTTGATGCCTGTAGTCCACCAGTTGAACGCCCGGCGGCCCGCTTCGGCGCCTGCTTCAGATTCGCTCAGCATAACGGATATGCAATACCTGCGCTCGATGTCGTCGATGCTAAAAGATATGGAAGACTCGCTCGGTATTAATGAGCAGAATATGGTGAAGAAGATCCGGCTGACAAAGCCAGCATTGGTTCCGGTTTTTGATACAGCCATTGAGCCGCTCAGACTGCCTTATAACGACGACCTCACCACGATGCTTTTTTTATATGCGCATGGGCTGTACCGGGCCATACAATTGCCCCTTTATAAAAAATACTGCCGCGAGGCAACGGCTCGTACGCTCTCCCGTGGGGCATTTGCGGATAGCCTCAACGGGCTGGAAAGCAAGGCAATTGTCAATACCATCATGGTCGGGCTGGAATCTGGCAGTTCTCACCAGCTACCGTATCCCACGCGGCTTATCAATGCGGTAATCGACAAAGTAAAAAGGAAGATAAATACAGCCACGCTTTTATACCTCGCCTTTGACTATACCAAAAAGGCTGCGAAAGATGAAGACGGGGTGCTGCTTTACATTGGGTTTTTGAAATACTATGATCGGTTGATAGCGGCACGGTAACAACCGATCTACTAAATACGGACCCAAACTAAACTAGTTGTAAGCAGGTGTTCTATTGACTGAAAGTCTTGCAAATTTTCAAGTGCTTATTTTGTAATTTCACCCTTAAAATCAACAACATGCCACGTATAGCCGGCGTAACGACCCAAAAAAATACCAAAGGGCAAATCACCCATATAACCTTCAACCTAAAAAAGCATGAAGAAATACTTACGCCGGTGTTAAAACAATTGGGCGTTGTGCAAGACAAAACGAAATTTCAAAAAGATTGGAATAATGGTACACCCCACCACGAAGTAATGGATAGCCTTAGGGATATTGCAACAAAATGGCCATGGAAAAAATAATTTATACCCCAAGGGCAAAGAAAAAAATAGAGCAATTATTTACCGCCCTTTTGAAAAAAGGGTATTTTTTTGAAGTCGAAAATGCATTGGACTACATCGCCAATATCGATAAAGCCATCTCAAATATTAGTGATGCAACCCACCACAAAACCAAGAATCCCTACTTTGGTAAATGGTACATAAAGTACAAAGCAAACAGGAAAACCACATGGTATATTTTTTTTGATAAAGACAACGAAGGCTATCTGATAAAGAATATCATCAATAACCATACAAACGACAATCCCAGATACATTGCCAGTTTCATCTAAAAACAGACGCCATCTAAGTTGTACTTGTAATTTCACAGTTAAAATAGATGCCATACCGCATATAACGGGTGTAAATTCCAGAAAAAACCAAAGGTGGACAGGGATGCCAGAACCTTTTATCTCATAGAAGCCGAATCAAGTCGAACCTTATCTGTTATGTGAATTGTATCATGAACAATAAGGACTTTATTAACGCCAGGTTTTTCAAATGTCTTTTTCTCGAGATAAAAATTATAGGTGATGTTATAGAGAAATACACAAGCTGATATACCGAATGCCCATTTTGATAACCTGCGATTGGCCAATAAAATCGTATCGTTTTGTGTTATATACTTTTCATTCTTTAACTTGACGAGGCTCTTTGTGTATTGATACTGAAAATGAAGTTTTTCAAAAATATCGAAACGTGCCTGATCATTCAATTGAAGTATCGGGGTATTTGAAATTTCTTTATTGTACTCAATTTCTTCAAAAGGATACGTGTTTATTATTTTCACATAGTCATTCGCCAGGAGATAAATTATAAGTTGATGAAAATTGAAGAGGCTTTTTAAAAAGTCACTTTTCTATATTTCAGACATAGCTATTTTGCGATCAATTAGAAACATTTGGGTTGAGACTAATTCGCCTCCAGGAGATAATTTTTTGCCTCTAATTTTAATATACCTGTCCTTGGGTACGATAACGCTAAAAATTGAGGTCAGTTCGAATCCGTAAGATTGCATTGATAGAATCTTGTCGATGATTTTTTTATCCTCTTTTAAGAACGTTTTCAAAATCGATAATTTCAAGATTAATAATAGAATGTTTCGTTCGTAAGAAACTGTAATAATTCCGTTTTACCGTCTTAATCCAATTTATTTTCTTGCATTTCCATGCGTTTCTTTACTTGCGCCGCGTGGAAAAAAGAACCCCTCCCCATCATTTCATTTCGCCAACTGAAAAGTTTTCCTTTAGTTTTGCCGATTGGCCTTGTCTGAACCTGTCGGTAATTTATTAAACCGGTTATCAACAGGATGCAGGCTGCAAAAGGGCCATAGCCAGCATGTCCTTATCCCACCTCATCAAACACATTTACAACAGCGCCACCGACGAAGTCATCCGCCGCGGTAAGAAGATCCATGCCATGGGCTATGTGGAAACGATCGACCACAATGCTTTGCTCAACAGCATCAGTTTTAGGGTGCGCGACGATATGTACAATAGCTGGTACAAAGTCTATATCCAGAATTACAGCGACGAACGGGGCATGACCACCCGCTGTACCTGCCCCTATAACCTCACCAGCGTTTGCCGCCATAAAGCCGCCGCCCTGCTGCAATTGCAGGATCTGAGCGACCGCAATATGCTCAAGGGACAGGCCATTAGTTATAACCAGCAGCACACCCTCGTGAAGATCCGCACCATCGACCTCAAAATGATCCGGATGCTGGCCGGCCAAACCAATTACGAAAAGGCCGAGGAAATGCTCCGGAGCCATACGGCCAATATATTACAGGCAGTCGACGAAAAAGTGGAGGCCGAAATCACCGCAGACGGGCAGAACTACCGGGTGGTGATCCGCAAGAACGACGAGCGATTTTTCGACACCAGCTGTACCTGCGACCATACCCTGCAGCCGCTTTGCGAACATAAAACACTGCTTTTTTTACAACTCCTCAATACCTCCGGTTCCAATTATTTCGACAGCATTCGTAATATCGACCGCGACAAAGACAAGCTCCTTGCACTCTACGGGTACTCGTTAAAAGATGATTTGACCGGCAAATTTCAGTTTGATATCAAAGAAGGCAAGCCTTTTTTGCGGGTGCTGGACCCGGAAATTAAACGGGTGGTGGCGCCCGCCAACCCGCTAAGGCCCATTCCTACAGAAGATTCGCCGCCGAAAGAATCGGTAGTAGAGGAGGAGTCCAAAAAGTTGGGTATTGTGTTTAATGCCAATGCCGTCGACTACCCGTTCTTTATGATCGATGCGGTGCAGGGCGAAGCCAACGATGCAGGCACCGCCTTTAGCGGCAAAGTGGAAAAGCTTGACCTCGGTAAATTTATTAATACCGAAGTATTTAGCGATGAGGATAAACAACTGGTGCAGCAGGTGCGCAAATTCAGCGACCTTGAAGTAAATAAATACCTTAACCGCAATTCGCCATTCAGCGGTATCTGGGAAAATATCGTGCATACCAATGGCGAACAATTGCCGGAAGAAACACGTCACCTCATCAACGAATACCTGCACCCCAAGCTAAAAAAGCTGCTGGAAGAACAAGATGAAAGTCCGTTCGTTTTCTTTTTACACGAAAAGAAAAGATTCCTCACAGACCAGCTCGAAAGGGTTTCCCTCGAGCCTAAGCCCATCAGGCCTTCCTTTTTTATCCATCCCCTTGGCGATGCTTTTGAAATTTTGTGTAAGGTAAAAATCGGCCACAAGGTATTGGATGTGGAAGCCAACGAATGGGGCACCCCGCTCTTGTTTTTACATGGCAATACCCTATACGGATGGGAACGGCCTGATGATATTCTACAGATTGAAAAGCATTTGCAAAAAGGTCCCCTGCATATACCTGCGAGCGAATGGAATGCTTTTTCCGAAAAGCATGTGGCCAAACTGGCGGCCGATTATGAAGTGGTATTTGATAAAAGCCTGGTGACGCAAATCAAAGACCAGGCCCCTGAAATTAAGGTTCAGCTACAGGAAAAAGGAGACTACCTGGCATTTACGCCGATATTTAGTTACAAGGGTTATGTGGCACCGAATAATACATTAGAAACCATTACCATTCCAAGCAACGGTCGTGTGTTGATCATTCACCGCCAGCGGGATGTGGAACGGAAATTTATTGAAGACCTGCAAAACCTGCATACCAACTTCATCAGGCCCGAAGGCAGTAATAACCTGATATTGAAAGGAAGCGATGTGCTGAAGAACAACTGGTTTTTCCTTTTCGTGGAAACGATGAAGGAAAAAAATATTCCTTTGTTTGGGTTTGACGCATTAAAGAATTTTCGCTTTAATACGGCGAGGCCATCTACGCAGATCCGCATCAGTAGTGGGGTTGACTGGTTTGATGCGAAAGTGGATATTACGTTCGGCAACCAGACGGTGCGGATCGCTGACATCAAAGCGGCTCTCGCCAATAAGCAATCCTTCGTGCCATTAAACGATGGAACGCTGGGTATTTTGCCCGAAGAATGGATCAGTAAATATTCACTGTTGTTCAAAGTTGGTGACGGTACCAACCAGGACCTCCGCCTTTCCAAATATCATTTCAGCGTAATAGATGAATTGTATGAGAAACGCGACGAAGAGGAATTGCAAATAGAACTGGAGGAGAAATTTGAACGATTAAGGCAGTTTAAAAGTATTGAAGCGGTTGATGCCCCGGTCCATTTGGAGCATACCCTGCGCCCCTACCAGGTGACGGGTTTCCATTGGCTGAACTTTTTGAAAGATACGGGCTGTGGCGGCATCCTCGCAGATGATATGGGCCTCGGTAAAACGATCCAGGCGCTGGCGATGCTGCACCATTTCCGGCAGGATAATGGCAGCCTGAAAGCCGTGGTGGTATGCCCTACCACGTTGCTGTACAACTGGGAAAATGAGATCAAAAAATTCACGCCTTCGCTCACCTACTTTATCCATCACGGCGGACAAAGAAGCCGTAGCCTGGAGGAACTGAAGCCCTACGAAATCATTATCACCACTTATGGCACGCTGCGTAGTGATATCGTGTTACTGCAAAAGATGGCTTTTGATTATGTAGTGCTGGATGAAAGCCAGGCTATCAAGAATCCAAATAGCAAGGTAGCCAAGGCGGCAACGCTGATTGGCAGTAAGCACAAACTGTGCATGAGTGGTACGCCACTTCAGAACAATACATTTGATGTGTATGCCCAAATGAATTTCCTGAACCCCGGCCTGCTAGGCAGTATGGAATTTTTCCGTACCGAGTTCGCTACACCCATCGACAAGTTTGGCGAAAAGGAACAGAAAGATCATTTGCGTAAATTACTATTTCCGTTCATATTACGCCGTACCAAGGAGCAGGTGGCCAAAGACTTACCAGAAAAAACAGAGACCATTTTATTTTGCGAAATGGAAACCGAGCAGCGTAAGATCTATGATGCTTACCGCAACGACTATCGCGATAAGATCATGGGTGCCATTGGCACACAGGGCATTGATAAAAGCCAGCTTACCATTTTGCAGGGCCTGATGAAACTACGGCAGATTTGCGACAGTCCGGCGATATTGAACGAGCAGGACAAATACCCGAACCATAGTATTAAGCTGGAAGAGCTCACGAGGGAAATAACCGAAAATATCAGTGATCACAAGGCGCTGGTGTTCTCACAATTTCTGGGTATGCTGAGCCTCATCAAGCAAAAGCTAAAAGCAGAATGTGTTCAATATGAATACTTTGATGGTAGTACCACCGTGCAGGAGCGCCAACGGGCCATCGATAATTTCCAAAGTAACCCCGAATGCCGCGTATTCCTGATCTCCCTGAAAGCGGGTGGCGTGGGTCTTAACTTAACGGCAGCGGATTACGTGTACATCGTAGACCCATGGTGGAACCCTGCTGTAGAGCAGCAGGCCATTGACCGTACACACCGTATCGGCCAGACCAAAAATATTTTCGCCTACCGAATGATCTGCAAAGACACTATTGAAGACAAGATCATTTTATTACAGGAAAAGAAGCGAGCACTGGCCAGAGATCTGATAGCCGACGATAGCGGATTTGTGAAGAAACTAACGCAGGAGGATGTGGAGTATTTGTTCAGTTAATAGGTTATCACTGGCCAGTTTCAGGGGCATCCCCGCTACTGTCTTTGCCAGGGTTAGGGCCGTCCGCCACAGTCCTTGCGAGGGTTACGGCTCCCGCACGACAGTCCTTGCGAGGGTTCTTGCCGAAGCAATCTGACAGCAGATTGGTTACCTGGTATTCTGTAATACGATGAGTGGTTACTAAATCTGTCAGGAGCTTGTAAGGAAAAGTGGCGGTTGAGATAAACACTCAAACTAAATGCGGTCAGATTGCTTCGGCAAGAACCTCACAATGACTTGTTGAGAACGTCGCAAGGACTTCATTCATGGGGGTAACCACGGCACTATTGGTTTCACACACCCTTATTTTACCACAGAACAGAAAGATGAACACCATGCCCGCAACCAAAAAAGAAGAAGTAAAAACAGCTCTGTTTTTACAACCGATCAACTTACTTGATAATGAAGATATTCTTCAATCTATCCATGTAACCAAAGGGCCGCAAGGCATCCATTACCGGGTAGAAGAACTGAACGATGGTGAAATGAGGAGGTATTATTCAAAGCTGCCTCCGCCTGCAAAAGAGCGGTTGCACCAACTGAGTACGCCCGGACTTAAATTTTTGGGGGATGAAATTAAGCGGAAACACAAACTACAGCGGTCAGGTATTTCTTTTGAAACCTTTTGCCGCAATGCCTACGGCAGGCAGGTACTCCAGCAGTTCGAGTATCTCAAACCTTTTGCGCAGCTATTAAAATGGTACCATCATTTGCCCAATCCTGCTACGGGCAATATGATGACCTCGCCATGCAGTTTCAGCAACTTCAAACCGGAATTGCGGTTTGAAGTGGTTAAGATCGGAGCGCTGCTGGAACTCAATACCATTATCGCCATCAATGGAGTGACTTACCAGGAAAAGGATTTCCGCCGCTTTGAATTTCTGCTGGAAAGTAAAAGCGAATATTTTTTGCTCTCGTGGAAGGATTATCAAACCATCGAATGGCTGCTGCAGGATCGCCCGCAGCAATACGCTCACGACGCGACCTTATTTGCCCGGAATGTTTTGGCAAAGCTCGAAGAAACTTATACCGTAAACCGCAATAACCTGTTTGCAGTAACCACCGTTGATGCCTTGCCCATTCAGCGGGTTTTGCTGAGCGAGATCAGTAATTCGTTCCTGGTATTTACCCCACAATGGACCTACGATGGGTATCTCGCTGAAGGTCCTTTTAAACCCAGTTTCGAAACCCTGTCGGGCGGCGAAACGATTGTCGTAAAGCGTAACCAGGAAGCTGAATCTGTCTTCATTAAAAAGCTGGAATCGCTACATCCCAATTTCTCCAAACAGCTGAACGGTTATTACTACTTGTCATTTCTGGATGCACAAAAAAAGCAGTGGTTTCTGAAAGTATATCATCAACTCCTGGAGATGGATGTACAGATGTTGGGGATGGATATGCTCAGTCATTTCCGATACTCGCAGCATAAGCCGGTTACGGATGTTGGTGTAGTTACCGAAGATGGAAATGCCCTTTCCACAAAACTAACAGTAACGTTTGGAACGGAAGACGTGCCGCTGCCTGAATTGCAAAAAATACTAATGGCTGGTCAGCGGGCCGTTATGTTGAAAGACGGCACCCTGGGTGTATTGAGTGAAGAGTGGCTGGCGCAGTATTCGTCCATTATCAAGCACGGCAAGGTCGAAAAGAAGGAAATTCGCATACCCAAATGGATGGCCATCAGCGAAGATGGAAATGCTTCCAACAACGATATATTTAAGGTTACGCTAAATGAGAACTGGTGGCAAAAATGGGAACGCTGGCAAAAGGCCGACGAGATTATTTACCCGGTGCCGCAACAAATAAAAGCCAGTCTGCGTGCTTACCAGCATAAGGGCTACGAGTGGATGCGGCTGCTAAGCGAAGTGCATGCTGGTGCCTGCCTGGCCGACGACATGGGATTGGGTAAAACATTACAAACCATTTGCTTTATTACCAATTGTTTAGCACAACGCAAAGCAGGCAAGGCGCTGATTGTATGTCCATCTTCTTTAATTTATCACTGGCAACAGGAGATAGAAAAATTTGCACCACATCTAACCACCTGTGTACATCACGGATCAGCCCGAAATATCGAGCGGCTCCAGGAAAGCGGATTGCACATTATTATTACCAGCTATGGCACATTACGCATCGATATAGAGCAGATCGCCGGTGTTGTATTTGAGGTGGCTGTAATAGACGAAAGCCATAATATAAAAAATCCCGCGGCTAAAATAACAGCGGCTGTTAATCAAATTGATGCCGTTAACAGGGTGGCATTGAGTGGCACCCCGGTGATGAATAACACTTTCGACCTGTACTCGCAACTGCAGTTTTTATTACCAGGCATGTTTGGCAGTCGTGAGTTTTTTAAACGGGAATATGCGGATGCCATTGACCGGAGCCGGGATCCCGACCGGATCGTGATGCTGCAAAAATTAACAGCACCATTTATACTTCGCCGAACTAAAGGACAGGTGGCTAAAGACTTGCCCGAAAAAACAGAATCTATTTTGTGGTGCAAAATGAGCACTGCACAAAAGGACCTGTACGATGGCATTAGAGACAGCATCCGCAGTAGCCTATTTTTAAAAATAAAAGCAGATGGACTGGGCAAAAATAAATTGGAAGTATTACAGGGCATTATGAAGCTAAAACAGGCCTGTGCGTCACCGTTGCTATTGCCAAAAGACGAGCAAACTACCATCCATTCGGTAAAAACAGATGTGCTGCTGAACGAGTTGGCAAACCTTGGTAATCATAAGGTGCTGATCTTTTCTCAGTTTAAAACAATGCTGGATTTGCTGGGCACCTCTTTAGCTCAAAAAGGACTTGCCTACTACCAACTCGATGGAAGTACCCCTGCAAAAAAGCGTTCGGAGATGATCGATAATTTTCAGGCTGAAGGCAACGTGGTGAACCTGTTCCTAATCAGTCTGAAGGCGGGTAACGCAGGTATTACCCTTACTGCTGCGGATTATGTATTCCTTTTTGATCCATGGTGGAATAACGCCGTGCAGCAACAGGCTATCGACCGTACGCACCGCATCGGTCAAACCAAAAATGTGTTTGCATACAAGATGATCTGCAAAGACACGATTGAAGAAAGGATCATCCAATTGCAGCAAAAGAAAACGGAATTAAGCGACCATCTTGTGGGTAATGAGGATGGTTTTGTAAAACAACTCACCCGCGAGGATGTGGAGTATTTGTTCAGCTAGCCAGATAACCGCATGCCTTTGGCGATCCTGTCTTACTTTTGAAAACTAATAAATCGCAACATGAAGCAACTATTTTCAGTCCTTTTTATCTCGCTGGTCTTTTTCTCCTGCAAAAAGAAAACGGAGGCACCGCAACCACCGGCCCAAACGAAAGAAAATATTGCTGGGCTTTATAAACTGACAGCACTCACTTTAAGTACCTCGGGTTCTGCAGAAACAAGTGTGATTGACAGCTACCTTACCACTTGCCAGAAGGATGACTTGCAACAATTAAAGACGGATTTTACTTTTAATTATATCGATGCTGGCATCCTGTGTTCACCCGCTGGAGATAAAACCGGAACCTGGTCTTTACCAGCAGCCGGAAAAATAACGATCAATGGGCAGGCGTTCGACATCGTATCTTTTACCGGTACTGTCCTAGTAGCAAGTACTGTACAATTAGTTCTCGGAACACCCAGCACAATTAAAAGTACGCTCACCAAGCAATAATCACTGGCTTTAAACTATTTATAGAGGCTGTTCCTATGGGGCAGTCTTTATTTGATCTTACAGCACTTTAGCGCTATTAGGAAATTGCTCGGGTGCTTTCATTCTTACTAAGTTTTTCATATAGCGGATGCACCGGCCACCGCTTTTGTGTGTTTTCACCAACAGCCAATTAGCGGTTGCAAATTATTAGCCATCCAATGCCTGAATATAGCCAGGGTTACTTTTTTCAATATGCGTTTTGCCACCCAAACTATACGTCTTTTTTACGTGGGGTAGTAGTTGGTGAAATCATTAACATATCAGGTGGGGCCTTGCAGCGAAGCAGATGAAATAGTAGGCAACAACCTGACTCTAGACAAATAAGGCTGCCCATTACCGGACAGCCTTATTTGAAGTACAAAAAATGATACTTCTTACCGCATCAGCAATTCACATGGCTTGAGGCCGGTATGCTTTTTAAATGCGGTGGAAAAATGAGAAATGGATGAATAACCCAACAAAGCCGAAACATCAGTCACACTAAGACCTTTATCATACAGCAGGTATTTGGCGTGCTCCATACGCTGGCCCTGGTAAAAATCGAAGATGGTAGTGCCGAACATTTCCTTAAAGCCTTTCTTCAGGTAACACTCGTTGGTAGCTACTTTACGGCTCAATTCTTTAATAGTGATCGGGTCGCCGATGCGCTGTAGCAATATTTCACGGGCCTTAATGATCTTATCCCGATCGCCTTCATTTGCCAGGAATTTGCAGGCAAAAATTTCTTCTTTTTCTCCAAACAGGCAATCCAGGCTGTAGAGCAGGAGCGTTTGTATCTGGGCGTTTAAATAGATATTGCCCAAGCTGTCGGTATAACGGTGGTTAAAAAGGCTTTCCAGTACCACTTTATTTTTAGAACAAAGCGGCAGGGTATGGGTGACTGATGTATCGTGCTCAAAAGAAAGGATCTTCTCAGCCCGGGTATCAGGGAATTTACTGTTTAGAAATTGTTCGAGGTAAGAAGGCGTAAACCGGAATCCAAATACATCTATCGTTTCGGTCTTTTCGTTGCAAGCAGCCACACCTGTTTTTTTGCAATAGTCTCCGCTGCAATCGTCCTCTTCGCAATAGGCGTTTCCACTAACACAGAATTTTAATTCCAGGCAATTGTCTCCGCTATTTTTTGCTACGTAGTTATAGGCGATCATACCCATATCGTCGGCAGTCCAACCCTCCGCCTTTTTATACCGGCGAATATCATATTGTACCGAGTTAGGGATCAGTTTATCCTGCTGGTGAAGTAATTGCAGGTCTTCAACCATCACCTCACGCCGAAGGGCCTCATTTAATATAACAATTGATTTTGGCATTTGTATGAGCGAAACTAACTCATCCATTTCAAAGTTTAACCACTGAACAGGGCTGCTCCGGCGTTTTGCGTATTATGCATCAGTTCGGGCATAGAATCCATACATTGTTCGTTAAAAAGGGCAGCCAGTTTAAATGGGAATTTACTTCGAATATAATGTAAATCAATGCTTTAAAAATTTGCGGGGCTAAATTTTCCATGGCGGATATTCCAATTGTTCTTTTATTGTCAAATTTTCCCCCTGGCGAAAAAGCAGCTACGAAGTTTAGTGGTAGGTTGCCTGTGCGCCGATACCTTTGCCGCCTCAAACTTATCGAACTATGCACCGCTTCGTATTGATTGTATGTTTTTTTATAACTTCCAGATCGGCTCTTGCGCAGCCCGCAACAAACACAGAGGACAATAAAAGTCTCGAAATGAGGCTCAAAACACATATTGGCTTTCTGGCAAGCGATGCACTCGAAGGCAGGCGCACGGGTACTGCCGGGGAAACCAAAGCGGTTAAATATCTATCTGCTTTTTACAAGTTTTATGGCACAGAGCCTAAGGGAGATAGCGGTACATATGTGCAGGCTTTCGAAGTAAATGAAGGAAAAGAGATAAAGCCCGGAACCACATTAATGGCCGGCAAAGAATCACTGGTGCTGAACGATGATTACTGGCCTTTTTCTTTTAGCCCGGGTGGCATTGCTTTTAGCGAAAAAATTCCCGTAGATTTTATAAAGGATGATAGTTGGATATTAGATTCACACCAACAAGGTCCGGTGGTTTTTGTCAATTTAAAAGGCATTATTGACCTTAATCGCAACAATCCTGATTTCGACTTGGTCCAACGCATCAAGGAGATTGCAAAACAGGCTAAGGTGGGCCATGCAAAAGTGCTACTGATTTATAACAGTTCTGAGGTGAGTGATAACCTTGTCTTCTCACCAAAGGATATTGGTGAGATAGCGCCAATTCCAATCGCATATATTACTTCCTCAGGCATGAAGAAGCTGAAATTAATAAAGCCCTGCATACTAACCGGCAACTTCTTGCTGGGCGATAAAACCCGCACCGGCTATAACGTAATCGCATATATTGATAACGGTGCACCCACAACAGTTATTCTTGGCGGGCATCTTGATCACCTGGGCTACGGCGAGGATCATAATAGCCGTTATACTGGTCCTCCTGCCGTTCATAATGGGGCCGACGACAATGCCAGTGGCACCTCTGCAGTATTGGAACTGGCGAGACTCTTAAAACAGAAAACGCAAAACAGAATGTACCTGAATAATAATTACTTGTTTATAAATTTTAGTGGTGAAGAGCAGGGTTTGTATGGTAGCAAATATTTTACCGACCATCCTACAATCGATCTAAGTACCGTCACCTATATGATCAATATGGATATGATAGGTAGGCTGAATGATAGTAGCCATGCACTCACCATTGGCGGCGTTGGCACTTCTTCCAGTTGGGGAGATATACTGGATATTGGTGCACAAAAAGGCTTTACTATCAAGGTGGATAGCAGCGGCGCAGGCCCCAGCGACCATACCTCTTTTTACCGGAAAGACATACCGGTTTTATTCTTTTTTACAGGCCTTCATGCTGATTACCACAAACCGAGCGACGATGCCAACCTGATCAACTATAAAGGCGAAGGCGATATCATTAATTTTATTACTGATATTATTGGTCGGGCGGACGACAAGGGTAAGCTGGTTTTTAGCAAAACCAAAGAACAAGGCATGGGAACGAGTCGCTTTAAAGTCTCGATTGGCATTATGCCTGATTATACTTTTGGCGGGCAAGGTGTACGTGCAGATGGGATTATTGATGGAAGGGCGGCTCAAAGGTCAGGCCTGAAAACCGGGGATGTTATTGTTCAACTTGGTGAGCACCTGGTAACAGGAATGGAAACCTATATGCAGGCGCTGAGCCGTTTTAATAAAGGCGACAACACCAGAGTGATTGTAAAAAGAGGGCTTGAACTACTAGAGTTTCCGGTTACTTTCTGACTGAACTGATACTGCTAAAATAAGCCTGTACGACAAACCGATTTTGGACTTTAAAGACCAATAGTTTCAAATTCAGCCAAGTAAAAAACCTGTCGGGAAAGTGATTTTTTCGACTACAACGATCATTACCTAAAATGATTCCACAACTCCAATGGTCCCTATACATGTTTGTATGGAACGGCGTAAATAGATTCTATGGCCGAGCGGCGTAACTTGCTCAAAATTATGGCAGTTAATTTGGGTCATGAGTCTACGGCTCTGGCGCGTGTTACAAGGACAATTGGAGACTAGAGGATGGCATGAAAGTCAGGCCTTTTTTTTAGAAACCAAGTTTCGTTTTTGCGGTATTATAATCTGCAAAATCGATGGAAGGTACAAAGGTGCTCAGGTAGTCAATTTTAGCAGAAACGATAATTACGTCATCAAATAATTCAGGTGTGCCAGGGGGACGGCTTATAGTAACATTGCAGTAGGGAAATACAGCTTTTAGTGAATAGCTGTAACTAACTGCCGATCCAGCGACGCCAGGCAGGTGATAGTATTTATTGTTGGCTTTAAGGTAAATATGAAAACTGTATTGGGACATAATACTGGGAGTTATGTTTGCCAGCAGCAAGTTCATAGTTTTACCAATCCTTACCGCTCCATAATTTAATTGAATGGCATTGGGAAGTATTTTCGAAACAGCGGGAGGATAATTTACAGGATCAAGTACCGCGCTAGCATTGCTAACAGTAGTAACAACCCGGGACGCGTCGGAGGAAGGTTCTCCAATAGCCTGTTTCTTGCAACTAACGATAAATGGAAGCGAGACTATCAGGAAAAGTAGAGCGTTTTTCATAAATCAGGGTTTTATTAAGTAAAAGGTACGAATTTATTTTCTGATAAGTTTCAAAAAACAATATTCGCACCATTTATCTGTTGTATTTGGAGTGGTGGCGGATTCCTTAACTATGAGTAAGTAAATGCCCCCAAAGGGGATAATATCGGGTGCTTAAAACCCCAGTTTTGGCTTTAGCGGCCCCGTAACCGACAAAATTGATTAATTCAGGTAAGGATTGCAGCGAGGTTAATTTGGCTGCAAGTAGGATAACATCGTTATACGTTTCCTCAACGCCGGTGGCGCGGGTAATAAACAGCATAGAATTGGGGATTGAAGATTTAAGGTAATAATTATAAGCAACTCCATTTATTGAGGATGAAGGTAAGTGGAGATATACGCCCGAAGTGGACGGCAGATAAACATGCAGGTTATAGACGCTTATACCTCCGGCGTTCATTCCATTGATAATCACGCTAAGCGCTTTGATGATCTTTACTTTTCCATAGTTACACTGCCTGGCGTTCGCATTGGTTTGAGTCACCGATGCATTCCAGTTAGCAGGATCTACAAGCGTCGCCGCAGGTACAACAATTGGATCCTCAACCAGGTCTTTGTTTTTGTGACATCCGAGAAATAAAGCGAATAGGATCGAAAGCACAAACACTCGGATTGCGTTTTTCATTGGAATAGATTTACAAAGTAAAAGTATGCCCGACCAGAGTACTTCTTTTGTTCTTTTTGGAACATCACACACCCGTAGAAGCATACCACTTTAAAGTTAAAAGGACTAATGTGGATACCAGTTAAGAAATTATGATGGATGTGATCTTTTTTTGCCTTAATTAACCTTTATCGTTTACAGGCGTTGCGCAAAGGAATATTTCAGTCAATCGCGAATTTCAAAATATCTTCGACGCCAATTAATTCCTGGTACTCAAAATGCTCCATAAACTCTTTATACAGAACTATGCCATCATAGATGAGTTGGTCGTAAAGTTTCATCCACGGTTTAATATTATTACAGGTGAAACTGGTGCCGGCAAAAGTATCCTGGCAGGCGCTTTGGGTGTGGTGCTGGGCGAGCGGGCCGACAGCAATGTTTTGCGCGACACTTCAAAAAAATGTATCGTAGAAGCGAGCTTTCATTCAAAAGTAAGTAAGGAAATAAAAGAGTTCTTTTTGCAGGAAGACCTCGAAACCGATGATAGTATCATGATTCGCCGCGAAATAGCCGCCAGCGGAAAAAGCCGGAGTTTTATAAACGATACACCCGTAAACCTTACGCAGCTTAAGGCACTTGCAGGCATGCTGGTAGATCTGCACCAGCAGTTTGATACACTTGAACTGGGTGACAACGATTTTCAGCGGGCTGTGGTAGACGCATTGGCGGGTCATGGAGATATCCTCCTGCAATATCAAAATGGCTACAGACAATATACCGGCGAACAAAAGCGCCTGCAGGAGTTAAAAATCCATCAGGCGAATGCCAGCAAAGAACTGGATTATTATAAATATCTGTTT
This sequence comes from Chitinophagaceae bacterium, assembly GCA_039925965.1. Taxonomy (GTDB): domain Bacteria; phylum Bacteroidota; class Bacteroidia; order Chitinophagales; family Chitinophagaceae; genus JAZKFT01. The sequence continues at coordinate 92,989 of JBDSXW010000104.1, forward strand.
ACCGAACTGGAAGAAACAGGCCTCGCGGAAAATGAACTGGAAGACCTGGACCAGGAACTCCATGTGCTAAGTAATGCAGAAAATATAAAGTCAAAATTGTCTGCTGCTTATTTCGGATTAACAGATGGTGAAATTCCGCTGGTGCAGCAGCTAAAAATAATTGCGCAACAACTACAAAGCTTAAAAGCCGTGCATAGTGGTGTGCTGGGTGTGACGGATCGCCTCGTATCGGCGCAAATAGAACTGAGTGATATCGCTGACGAACTGGAAGCCTTAAATGACAATGTAAACCTGGATCCGGAAAGACTGAATATAGTGAATGAACGGCTGGCTGCAGGAGACAAGCTGCTTAAAAAGCATCAGGTAACAACAACGGCCGCATTACTGGCCATTCAGCAGAGCCTGGCCTTAAAACTGGAGCAGGTATTGAATATCGATGACACCGTTGTTGAAAAAGAAAAGCTGGTGGACTTATTACAAAAAGAAGCCCTGTTAAAGGCTGCCCTCATCAGTGATAACCGCAAGAAGATCATTCCTGATCTGGAGCAGCGGATAGCGGCATTGCTAAAGCAGGTAGGCATGCCCAACGCCTTGCTGAAAGTAAGGATAACCACTGCCGGCCTGCAGTTGCATGGTAGTGATGAAATAGAATTTTTATTTGATGCGAATAAGAGTGGCAAATTCGAACCACTTCGTAAAGTGGCCAGTGGTGGCGAGTTGAGCCGACTAATGCTCAGTATCAAAAGCATAGTAGCGAGGAGCATGCAGCTTCCTACCCTTATTTTTGATGAAATAGATACGGGTATCAGCGGCGAGGCTGCCCGGCAGGTGGGTGCGATCATGAAGGACCTGGCGCAGCACCACCAGGTGATCAGCATTACCCACCAGCCGCAGATCGCGGCCAGGGCCGATGCACACTTCTATGTATACAAAAAAGAAAAGCAAGGTATTATTCAAACAGGCATCCGCCAATTGGCGGATGATGAACGGGTGGATGCTATTGCTAATATGATGGCGGGCGATAATCCATCGGTGACGGTGCTTCAGAATGCGAAAGAGATGCTGCTGCAATGACCTTGATCACCTGTGTTTTTCCGAATTGTTAAGCGCAAGTATTAAATTACGCAGGGCTTTCAATAGTTCCCAGATAAATGATGAAAGGTTTTAAGTCCGCCTTTCGTGGGTCGTTATCTGGTCTATTTTCTATATCATGTCGTCGCATTGCGAAAAACACCAATTATGGGCCTGCACAAAATCGACTTCTCTGTTTTGCTTCCTGTGTTATTTCTTTCGCTGCCGTTTTATTTTATTGCGAAGTTTTTGGAACAAAAAATAAAGCCACGAACCAGCGGCAAACGATTTTTGACCTGGGTGCTGGCTGTACTGGTGAGTGCATTTGTTTATTTTTTTGTGCTGGTCGGTTTTTACATTCGTTTTATTCATCCAAGGCTGTTTCACAATTAGTATTATTTTAGCCCCGTATTGCCGGAAAATAAACTGGTAATGATAAGGGAAGCCAAATAGCATTACTGAACATGAACGGAGCGTCGCCAATGCAGCCCAATAGTGGGACAAGGCTAGCTCACAAAAAAAACCCCATGAGTAACAATTTATTGCAAGGAAAAAGAGGCATTATTACAGGCGCCCTTGATGCCAATTCTATCGCCTGGAAAGTAGCTGAAAAGGCCCACGAACAAGGCGCCACATTTGTATTGACCAACGCCCCGATTGCGATGCGTATGGGTGAGATCAATAAACTGGCGGAAAGCACCGGTTCAAAAATAATACCGGCGGATGCCACCAGCGTGGAAGACCTTACAAAACTATTTACCGAATCGCAGGAGATACTGGGTGGTAAGATTGATTTCGTGTTGCATTCCATCGGTATGAGCGTTAATATCCGGAAGAATATTCCCTATACCGAATCGAACTATGATTTTTTTGCCAAGGGCATCGATGTGTCGGCTATGTCGCTGCACAAAATGCTTGCTGTGGCCATGAAACTGGATGCGATTAACGACTGGGGGAGCGTGGTGGCACTCACTTATATGGCCGCCCAGCGCACTTATCCATTCTATACCGACATGGCAGATATTAAAGCGATGCTGGAATCTATCGCCCGCAGCTTTGGTTATCATTATGGGCTAAAGAAGAAAGTGCGTGTGAACACCGTCTCTCAGTCGCCTACAAAAACTACCGCAGGCACTGGTATTAAGGGTTTTGGCGATTTTTACGATTATGCCAATGCCATCGCACCATTGGGCAATGCGACTGCAGAAGACTGCGCCAACTATTGTGTAACCCTGTTTAGCGACCTTACAAAAATGGTAACCATGCAGAACCTTTTCCACGATGGGGGCTACTCAACCACTGGCGTAAGCGACGAAGTGATGACCAAACTGGGTGTTGAAAGCCAGGGATAAAATTGGTCAAGGTAAATAGTCATTGGTCAATGGTCATCGGCAAAGGATCACCAATCAGAGGTCACTTGTTATGGGGAACGATCCGCTGGTGGTTGCCAATCGGCTGTCAGGGTATTCATTAATGATCTAATGATAGAAGTGGGACGGGTAGTTCAATAGCCACTGTTCATTGACTTAATGCCTTAAGAAAAAACACAGTTAAAAATTAAACTGCAAAGATGGAATGGACAGAAATGGTAGGCCTGACCGGATCGGCACTAAGCAGCATCACCTTCATTCCACAGGTGTGGCAGGCATGGAAAACAAAGAGCGTGGGTGATCTCAATTTGTTTATGATGGTTATCGTGGTTAGCAGCACGATTGTTTGGCTGGTATATGGCTTTGCGCTGGATCTACGACCGGTTATTATTTGCAATATGATCATCTGCCTGCTTGCGATTTTGCTGATCTATTTCAAGTTCACTTTTAAAACAGTTAAGAAACCAGAATAAGCTGATCGGGACTGACGGGATTGATTATGGTCGACATGATATCGAAGAACCTAAGCATCAAATATTGGCGTACGTTATTTCAACAGGAAAGCCCCACTTATGCAGTGGGGCTTTCCTGTTGAAATAGTTATGTATATATATTACGCCAGCTTTTATGCAGATGCACGCGTATTAATATTCGTCTTCGTTAAAGAAGAAATCGTCCTGGCTTGGGTAATCGGGCCAGATGTCTTCAAGGCTTTCATAGATTTCTCCATCATCTTCCAGTTCCTGCAAATTTTCTACCACCTCCAGCGGAGCACCGCTGCGGATAGCATAATCGATCAATTCGTCCTTGGTGGCTGGCCAAGGTGCATCTTCCAGGTGTGAAGCCAGTTCTAAAGTCCAAAACATAGTATGCCCTCCAATTTTGTGCAAATGTAGCCGTACAATTGAAATTACCAAACAAATAAAGTGGAATGTAGGCTGCCGGTTGCAAGTTACCTGTTGCCAGCGCCAGCTGGTTCCGGATTGGCAGTTTCAAGCTACCTGTGTTAAAGCGAAAATTCTTTAGATTTTAGTTGCAGATTGTGGAATGGCAGCGGGTTTCGAGGTTAGTTGTTTTCGGCTTGAACAAAGAAAGCATTCGTCAGGAAATCCAGCCTGTCCCGTCCTGCCCCCGGTAAATGGTAACTGGAAATCAATACCCCGAAACATGCAACCATACCTGGCAACCGTTAACTTCCTGTATTTTCGAACCTCAAACAAACCCAACAGATGCTTACAGGCAAAAGGATACAAAAAAGTTATGGATCGTTGCAGGTGCTGAAGGGCGTTGATCTTGAAATTAACAAAGGAGAGGTTGTGAGTATTGTAGGCAGCAGTGGGGCCGGAAAAAGCACATTACTGCATATTCTTGGTACATTGGATAGCTGTGATTCCGGAAGCATCAGCCTTAACAACCAACGTATTGACCAGTTGAAGGGCAGGGCGCTGGCCGCGTACCGCAACAAACATATGGGTTTTGTATTCCAGTTTCACCACCTGTTGCCCGAATTTAATGCTTTGGAAAATGTGTGCATCCCCGGCTGGATTGCCAAAGTAAAGAAAAAGGAAGTTGAAGGGCGGGCCATTGAATTACTGGACATTCTCGGCCTGAAGGACCGGTTGCAAAATAAGCCCAACCAGATGAGCGGGGGCGAGCAGCAACGCGTGGCTGTAGCACGGGCATTGATCAACAACCCTGATATCGTATTTGCCGACGAACCCACCGGCAACCTTGACAGTGCCAATGCCAAAGAACTGCACCAGCTCTTTTTTGACCTCCGCGGTCAACTGAACCAAACCTTTTTAATAGTAACCCATAATGAGGAACTTGCCGACCTCAGCGACCGCAAACTGGTGATGAAAGACGGTGTGATGGTTAGCAATTAAATAATAACTTCACCCATACTATTTTTTTCGCCAAACAACCATTAGCATAGATTTACCATCTTAGAGACCTGTGCCAAAAAAACAGGTTTCCTGAATTAGCACTAACATTTAAACACTAAAAAACACAACATGAAAACAAAAAATCTTGCTCTAATTGTAATTCTTGGTGCTGTCCTGATCCTGGGTGGGTGTGCCTGTAGTGGGTACAATGGCATTGTGAGTGAGGACGTAAAGGTTAATAAAACCTGGAGTGATGTTCAAGCGGAATATCAAAAAAGAAATGACTTGGTGGGACAATTGGTAGAGACCGTAAAAGGTGCTGCAAAATTTGAACAATCTACCTATGTTGCAGTCACCGAAGCCAGGTCAAAAGCTTCAAGTATGAACATAAGCGCAGATAGTCTGACACCTGAAAAATTAGCCCAATTCCAGGCAGCCCAAAGCCAGGTTAGTGGTTCCCTCAGCCGGTTGCTGGCTACCGTGGAGAATTACCCGCAGTTAAAAGCCACTGAGAATTTTAGCAAGTTGCAGGGGCAACTTGAAGGCATCGAAAATGATGTAAAAAACTCAAGAAAAATATTTAACGAAGCGGTGCAGGGATATAATTTAAAAGTGCGTTCCTTCCCGATGAATATTTTTGCCGGAATGTTTGGGTTTAAGCAAAAAGAAGGATTCAAGGCGGAAGCTGGCGCCGAAAAAGCTCCTGAAGTAAAATTCTAAGCCACAAACATGAACTCTAAAAAAATTGGACTGATTGCCCTCATTGCGGGGGCAATCATTGCCTTACTTTTTTATTCTGGCTATAACAGTTTTGTGAAGCTGGACGAAGAAGTGAAGGTGAAATGGAACGAGATTCAAAATACCTATCAGCGCAGAAACGACCTTATTCCAAGCCTGGTAAACGTGGTGAAAGGAAGTACAGATTATGAACAAAATGTGCTCAGGCAATTAACCGAAGCCAGAGCCCAGGCGGGCCGAACCAACACTTCGGTAATAAGCCACGATACTTACCAACAGCAGGAAGCGGCCCAGGGCAATGTCACCAACAACATGAATAAAATCATTGCGGTGGTCGAAAATTACCCCAACCTCCAAAGTACCAAAGAGTTTACTACTCTGCAGTCGCAACTTGAAGGAACAGAACGGCGCATAAAATTTGCCAGAAAAGATTTTAATGCAGCGGTAATGGACTATAATAAAAAAGTAAGAAGTTTTCCCTGGAATATTGTGGGCAGTGTATTGGGCTTTAAAGTGAAAGAAGGTTTTACCGCCGATGCCGGAACGCAAAATGCACCCGAAGTAAAATTCAATAAGTAATTGATAATTTTTTAATGGATAATGGATAATTGGAGCAATTCATAATAGGCTACCCAAGTGCTTCTTGTACATCAGACATCCGACATCAAAAACTCTCAACGTGCGACTACTCGACTTTATAAGACCTAAGCCAAAGGATCTCTTCACCAATGCCGAAGAGCAATTGATCGTGGAGGCGGTACGAACCGCTGAGCGGCGCACAAGCGGTGAAGTGCGGGTTTTTATCGAAAGCCGCTGCCGTTTTGTGGATGCCACGGATCGGGCCGCCGAAGTATTTTTTGTACTCAAGATGGACCAGACAGAACTCCGCAACGGTACCCTGGTGTATGTTGCAGTAAAGGATAAACAAATGGCTGTGTTTGGCGACCAGGGCATCCACGCAAGGGTAGGCACTACTTTCTGGGATGCCGAAGTGAGGAAGATGATGCCCCATTTTAGAAACGACAATTTGCCTGCTGGCATTATTGCCGCCATAAAGGATATCGGCGAAGCCTTGCATACCCATTTTCCATATGACGCGGATACGGACAAGAATGAATTACCTGACGATATTGTGTTTGGAAAATAAGTACCCGGCCGTATAAACGCTAATGGCCTCAGAACACATTTACATGAAAAAACTGCTCTCCATAATCTTATTGTTTTGCTCGGTGGTTGCCTTCGGTCAATCTTACCCTGACAAACCCAACCCACCAAAGCTGGTCAATGATTTTACAGGCACGCTTTCCTCCTCGGAAATCAATTCGCTGGAGCAAAAGCTGGTGGCGTTTGATAATAAGACCAGTAACCAGGTTACTGTGGTGATCGTTACCACCACCAACGGCACAGACCCTACCGATTATGCTACTGAATTGGGTCGCAAATGGGGCATCGGTAATAAGGAAAACAATGGGGTGTTGCTACTAGTAGCTAAAGCAGACCGGAAACTCAGCATTGTGCCCGGTTATGGTCTTGAAGGCGCATTGCCTGACGCCACCTGCCAGGCGATCATAGATAATGATATTGTTCCTTCTTTTAAAGCTGGTAATTTTTACCAGGGTATTGACAACGGAACTGAATCTATTATTAAAGCTACGGAAGGGTCCTACACAGCGCCACAAGGCTATAACACGCGGGGGAAACAAAGTGGTAAAACACCCGGTTGGCTGGTATTGGTCATTATCGTAATCTTCATCATATTCATTTTCGGCTCTGGCAAGGGCGGTGGTGGCGGTATGATGAGCCGCCGCGGATACAGTGGTGTTAGCAGCCCGTTATGGTGGTTGCCAATAGGCGGCGGTGGAGGTGGAAGCGGCGGTGGTGGTGGTTTTGGTGGTGGTGGTTTCGGTGGCTTTGGTGGTGGTGGTTTTGGAGGCGGCGGTTCGAGCGGTAGCTGGTAGTAGCTCGCAGATGAACGCACACCATCCAAATATTGAACAGCTATGTTTTTTTTACATTTTCTTTCTTGCATTCGGCAGTGTCGGAGTGATAATGGGTCTGGTCAATTACAGAAACTTTCGAAAGCACGTGCAGACCTTGCATAGAGTCATGGCAATTGTATAGTCGAACCAAATGCTGGAGCGAGAAATAGGTCAAAGGTTGGTTCAATATTTTCCCCCGGTGACTCATTATTGCGCGGACGGAAATGATTATACAGTTGTTTGTCCGCTTCTCTCCACCAACTTTGCAACTTACCAACCGCGAGAAACAATAATAATCCTCGTTGATCCTGATAATGCAGCATAGCTAATTGAATACAACACCACACACGGAAAGATTGTGCCCATGCTGGCAGTCCTCATTGGGACGATTTCCATCATGTTGGCATTCCTGATCCAAACTGGAATTATTTTTATCAGGGAAGGGTAGATGACTATGCTGATGCCATGCACAACACCCAAAGCCGCACTGTTTATACGTAAGTTGGATATAACATGAAAAAGCCCCGGAATTGCCGGGGCTTTTTCATGTCCTGACGGGACTGGTTGATCATTTCTTTACCTCTTTTCTTTCGCTAAACCGATCCTTCCTGTCTTTCATCTTTCCTTTCATTGCTTCTCTCTTGCTTTCCATTTTTTCCTGTTGCTCTTTCGTCAGTATCTTATCCATGTTCTGCTTCATCTCAGCTCTCATCGCTTTTAATTGTTCCTTTTTAGCCGTTCTGTCCAGTTGGTCATTTTGCATGATGGCTTTGATTTTGCCGCTGTTGGCTTCCTGGTTCTTTTTGATAGTGGCTACCTGATTGTCACTCAGATTGAGTTCTTGCTTCATTTTGTCGATGTGTTTGGCAAAATGTTCTTCGTGCTTTTGACGGCCCTTTACTTTCATCTCTGTCATCTTTGACTTTTGATCCGGGGTCAGGATGCTTTCAAATTTTGCTTTCTGGGCCTTTGCAAGAGATGCACGCTGGTCGCGGAGTTGCTTTACGGTTTGATTTTCGTTGCTTTCAAGCGCTTTCATTTGTTTATGAAAATCGGCGCGGCTGGCTTTCATCTGTGCTTTTTGATCATCCGATAAGTTCAATTGCTCCATACCCTTGTGGCCCTGGTGGAACTGACGGCCGTGTTCTTTTTTATCGGCCTTTTCTTTTATGGCTGGCTGGGCAAATGTTGCTGCGGCTACCAAAACGATTGCTGACAGACTCAATCCTAATTTTTTCATTGTATTAATTTTAAAGGTTTTCAATTGCTTTATGCGGGCTTACAGACCCCGGCTTAAGGATTGGGTTTAATGCTTAACCTTTATTAACAACCTTTCCGAAGCGACTCCAAAAGAGGCATGATAAAAGCATTCGGTCAGTATAGTCGGCAAAAAAAAAGAAAGCCACGAAAATTCGCGGCTTTCCAAACGTTATTCTCTAAAATGACCATTGACTTACTGACCTGGTGGCAACTACCTCCCTTTATTGGCCAACTGCCCGCAAGCTGCATCAATGTCTTTTCCACGGCTACGGCGAAGGCGGGCATTCACACGATTTTTGCCCAGGTAGTTCATAAATGCAAATGTGGTGTCTTCATCTGGTTTGCTGAACCGGGCACCATCGATCTGGTTGTATTCAATAATATTTACCAGGTCTACTGGCACCTGGCGGCACAGTTTTATCAGGTCGTCGGCATCCCGCAGGCTATCGTTGAAGTTTTTAAAGAGGATGTATTCAAAGGTGATTTCGTTGTCTGTTTTCTGGTAGTAGTAGTTGAGGGCTTCTATCAGCGAGGCGATATTGTTAGTCTCATTGATCGGCATAATCTCGTTGCGCTTTTTATCAGTAGCTGCATGAAGACTCAATGCCAGCTTGAACTTTACGCCGTCATCACCCAGCTGGCGGATCATTTTGGAAACACCGGCAGTACTCACTGTAATACGACTGGGACTCATAGCGAGGCCATCAGTGCTGCTGATGCGTTCTACGGCTTTCAATAGATTTTTATAGTTGAGCAATGGTTCTCCCATGCCCATAAACACAATATTGGTGAGCTTTTTACCATACATCTTTTCGCTCTGTGCATTTACCATAGTAACCTGGTCTACGATCTCGTCGAAGTCGAGGTTGCGTTTGCGATCCATGGTGCCGGTGGCGCAAAATTTACAACTTAACGAGCAGCCGACCTGAGATGAAACGCATACAGTCTGGCGTTTTTCGGTGGGTATCAGTACCCCTTCAATATAATGTCCGTCGACCGTTTTAAAACGGCTCTTAATCGTGCCGTCGTCGCTGGTTTGGGTGGTGTTCAATGTGAGGGCGGGCAGGGTAAAATCCTGTTCCAGCCTGGCTCTCAGTTCTTTGCTGAGATTGCTCATTTCGTCAAAGCTGTGGGCGTGTTTTTGCCATATCCATTCCCAGGTTTGCCGCATCCTGAATTTTTTCTCCCCGATCGTCTCAAAGTATTCCTTGATCTCATCGAGGCTCAGGTGACGGATATTCTTTTTCGTTTCCATGGCGGCAAAGGTAACTGATCAAAGGTTCAAGTTTCAAGAATCAAGTTTCAGGAGGTCGATGACGAAATGGTTGATGGAAGCGCGGATCGAGCGGATGATGCGGATGATAGCGGATATTTTTTGTTGTTGGTAATTGAAGTACTAACCGGATTTGGAGCGGCAGTCTAATTTATATAGCCCGAATTTTCGTCGAAGGATTGAGTACCGGTGTTAAAGTAATAGGTTTTTAGCTTCCTGAGAATAAGTAGAAATTTATGAAAACTCCGTTGTTTTCCTATTTATCCGCTCTACGCCGGTCTCTATCACTCTTTGTCTTTTGCACGGCCTGGCACTTGTATTGAATGCCTTATTCAATTCTTTTCCATGCGTAAGTGATTGCAGCGGAGAGCCCACAGCCCCGGCTGTATTTTTCCCGGGCGAGGACTCGCAGCGGAAAGCACGACCCCACCTGGTCGGGACTGGGAGTTGAGAGCCTGTTTCGGGTGGGGTTACGCCCAATACCTTATTAAAGTCGTTAATTGATAAATCGTGAATGTGGGGTCCTAACAATCATTGCGAGGCTTCCTTCCCGCTTGTGCCGACGAATGGCGGTGAAGCAATCTGCCTGCTTTTTCTCAGGGCTGCTGTCTTACCGCGACGATTCGTTACAAATTCTTTGCAGATTGCTTTGTTGGGGCAAGAACCCCGCCTCGCAAAGACTATGGGAGCTGATTGCCAATTATTAAGTCAGCAGGCCAATGACCCATTGACTACATGAACAAATAGTTCCGGGCTTCAATGACCAATGACCAAATGAGCCATGACCAAACCCAGAATGCCGCTTACAAAATAGTCGTCCATCATAAGCTGCAAGGCTTATTTTTGTTTTTATGAAAAAAGTTGGTTTCGGATTACTACTTGGTTTACTAGCCATCATCAACGATACAAAGGCACAGGAAAAATGGGATTTACGGCGGTGTGTGGATTATGCAGTGAGCAATAATATTTCCATAAAGCAAAGCCAGGTGCAGGAAAAACTGGCCGAACTACAATACCTGCAACTGCGCGACAGCCGGTGGCCTTCGCTTAACTTCAACACCAACCAGGGCTTTCAATTTGGCCGTAGTATTGACCCTGCCACAAACCAGTTCACAAATGCCCCGGTAACTTTTGTGAGCGGCCAATTACAAACTGGGGTCACTTTGTTTAATTGGTTTAGTATCAAGAATAATATAGAGGCCAACCGCCTTACCGTTCAGGCAAACAAAGCCGCTACCGAAAAGGTGAAAGATGATATTAGCCTAAATGTGGCGAACGCTTACCTTACTGCTTTGCTCACCTACGAGCAATCGAAACTGGCAGAAATTGTGATCAGTGAAACGACACAACAACTGGGGATTACCCGTAAAAAAGTAAATGCAGGCGCATTGCCCGAATTAAATGCCGCTGAACTGGAAGCCCAACTAGCCAGGGATAGCGCCACTTACCTGGTTTCAGAAAGTAATCGGCAACTCAATTTATTGCAGCTAAAGGCTATCTTGAATATGGATGCCTCAACGCCGTTTGATATTGCAACACCGCCGGTAGAAGCAATACCAGTAGAGGGTTTTGCGGAACTCGAGCCAAGCCTGGTATACCAGTTGGCTATGAATAGCCAGCCGCAGCAGATTTCTAACAAATATCGTCTGGCTTCACAGGAGTATAATATTAAGGTAGCAAAGGCGGGCTTGTACCCTACTTTCTCTGGTTTTGGAAGCCTGCAGAGCAGTTTTTCCAGTGCCAGCAAGCGACCAAAAGGAACACCAATCACTTCAGTTACGCCTACCACCTCTTTCGTGACTGTAACAGGAAGCAACTATTTTATCCAGGTGCCAATAACCCGTTATAATGAATTCAATACTGTAGGCTTTGGCAGGCAGTTTGGAGATAACTTTCGGCAGTCGCTGGGCATTGGTATGCAGGTGCCAATATTTAACGGACATCAGGCAAAAACCAACTGGCAGCGAAGTGTCGTGAATCAGCAAAACCTGGTGCTGCAAATGCAAGCGGACAGCCTTACATTAAAACAGAATATTTACCAGGCTTACCAGGGTGCCCTTAGTGCCTATCAAACATGGCAGGGCCGAAAAAAGACCCTTGAAACCAGTGAGTATGCGTTGAGCCTTGGGAGAAAAAGATATGATATTGGTCTGTTACCTACCCTGGATTTACTTACCCTTACCACAAATCTACAGCGTGCCCAGATTGATGTGTTATCCGCCAGGTTTGATTATGTGTTCCGCATGAAAGTGTTGGAATTTTATAAAGGAAGAGGGATAAAGCTTTAGTGGTTGGTTGATTGGTAATTAGTTGATAGGTTGATTAGTTGGGGATGGATTGGTTTTTGGAAGCAAGGATTTTAATTACAGTTAAATTATTATCCGATACTTTATTTACCTGAAGATAGGTTTTTGAAAAAATAATAAATATGAACAAAAAATTAAAATGGTCTCTGATTATCGCCGCTGTATTGATAGTTGCGATAATCGTTTTGAAGAAGACTGGCGTTATCGGTAAGGAGGATGTGACCAAAGTGGCGGTGGAAAAGGCTGGTAAGCGAACCATCATCGAAACCGTAAATGCCAGTGGGAAAATTTACCCGGAGATAGAAGTAAAAGTGAGCCCCGACATCAGTGGTGAAATAACAGAACTGACCGTGCTGGAAGGGGATAGTGTAAAAAAAGGCCAGGTGTTAGCCCGTATTTATGCGGACATCTATGCCATACAACAACAGCAGGCTGCAGCCCAGGTAAACCAGCAGCAATACCAGGTGGCCAACAGCCAGGCGCAGCTCGCAGGCCTGCAGGCTACCCTGAACCAGGCGGAACTTAGCATGAACCGCCAGAAGCAATTACTCGATGAAAAGGTGATTAGTAAAAGCGAATATGAACAGGCGGAAGTTGCTTATAACACGGCCAAGGCCAGTCTCAATGCAGCGGGAAAAGGTGTCAACGCCACACAGGCCGGTGTTCAAAGCGCCAGGGCTAACCTGCAAAGAGCCAGTAAGGATGTAAGCCGGGCCACAATTACTGCCCCGATGGATGGTGTGGTGAGCCTGCTCAATGTAAAGAAGGGTGAACGCGTGGTGGGTACCGCCCAGATGGCTGGTACCGAGATGATGCGGATCGCCGATTTTAAGAGTATCGAGATCAGGGTAGATGTGCCGGAGAATGATATTCCGAAGGTGCATATCGGCGATAGCGCAGTGGTAACGGTGGATGCTTATATCGGCAAGAAATTTAAGGGCCTGGTGTACCAGATTGCCAGCAGCCAGAATGGTGCAGTTTCGGCAAACTCGGTGAGCACGGCCAATGACGTTACTAATTACAAAGTGTATATCCGCCTGGTACCTGAATCATACTCAGACCTGATTGATCCAAAGCGTCCGAAGAGTTTTCCTTTCAGACCGGGAATGACTGCCAGTGCCGATATACAAACAAAAACGGAGTCCGATGCATTGGCGGTACCAATTAACGCCGTAACTACCCGCGACAAAAACGACGAAAATAAAACTGCCAAAGAAAAGAAAGGCGAAAAAAATGCTGACGACGCCGCCCCGGTAGGTAATAATGATGACGATATTAAAGATGTGGTCGTATTTGTATATAATCCTGTAGACATGACCGTAAAGAAAGTAAAAGTGAAAACAGGGATACAGGATACCAAATATATCCAGGTAACCGAAGGTCTCAAAGGTGGTGAAGAAGTGGTGAGCGAGCCTTATAATGTGATCTACAAAATACTAAAGGAAGCCATGAAAGTTCAGGTTGTGGCTAAGGATAAATTGTTTGAAGTGAAGGCCCAATAAAATCGCCACTAAGGCGCTAAGACACAAGGGGCCACAAACATTTTATTACAATGTAACGACTAAAGAATGGATTATTCGTATGAAGCGCTACCGCCTGAGATTGAAGCCATTGGAACAGCGATAGTTAATGCTGCATATAAAGTTCACAAGGCTTTGGGGCCGGGACTTTTGGAAAAAATATACGAGGCCTGTTTAGAATATGAACTAAGAAAGGCTGGATACCAGCTTGATAGACAGTGGTATCTGCCAATCGTGTATCATGGAATCGTTTTTAACGAAGGTGTGAAACTTGATATGCTTGTGGACAAAAGTGTAATTGTCGAAGCAAAAGCTGTGGAGGTAGTAAACCCGGTTTAGAAGGCGCAGGTTTTGAGCCATATGACATTTACTGGTCTTCGCCTGGGTTACGTGATTAATTTCAATGTAGTACTTATTAAAGACGGCATAAAAAGAGTTATTTTATAATGCGGGATTGCTTTGAGTCTTTTCTGCTGTACTTGCAAAAAAATAACATTGTGAATCTTTGTGCCTTAGTGTCTTTGTGGCAAAAAATCTTGATATATGGAACTGAAATTTGGTATACTCGGCAGCGGCAGCTGGTCTACGGCACTGGCCAAGATTTTAACGGATAACGGCCATACCATTCAATGGTGGATCCGTAACCCGGATACAATAATTGCTATTAAAAAAAGAAAGCACAATCCCCACTATTTAACTACTGCGAATTTTGATGTACAACAGTTAGAGATGAGCAGCAGTATTATCGAAGTAATTCGTGATTCCGATGTACTGGTTGTCGGAATCCCCTCAGCTTACCTTATGCCTGCTTTGTTTGAACTGCCAACAGATATTTTCAAAGGCAAAAAAATTATCTCTGCTATAAAAGGCATTCTGCCTAACGAAGAGCACCAATTGCTCAACGAGTACCTTGAACAATCGTTTCATGTACCTATATCGGATTATTTTACTGTGATGGGTCCCTGTCATGCGGAGGAAGTGGCGGCGGAAAAACTATCGTATCTCACATTCTCCGGCGTGGATGCGGAAGCAACTACTCTGATCGCCTCCAATTTTAAAACCGATTACCTGAATACCGTTACGAACCATGATATATGGGGTACACAGTATGCCGCTGTACTGAAGAATATTTATGCGGTGGGCGCAGGTATGGCACATGGCCTGGAATATGGAGATAATTTTTTAAGTGTGTATATCGCCAATGCAGCAGATGAAATGGTAGGTTTTCTCAGGAAAATAAACGAGGTAAAATTACTGTCCTGCGATGGCGATGCAAAACTCAACTACGCTGCATCGGTATACCTTGGTGATTTGCTGGTGACCTGCTATTCGCTGTACAGCCGCAACCGTACTTTCGGCAATATGATTGGCAAAGGCTACTCCGTAAAAGTGGCGCAGCTGGAAATGAATATGGTGGCCGAAGGATATCCCGCTAGTAAGGGGCTTTACCAGATTAACGAATCCGTAGGTGCCTCTATGCCCATTGCCGGCACGGTCTATAAAATTTTGTGGGAAGGGTTAAGTGCCGGGGAAGGGTTTAAAGAGATAGAAAAGGGGCTAAAATAATTTTGTAACAATATCGGTAACAAAGCTTGTAGTTCGGTATTCTTATGTTAAACTACCCACATGCCATTGTCATTTTTATTTGTAAGCCCTTTTTGGATATTGTTCTTCCTGGTGATAGGGATAGTGATAGAGCTGGTAAAAAAATATAAGTCTAAAAAATACCATTAGAATGAAATCCTGCATTCCAATAGCTTCGATTCAATGACACCATTACTTCTGAAAATTTCCTCGTATTCCGCATTAACCAGGTAAAAGCAAACCGCTTCATTATCCTCCGGATCTACCGTCCAGTATTCGGTGACGCCGCAGCGTTCATACACGTCTTTCTTTTCGCCCAAGTCATATTGTGCCGTTCCGGGAGATAATATTTCAATACACTAGCGTTGCGTTATAAGTCGAACATTTTCAATTGGTTATCTTTTTGTTCTTTGAAATATTGTAATTGAGTTTGCTGAAACAGTTGATTTATGGGCATTTTTTCAAAAATGGAGATGCTTAAAAT
>JBDSXW010000105.1:0-24291 GCA_039925965.1 Chitinophagaceae bacterium
AGGGGCAAACACAGTAAAAGGGCCGGGACCGCTTAAAGTAGCGGCCAGGTCGGCAGCTTTTACAGCAGCCACCAATGTGGTATGGTCAGCAGACCCTGCTGCATTTTCTACAATGTTTTTAGAAGGAACCATATTGGCACCACCCACCATCACACCGGCTTCTTCCATCGGTTTTGTTGGTTCCATTTTGGCCGTTGAAGTATCGGCCATCGGATCAGTTTTTGGGGTTTCCGTGCAGCTAACCATTAGGGTACCGGAAATACAAATAGCGACCAGGGCAGAAAAAAATTTGTTTTGCATAAAATTGTTTTGTTTAAAAAATAGTGTTTTGTACAATGAACCCCAAATACGAAAATTGATGTTGTTTGGTTCGCTATTTTTTTAATAAACATTTAGATAAGGTGCTGTGGATCAAATTGTGCAACATATCGCGGGCAAATTGACAGGCAAATGGAACAACTTAGTCCGCTTACATAAAACATCGGCGGCCGTCGGGTGTTGAGTGGAATGGCTAATCTGAGGGTTTAATACAAACCCGGGTAAGCAGTTGTAAATGCCCGTAACACTTCAAACGAAAGGATGGAAATGAGAAACAATGGGAAGGAGAAACAATAAAACACACCTGGATTTTCTACCTGATTGATACAAACAAAACACCCCGGTGCGACCGGGGTGTTTTTATAATAATTTATACTTTAGTATCTATTTCTGTTTCTCCATAGCTTTTTTGAGGCTGTCCAATGCAGGGCCAGCTTGCTCCATAGCTTTTTTAATACTGTCGGCACCGCTGGTGATGTCTTTCATGGCATCGTTTAAATCCGGCATATCTTTTCCGCTTTCTTTCATTTTGTCTGCGCCTGTTTTCATCAGGGTATTTTTGTCAAAAGCTACTTTCCAACTGCCATCTTCCTTTTTCAGGCTGATGGGCATTTGTTCTTTACCATCGGCCATCAGGCTTACGGTAGCATTATCGCCTTCAATTTTAGGTTCAGTGTATTCCACTTTTTTACCTTTCCACTCTTTGTCGAAATCCATATCATCACCTTTGCCGCCGAATGCTTCCGCCATTTTCATGGCACTTTTCATCATATCGAGGGCCGATTTAGATTCCTTGGTTGCATATTTAGCCGCACCGTCAAAATCTTTTGATTTTAGCTTGTCCATGAACTCCATGGCTACAGATTTAGGATCGCCCGCAGCACCTTTGCAGCCCACCATAGCGACCATCACAAAAGTTGCCGCAGCAATTGAAAGAAATAATTTTTTCATAAACAGTTTGTTTTAATTTTTTTTGATGTCGCAAAATAAGCAGGATTTTTTTGAATAATATAGCCCGGTGGGTAAATAATGTTTCCAAGCTCCGGTGCAGTGAGCAATTGGGCCTGAAGCGTGAGTGATGAGTAGGCAGTGTAGAGTCTTTTTATGCGAGTGAAGTGTCGTAACTGAGCGTAGTTGCAGGCCGGGGAAACTGTCTCCACCAAGAAAAATGGCAAATCATGCAGCTTAAAGATATGGCCAGGAAGTTTGTAGTCCGCTTTTCACGCAATGGGGTTGGACATTGAGCGCTCATCATTTATTTTAAATGAAATTGGGCTGAAGCCTTTAGTAGTAAGCAGGCTTTAAAAGCTTTTACAGTGTTTGAGTTTTACTGCCCGTCAGCGTAATCGCTTACCTTAACCCACTTGTAACAGGCAAAATAAAATTCTATGGAATTCATACTAGGTGGATTTAACTTCATATCGTCTTCATTATGAAAAAAATTAGCACCATTATCGCTTGCCTGTTGCTGCATACCGCGTTGCCCGCCCAGGACACTATGCAGGTGGTTACACGACAATGTTCTGCGATACGCGAACTTGTGTATGCGGGCACGCATGAGCAATTTGAGTTAATACGGGTGGATGAAACCCGCACCAGCAGCGGCTATACAAAAAGCGGTAACTGGGAGTTTTCGACCACCAGATACCAGACCAAACTGCCATGGGCCGATGCCACTACCAGTTATATAGAACATAGCGAAGAAAAAATGGACAGCATGCTTACCCATAACTGGCAGTATATTGCTGAGTACAGCAACGTGCCAAACCTGGTAGAAGCCGAAAAATTGTATCGTTACCTGAATGGCCAGATATCGGGCTGCCGCTACCCGATATCTGATACCGCTGAAATTAATTTCAGGCCCTTGCCAGCGGAGAAGCTTCCAAAGGAGCGGCCAGCTGCCCTTGAAACTGCCAGCTTGTATGACCTGCCATTTAATAGTTTGGACCCGACCAGGTTGCCGCCACCCATTAGTGTAATGGTGGGTATGGAAAAGCGTAAAAATTCCTACCGTATCAGCTTGATTGTCGAGAACCAGCTGGTGGAAAAAATGGGGAGTAGTAAGTAGTAAGTAGTAAGTAGTAAGTAGTAAGTAGTAAGTAGTAAGTAGTAAGTAGTAAGTAGTAAGTAGTAAGTAGTAAGTAGGGAATAGGGAGTAATAAGTAGAAAGTAGGAAAGACGGGGGAACTGGTAAAATGGAATGACTGTCGGCAAGTGTCAAATGACAACTAAGGATTGTAGAAAAAACACAATGGGTATACGCTGTAGAAATCCATTTTCGCAAATAAAACTACCTGATGAGAATATTGATGATTGCAGTGGTGTGTTTGTTGTATGGCACTGTTTTAAACGGGCAACAGTTAGCCAGACCTGTTCCATCGCCGCAGCAATTGCAATGGCATGACCTGGAGTTTTATTTCTTCATTCATTTTGGCCCCAACACATTTACCGATAAGGAATGGGGACATGGGGATGAGCCGGAAGACTTGTTTAATCCCACCCAAATGGATTGCAGACAATGGTGCCGCATCGCTACATTAAGTGGTGCAAAAGGCATCATCATTACGGCTAAGCATCATGATGGTTTTTGCCTTTGGCCCAGTAAATATTCCACCCACACGGTAAGGGAAAGCAAGTGGCGCAATGGCAAGGGCGATGTGCTGAGGGAGCTTAGCCAGGCCTGCAAGGAATACGGGCTGAAGTTTGGCGTATACCTATCTCCCTGGGACCGTAATCATCCACAATACGGCACGCCGGAATACAATGATGTGTATATAAATTCGATGAAGGAAATACTGACCGGCTATGGACACCTCTTTGAACTCTGGTGGGATGGTGCCAATGGCGAAGGCCCGAATGGAAAGAAAATAATATACGACTTTAAAAGATTTGAGCAAACGGCCCACGCGCTGGCTCCAAAGACGATGGTGTTTAGTGATATCGGCCCGGATATACGATGGGTCGGAAATGAAAAAGGCTTTGCAGGCAAGACCAATTGGAATATGCTGGACACCGCTGGCTTTGGAAGGGGCGCAACAGCGCCTGCAACCAGTGTTCTCAATACCGGAAATGAATTCGGGAAAAATTGGATCCCTGCCGAATGTGATGTGAGCATTCGCCCGGGATGGTTCTACCATAAAGAAGAAGACGATAAGGTGAAAACGCCCGAACAGTTGTTTGATCTGTATCTTAAATCAGTAGGACGGGGCGCCAATCTCCTGCTGAATATTCCACCCGACAGAAGGGGATTGATCAATGAAAAGGACTCAGCGGCATTAGTGGGTTTCAAGGCACTAAGAGATGCTAATATGGGAAAGAAACTCCTACCTGACAGACTAGTGATTGGCCAATCCAAATTTGCATCAGCTGCACCCAAACTGGTCGACGGAAATTCAAACACTTATGTGCTGGTGAAAAATATAAAAGGCGACAGCCGGCTTCGGTTTGAGTACAATAAATCCACTACGATCAACTGTATTCTGGTACAGGAGGCGCTTCAGTTTGGCCAACATATTGGGGCCTTCAAGATTGTGTTTTACAACCATGAAAATAACATTGCAGAACTAGTAGGAACTACGATTGGTCATAAGCGTATGGTCAGTTTTCCGGCAAAAGAAATTACTTCATTTGATATCATTTTTACCAAAGTAACAGCCACCCCGGTAATTAGTGAGGTGGCTGTTTATAGGATGGAAGATAAATTAGTGGAACAATAGTTTCTAGTCCATTACCGTTCGCTGAAGCCAACGGTAATGCTAAGGGAAATTCACAAGGCAAAAAAATTATTTCCCAATAAACACCGCCTTCCTTTTCTCCAAAAATGCGGCCGCACCTTCCTTGGCATCAGCCGTGTCAAACAGTTCTCCAAAGGCTTGTATTTCCCGGCTCAAGCCATCTTCGATGCCAATGGCTGCCAGGTTGGTCAGTTCAATTATCTTACTGATGGCCAGGGGCGCTTTGGTGAGGATACCGGCCAATATTTTTTGGGTTGCTGCTATAAGCGTTTCCGCAGTGGTTACATAATTGACCAGGCCTAATTGCATTGCTTCTTGTGCGTTGATAAGATTGCCCGTCATCATTAACTCCATCGCTTTTCCTTTGCCTACCAGCTGGGTGAGGCGTTGGGTGCCACCGTAGCCTGGAATCAAGCCCAGGTTTACTTCGGGCTGCCCGAATTTTGCATTGTCAGCAGCCAATCGAAAATGACAAGCCATAGCCAATTCGCAGCCGCCGCCCAGGGCAAAGCCATTTACAGCGGCGATAACCGGCTTTGGACAATTCTCTATTTTATTAAAGACGGTTTCCTGGTTTCTGTATGACATGGCCATTCCGCCCGTGGCGTCCAGGCTTAGAAACTCGCTGATATCCGCGCCAGCTACAAATGCCTTGGCGCCTGCACCGGTAAGGATGGCGGCTTTGATATCGGTATTGTCGTAAACTTCTTCCATAGCTGCCGCAAGGCCAGTCATTACATCTTTATTGAGGGCATTAAGTTTGTCAGGGCGGTTAATGGTAATGGTCATTACCCCATTGTCAAGCGCTGTTACAATCGTTTCGTTCATGGATATTTGTTTCCCCAAAAATAGCAGAAAGAACCAGACCGGCGGGAAGACCTTGCAAAATCTGGTGTTATTGCCGGGATGGCGATGCCAACCTGTTTTTCTGCCGCATTGCAACCAGCTGCGGCCATCAGGCTGTTTTTTGCCTTTCGAAGAAAACGTTCAATAGCCTTGAAACCCATGCAGTAATTTCAAACTTTTGATATTACTTCACCGACTTAAATCCCTCACCACCTCACCACCCTCCACACATCGGCATTCAGACATCTTACATCAAAAAATGAGAAACTATGCGTGTGGTTGTTCAGCGGGTAAGCGAAGCAGGTGTTACCATTAACGGCGTTATCAAAAGCAGTATCGGCAAGGGTTTGCTGGTGTTGGTAGGTATTGAAGATGCCGATGACAAAGAGGATATTGAATGGCTGAGCAGCAAGATTATTAACCTCCGCATTTTTGACGATGTGGACCGCGTGCCTAATATTTCTTTGAAAGAAAATGGTGGCAGCATTTTGCTTATCAGCCAGTTTACGCTCCATGCGGCTACCAAAAAGGGTAACCGGCCATCCTACCTCAAAGCCAGCAAATCAGCGGTAGCTATGCCTTTATACGAACAGATGATTGTGCAATTGGAAAGGGATTTAGGCCGCAAAATTGGTACAGGCGAATTTGGAGCCGATATGAAAGTGAACCTGGTAAATGACGGCCCCATCACAATTATCATCGATAGTAAAAACAAAGAATAATATGAGTGAATTGACCATCGAACAAGCCCAGCAGCAGGTTGATGATTGGATCAAAACAGTAGGTGTCCGCTATTTTGGTGAACTCACCAACCTTGGAATATTAATGGAGGAAGTAGGCGAATTGTCCCGGCTGATAGTGCGTATCTATGGCGAACAATCATTTAAAAAATCCGACGCGGCACCTGCAACCGAAACTGACCGAAAGGACTTACTGGGAGATGAAATGGCAGATGTGCTGTGGGTGCTGCTGTCGCTGGCAAATCAAACCGGCGTGGATCTTACCGAAGCACTTCGGAAAAATTTTGAAAAGAAAGATTTAAGGGACGCTACCCGCCATCTCGAAAATGACAAACTGAAATGATTGACCAGGCTTCGTTTTTACCGGAGCTAAAGAAGCTTTTCCATCTGAATCATCCATTAGTAATAAGTTGCTTATTATTATCTTTTCCCCAAATACTGCAGCATCAAACTAATCGTCAACCGCAGCCCGCCAGCCAATGCCAGCAAGCCGATAAAGGTGGACACGCCCCAAAAATGACCATAATAGTTGGTGTAAAAAGTAATGCCTGCAATAATTAATAAAGTCGGCCCAAGAAAAAGCCGGATAAATGGATCCCGTTTGTTGGCGACCTGCCGCTTTAATCGTGCCGCGTCGAGGGCAGTGTCAAACTGCTGGCTGGTAATGCCTTTGGTGAGTAAATCTGCCTTTATATAACGGATCTCTTCCTTTTGCTGTAACCGCATCAGGATGTTGTCAGTCATTTCCACTTCTGTCATTTGATTGCTTTGCCGCAAAAGTAAGTAGCAATTCCCCATCTTAGACGGTCTCCTAAAAATGGACCAGTTACAAGCCGTCTTACACCCACAAACAATCCTTTTTTAAATCCGCCGACCAGTTTCAAACCCGCTAAATTTGCTCCTTACTTTTTATGCTTGTTGATAATGAAAATTAAAACCCTTCTCGCAAAACCATTCGCCTCCTATATTCACAAACAGATAAAAAAGGGAATGACCACTGCTATCGAAGACCAGGAAGCCATCTTTAAGCATCTGGTTAAAACGGGACGGGTTACAGAATTTGGAAAAGAACATGGCTTTGATAAAATAAATACCTATGAAGAATTCGTACAGGCGGTTCCGGTGAGAGACTACGAACAACTAAGACCATGGATCGACCGGATCAAAGAGGGAAAACACAATGTACTCTGGAAAGGCCAGCCCATCTATTTTGCCAAAACAAGCGGTACCACCAGCGGCGTAAAGTATATCCCCATCACGAAAGATTCGATTCCAAACCATATCAATACCGCCCGTAATGCCCTGCTTTGCTATATGAGCGAATCGGGCAATTACGACTTTGCCAATGGTAAACTGATTTTTCTCAGTGGTAGCCCGGAATTGGAAAGGGTGGGCGGCATACCCACGGGCCGGCTCAGCGGTATTGTAAATCATCATGTACCCAAATACTTGCGCACCAACCAGTTGCCCGGATACGAAACCAATTGCATCGAAGATTGGGAAACCAAGCTGGACAAAATCGTAGACGAAACCATTGACCAGAATATGACCCTGATCAGCGGTATTCCGCCATGGATGCAGATGTATTTTGACCGGCTCACCGAACGGAGTGGTAAAAAGATTAAGGACCTGTTTCCTAATTTTAACCTGATGGTGCAGGGCGGGGTCAACTTTGCACCCTATAAAGCCAAGCTTTTTGAAAGCATTGGAAAGACTATTGATTGTATCGAATTGTACCCGGCGTCGGAAGGTTTCTTTGCTTTCCAGGATTCGCAAAATACTGAGGGATTGCTTTTGAACACTAATAGTGGCATTTTTTTTGAATTTATTCCCGCGGCCGAAATTTTTGCTGAAAAGCCCACCCGCCTTAGCCTCAAAGACGTAGAGGCAGGAGAAAATTACGCGATGGTGATTAATAGCAACGCGGGCCTATGGGGCTACAACCTGGGCGATACAGTGAAATTTCTTAGTACCAACCCGTACCGGCTGGTGGTGAGTGGCAGAACCAAACATTTTATCAGCGCTTTTGGCGAACATGTGATCGGCGAAGAAGTGGAATACGCGTTACTAAAGGCTGCAAAAGAAGCGGGGGTCCAGATAGCGGAGTTTACTGTAGCACCTTTTATATCGCAGGATAAAGGGCAGAGCTATCATGAGTGGTTTGTTGAATTTGAAAATGAGCCAGCTGACCTGGATGCTTTTGCCGTAATCGTGGATGATAATCTGCGGCAGAAAAATGTGTATTACGACGACCTGATAGCCGGAAATATTCTACAGCGGTTAAAAATAAGCCCCATCAGGAAGGGCGGGTTTATCGGGTATATGAAAAGCATCGGCAAACTGGGCGGCCAGAATAAAGTGCCCAGGCTAAATAATGACCGTAAAATAGCCGGTGATCTGGACGCTTTTATTCAAAACCGGCAACCGGTAGGCTAGCGACCGCAACAACTATAGGCGTAAATTAGTAATTGTGTCGATAGGACATTCAGTCAATGACGAATGACCTGTTTACCTACTGACTGCTCTTGCTTTCGCAATTAATTTAACAAAAACGGGTTCACCCCTCTCCATTCACCAATCACTACATTTGACCCCCTTATGCAAAAACGCATCGCAATATTTGGCTCCACCGGTTCCATTGGCACACAGGCCCTTGAAGTGATCGCCGCCAATCCCGAAAGATTTACCGCAGAAATCCTCACTGCTCAGAACAATGACGAACTGCTCGTAACCCAGGCTTTAAAGTTTAACCCCAATGCCGTCGTAATAGGTGACGATTCCAAATACCTGAAAGTGAAGGCAGCCCTGGCATCCACCGAGGTAAAGGTATTCAGCGGCGAACAGGCGCTGGAAGAGGTGGCTGGCTTTGACAATTATGATATGATGCTTGCTGGTATCGTAGGGTATGCCGGTTTAAAGCCCACCATGAAAGCCATTGAAAAAGGTAAGATGATTGGTCTGGCTAACAAGGAAACCCTGGTGGTGGCAGGCGATATTGTGATGCAGAAGGCGATGGAATACAAAGCCCCGATCATCCCCGTAGACAGCGAACATTCCGCTATTTTTCAATGCCTGGTAGGCGAAAGTAAAAATAAGATTGAAAAAATAGTGCTTACCGCAAGTGGTGGTCCCTTTCGTGGTAAAAAGCCCAATTTTTTGGTGAACGTAAAACGCGATCATGCCCTGCAGCACCCCAACTGGACGATGGGCGCCAAGATCACGATCGACAGCGCAACCCTCATGAACAAGGGACTGGAAATGATTGAAGCGAAATGGTTATTTAACCTGCGACCCGACCAAATCCAGGTGGTCATTCATGCCCAAAGTATCGTGCACAGCATGGTTCAGTTTGAAGACGGAAGCATGAAAGCACAAATGGGACTTCCCGACATGAAGCTGCCGATCCAGTATGCCATGGGTTTCCCGCAGCGTATTAAGAACGATCATCCCCGTATTGATTTTCGGAAAATAGAAAACCTCACTTTCGAAGAACCTGATACCAAGACCTTTCTGAACCTTGCTTTGGCTACCGAGGCGCTCAAAAAAGGCGGCAACCTCGCCTGTGTGATGAACGCGGCCAATGAAATTGCCGTGTGGGCATTTCTTCGCAACCGCATTGGGTTCCTGGATATGATGGCCCTGGTGGAACAAACTATGGCCAAAGTGAGTTTTATCGAAAAGCCTACCATGGATGATTATTTTGAAAGCGATGGTGAGGCCCGTAATTTC
The DNA here is from genome assembly GCA_039925965.1 of Chitinophagaceae bacterium. Taxonomy (GTDB): domain Bacteria; phylum Bacteroidota; class Bacteroidia; order Chitinophagales; family Chitinophagaceae; genus JAZKFT01. The sequence goes on from JBDSXW010000105.1 coordinate 9,368, forward strand.
GCCGCGTCGCTGATAAAACTGTGAGCAATTAGCTAATGTGCTAATTAGCTAATGAGCCAATGGGGTAATGAGATAATGGGCAAAAGAGCTAATATGCAAATGGGCAAATGAGATAATTTGCAAACGGACAGGCGAATTGATTTTTTTTTGCCGGGCATCCGTACTACTATGAAGCGGCATTGGCGAACGTTGCAAATTCCGATTATTTCGGGGCTCCGTTCAAATGTAATGCTACTATTGGGCATAGAGGCATCGCAGATCAAAGGTCATAATTCATAATTCATAATTCATAATTCATAATTCATAATTCAAATAATGGTATTAGCACTTGCGCTGGGTGAAATTGGTATTAAGGCTGCCCAGCTTCTTCTTTCCTTATCGATATTGGTAGTTCTTCATGAATTCGGTCATTATATCACGGCACGTTGGTTTGGCTGCCGGGTCGAAAAATTTTACTTGTTTTTCGACCCCTGGTTTTCATTGTTTAAGAAAAAGATCGGGCAAACTGAATATGGTATCGGCTGGCTGCCGCTGGGCGGCTATGTAAAAATTGCCGGCATGATCGACGAGAGTATGGATAAGGAACAGTTGGCGCTGCCGGCCCAGCCAGACGAATTTCGTAGCAAGCCAGCCTGGCAGCGGCTCATTATTATGTTGGGTGGCGTTACGGTAAATATCCTGCTGGCATTTGTCATTTATGCTTTTGTACTAATGATCTGGGGTGATAAAAGAGTGCCCAGCAGTTCCATGAAATATGGTGTACATGTCGGCGACAGCACCCTGATGAAAATCGGCTTACGGGATGGTGATAAGATCATTGGGGTGGATGGCAAGGAAGTCTACGACCTGGAACGATTCCGCAAAAAATTGCTGACCGCTGAAAAATTGGAGGTTGAACGTGATGGCAAACGACAGACCCTTATTTTGCCCATAGACCTTATTGGTCAACTGGTGGAGAATAAAAATCAAAAACGCAGTGGTTTTATAGAACCGCGTTTTCCGGCATTGGTTCAATCGGTAGACGACACAACGGACGCGTATAAATCAGGATTGCGAAACCATGACCTCATTGTTGGGCTGGATTCTGTTAAGATTGATTTTTTTAATGAATTGAAGAGCGAGTTACAGAAGCGGATCAATACCAGGGCGCTGCTCACAGTGAACCGTGGTGGTCGGGATACTTCATTTATGGTGAACATCAAGACGAACGTAGATAGTACGGCTATGATCGGTTTCCTGCCCTTTGACCTTAGAAACCCCGAGCAACTGGATAGCCTTGGCTGGATAAAGTATACGGTTACCAAATACAGTTTTTTTGCCGCCTTTCCTGCTGGCGTAAAAATGACTTTTGAAGAATTGGGCGCCTATGCGGCTCAGTTTAAGAGTATTCTCAACCCAAAGACTGGTGGATACAAAGCATTGGGCGGTTTTAAGACCATCGGTTCGGTGTTTACTCCTGAATGGAACTGGGAATGGTTTTGGCGTCTGACTGCGATGCTCTCGGTTATCCTGGCATTTATGAACCTATTACCAATACCGGCATTGGATGGTGGTCATGTTTTATTCACCATCATTGAAATGATCACCGGCCGCAAGCCTAACCCAAAGTTTCTCGAATATGCCCAGGTTGTGGGGATGGTATTGTTGCTCGGGCTGATGCTGTATGCCAACCTCAACGACTTTTTTGGCTATGGGAAATAGTTCGGAATGACCTGAATTTCCAGGATAAATTTACTAGAGCCGGCCAGGATGGGCCGGCTTTTACGTTACTATCAAAACTTGTAAATATGCTAATTTGAGTTGATGGTTTTCATCGTCCTTTAGCCATCCCCGGTGAGTCTTTGCGACACCCTCAGTCAGTCATTATTAGTCTTTGCGAGTTCCTCATTCAGTCTTTGCGAGGCGGGTTCCTGCCCAACGAAGCAACCCCTCAATGCTGTTGTAAATAGGGTTGCACTAACTGCCTCCACCACAAGAATTCTCAGACAGATTGCTTCGGCGGCAAAAGCGGGCAAGAAGCATCGCAAAGACTGACTCAATGGTCGATTGTGACACCTTCAGTCAGTCTTTGCGAATTCCTCATTCAGTCTTTCCGAGTTCCTCATTAGTCTTTGCGAACCGGGTTCCTGACCAACGAAGCAACCCCCCAATGCTGTTGTAAATAGGGGTGCACTAACTGCCTCCACCTTAAGAATTCGTATACATATCGCTTCGGACAAGAACCCTCGCAAAGACTGAATCTAATCATAGTGGTTGTCATGCATACTTACTTTCCAGGCGATGTCTAATTCTTACCCTACTGCACCCATTTTATTTTCTCCTTTACCAGTTTCATGCTATCGATCTCAAATTTTTCCAGCTGCATGGTCACAGGTTTGCCTTTCCAGTTACCCGTAATCTGCAACTTATTTTTAGCCGGTTCGGTATAAGTAAATACAATCGGCTTCGTGGTGTCGACATTCGTAAGGCTGAACTTTTCGCCGGCGGTGTCCCACTTATAGAAGTAGTAATCGGGTATGTCTTTCATATTGTATAGAATCGCAACTTTCCTGCTTTGGCTGGCCATAAATACCAGGCGCTTAATCCGGAAAGTGTCTGTTAACAACGGCGGGATAATATCGGATCCGCTGGTAAAGGCCGAGACATCGTATACCTCCTGATGTCTGAACAATTTGTTGTTATTAACCCGTATTCCAGCATCTTTCAAAACGATAAAACTGGCATATGCAGGAGCGAGGAGCAAAGCTGCCAATAGCCATTTTTTCCAGCGGGTGGTAAAGGTAAACTCCCTTTCAGCCAATGACACAGGTTGGAGATAATAGAAAATGCGCACAAGTTTCGGGATATGCGGCACCAATAAAAAAATGATCACGGTCAATAAATGAATCGACTGCAGTTTGACGAAAACATTATAGAATATATTCAGGCACACAACATTTACCATTACTGTGCATAGAAACAGGCAACCAAAAACGCGGGTGCGTCGGAACAGGATCATCACGCAACCTGTCATCTCACAAATGCCTGCAAATACACTATAGCCCGGCCTGGCGCCCATAAAATTCCACACCAGCCGGAACCCATTATTATTTCCTACCGGTGTCAGCAACTGTTCTGCATTCGGAAATGGCATTTGCAATGGGATAATTTTGAATAGTGCATAGGGCATTATGGCCAGGAACAGGTAGTACACCAAATACATCCGGAACCAATAATGGAGCTTAATGTAATTGAGGCGACGCTTGTCGAGGATGCACCATATAACAGTTCCAATGAAGGCCACCAGCAGGAGGCTACTAGTAAGAACCCACCCTACTTTTCCGTCGGTGATACCAACATAACCGTCCTTCACGGGTTCATAACCGAAATGGTACAAGTGTTTGTCCAACCAGGCAAAAGGCTTGCTGAGACCCGACATCGAATTCACCCACCAATCAGCACCATCTCTAAAAATGGTGTTGATAACGTTGTAGCCAAACCAGGTGCTCAACCCCAGGAAAATAAAGAAAAACCGGAAGCTTGCTTTTTCAGCAAAGGTCCATTTGGTAACAGGTGATATTATGGTGTTCATAAGCTGCGTCAGATTGGGATATTGGGTCTTGCCAATATTAATTCAATACCCGGGCGTTGCCAAAAATGATACGCCGATTTTTTTCCCATACAAACCATTTTTACGGATAGATTCTTCTGGCCAAATTTTTGCTTACTTTAACAAATCGAAAACCTTCTTATGAGAAAATTACTACCTGCTGCCCTTTTCTTCCTATTTGTATGTCCATTCGCCCAAGCCCAGAATACTGGGATTGGTATTGCGATTCCTACCAACAGGCTACATGTATTCGCCGTCAGCAACCCGCTAAGGCTGGAGGGACTGACAAGCGGGACCAATACCGATAGTTTGCTTACAGCCGACGCTACCGGGGTGGTGAGAAGGCGAACAGTTGCTTCCGTATTGTCTGGAGGTGGATGGGGGTTGGCCGGCAATGCGGCCACTAATATCAACACCCAATTTATCGGTACTACCGACCAGGTCTCGCTGGCATTCCGCACGTTTAATCAACGCAGTGGATTTATCGATTTCGACAGCACCAAACGAAATAACAGTTTTGGAAACCGAGCTATGAACGTTACGATAACCGGTAACGGAAACAATGCCTTTGGATACCAGGCCATGCGGAGCCTTTCTAGCGGTATCAATAACGTGGCAATGGGCGATTCTGCAGGCTTTACCCTTACCACCGGGACTGATAATATTTTTTTAGGCAGCGATGCGGGAAAAGGCGTAACGATTGCTTCACAAAATATCGCGATAGGCAGCAAAGTGCTTGGTACCGACGGTGCCGGTTCGAACAATATTGGCATCGGGTTCAGAAGCCTTGAATCTGAGTTCGCATCGGATAATATAGCCATCGGCACATTGGCTTTGAATAAAAGCATTGTAGGAACCAACAGTATCGCCGTTGGCAGTAATGCCCTTACAAACTTTACCGGAACCGCCTATGCGATGGCGCTAGGTGTTGATGCCCTTTCAGCTCTCACGACTGGCAATGAAAATATTGCCTATGGCTATCGGGCAGGGTATACTTTAACCACACAGCTTCAAAATACTTTGCTGGGTAATTTCGCACTTGGAAATATACAAGCTGCGAATGCCGCCAACTACAATACAATGGTTGGTCACAATGCGGGTGGAGTGATGAATGGGGGCAGTAACAATACTGCTGTTGGTTGGGGGGCGGGTGCCACCGTTATAACCAGTGGTAACAGCACCTATATTGGCTACAATGCGGATGTGGCAGTGGGCGTTACCACATTAACCAATGCCAGCGCATTTGGCTACGCTACAACGGTCTCAGCAAACAACCAAATCCGCGTGGGTAATGCGGCGGTTTCATCCATTGGCGGCCAAACGGGCTGGACCACGGTTTCCGACGAAAGGGTAAAAATGAATGTGCAGGAAAATGTTCCGGGTCTTGACTTTATTACCAAACTCAGGCCTGTGACGTATAACTACAATTTGCCCATGATTGACCAGATCATAAAGCCCAAAATATCCACTGATATTTCCAATACCAGTAATACTACCACCCGGTTTTCAGGGTTCCTGGCACAGGAAGTTTTACGAACTGCAACAGAAGCCGGCTACGACTTTAGTGGTGTGGATAAACCACAGAACGATCGGTCTATGTATGGTTTGCGGTATGCCGAATTCGTAGTGCCGCTGGTGAAAGCCGTTCAGGAACTCAATGCAATTGTCGCCAGCCAGCAAATAAAAATTAACGAGTTAGAAACGCTGCTGATTAAAAAAAAGTAACTTTCTTTTTTTATTGCAACCGGCATAACTTCCTACCTCCAATAAACAGAAAATAGTAATAACCTTTCAGAAATTTGGAACAATAGTCCCTGAATTAGCACCTCACGAAATACAGGGTTGGATTTACTAACACTGACATCATCAATCATAAATCCGACATCATAAATCTAACTGTTATGGATAGGAAAGCATTTTTAAATACACTCCTGGCGCCGCCGCTTAAAAAGAAGCCTGCTCCCTCCCCGGAACAAAAGATAAAGATCACCGACGAGGACACTCCTGTGTTCCTCAGAAGTGGTGTAACGCCTTACGTGGGCAGTTGGACGGATATGGAAGTGATGCATTTGTTGAAACGCCTGCAGTTTGGAGCACCCAGAGAAGAAGTGGAATATTTTAAAACACTTACTTATACCCAGGCAGTTGACCTGTTACTGAATACGGTAAATGCCAACCCGGGACTTCCTATTAAAGTTTATTCCTTGCCGGTGACCACGCCAAGAACAGATGGCGACTGGTCGGTGCCCGAAGGTAAAACCTGGGTGAATATTCAAAGCGCAGACGGATCAGCTAATGGCGGAAGAATAGCGACCTGCAAAGGATGGTGGCTTGACCTCATGATCAACCAGCCGCGAAGCATTGAAGAAAAAATGATGCTCTTTTGGGCCAACCATTTTTCGGTAGAATTCGACTCTATAACGTACGGAACATACGCGTACAGGCACCTGAACACAATTCGTACACATGCGCTGGGCAATTTTAAAAGCCTTACAAAAGCGATCAGCCTGGAGGCATCCATGCTTAGTTACCTTAATGGGCAATATAATACTAAGACCGCGCCGGATGAGAACTATGGCAGGGAGTTGATGGAGTTATTTACCCTTGGAAAGGGCCCCGGGAGTCAGTATACCGAAACTGACGTACAAACGGCAGCGAAAGTGTTAACAGGGTATCGAATCACCAATGCTACTTCCACCTACTTTTTCGATAGCACCAAACACGATACCACCAACAAGCAGTTCTCTACTTTTTTTAATAGTACGATCATCACCGGGGTTTCCGGTGCCGGAGGAGCAGGGGAATTGGATAGCATGCTCGACATGATTTTTCAACAGAACGAAGTGTCAAAATATCTCTGCCGATGCCTCTACCGCTTTTTCGTGTACGGCAATATATCGGCCGATGTTGAAGCAAATGTCATCACACCAATGGCAACCCTTTTCAAATCGGGCAATTACGAGGTAAAACCGGTCCTTGACCTGCTGTTTAAAAGTGAACATTTTTTCGACGTACTAACACAGGGCGCTATGATCAAAAGCCCATTGGATTATATCGTAGGCCAGATACGTGAATTCAAGGTTCGTTTTCCACCGGCCAGTAATGCGATCGTGTACTACAAAATGCTGGGTTTTCTCATCAGCAACGCTTCGATCCAGGATCAGAACCTCGGCGATCCACCAAATGTAAGCGGCTGGCCTGCTTACTACCAGGATCCCATTTTTGATAAATCATGGCTTAACACCGATACCTATACCAAGCGGCTGAACCATAACCTTACTATGTTAGCAGGTTACACCAATACCAACCAAAAAATACAGTTGGATTGGATCACATTGGCCCGCAGGATGAGCAACCCTTCCGATCCAAATATGTTGGTTCAGGATTTCGTAAAATACCTGCTTCGTACCCAGCTGACTCAAACTACCCGCGACAATATAAAAACGACCACCTTGCTTACTGGACAAACCACCGATGGCTACTGGACCACAGCCTGGAACAATTATCTCGCAAACCCTGGAAATCCAACAACATTAAATGACGTCAATGTCAGGCTGTCGAACCTGTGCAAGTACATTATTAATGTAGAGGAATACCATCTCATGTAAGCCCAACGATCATTATGACCCAGCGAATAATAGTTAATGCCAATGACCAATGACTTTTTGACCCAATGACTTTTCGTAGCGGTTTCCAGTAAAACAAAACCCTGATTATGCAACGCAGAAAATTTATCCGCAATTCAGCAGCCACCGCAGCCGTAAGCCTGCCTGTGCTTAATGGACTTAGCATGAAGGCAATGGCCGAAGGCAGCTGGTTGCACGAACTTTATACAAGTACTGTTCAAACAGATCATGTGCTGGTGGTGATACAATTGAGTGGTGGTAACGACGGGCTTAATACGGTAATTCCGCTGGACCAATACAGCAACTATTCCAATGCGCGCAGCAATATCGCTGTTGCCGAACCCAAAGTGCTTGCCTTAACCGGAACCCTTGCTACCGGCCTCAATCCCGGCCTCACCGGCATCAGAGATATGTATAATAATGGATATGTAAATATCGTGCAATCGGTAAGTTATCCTACCCCCAATTACTCGCATTTTCGGGCCACCGATATTTTCATGAGTGCCTCCGATCAAAACGTGGTGTTGCAGGATGGTTGGCTGGGAAGGTATCTCAATATGGAATACCCTGGCTTTCCAAATGGGTTTCCTAATGCGACCTATCCCGATCCCCTTGGTATTCAATATGGCTCCAGCACTTCGCTGCTCATGCTCGGGCCTGCCAGCCAGATGGGGGTTACCATCAGCGATCCTAATAAGGTGGTTACCGACAATGGCGCCTCTGGCGATCCCATTCCACAGCCTTATACACCTGCCGGCGAAAAACTGGCCTATGTACGGTCTATTGCCAGCCAGTCTGATCTGTATTCACTGGCTATTCAGGCAGCTTATAATAAATTAAATAATGTAAACCTGGCTACCTATCCCACCGGTAACTCGTTGGCAGATCAACTTAAAACCACGGCGCGCCTTATCAATGGCGGATTGCAAACAAAAATTTATTGCTGCAATTTCGGCGGCTTCGATACTCATAGCAACCAAACATCAGGTGGCGATAACGACACGGGTACCCACTTCAATTTATTGAAGAAAGTAGGCGATGCGATCAAGGCTTTTCACGATGACCTGTTGCTGATGGGTAAAGCAAATAAAGTAATCGGCATGACCTTCAGCGAATTTGGAAGAAGGATAAAAAGCAATGCCAGTGTTGGTACAGACCATGGCGCGGCGTGGCCGATGTTTATCTTTGGCAGCCCTGTTACCGGCGGTATCACCAATCCAAACCCGGTCATACCAGCCAATGCAGGAGTAAACGACCAGATCGCGATGCAAACTGATTTTCGCACGATCTATAATTCCATACTGCAACGCTGGCTCTGCCAGGATGCCAACAGCGCCAATACGATTTTAAATAATGTAGCTGGTTTTTCAAATATCAATATTTGCAGTGATGTAGAATGCACGCCGGCGAAGCCGCCACAAGAATACACGCTGGTGCGCAATTATCCCAACCCTGTCGTCAATTATACCACGGTAGAATTTAAAACGGATGGCGGCCATACGCTGATGCAACTAGTAGGTCCAAACGGAATCCTCATCAATACCATCATGGAACAAACCTTCCCCGGCCCTTATACCGGCACCCAACGGGTAGATATGAGCGGCCTTAAAACAGGTATGTATTATATCCGTTTTCAAAATGGTAATAAAAGCCAGATGAAGCAGGTGATGAAATTGAGGTGATTGGTTGATTGGTGATTAGTTTATTGGTTGATCGTTTTATTAGTGATGGTTATTAGTTTATTGGGAGACTTCCTGATAGCTGCCACGTCCATGCCTCTGCTCCGGCCTCTAGTGTTGGAGGTGATTGGGATTGTTGAAAACAAAATAAAACGATGTCCTTTATACAAAAAATACGCGCCTTTCTAAAGCTTGACAAAGCTGTTTTGCCAATGGATAGCAATTTTACATATTTGGTAGGATAGTTTTTAAAGCAAACCGAAGACTTTTACAGGGCACAATTGCCGGATCAGGAAAGCTTTGGACAGATAAGCAAAGGTCAATCAGACTTGCCTCCTCTTGTTTACAACAATCATGATTTTCACTTCGATAGCCATGCGTATTTTGGTCAGTGCTAGCGTTTTTTTTAGAAATTAATGATGATACTTTTTTCCTGGTGCTTTTATCGTTTCTCAGGCGATGTCTCTGCCCTGGCTCTGTGTGTGGGCCGCAGGACTCGCCGTAATCAATATTCAAATTGCGCCAGGCAAAGGTTACCAACCCGTGAACTTTCCAAACTGGCCAGGTCCCGAAACAGAGTTGACAACCGTGTTGCAGGGCGATGTCTCTGTAAAGTCAATCAGACTTGCCTTTCTTGTTTACAATAATCATGATGTTCATTTTGATAGCCATGTCCATTTAGTCAGTGCCAGTGTTTTTTTGGAAATTGATTGATTATGCCTTTTTTCTGGTGCTCTTATAGCTTCTAAGGCGATGTCTCCCGCAAGGCTTTGTGCGGTGGGCCGGGGACTCGCCGTAAACAATATCACTTACCGTAAACAAATGACTCTCGCCGCAAGAAAATTAACCTCGCCTTAAAAAACTCTCTAAAATGAATTATCCCCAAATCCCCCGCGCTGTGCCGCAACCCCTATCCGTTTTTCAAAACCCGCTATTTTTGCCTGATAACAAATAATTAATGTCGTATCCAAAAGGGAAATTAATAGCTATCGGTGGGGCGGAAGATAAAGGAGATATGGAGGCAGGAACTATTCATAGCAGCAACCATAATTATCTTGAATTGGGCATACTCCGTCGCATCGTGGAAGAAAGCGGCGGTATCCATGCCCGTATAGAAATTATCACTACCGCTTCCACTATTCCGTTTGAAGTGGGCGATAATTACCTGGATGCTTTTGGCCGGATTGGGTGCGTGGACGTTGGCACGATGCATATCCGCAACCGCGCCGATGCGCAGGAACCAGAATTTCTTGAAAGGCTGAAAAACTGCAGGGCGCTGATGTTCAGCGGGGGCAACCAATTGCGGCTTAGCACCATCTACGGCGGCACCAGTTTCTTAAAAATTATTCTTGACCGCTACGAAACTGATCCTGACTTTGTGATCGCAGGTACCAGCGCCGGGGCCATGGGCATGAGCAATACGATGATCTACGAAGGCAACGCTACCCTTGCTCACCTCAAAGGCGAAGTAAAAATGACCACCGGACTGGGATTTATTGACGACGTGATTATCGATAGCCACTTTGAAAAGCGTGGCCGTTTTGGCCGCCTGGCGCAAGCCGTCGCCAGCAATCCGCAATGTATCGGCATCGGGCTGGGAGAGGACACCGGCATGCTCATTACCGAAGGCAATAAAATGGAAGCGATTGGCAGTGGTATGGTGATGATCATCGACGGGCACGATATCGCCCATTCCAATATCGCTGATCTGCCCGATGGCAACCCAATCAGTGTTGAAAACCTGCGGGTGCACCTTTGTGCCCTGGGTAATGGCTACCTGCTAAATGAAAGAAAATTTGTTGAGGCAATGGGACAGGTTACCCGGAAATACGTAGAGGTAGAATAGTTTGTTTGATGCCAATAATGGCAAAACCCTGATCATTTTTGTCTATAAGCATTATACGGCCGTGGTCACTCCGATCAGGTAAAATGATATTTCCTGTGCATCGAAAAAGATACATGTAACCAGCCTGTAAAGAAAATTACATTTGAACACTATGGATGCTACCCCACGGAATATTGTTTGGATCGCACAATGGTATCCGCATGAAGGGGAGCCATACGCCGGCGATTTTATCCAGCGTCATGCCCAGGCGGTATCGCTTTTTTTGCCCATAACTGTATATGCATGTTTTGGCTACGATGGCGATAATAAGACGACAAGCCATACCAATGGCAACCTTACGGAGCATATCGATTATTTCAAAAAGCCAGATACCGGTATCGCTAAACTCGATAAAATTATTTATTGGCGTAGATGGTATCGCATCTTGCAACAGCATTTAAAACAACACCGGCAGGAGAAAGGAAAACCTAACTTACTGCATTGCCATATTATTCTGAATGCAGGTTGGTTGGGCCTTTGGGCTAAAAGAAATTGGAATATTCCGTTTATCGTTACAGAACACTGGGCTGGGTATATGCCAGGTGCAATCAACGGGTATGATGCCTACAATAGTTGGAGCAAAAGAAAATTTCATACCATCGTTCGGCAAGCCAGCATCGTCACCGGTGTGTCCCTGGCACTGGTTGAGGAATTGCAAGCACTTGAACCCCGCGGACGTTTCCTAAGATGGCCGAACGTTGTAAACGGGAAAATATTCTTTTGCCAATCTCCCCCGGAGGCCCCGCCCCGCCCGGTTTTTATGCATGTGTCCACGCTAACGGGGCAGAAAAACCCGGGTGGGATACTGCGGGCTGTTGCGCTTGTAAAAAGCATTCATCCAGCGGTACTTCTTAAAATTGTGGGTCCGCCAAATAGGGATTATCAACTGATGAGTGTTGAACTTGGGATATCAGGGAATATAGAATGGTTGGGCGAAATGCCGCAGGACCAGCTTGCCGCACACTTTGATATTGCCGCCGCCCTGGTGCTGTTTTCAAAATTTGAATCTTTCGGATGCGTGGTGATAGAGGCAAATGCTACCGGCCTGCCAGTGATCGTTTCCGATATCGCGCCGCTGTTAGAATTGGTCACCCATCAGGAGAATGGTCTTGTAGTTGAGGAAGGAAATGTTGCATCACTTGCAGCAGCTTTGGCTAGTATCATTGAGCAGCAACTTCGCCTGGATAGAAACGCGATTGCAAACGCTACACTATCACAGTATGCCTACGAGGTGGTAGGAAAACAAATGGCGGATATTTATCATCATATTCTTGATGTGCAAACTGGCGGAGGTTAAATTTCACCTGATAAAAATATAGCTGGCTATTGCTGTGTTTCTACTTACTCCACCAGGGTAAAGTATTTCGGTTCCATTGTATTTAAACGCTGAAAAAAGGTTTTCATTCTTCTGGAAATGCAAAACGGCTCGGCGTCAATAGCAACGCCGTTTTAAGGGAGTAAATCGTGCTATTGAAACGTGTAACTTATTCTCAACCACCCCAGTTGCAGGCAAATCCCTTGTTGGCTCCAAACTCATTAGTAGGGTGACAGTCGATCGAGATATTGATGGGGCGCCGGGAAATTTTCAATCAAGTCCCAATAATTGCGGCCATCCTACAAATCATCGTAAAAGCCACGGTTTAAAAAGCATGCCAAAACACTTCCATTTTTATACAGGCAAAAGGCTGATTTTGTTAGTAGCGGCCGCAGGTCTTCAGGTTCGGACGGGTTACAGCGCCAGTTTTCGAAATCGTTTGCGATGGATTAAGCTTGTATAACGAATTTCTTTATGTGGGCACCTATCCGAATCATTCCATACGAATACCCTATTTTTGACCGGTTGTGTACTTTTTACATCAATAAAGAACGGTTAACTGCCTTAAGATAACAGCAACCCAAAAAGCATGAATAAAAAGGTTACAAAAATCGGGGTTTTAACTTCTGGTGGCGACAGTCCGGGCATGAACGCAGCCATTCGGGCAGTGGTTAGAACAGGCATTTATCATAACCTTGAAGTCTTTGGCGTTTACCGCGGTTATGCTGGCATGATTGAGAACGATATCCACCCAATGGCGAGCCGCAGCGTTGCCAATATCATACAGCGCGGTGGTACTATATTAAAAACCGCCCGTAGTAAAGAATTCCGTACGCCAGAAGGCAGGCAGACCGCCTACGACAATCTCAAGTCGCATGGTATCAATGGCCTGGTTATTATCGGAGGTGATGGCAGTTTCCAGGGGGCGCAAACCTTTAGCAACGAATTTGACATACCATGTATCGGTATCCCCGGAACGATTGATAAAGATATTGCGGGCTCCGATTTTACGATCGGTTTTGACACGGCTGTAAATACAGCGGTGGAAGCAATTGACAAAATACGCGATACGGCCGATGCACACGACCGGCTTTTTATAGTAGAGGTAATGGGCAGGGATGCGGGATATATTGCCTTGCATAGTGGCATTGCTACCGGCGCAGAAAATATACTGGTACCAGAAAGCGAAACGGATATTGAAGAGTTGATTACTTCGCTTAGTAAAAACGAAAAAAGAAAGAAACTGGTAAATTTAATTGTAGTGGCTGAAGGAGAGAAGATTGGCGCCAATGAAATAGCGGCGGTTATAGAAAAACGCCTCCCCAATGCGGATACACGTGTGTGCGTGCTCGGCCATATTCAGCGGGGTGGGTCGCCCACATGCCTCGATCGGCTGATTGCCAGCCGCATGGGTTATCACGCAGTTGAGTGTTTGATCGGAGGCCGGCATAATGTGATGGTGGGTATTCTCAACAATAAAATGAACTACCTGCCTTTGGATAAAGCGGTTAAGGCTAAGGAGAAATTTAATAGCGACTGGCTTAAAATTGTAAAGATTCTTTCCAGTTGATAAAGCTGAAATAAATCACAAGCGCCACACCCCGTTCAAATTTTCTTAAATTAAATATAAATAATGTCTAAAAATTTAAACAAGTACCTGCATACGCAAATGGACAAGGAAGCAGGGTTGGAACATAATTCGAAAAAGACAAAAATTGTCGCTACCGTAGGCCCAGCCTGCGACACCTATGATAAACTGTTGGAACTCGTAAAGGCAGGTGTAAACGTTTTTCGCCTCAATTTTTCGCATGGAGCACATGAAGACAAGCAGAAGATCATTGATTTTATCAGACAGATAAACAAAACGGAACCTTTCAATATAGCAATACTTGGCGACCTGCAGGGGCCTAAGCTACGGGTTGGTGAAATTGAAAATAATTCATTGTTACTTACCGCAGGAGATATCCTCACTTTCACCAACGAGAAATGTGTGGGTACCCTTGAAAAAATCTATGTAAGCTATCCGAACCTTTCGGGCGACGTAAAAATTGGTAACAAGATCCTGATTGATGATGGCAAAATGGAAGTGGTCGTAAAAGACATTACCAAAGAGGGTAATGTAAAAGTGCTGGTAACATTGGGTGGTATCCTGTCATCTAAAAAAGGAATCAACCTTCCCGATACTAAAATCTCTTTACCTGCCCTCACCGAGAAAGATTTAATAGATCTTGAATTTATTATCGAGCAGCAGCTGGATTGGGTGGCTTTGAGCTTTGTACGCAGTGTAAAAGATATCGTAATTCTCCGCAGCAAACTCCAGGAAAAGAAAAGCAAAACAAAGATCATTGCCAAAATAGAAAAACCGGAAGCACTCGTTAATATCCGCGACATCATTGTAGAAAGCGATGGTATCATGGTTGCCCGTGGCGACCTGGGTGTTGAATTACCGGTAGAGCAAATTCCATTGATACAAAAAGAACTGATCCGCAAATGTATCCACCGTGCCAAGCCGGTAATTGTGGCCACGCAAATGATGGAGAGCATGATCGACCGCGTAAAACCAAACCGTAGCGAGATCACGGATGTTGCCAACGCCGTATTGGAAGGTGCAGATGCCGTAATGTTAAGTGGTGAAACGGCAACTGGCCAACACCCTACATTGGTTGTTGAAACCATGCGCAAGATTATTGCGGAAGTAGAGAAAAAAGAATACCGTTATAACCGCGAACAGGATCTTAAACCGCAGCCCCACTCCCCTTCTTTTCAAAGTGATGCCGTTTGTTATAACGCCTGTAAGATCTCAGATGATGTAGAAGCCAAAGCATTGATC
>JBDSXW010000106.1:0-32199 GCA_039925965.1 Chitinophagaceae bacterium
GAAGCATTAACCGCTTTGGAAGACAATAATATCAAAGGGTATATCCCTAACCTGGGACAATATAAATCTAACAGAGAAGGCTTTACATATGATAAAGAACACGATCGCTATGTTTGTTCACAAGGAAAATATCTTGACAATAAAAATATACGGGATAGTCACGGGCTGGGGAAGAAAATGAAACAATATCGCAGTAGCTCAAAAGACTGCAATAAATGTCCACTTAAAAGTACTTGTATTGGAAATAACCCACAAAAAACCATCGCTGTTACAATAGAAAAAAGGCTATTTGAGCGAATGCACGAACGTCTTCAAACTCCGAAGGCCAGGCGACTCAAAAAATTACGAAGCAGTACAGTTGAACCAGTGTTAGGAACCCTTGTAAACTATTTAGGGATGCATCGCATAAACACAAAAGGGATGAAACAGGCCAATAAATGCATGACAATGGCTGCTATTGCATATAATCTGAAAAAGCTCCTGAAATGGAAGACCCCAAAAATAGAAACAATGATAAAAACCCAACTAAAATGGGTTAAAAACTCATTTAACTCGATCGTAAGCCTGGACAGTAGCACATATGGTCAGACAATAGTGTTTGGCAAATCGCTTTGAAATAGACTAACGTTCTATCAGCAGGCACTGGGCGGACTAACAGCTTTCTGAAATAAGGGTTGTGCAACAGCCACGTCTCGCCTGTGCCTAAAACAATGGCAGTGTCCACTGCCGTAGTAAAACAATAAGAAGCAAAAAGGCCGCTCAGTGAGCGGTTTTTTCGTTACAACCCATGCGGGTCAACCACCACCAGTCCCGGCACCTTGTTAAACCCGCCATCATGTGTAAGCAGGGTAAGTCCGTGCACCAGGGCGGTAGCGGCTATAATGGCGTCGGGGGTTTTAATGCGTAGGGTTTTGCGCAGGTCAATGGTTTGCAGTACCACATCATCGCTGAGGGTCAGGATATTGGCCACCTGTACAAAGGCCAGCATTTTTACCATTTCTGCCGGGTCGCCATTGTGGCCCAGGGTTAGCCGCTGCTGCAGGTGTTTTCACCTGCAGCCGATTCGGGGCGAAGACTAACTGCAACCCAAATTTCGAACTTAATCACTGCCCCATTTTGTCAGGAATCCCTGTATGGAACAATCCAAACCCAAAAACGGTTGGAAAGCATGGTGTTTGCGCATTAATAGCGAGTACCATAGAAACTAAGCTACATTTCCTCTGTGGTTTTAGCCAATAGTATGTGCGCCATTGGAAGCAGAAAGAAATAACTTGTTATCGACCTATATTAGCCTATGGAATTTACTGAACATTATCCCCAATACTTTACAGCTACCATTTTGGAATGGAAGCCGTTACTAAAGCCAGATAAGTATAAGGATATTATCACAGGAAGTCTGGCTTTTTTGGTAAAAGAGAACCGGGTAAAAGTCAACGGCTTTGTAATTATGATCAATCATATTCATCTTATATGGCAGGTAGGGCCGGCCATAAGCCACAGGATGTGCAGCATTCTTTTATGAAATTTACTGCACAGATGATTAAGATGAATTTGCAATAAGACCATCCTGAAGTGCTGGAGCATTTTTATATGGGTGCCAAAGACAGGTTGTTCCAGATATGGGAACGAAATCCCCTCGGTATTGAAATTAAAAGCGACAAAGTGTTTAATCAAAAACTGGATTATATTCACCAAAACCCGGTAAAGGCCGGTTTGTGTTTGTTTCCTGAGGAGTATTTGTATTCATCGGCGTCGTTGTATGTGGGCAATAATTCAGCATGGGGCTGGCTAACAAAATGGGGGTGTGGTTAAGTTTGTAGTGCGGGTCGCTGAACGTTGATGTCCCTAATTGGCCGTGGGTGAAAACACCCGACGGCGGCGGCATGGGGGTTTCAATACATGAGAACACCAACAAAGGCGCAATGCCCTTGACGGATTGCTGAGGAATGCTAAAACAAGACTTACCTATCATAAAAATTAAACATCATGCTCCGTAAAATAATACATACACAAAAGAACCCGGTACTGGTGCTGGATCTGCCAAAAAATCTACAGGGTAGGCGAATAGAAGTAATTGCCTTTGCCATTGAAGAAGAGGCCACCACCGATACCAAAGCCGTTACCATGGGTGATTTCTTTGGTACCCTCTCACCAGAACATGCTGAAAGTTTACACCAACATGCAAAACAAGCCAGAAACGAATGGGACAGGGATTTTTAATTGACTCCAATGTGGTGATTAATGTACTAAACAACCTGCTGCCGCCCAATGGAAAGGCGTTTGTAGCAGCATTGCCACCAATAATATCGGAAGTGACACGTATGGAACTGTTGGGCTGGCCAAACGCCACACCTGCTCAACTGGCTCCTGTGCAGGCTTTTATGCAAAAGGCCACATTGCTGCCTATCAACGAGGCCATTATCTTACAAGTAATTGCCGTACGGCAATCTAAAAAAATAAAACAGGGCGACGCCATTATTGCTGCCACCGCACTGGTGTATGACTATACCATTGTTACCAGTAACGTGGGAGATTTTAAAAGCATTCCAGGGCTCATTATTATTGACCCACAAACACTATAAATGGGGTGGTTGACCCGCATAGCTTATAACGCAAAAGCCGCTATGGGAGCGGCTTTTATTTTGTTTACAGCAGCGGACGCTGCCATTATTTGAGGCACAGGCGAGACGCCTGTGCCAGCGTGACTTTTTCGGCAACCTGGTGCCAATTAGGGGGTTACGCCTACCAATACGCCGTTCAATTTATTTTTATACTCAACTTCGTTATAGAATTTCTCCTCAGGAATTGTATCAAATCCCATATTATCATCATTCACTTCTGAAAAACCCACATATCCGTCAACATCAAACTGGATAACGTAAAATTTATTATTGTGCCAGATATCTAACATTACTGAACCCGAATCAAAACTTGTAAATTCATGTCTTATAGCCATCGACTTAAGTAGGATATACGCAACAAGCTATGGCCGACCTGATGCGAACCCATAGAACCGGGTATTCTAAAATGGAAAATGACCAGCAGGATATTTCGATTGATTCTCTGGTTTTGCTGGCTGAACACTTTAATATAACCGTAGACGATATCATAAAAAGCAGCACTAGCAATGCCATCCCTACAGAGATAACCATCGAGGATAAAAGCAATATGGAACAATTAAAACTGATCCAGGAACTGGAAGAGGAAGATAAAAACATGGTCTTTAAACTTATCGATACCTTCCTGACAAAGAAAAAATTCAAAGACTTCTTTCAAAAAAATATTGCCGCATTATAAGCAACAAAAAAGCCGCTCGGTGAGCGGCCTTTTTATTACCTATTGTTTTACTCCGGCAGCGGACGCTGCCATTATTCTAGGCACAGGCGAGACGCCTGCGCCAAGCGTGGCCAATCGTGATTATTTCGGCAACCCTGCGCCAATTAGGGGGTTGTTTTTACTCCCGCAGCGGACGCTGCCATTATTTTAGGCACAGGCGAGACGCCTGCACCACCTCGCTTTTTTCTGCAACCATGCGCCAATTAGAGCATCGAACTACCTTAATCATAATAATCAATAACTATTACAGACTCGTTCTCCAAAGCAGTAATTAGCAAATCACTCATTATTATTAATTCGGTATCTGAATTATTTTTTTTCATAAGTGTCTTTACAATTTCAGAGAATGCGTTTATCCGGTCTCTATCCAAGTAATGGGCAGGAAAGCCAGTACTGAGAGGATTTCGTGGATAATCAAATAGTTGGAAGACAGGAAGATTGTAGTCACTGGTAGACATGTCATCATAGTAGCAATGCTTCAAAAGTAATGTTCTAAAACTATCTGGAAGTTGCAAATAAAATTCTTTAGTAAGATTTAGTTTAGGAGAGACAAACCAAACTTTAGAGAAAACGCCACACCTATAATTAACCCAATCACGAAATAAATTAGTCTTTTTAAATTCAGATAGATTAACATCTGCTTTGTAATTCAGAAAAAGGTACTCCGTCTGTTTTTCTTTAGTTTTTTAGATAAATACTCATTGAATGTGATTTCTTGGGGATACAATTCATAAATTTCCTTATATCTAAGAAAAGCTTCGGAGTTAGTTTCAATAATAACTAAAGATTTCTTTAACTCTGCCAAAATACTTGAAACAGAAAATTGAGTTTGTAACTCGTTCTGAAGTTTAGTCAATGAATCTCTATTGAAAACTGAGTATTCTAAATTGACAAAAAGCTCTTTATCAATTTTCTTTTTATCGGAACATCCATAAATCATGATAGACAAAATTGAAAATAAATTAATGATTGGCTTTCGCATCTTTTCCATCTGAATCAATTGGGGTTGTTTGTTCTTTAATTTCCTTGTTAATATTATCTACAACTTCTACAGCCTTCTGCGTTAAATTGCTGTGTAGTTTCAAAATTCCCCCCGCCGCTGTATACTCATTGTATTTTGCCGTCATTATTGCAGCGCCCCCATAAAAATACCCTTTCAGATAAGCAAGGCGATCAACTACTAAAATGTTAACGGTTTTGCTAGTTGCATCTGACTTATTTGCGTTCAGAGTTCTAATGCCTTGCTCGAACCCTATAACGACCTGCCTAGCTATTTCTTCGGCCGTATTTGACAGTGCACCTATGGTTTTCACCTCGTAAAAAATATTTACGGTTGTCGACAAATCGACATTTATAGCTTTTGGCACGGCTGCAGGTGTACCGTTCATCGCTGTATTAGGAAAAAAAAGCTCTTCTTGTTTACTTGAAGTATAGGAAATCATGTAGTCCCAACTTCCTTTTTGAAACAGGCTATGGGGGTGGGCCGTATAAGTCGCGTTTCTTGCCGTCCATTGGTGGACATAATAATAGTATTCCTCATAACCACTTATAGCTTCGCCTGTCACACCTATCGCACCACCGTAAGAATTGGGTGAAATATTATGTGCCAACCGCCACCATGCATTGTACGAGTAGTTAGCACCCCCACTATTCAATTGTTCAAACAACCCTGTACCATAAGATTCCCGACCAGAAAAGATGCCTTTACCGTACCCATTAATGATGCTTCTGGTTTTATTGAGATTTATTGTTGATGGCTTAGGCTCTTGTCCATCTAAATCAACATTTAATATTGGATTATTGCCTGCAAACTGATACGGAGTTAATTCGGGATATTGTTTTGTGATCGGATCCACACTCAAAAACCTTCCCAACCTATTATCACTAATCCTCATCCCATAGTCCTGCCCACCTTCACTAATATCCTTATCATTTTCCTTGCCATTAAACCCATACCTATACTGGTTATTAGCTGCATAAGTCCTACCTGGCATTGCCATTCCGAACGGATAGTAATCATTTCACCCCAAAGCTATACCACCACTAGCTTTCAAAGAACTTTTAAAACATGAAAATAGGCTGTTTTGTGCAGATTTGGCTATATTTTGCACGCCAATATGAGCATACAATCTTACCCCATCGCCAGCCTCTTCGGTAACTTTATTAAAGATAGCCAGAAAGGGAGGCGCCTAAAGCAGGATGGCAAAAAATTAAAGAAAGACAGTGTGGTTAATTATGCCTATTGCCTCAAACTGCTGCAACTGTTCGATGTCCACCGGGGCGAGCCCGTTAGCATCCGGCCACTGGCTAAATATTCCAAGACGCAGTTGATGAGCGAAAAAAAGTACTGGAAAAAGTTTTATAATGAATTCACTGCCTTTTTATACAAGCAGGATTGCTTTGATAATTATGTAGGCAGCGTTATCAAATGCCTCCGCACTTTTTTCAACTGGCTCGAAACGGATAGAATGATGCCGGTCGGGCGGTTCCACAAAGACTTTTTTGTAGTGCAGCAGGAAGTGCCCATCATCACCCTGATGCCGGAGCAACTCCGCTTTCTAATCTACGACCCTGCTTTTGAAGCCTGCCTGCCTGCACATCTCCAACGCACCAAAGACATCATGGTTATCGGCTGCACCGTAGCCTTGCGCTACAGCGACCTCGTGGGTATTGGCTGGCACAATATCGAAACAAAAAACGGTCAATTGTACCTTTCCGTGCAATCGAAAAAGACCGAGACCGTTACCCGGGTACCATTGCCCCCGTATGTGCTATCCATCCTTGAGAAATACACCTTGTACAAAAAACATCGCAAAACCATCTTCGAACCGATATCACTTCATCGCTTTAACCTCAACCTCCGGGCGATTGTAGAAAAGGCAGGCTACACCGAACCGGTTGGCAAAAGCCGCAGTAAGCAGGGGGTGGCCCATCAGCAGCTACACCCCAAAACCAAAAAGCCTTACCGTTTCTGCGACCTGGTGAGCAGTCATATCATGCGCCGAACTGCCGTTACAACCATGCTCATGCATGGCGTACCCGAATTTGTGGTTAAAAAGATCTCCGGCCACGCCAGTAATAGCAAAGCTTTTTACCGCTACGTAAATCTGGCGCAAAGCTTTATGGATAGCGAAGTCGCGAGGCATTTTGAGAAGATGGGGAAAGCGGCAGAATTGTAAAAGCCAATCGTCATCCCGTTGGCTGGTTTACAGCCTGGCAAGCCACCAAAGTTTTAGTCAAAAACTGGAATACATGCCAAAACCTGGTTAAAGCGGGCTTGTGTGCGTTTCCCAAAGACTATTCATATTCATTGGGTTCGTTGTGTGTGGCAAATAATTCAGCATGGGGTTGGCTAACAAAATATGGGCGTAGTTAAGTTTGTATTTCGGGTTGCAGCATGTTGATGTCCCTAATTGGCCGTGGGTGAAAACACCCGACGGCGGCGTCTGGGGGTCTCTTCAGGAAGAACACCAAAGGCGCACGGCCGGATACATAGTTACCACCGACTTTCCGAACGTTCATGTACTTGTATCTATGATATTCTTTCCCTACGGATTATCGAAGGCCAGGATCAATTGGCTCCGGGAATAGGTATCGTGCCCGATAAAAAATTAGCTATACCCTGCAAGACTATCTACCAAAAAGGGATTTGGAAATGGAATGGATTAAAAAAAGAAATCGAAAAAACGGTAGGGTATTTTGAAAAGAAGCTAAGTTTCTGACCTTTACCGGCTTTTTGGTTTTAGGGCCGATTGACCATTGAAACCCGTTATCATTTTGTGCTATGCCTCAAAAAATCGTAATTCGTGGCTGCTAATACCCTGTCTTTGCAACTATCGGTCATTATTGTAAACTATAACGTCAAGTTTTTTTTGGAGCAATGTCTTTGTTCTGTGGAGAAAGCAATGGCTGGCCTGAAGGCTGAAGTGATCGTAGTGGACAATAATAGCAGCGACAGCAGCCTCGCTTACCTGAAGCCCAAATTTCCATGGGTCAGGTTCCTTACAAATACGGAAAATACCGGGTTTGGCAAGGCCAATAACCAGGGCGTGGTCAGGGCTTCCGGCGATTACATCCTTTTCCTGAATCCGGATACGTTGGTTCCCGAAGATTGCTTTCATCAGTGCCTGGATTTTATGGAACAGCATACCGACGCAGGAGCCTTGGGCATAAAAATGATCGATGGCAGCGGCGTGTTTTTACCCGAATCCAAAAGGGCTTTCCCATCGCCGGTTACCTCTTTTTTTAAGCTCGCCGGCTTTGCCTCATTGTTCCCGAATAGTGCTTTTTTTGCCCGCTACCACCTGGGCCACCTAAGTATGGACGAAAACCATGAAGTGGATGTATTGGCGGGTGCATTTATGTTGCTGCGGAAAAAAGTGGTGGAAAAAACCGGCGCTTTCGATGAAGATTTTTTTATGTACGGCGAAGACGTGGACCTGAGCTACCGCATACAAAAAGCGGGTTGGAAAAATTACTATTTTGCCGGGAGTACAATTGTGCATTTTAAAGGGGAAAGTACCAAAAAAGGCAGCCTGAATTACGTCCGGATGTTTTACCAGGCCATGAGTCTTTTCGTAAAAAAACACTATGGCGGCGGCCGGGCCCAGTTCTTCAACCTGTTTATACAGCTGGCAATTTTTTTAAGGGGGATGCTGACCGCTCTGGGCCAGTTTATCCGTTGGATCGGTCTGCCATTAATAGATGCGGGGATCATTTTATCCAGCCTCGTCGTGGTGAAGCATATCTGGACTGTGTACGTAAAACCCGGTCTGGAACCGGTGCCTGCGGTGATTAATATCAGCTTCCCTTCATTTACCTTACTATTTATACTAGCGGGCAGTATTTCAGGATTGTACGACAAATCGTACCGGCCCCTGCGTGCCGGATATGCCATGCTGGTCGCTATCGTCATTAACCTCGCTGTGTATTCGATGCTTAGCGAGCAGTACCGCTTCAGCCGTGGTATCATCTTTTTTGGGGGTATGTTGGCGACTATTTGTATCATTTTATTCAGATGGGTGCTGGTGCAAACAAAAGTGATCAGCAATATGGATGAGGGTAAAGAGTATCGTCAAACATTGATCGTGGCCTCGCCGCCTGCTTATAAAGAATCCGAAGAGATGATGGAAGCGGCCGGCCGTAACGAACGAATTTTGGGCAGGATATCACCCGGCACAGCAACGGGTAATGCCATTGGTCAGTTGCACCAGCTAGACAAACTGTTAGAGAACATTCCCGCCAAAGAGTTGATATTTTGCCTGGACGATACATTGAGCATGAAGGAGACGATCCGGCTGCTACAACAAAAAAGAAAGGTCCGGTATAAGTTTCATTATTATAAAACACAAAGCCTGGTAGGCAGCGACAGCAAGGAAACCAGTGGTGAAACCCTGCTGCCGCAAATGGTCTTTAAAATAGCACAACCGCAATACCAACGTTACAAACGGATATCAGACATGGTATGGGGCATCCTATTCTTGGTGTCGTTGCCGATTCATTTGTTGCTGGTAAAAAAACCCGGAGGCTTTCTGGTGAATCTCTTCAGGGTAATTGCCGGGAAAAGAACCTGGGTGGGCTACAACCTGCCGGCAGTGATATTGCCGCCGGTAAAGGCCGGGATTATTTCACCCACAGCAAAACCGGCAAATGCGTCGCAGGACCTCACGCCGGAAAGCCTGCATACCATTGACTACTGGTATGCCCGTGATTACGAATGGACCGACGATCTGCGATTGATTGTCAAAGGGTATCGGTGGTTGGGAGGATAGAGATTTTAGATAATAGATTTTAGATAATAGACAGGAGATAATAGACAATAGGCAGGAGATAATAGACAGGAGACAATAGACAGGAGATAGTGAAAAACGAATTTAGATCATATACAGAACCAATAGCCAGTGACATTACCAGAAATATACCAGCATTTTATCGAGGGCATCAAGGCCACCACCTGGCTTGAATTTGTGGCAGTGGCATTTGGCATTGTCAGTGTTTTGTATAGCCGGAAGGAAAATATACTCGTGTATCCAACGGGGATCATCAACACGGTCTTGTACACCTGGTTTTGTTTTGGCTGGTGGGGGCTATATGCTGAAGGCAGCCTGAATTTTTACTATACCGTCATGAGTATTTACGGATGGATATTGTGGAGCCGGAAAAAAGGCGGCGGTACCGAAAAACAACTACGCATCACTAAAAGTACTAATAAAGAATGGCTGTTTTCACTTGTCTTCTTTGTGATATGTTACGTGGTGCTTTATTGGGTGCTAAGCCGCTATACCCGGAGCACAGTGCCAATGGCGGATGCCTTTGCTTCTGCGGCGGCTTATACCGGCATGTTGCTGATGGCCCGAAAAAAACTGGAGAACTGGCTCTGGTGGATCTTGACCAACCTTGCTTCGATACCGCTTTATTTTTACAAGGGCGCCGTGTTTACCAGCTTTCAATATGTCGTATTCTTTGTACTCGCCATCATGGGTTATATCACCTGGAAAAAGAAAATACATGCCGGAACCGCTTAAAAAAATTGTTATCCTCGGCCCGGAAAGTACGGGCAAAAGCACGTTGTGCAGTCAATTGGCCGCGCATTATAACACCTTCTGGTGTCCCGAATTTGCCCGACAATATTTACTCGGACACGGCACCGATTATTCGTTTGAAGACCTGCTTACTATTGCCAAAGGCCAACTGGCATTGGAGGAAAGCTTTATAGAGCAGCTAGTGGTAAGTAGGGAGGGGCAAGTGGGAAAAGGCGGTACAAATCAAACGAAAACCCCTGATACCCAAGTCCTGGGCAATATTTGCCACTCGGCACTGGCCGCCCCCTTCTCACCAGTCACCGCCCAGCACTTGCCACTTTCCATTCCCCACTCGCTCCTTGCTACTGCCCACTCGCCACTCACCACTCCCTACTTCCTCTTCCTCGATACCGACATGTACGTGATGAAAGTGTGGTGCGAATTCGTGTTCGGGCAATGCCATCCTTTTATCCTCGACCAGATCGCAGACCGTCGCTACGACCTGTATTTACTCTGCAACCCCGACCTGCCCTGGGTGAAGGATGAACTAAGGGAATACCCGGACCTCGAAATCCGGGAGAAACTCTATCATATTTACCGGGACCTGCTTATCAACCAATCAGTGCCCTGGGTGGAAATAAAAGGTGGCTATGATCAACGGTTGGCAAATGCTATCGCATCCGTAGAAGCGATTTAAATTCTCTTCCATTCGGGTTCATTTGTGCAATTCGTGGCTTAAAACCCTTGCTTGGCAGATGTTTTTCTCTTTTAACGATTTCTTTTACGGCTTGCCTTTATCTTTAGCGCCATTATTTTTAACAACTGATATGACGAAAGTATTTTTGATTACGGCCCTCACGGCCTTTTCCCTTGGTTCAGCTACTGCACAAGACAGTGTTCGGGTTACCACCACTACCACTACTACAGCAAAAACAAAACGGGACTGGAGTAAAATAGATCTTAGCAGCCGGGCCAACGATCATTTTATGATTCAGTTTGGTGCCGACGGATGGTCAGGTGCACCCGACAGTATCCGCACCAAAGGTTTTAGCCGTCATTTCAATATGTATTTCATGCTGGACAAGCCTTTTAAAACTGATCCCCGTTTTAGCGTTGGCTTTGGTGTTGGTATTGGCAGCAGCAATATTTTCCTTAATAATACTTTGGTGGACGTAGCTGGTAAAACAAGCAGTTCAACACTGGTCTTTAAAAATGCCGACAGCAGCAACCATTATAAAAAATATAAACTGGCTACTGCTTATGCGGAGATTCCCGTGGAGCTTCGTTATAGCAGCAACCCTTTAGACGCCAATCAAAGCTGGAAGCTGGCCCTGGGTGTAAAACTGGGAACCTTGCTGGATGCTCATACAAAAGGCAAGGAGCCGCAGGATAAGAATGGCAATACCCTTTCCGGCATGGCCAAAGTGATAGAAAAAGAGAAAAGCAAAAAATTCTTTAACTCCACCAGGATTGCAGCTACGGCAAGAATTGGGTATGGTCATTTCTCACTCTATGGATCTTACCAGCTTAACTCACTGATAAAAGATGGTTTTGGCCCACAGATTAAGCCATGGAGCATTGGACTTTGCCTGACGGGATTGTAAGAGAAGTAGAAAAATATTCTGGAAGCAGCTGGCCTTGATGGCTGGCCGTTTTTCATATAAGGTGTCCCTGGGTTCCGTGGGGACTTTTAGGGGCATTTCGGTTCCAGGTCAGTAGATGAATGACTACTGACCTGGAACCATTGACAACTGATTAATAACCCCTGACTACCGGCCAATGACCATTTCACAGGTCTTCAAAGGTGATGTAAAAGGAGGAGGCTTAATAAGTAAATATTAATCCTGCACCCAATCCCATATCGCTATCGTAATGAGAGGATACCGAAATGTATTTCGTGGCAATATACCTGAAGCCTGCGGAATATTCTTTATCGGTATTGATCATCCAGCTGAAGCGAAGCCTTGGCGTTAGTGCAATATCCTCCCTGGATAACTGGAAGCGTAATTTGCCATCTCCATCTATTCTTATATCGGCGATGGTTAAAGTGGGCAAGGTATAAGCGATACCGGCTACGGCTGTTTTACGCTGGTTCTTATTACTGCTTTGGCCGAACCAGTTTTTATCTTCGGGGCCGAAAATGTTTTTAGGGCCGCCCGCCACTTTATAATGATAATCGAATCCGATATACGGGTATAGCCATTGCATTTTACCGATGTACCTGCCGAGTATGGTTTCGCTTTCGTAGCCATGCATATCGTGGTAGCCAAGGTGCCACATCGTATTTAATTTCCAACGGGTATTTGCCAGCATGGCCATACCATCGCTGCCATTGGTTTCTATACCCAGTTTTGCCATCAGGTGCGGCATCCTGTCGTCTGCAAACAGTCTCCGTTGTGCCAGTTTGGGATCGGGTATTTCAGGGTTGGCAGGACTGTTTTCATAGCTGACCACCCTGCCCATTCCGCTCATCATATGGTATAAAATGTGGCAATGAAAAAACCAGTCGCCGCTTTCGGTAGCGGCAAATTCTATCGTGTCGCGTTCCATAGGCATAATATCAATGACATTTTTCAGCGGGGCATAATCGCCTTGTCCGTTAAGCAAACGGAAGTCGTGCCCGTGCAGGTGCATGGGATGCCGCATCATGGAATTGTTATATAAAATGATCCTCAGGTTTTCGCCTTTTTTTACCAGGATCTTATCGGCTTCAGATATCACCTTATTATCCATACTCCATACATACCGGTTCATATTCCCGGTAAGGTCAAATTTTAGTTCTTTTAAAGGGCCTTCTCTTAAAGTTGTGTTTTCGGGAGCCTTAAGCATGGCATAGTTAAGGGTAACGATATCCATTTCCTCTGTACCCATATTCATTCCTGCCATGCTATTGCTATTGGGCATTTGCATACGATGCATATCATGCCCGGTCGTGTTATCTTTTTTTGGTTGATCCATATCCATCCCTTTCATGCTATCTGATTTATCAGGCTGAATATTTTTCATCTCTTCCACTTTCTCCTGTTTGCCGGATGGCGCTTCGCCCGTTATTTCAGGATACATTACCTGGTTCATATCCATTGTCTGGTTTCTCATTTCCATGCCTTCCATAGGAAGCAAATTACCATCCATCGCCATCATTTCGTTCATCATTTTCATACCTGCGAAATATTTTAGCTTAGGGAGCCGGGACGCTGCTATTTTTTCTCCGCTACCCAGCCAAAGAGATGCTGATTTGGTGCGGTCTTCGGGTGTTGCTAAAAACTCATATTGTTTATTTGCGGGTATGGTAACTATCACATCGTAGGTTTCGGATACAGCAATCAGTAAGCGGTCCACCTCAACAGGTTCCACATCATTACCATCAGACGCTATTACGGTAATTTTTCCACCAGCATACGTAAGCCAAAAATAAGAGGAAGCGCCGCCGTTAGCTATTCTCAACCTTACTTTATCTCCGGCTTTAAATTGTGGTTGCTGGCTTTCACTTATTCCATTTATCAAAAATTTATCGTAGGCTACATCGCTTACATCCATTGCGTTCATCCGCTTCCATTCGTTGGTAAGCTTAGTTTTAAGGTGGCCAGATTTAATAGCTTCACTATAGCTTTGCGTGGTTCCTTTTTGTATGGCAAACCAATCTGTGGCATTGTGTAGACTACGGTCTACTTCTTCAGGTTTCATATCGATCCACTCGCTTAGGATAATTGGAACAGTAGGGATATCCAACTCTTTTCTGCTCTTCAAAATCATAGAGCCATACATGCCGATCTGTTCCTGTAAACCAGAGTGACTATGGTACCAATGTGTGCCATGCTGAACAATGGGAAAGCGGTACATATGGGTTGTGTGGGGCATTATGGGCATCTGCGTAAGGTTGGGTACACCATCATACTGGTTGGGGAGAATAAGCCCGTGCCAATGGAGGGTAGTACCTTCATTGAGTTCGTTATGTACATAAATTTCGGCCGTGTCGCCTTCATAAAATGTAAGGGTCGGCATAGGTAGCTGGCCGTTTACAGCTATCGCTCTTTTTGTTTTGCCTGTAAAATTTACGAGCGTATCAGTAATGTATAAATCGTAGTGAACCACCTTCGGGGGCTGGTTGTGTTGTATTGTTTTGGTAAACGCATCTGTTGTCTTTGGCAGGTCGGTCATGCTCATCCCGGCCATATTGTGCGGGTGTTTTATGGAGTCAGTGTGCATGTGCATATCCATCTCTGTTGCAGGCTGTGGGGTGGATTTTTCCTTTACCAGCTTCATGCCACATTTAGGGCAATTGGCTGGTTTACCGCTATGGATTTCAGGATGCATAGGGCAGGTGTAGGTAGCTTCTTCCTTCGTTTTTGGTATATTATCCATCTTCATCCCTCCCATATCATGCTGGTGCCTGGCAGTGTCTTTTAGGGCCGGCGTGTCCATTATCTTTTTCGGTTTTTCCTGTATTAGCTTCATGCCGCACTTTGGGCAATTGCCGGGTTTGCCGCTATGGATTTCCGGGTGCATAGGACATGTATAAGTAACCGCTGATGCCTCATTTTTTTGCATAGGCATATCTTTCCTGTCGGGCTGCGCATACACTGATAACACGCTTGTTAAAATTGAAATGACAATAATTAATTTCTTCATCTTGGTTTCTCCTTTCTTCATTTTAAACAGCCGGCAATCTGCACATCGTGTGATTTCCAGGCTATCATCATATTCACTTTACACTTTTAAAAAATATGCTGTGAACTTATTAAAGCCCACAGCATAATAGTAACACCTGTAACAATTATAAGTTTTGAGATAACACGACTTATTGCTTCACCATATCCATATGGCATTTGGGACATTTACCCGGTTTGGAACCAGTAACTTCCGGATGCATGGGGCAGGCATACATTGCAGCCATTCCTTTTTTTGAAGTCTTATGCATAGACATTTTTTTCATCTCATCGGTACACATTTTTCCACTCATGTCCATACATTCGCCTTCTTTCATCATCATTTTTTTACCATTTTTCATGGTACATTCTCCGTTTGCCATACAAACAGTACCATTCTTCATGGTCATGGTTTGATCCATTTCCATTGTTTTGCCATCTTTCATTACCATCATTTTGCCGTCTTTCATCATGCAGCAATCTTTCATTTTCATCGCTTTATGGGCTTTATGTTTCATCTGGGCATTTGCATTGCCGGCGCCCAACATCAGTGCCATTGTAAGGAGTGAGGTAAAAATGGCTGTGATCAATTTTCTTGTTTTCATAACAATACAATTTTCTTGTTTTCTTCAGTAACACTGTTGCCTGATTTTCAGTTTCGCTGTTACCCGATTATTAGTCTTTTACTTTTAGCATACTTGCATTGATGGCTACTACTATCGTACTTACCGTCATTAATGCTGCGCCAGCAGCGGGGCTTAATAAGACGCCCTGGTGATACAGAACGCCGGCTGCCAACGGCAATGCAATGAGGTTGTAACCGGTTGCCCAGATAAGGTTCTGAATCATTTTTTTATAGGTGGCCTTGCCAAACAGAATCAGGCTAACGATATCTTTCGGGTTGCTGTTTACTAATACAATACCAGCCGTTGCTGCTGCAATATCCGAGCCACTACCAACGGCAATGCCTATGTCGGCTTGTGCCAGGGCAGGTGCATCGTTCACGCCATCGCCTGTCATGGCTACAAACTCACCGCTGCTTTGTAGCTCCTTTATTTTTTCTAATTTTTGATGGGGCAAAACTTCCGCTATAAAACTATCCATGCCCAAAGTTTGACTAACACTTGCCGCTACTTTTTTGTTGTCGCCTGTTAACAAAATGGACTTGATATTTTCCTTTTTTAACGTAGCAATGGCTTCTGCGGATTCAGGTCGGATTTCATCTGACAAAGCAATGTAGCCGGCCAATACATTATTCACGATTACAAACACAACTGTTTCGGTCTCATTAGCAGTAAAGCCTTCAGGAAGTGCAATATTATTTTCAGTTAAATATCCCGGACTAACTACCAAAACCTTTTTGCCTTCAACTGTTGCTTCAACGCCTTTACCTGTGATAGCATTAAAGTTTTCTGTTGCAGGAATGGTAAGTGTTAAGTCTTTAGCCTTTTGTAAAATGCCTGTTGCAATGGGATGTTCTGATTGTTGTTCCAGGGCAGAAGCGAAGCGTAGCAATTCATTTTCGGGTATATCTTTTTGCAACGAAACAATTTTTGATACCTGGAATTTACCAATTGTCAATGTGCCGGTTTTATCAAACACAATCGTGGTTATTTTTCTGGAATTTTCGAATGCCGTTCTGTTCTTAATCAGCAAACCATGCTTTGCTGAAAGTGCAGTTGATTTGGCTACGACTAACGGCACTGCCAAACCTAAAGCATGCGGGCAACAAATAACAATCACAGTAACCATGCGTTCCATTGCAAAAGCCAAAGTTTGTCCGGTAAGATACCAATATAAAAAAGTGGAAATGCCGGAAACAATCGCAACTATTGTCAACCATTTAGCAGCAGTATCAGCCATTAATTGGGTTTTTGATTTTGATTTTTGCGCATCATCTACCAACTTAATCACCTGCGACAAATAAGAGTCTTTTGCAGCATGTGAAACGGTAACTTTTATAGCACCATTGCCATTGATGGCTCCCGCAATAACTTTGTCGCCGACTCTTCTTTGAACTGGTGTGCTTTCTCCGGTAAGCATACTTTCATTCAGATAACTTTCGCCATCATTAATAATGCCATCCGCGGCCACTTTTTCACCGGGCTTTACCAAAATAATATCGCCTTCTTTCAGGGTATCTGTTTTAACATCATGCACCATATCTGGCATTACCATATGGGCATCGGCTGGCATGAGTTGCACCAGCAATTCCAGTTCTTTTGAAGCACCAGCAACGGATTTCATTTCTATCCAATGCCCCAGTAGCATAATAAGAATAAGGGTGGTTAGTTCCCAAAAAAAGTCCATGCCCTGCAAGCCGAAAACGATAGCTACGCTGTATGCATAAGCTACTGTAATGGCGAAGCCAATCAAAAACATCATGCCTGGGTTTTTCGCTTTTACCTCGTTCACCAATCCCTTTAAAAAAGGCCAGCCGCCATAGAAAAAAACAACCGTCGACAAGCCGAATAAAATGTATTGCGAACCTGTAAATTGCCAATCTAACTTGAGCCAGTGCTGTATCATTTGCGACAGCAACATGATAGGTATAGTTAATATCAGCACCACATAAAAACGCCTCTTAAAATCTTCCATCATCGACATAGGCATGGCATGCCCTTCATGTGCGCCTGCCTTTTTTTTGAGCGGAATTAAAACCATTCCGCAAAGTGGGCAATTGCCCGGCTCGTCCCTGATAATTTGCGGGTGCATTGAGCAGGTATATTGCTGTTTTGTTTGGGGGTGTTCCATGGTTGACAGATTAAATTGCAACAGGTAGCATGCAATACCTGTTGTAATATTTTAAGAAAGTGCATGTCAGATCATTAAACGATGGCTATCCTTTTTTTAACCAGTGGCATTCCACATTTGGTGCAGTTGCCAGCTTTGTTGCTGGTTATATCAGCGTGCATGGGGCATACATAAGTACCCATTACTTCGATCTTCATTTTTTCCTTCGGAGATGCAATTAAGTTACTGCCGCACTTAGCACATTTACCTGGCTTGTCCACTACTATGTCCGGGTGCATAGGACGGGTATAGTTTGTTCCTCCTTCTCTTCTGGCTTCATTTCCATACCTTATATAGAATATTTTCTGTCCTTAGTGCTTACTTCGTTTTGATGCATAGGGCATGCATAAGTGCCCATTACTTCCATTTTCATTTTCTCTTCGGATGAGCGTTTCATGACCATTCCGTATTTATGACAAAAGTGATTATTGCATGATCTCCGAAACCTTACCGCAAGTAAGCATGGCCTTGCCATAATATGGATTTTTGATGGCCGTTTCACGGCTTAACCAGTAGGCTTTTTTCATAGGGCAATACTGCTGGTAAACAGGCTTATCCGAAAGCTTTACGGCTTTAGCCAGGGCAGAAAACATATCGGAAAAGGTTTTGAAATAGTCTCTTTGTTGGCTGATACTTCTGCTTTCAGCAATATGACCAGCATCGGAAACCAGCTTTTCATTTACTGCCATAAAAGTTTTATGGTCTGCTTCTGATAAGGCACTCCTATCAATATTATTAATAACTTTTAAGAATTCGCCTGCCTTTTGTGCGGCTGCGGCGCCGTCAGTTTTAACCAGTGCATCTTTAATGTCGAAATAGGAAGCCAATAATTGTGAGAATGAGTCCATTCCTTTTTGTGCATTAACCGATAGGGTACAAGAGCAAATGATGATTGCTGTTGCTATGATTGATTTCATTGAAATGGATTTAAAGTTTGAATAAAATACATGCATTGCCTTTATTTAAAAATATACCGCATCTAAGCAGGTTCGCTGAAATAATAAGAATAATGGACCTTTTGATTAAGAAAATTTAATTCATTTCTGAGCCATCGTTCTTTTTTAAGAAGTAAAAACTTACATAGTAAATTATAACGGGCAATAACATAAATTGCAAAAGTGGTGAAAGGCCTACGTTGACAAAGGGCAGTATTGGCATTGATGAATCGTAAGCCCAGTTGCCTTGCGACAAATGTCTCATCTCTGCTAAAATTGCACCTATTCCACCTATCACTACCAGCATGAAAGCTCGCAGAATATTTAGGTATTTTATCCAAAAAGGTTGTTTATAAATAATCGCAAAAACAAAATAGAGCAGAAGCACCATGATAGCATCGGCAACAGAGGCTAACAAGCAAAATGCAATGTGTTGGGCATCGAAAGCAGCATCTCTGTACAAAGGCATTTGTACAAATTCCCAAACAATGTTCAGTACAAAAGCAAGTACTGTTGTAATTAAAACAAATCGCTTAAAGGCTGCCTTTTTTATTACTTTTTTTAATAGATTGAAATAGCCTATCACCAACAGCGTTAATGCAGTAAGGGGCACAATGAAAATAGCTGGTGATAGGTTTTTCATCTTTCACTCAAAATACAATTGTTGTGAGTGCGTGCCTATATTTTGTAAATCTGGCATAAAATCTACTTTCTATTTTGCAGTATTTAGAGAAATGTCAATTAATCATAAGAAATAATAGTACCCGTATTGGCTAGTCCACTGGAACCTCTTACATCTCTCGAAGCGCTTCCTTTCACCTGGCTTACAGCACTACGCCCCACTGCAGCGGCAACAAGAGCAGATGACTTCTTGGTGGTTGTTTTTTGCTTTTTATCTTCAACTTTATTTGGTTCAGCATTTTTCCTGGCAACCTGGTTTACAGTTGGATTACTTTCCTTACTGGTGTCTTTTTTTGTTACTGTTTTGTTTGTCATTTTTTAAATTTTGATTGTTTATAATAGTTAGTTGATCGCAATTAAACTTACCGAAACTTAAAGCTCTGAAATGGTGTAGTGTGTATTACTCAATGCATTTCGAAATGCACCGGTTTCTATTTCTTCCGATGAGGTTACTTCTGCTTGCTTGTTTACTAAATCAACCGTTACCGATATTACCCCGGCAACACCTGATAATTTTTGCTTAACGCCGGATACACAACCACCGCAGCTCATGCCACCAATATGGTAGGTATGCTTTATTGAATTTTCCATTTTTAGAACAGTATTATAGGGTTAAAAGATATCGTACCGACTTTAGCGAGTTCAATTTTTTCTTTTCAATAAAAAAACAATAATCAGAATTACAGCAAGCGGGATAAGCCACATGCCCCAGCCCATTCCCCAAGAATTACCATGCATCATTTTGTTTGTGTTTAAATTTCGTAACAATAGAAGGAACCGAATTTGTAAGAAAATAATAGCGCCGTTAATAATTCATCCGGTTACAGATTTAAATGAAAGTCTTGTATAATTCACACATTCCCGATTCGCTGCTCATTGTGTTTTAAAATTTCCCAAACCGGGGCCCAAAAACCAAGTTTGGGTAATTTTCTTTACATCGCTTTTTTACAAGCTTCCACACATTCCCTGCATGCTGCTGCACATTCTTTGCAGTGTTGGTGCATGTCAGCATGTTTTTCACATTCATCCGCACATGCGTTACACACTTCAATGCACTCCTGCATCAGGTGTTTGCCATGCATAGAATTACGGGACAAAAGTGTTGCTGTTGCAATACAAATGGTGGCACAATCCATATCTGACTTGATACAGGCTGTCATCATTTGAACATGGTCTTCACCTAAACAGGCGGTGGAGCAATTGTTACATGCCTCAGCACAATTATTTAGTGCCTGAATGAGCGCTTGATTGTTATTCATAATTAATTGTTTTCAAATAGTAATGAGATAATCATGCCGGGTAAATATTAGATCATCACCAACATGGCTGCACTCATGCCTATCATCAACCCATCTTCAATGATGGTTACAGTGCTCATGGGCAAATTGAAAACTGCCCCTAAGCAGGCACATTTAATTGTACGCTTATTGAATACACTTTGCAAAACGCCGATGATGCTTACACCCATTACAGCTGCAGTAATAATGTTGGTAATGAATGGTTGAAAATTGATTGCAAAGGCAATACCCAAACCCAATTCAATAAAGGCATACAAGTATCCCCAGTTATTCCACGTTTTTGCCACTATATCGTACATGGCGTAGCTCTCTGCAAAGCCCTTCAGGTCGAGCATTTTAAAAAAGGAAAAAGTTAGAAAGAACCCTGCCATAAATACCCTCATCGATTGCATTGTGCTAAACCCGTTTGAACTATTTGCTGCTATCACGGAGATGACGGCGATATAGCCAAAAATTAATAGGATGGGTTTGTAAGTGGCCAACCAGGATCTTTTTTCTGCTTCTTCAAATGCTGGTATAATTGGAGCCTGTACGGTTTCGGATAGTTGA
Source organism: Chitinophagaceae bacterium (assembly GCA_039925965.1). Taxonomy (GTDB): domain Bacteria; phylum Bacteroidota; class Bacteroidia; order Chitinophagales; family Chitinophagaceae; genus JAZKFT01. The sequence continues at coordinate 20,760 of JBDSXW010000106.1, forward strand.
TACTTTGGGTAATCCTGTAAGGCATCTTTTAAGGAGCCTGTAGCAATATGCTTGTCCATCTCAATTGTTGCTATGCCTTTTGGCAAGTCGATGGTGACGGCTTTTACACCCGGCGTTTTTGATAACAGGCTCTGCACTTTAGACTGGCAACCGCTGCAGGTCATCCCGGTAATTGTATAAGTATGTGTCATTGGTTTTAATTTGACACAAAGCTATAATCATATGAAGGCTTAGTTGTTACGGTATTCTGGAAAGAATTTGTGAGATTCAAAGATGGTCAATGCTTTTGCGTTTGTGCTCCTTTAACGACCTGTAAAAAGTAGGAGTAAGGCCTGTAACCTTTTTAAATTGCGCAGAAAGATAAGCGACACTGCTATAACCCATTTGATCTGCTATTTCGGAGAGATTCAATTCATCATATACCAAAAGCTCCTTTACTTTTTCAATTTTTTGGGCAATAAAAAATTTCTCAATGGTGCTTCCTTCAACCCCTGAAAAGAGATTGCTTAAGTAATTGTAATCGTAATGAAGCTTGCTGGTAATGTAATCCGACAGGTTGGTGGTGATTGGATCTTCTGCATAATGTACTTGCTTAACGATCAGGTTTTTTATCTGCTCAATAATCCTGCTTCTTTTATCGTCTATCAGTTCAAAACCCAATCTTTCTAAACCGTTGCCTAACTGTTCCAATTGTTCCGTGCTGGGTGATGAGGCTATCTCCACTTCGCCTAACTCCATTACCAGCGGATGAATACCCAGTTTTTCCAATTCGGTAGTCACCGCCATTTTGCACCGGTTGCACACCATGTTTTTAATGTAGAGTTTCATTTGCCTGTCATAATTGGATATAAAGATAGTCCTCGCCTTTGGTTTGCCATCGTGTACGGCGAGCGGTTATTGGTTGAAGATTTGTTTTCGGGGAGGATAGTAACCTGTCGGACAACTCTAAACTCTCTAGAGCAAACCAATAACCAATGGGCAGGAGGTTAGTAGAAGTAAAAAAGCCCCCAAAAAAGGGGCTTTGTAGCGAGAATGGGAATTGAACCCATCACCTCAGGGTTATGAATCTTACGATCTAATTTAAGCGATCGACCTCGCCAGCGTGCAGCAACGATTAAAGCGGTCACAAAACGGCGGATTCCGGTTGACCATTTCATCACATGGGATTTAATAGGTCCTTGTCAGGTCTATTTCATATTTCGGCAATATCTTAATTTGTAAAATTTCTGCCACCGCCCTGCCTGCCAATGGTTCACGTATCCCTTTTTCAAAGAATATCTTTCGATCATCTGTGAGCGGTGTTACCAATGCAACCAAACTTTTTCCGGCATAAGCAGTATCTAAAGCCACGATCATCGGCTGGCCATTATAAAAGTTATCCGCGATCAGTTTGCCATCTGCGTATAGCGCCTGGGTGTCGCCTGAGTAATCGATTTGCAGTATTAGATGGTCAGAATTTTTGAATGCTTCTTTCGGGATGTCAATTTTATAATAGTGTGCACCGGGCACCGATTGCAAGATCGTGTTGTAAGCAGGCATGGAAAAATTTGCCGAATCTGCACCCTTGATTTTCAGCAGAACGACGGGAGTGAGAGTGGCCGGCAGGTTAATATCCTCCTTCCAGTTGACCGTTGTTTTTTTTGCCGGTAGCTTGCAGGTGTATCTGGAAAAAAAGCCATCTGTTTTTTGGGTGATAGCCGTGCCTTGTTGGGGGACTTTGCTATCCGGCTTCGGGAAGATGGACCATTCCAATTTTGGGTCTGCTATATTTTGAAGCTGCATCCTTCCTTCATTGACCAATACAATGCCGGATGAAATAACCAGCCTTTCTTTGCCCCGGAGGGTTGCTTTCCAGCTGTCAAAAGCTTGTGCTTGTGTGAGTGTGAGTATTTCCAAATGTCTTCCGTTAGCAAGGGTAAAGACCAGCAGAGATCCGGTTCCGGGGGCATTTGCCTTTATCTGATAATTGTCCTTTTCTTTGATGATATCAATGCCCTTGCAAGGTTCATAGCCTGTAATATTTTTAGTGTCGATCCAATAAGTTGCTTTGACATTATCTGAGGCAAAAAATACATAAGTATCGGTAAGGCCATTGTGCAATATGCATAATGGCTGCGCAGTTGCAGCTGTGAGGAGGGCATCGCCCATCGCCATATTGATGGGCCAGATGGTTGTCAGGTTAGCGGGTATGTCAATCGGATTGTCTTCCGGAATTTTTAAAGTGGTGCCATTCGGCAGCTGGATGTTCAGTTGTACATTTTTCAGGGTTTGCATGTTTATCTGCCGCTGAAAATTATTGATAAAGACAAAACCGCTGCCATCCTTTCCACGGATGCTCCAGCGAAGCGTAGCCGAGTCTGATGGGCCAAATGGTTTTTTGGTGGGAAAATAAGTATTACAGATAGCCAGCCTGTCACCAAAATCATTCAGGAACAGATGCAACGCCTTGAATTCTTTATAGGATGGTTGCACCTGTCCCCACTCGCCCAGTGGTGCCTGGAAGTCGTAATTGAGGATGGGGTAATCGTTTGGATTCCCGGTGGCTTTTGATTCCTGGAAACTGCTGAGTTTGCCAATTTTGTTGTGGCCGCCATGGAACATGTAATAGCCGATCAGGTTGGCACCGCTACCGATTTTGGTGTAGGCCAATGCGGTCACATCCTGTGGTTTTATGATAGGCCTCCGGTGATAGGTAATCTGTATGCCACCTCCTATCTCGGCCGTACTATAAGGGTATCTGTAACCGGTGTAGTTGTTGGTATCTTTTGCGGTGCCATTGATGTCGTTGCCAATGTTTGGATCGCTCCGAAGCGTGTCGAAAAGGTAGTTCGCGGATGGCGACAGCTGTGTCGTGCGCTTATCCCACGGTGCTTCAGGGTAGCCACCCCAAACGGGGATCAATTCATTTTGGCGGATATTACTGCCGGGCCAGCCGGTAGCTGTGTAAAGCGGAACATCGATCCCAACGGCTTTTGCTATATGCAACAAACTGGTTATATGCGCCAGGCCTTTCGGATTGTTGAAACGGAACTCGTTTTCAATCTGTACGCCGATTACCGGGCCGCCCTGCTTAAAGTACAAGCCTGATAATTGTTTGTTTATCTGGGTAAATAATATTTTTGAATAGTCGAGGTAAAGCGAATCGTTCGTTCTCGTTTTTATTTTTTTTCGGAGCAGCCAATCCGGAAATCCGCCGTTCCGCACTTCGCCATGGCACCATGGGCCAAGGCGTGCAACTACATAGATTCCATGTTTTTTGCAGAGCGCCACAAACGTTCGAAGGTCAAGGTCTTCACTCCAATCCCAGCTACCTTCTGTTTCTTCGTGGTAGATCCAGAAAATATACGTAGCAATAACATCTATGCCCGCCGCCTTCATCCTGAGTATACTTTCTTCCCATTGGGCTTTGGGAAAACGGCAGAAATGGAATTCCCCCATTACCGGGAACCAGGGCTTTCCGTTGCGGGTAAAGTAAAGACTGTTTGCGCCCATCACATTGCCTTCAGGGTCTTTATTGCTGCCCAGTTGCAGGTGCCCTTCGAATACTTTATCACCCGGTTTCGATATGTCTATTGAGTAGGATTGTGAAAAGACAGTCCCGCAAAAAAGCGGAGATAGTAATACCGATAGGACGAATGCTTTCATTTTATGATTGTCGGTAGAAGGTAGGTTGTTTTTTACAATGATTTGATCGGCGGTTGCGGCTTCAGTTCATCCGGGCTATCCTTCGTATACGCGTCAAAAACGTATTTGGATGGCGAATGAAAGATATCCCTGACGGTTTGCAGATCTACGGATGTTTTTGGGTCGAATGCCGGAGAATCGAGATAAGATTCAAGGCTGGACAATAATTGCCGGGCCGCTGGCCTTGATGAAAGATTAGTACCAAGATCCAGGCTGGTGACCAACAGTTTTCCCTTACCAACTTTTACTTCGAAAAGCATCGCCAGCCTGCGGTTCATAAACCAGGTATCTATGGGCTGTATGAGCGGAATGAAGCCTGCAGGAAAATCTTCAAGATGCATCACCTGTGCTTTGCTGATCACATCCCACCATTGCAGATCTGGATGTGTATCTGTTGGGAAAATAGAGAATGCGGCGCTCTTATTGTCAACAAGAAAGCCCATTGTATGTGGCGGCCGCATCTTAAACCAGGAAGTGTTCCAAAAAATGGGCGTAAAGGATTGCGAAATTTCTTTGCCCTTTACCACTTTGCCGGCAGCCAATAACAATATTTTTCCGCCTTCGGCCAATACCTTTTCCGCCCTGGCATCCAAAGTATCTGTAGCATAAAAACTTTTCAGCTTCGCGGTTTCGGCAACTGCTGGATACACCCACACATTCCAATCGTTTTTATAAGACGTTCCTTCAATACTGATCTGGATGTTTAGTTTGGTTGGCTTTGTGAAATTTTTTGCTTCAAAGCTGAAAGTTCCGACAGGTGTATTCTTCCCCGTGAGGATCTGTTTATTCCTGAATTGTCCTTCATAAACCATCTTTCCCGTTTCGTTGATGGCTTTCCAATTGATGGTTGCATTGTTGAAATCTGTTTTTCCAAAATGATAGATTTCTACTTCGCCTTTGATGGTATCCTTATCTGTAAATACAAATTTGGGCAGCCGGAGTAGCGGAACGGTGCTGTTGCAAAAGTTAGAAAACTGTTTGGCCCCCACATATCCTTTTTCATCCCAAAACGCATCCAGCACGCCGACAAGGGCGGTACCCTGCCCGGGATAATCATTGAGCGAAAGCAACTGAAAACCGCCATTGCCGGGTGTTCGCAGCGATTTTTCTATTTCGTTCTTGTAGCAAAGCGTTTGTAGATAGCCAGATGACATTACGAATTTTTCAGCTTCCTCGCCCATCCCCTGGTCTTTAAGGTCTTCCTGGAACAGCTCGAAATTTTTTGCTTTGTACGGTCCTGTATATTTTTTTATCTGGCTGAAGTTTGGATAGACGCACCATTGCCCCATTTCATGCGCTACATAAGGCATCGTGAATTTTTCGATGGCTGCCGTGTAGTCCGTCGTGCTTTCGGGTAGCTTGCCCCATGCCAGGTTTCGGGCGCCGGATTTGATCATGTATTCATTCGAGGGAACCAGCGGCCAGCTCATGGCAACTGATGCGCCTGTGTTTACCCTGCGGTTGTCTTTCTGTTTCCAGTAGGCAATAAACCTCGCCAAATATTCTGCCTGGTGACCGCCACGCGGCTCGTTACCATACGCCAGCATACAATAGCTGGGATGGTTGCCATAAGCGTCCATCATGCGATCTGTTTCATCAAAAATAAATTGATCGATGGGTTTGCCATCACCCAGAGAAGAACCATGGTTTGCCCAACTAGGTCCTTCAGGCTGCAGGTAAAACCCCACACGGTCGGCCGCATCAAAGGCCGCTTCCGGCGGACAATAAGAATGGAAACGCATATGGTTCAATCCGTAAGATCTGCAGATCCTGAATATTCTTTCCCATTCGCGTGTATCCATAGATGCATAACCCGTGAGCGGAAATACGCAGTTTTCAACCGTGCCTCTCAGGAAAGTTGCTCTGCCATTGATCCTGAACTGGGTACCTTGTACGGTAAAATCCCGCAAACCAAATTGGGTGGCTAGATGCTGCTCTTTGCCGTCAATAGTAGAAAGCACAACTGTCAATCTATACAGGGCTGGATCAAATTCATCCCAAAGCAGGGCATCTTTTCCCAATGGCAGGTTAATCGAAAAACTATCGGCACCCAACCCGGATTTTTGAATGGTAAGCGTTGCTGCTTTTTGCAGGTCCGCTTTGGTGTTATTGAATGCTTTAGCTGTAATTGTAATATTTTTTATGAGTGACGGATTGCCACCAAGTAAACCTTTTACCAAAACTGATCTTGTTGTTACATTGGGATAAACTTGTATGTTTTTCAGTTGCGCTTTTGGAAAACAGTTCAAAACAATTTTGCCCACAATGCCATTCCAGTTTCCCTGGGTATGATCAGTGAGGCTATGGGAATCGGGCCCCACATTGATATCCTTGATCCTATTGTCGATGCGCACGGTAATGGTATGCCTTCCCGGTGCCATGTCGCCAAGCTCATAGTCGTGAGGTGCCACCATGGAGTTCTTCGTGCCTATTTTTATGTTGTCGAGCCACGCCGTGGTTTCAGTGTGGCACCGCTCCATAAAAAGGTGGATATTTTGCGCTTTCCAATTTGCCGGTATGACGATTTCTTTTTGATACCATGCCGCGCCAACATAATATTTTTCAGGCGTGAGCCAAAAAGGAAACTTGAGGTTGCCCGGCTGCCTGTATTTCGCATAGCGGGGATTGAAGAACCAACTGCTGTCGTAGATACTTCCTGTCCATTTAGTTTTTAATGTTACCTCATCGCCTTTGCCATTCGTAAGCATCGAGCCTGGGAGCTGTACCTGGTCGTTCAGCTTTTTGCTATACCATTTGCCAGTAATCCCTTCGTCGTTGGGATCAGTTTGAAACCGCCAGGAGCCAGCTAGTGAAATACTGGATTGCCCCATTATGCGCAGGGATAGTAATAAAAATAAAAGGAATGTTGTCAGATGTTCTTTCATATGGCAGATAATGGCGATGGGGAAGAAAGTCGAATGCCGAAGATAGTTGCGTGTCATTACACAACGGCGGATGATTATGTATTTTCCCCACAACATCCACTTTGTAAGCTGGCGTAAATGTGCCGATACCTACATTGGATGAGGTTTGGGCAGCTATAGGACTAGTCATGGTCAATAGCAAGGAGGGAGGAAAAATCTGTTTCCTACTAATTACTTCATCTAAAATTAAATACAAAGCAGATGTTTGATATTGCTTAATCAAGCAAATCAGCGTACGGAATTGAGTATTTGGTTAAGATGTAATTAGAATTATTACTGGACAAAAATGGCTGCCCCTGAAGAGCAGCCAGTAGAATTTTCGGAAGATTTACCGATAGTAGCGAGGATGGGAATTGAACCCATCACCTCAGGGTTATGAATCCTGCGCTCTAACCAACTGAGCTACCTCGCCAAAGGGCGGCAAAAATAAAGGTGTCGAGGCTAACTACCAACTCAAATTGTGGCATTCTCGCTCCGAAAGCCCTTTTTAAAATAAAATGCGCCGCCACGAAGGAATAAAGCCCGACTGCCGTCTGATAGGCATTGATTGTTTTCCTTTTGTAGGTAGATTGGCACTCATCTTTTTTCAATTCCGGCTTTTGAACGAACAGCAACTCATTATAGCACTTCAGCAAGGGCAGGAACCAGCTTTTGCCCGGCTGGTGGCCGATTACCAGCCAATGGTGTACAATACGGTGCTGGGGCTGGTGCAGCAGGCCGAGGATGCGGAAGACCTGGCTCAGGAAGTCTTCATTAAGGTACACCAATCCATCAGTTCTTTCAAAGGCGAGTCGAAGCTCAGTACCTGGATCTACCGGATCTGCATTACCAAATCGCTGGACTATGTCAAATACCGGCAACGTAAAAAACGGTTTGGCTTTATTCACAGCATTTTCGGTTCAAAAGAGGAAACAGTTCCGCAACTGGCAGATTTTCATCATCCCGGCGTGCAGCTGGCAAATAAGGAACGGGCAGCTTTGTTGTTTAAAGCAATCCACCTTCTGCCTGAAAACCAGCGGGTTGCCTTTGTGTTACAAAAGCTCGAAGGCCTTGGCCAGATGGACATCGCTGCTATCATGAAACAGTCGGAAGGCGCGGTGGAATCGTTGCTGCAGCGGGCCAAGCAAAACCTGCGGAAATCGCTCGGGGAGTATTATCAATCATCTTAAAAAATACACATTATCAGACAGTTATCACCAGTTCCATCACTATTTGATTCCATGCGGTTGAAGCTGCAAGGCAGAATTCCTTGCTTTGGCTTAATGCTGATTTCAAGGTGGCGGGCGGAGTTAAATTATCTGTTGGTATTGGATACTGTCTTTTCACCGGCATCAGCCGGGCTTTTAAAACTGAGACCATTTTTCAACCCAATACAATCCCTGAATACAAACGTCCGTCCCTGTCCACCGGTGTATGCAAATACGCCAGGAGGCAACCGTTCTCCGAAAACGAGAAGGGATGGGGACGAGGTTCAATCCCACGCCAACCAGTTCCTGTAACAGCAAAATAAATCACCATGAAACAGCAATTATCTGAAGAAGAAATAGAAGCCGCCCTCAATAGCCTCGACGGCGCGGAAAGGGCAGAAGCCAGTCCATTTTTTTACACCCGCCTAAAAGCCAGGATGGATAAGAAAAACGGCGCCAGCGGCATTGCAGGTATTAGGTGGTTAAAACCGTCACTTGCTTTTGCCGTCCTGGCTTTACTGGTGGCGATGAATGTGCTGACTATTATTAGTAAAAAGCAATCCGCCAGCGATGGGGCTGCCAAAACCAATGCCAGTGTGAGCGAGCAGTTGGCCAAAGATTACGACCTCAACATTGCAGCTTATTAAGTAAGAAAACAAAACAAATGAATCAGATTTCTAAACAACGATGGATGGTGCTGGTGCTGCTACTACTGCTGGCTACCAACCTGGCCACACTGGTGTATCTGTGGTTGCCCGCAAAGCAACCGGCAATCCCGCCTGGCCGTAACGCCTTTGACATTTTGGTTAAAGAACTTAAAATGACCGAGGCCCAACAGGCAGCTTACGCTACCATGCGGGATGAACAACAGGCCGCCGTAAGACCATTGCGGGAGCAAATGAAGGAAACCAAGGACCAGTTATTTGCCCTGCTGAATAATGATACCGTGGGCCCGGCTACGGTGGAAGCCGCTGCCGCCAAATCGGCCGCCGTGCAGCAGCAATTGGACTTGGCGAATTTTAATCATTTTAAAAAACTAAGAGCCATCTGCACGCCGGCGCAACAGGAGAAGTTTGACCAGATTATCCAGGATGTAGTACGGCAGATGGGGCCGAGGCCGGGAAGAGGACCAGGGCGACGTCCAGACGGTCCGCTACCGGGAGGGCCAGGTAATCATCCACCCCGGGATGGTGGCGGAGGCCCACCACCAAATAGTCCGCCACCAGACGGCCCTCCACAAGAATAAAAAAATATGGCCTACAACCGAAGGAATCTCCTGAAAGAAACTTCCAATAGCAAAAAATAACATAGCATGAAAAAATTATTTGTTTCTGCCGCTTTCCTTACCGCCCTATTCATGGGAATGGGCTGCAAGAAAACTTCATCAGTAATCACCACTACCGGAACCGTACCGGATGTATTTAAAAAGTTCAACAGCTCGGTTACCATTTCCAGCGACGGAACCTATATTACCCTGAAGAGTAATGGATTGCCCGATCATAAAAGCCCCTACTATGGTGTGGGTAACGCGAAGTACGAAGCCTACAATGGCACCAACCCCGCGTTTGCCATAAACCCCAATTTGATTATTTCGCAAAACCTGACCTTTAAAATTCCGGCAAACCCAACTGTGGCCACCGCGCACGATGCCACGCCACTGGGTCCGATGGGGATCTCGGTCAACGGCGTACCCATCTTTAATCAATATGCAGCAGGAGGTGTGCCGCTTACTGGAGAAATCAACAGCTTCGATCAGTATAACGGTCACCCACAAATGAGCGGGCAGTATCACTACCATGTAGAGCCACTCTACATTACAGCAACCAAAGGCAAAGATGCCCTGATCGGTTTTTTGCTCGACGGTTTCCCTATTTATGGTCCTATGGAAAATGGCGCAACGGTTACGGCAGCTATGCTGGATGTGTATCATGGGCACACTTCTATCACGGCAGATTATCCTGCAGGTATTTACCATTACCATATCACAGCCGATGCGCCTTATATAAATGGTAATGGCTTTTACGGAACCAAGGGAACGGTGACTCAGTAGGTGGGCAGTAGTAAGTAGGGAATGGCCAGTAGGAGCCATCGTGATTGTGAATCATTAATAGGGAATAGAAAGTAGTTTTCTTGAGCGGGTTTTTAAACTGGTAAAAAAATAAATATTTACAATATGAAAATCAAACAAATCTTAGTACTGGCCATGGCAGCGTCGCTGTCATCTGTTTTGTTGCAGGCACAGCCTGGTCCGCCAAAGCCGCCGAGTGCAGAAGAAAGACTGAAGCATGTAACGGAGAAAATGGAAAAGGACCTGCAACTCAGCAACACGCAGAAGGAAACACTGGCCGCCGCTTACAAAGCATTTTTTGCAGAAATGGATAAACTGCGCGGCAGTGAGCCACCGCCTCCTCCTCCTCCGCCACCACCCCCTGCTAATAAAGAAGCAGCAGACAAATTAATAAAGGAAAGAGAGAGTAAAATAAAACAGGCACTTACAGACGATCAGTTTAAAAAGTACCAGGAACTGGAAAAACAGATGCGGCCCGGTGGCCCGCGCAAACCAGGTAAAGATGGGCCGCCGCCGCCGTCAAATTCTTAATCGAGGTGTTGGTACCATTTAAAATTGTCGCAATGATAACTGCCAGTCTTTGCGAGAAGGGTTCGTGCCCGGTAAAGCAATCTGATTGCGAGTTGTTTACCCGATATTCTGTAATGCGATGAGTCTTTACAATTGCTGCACAGATTGCTTCGTTGGTGCAAGAACCCCACCTCGCAATTCCTATGAATCGCAACAATTCGGCATGGGCACATCCAATGCCATTTCTTTCTGAGCACAACACATCAGTAAAAATTGATGCCTAAAGTATTTATTATAATTTTAGTAATGATTGTCGTAACATCCTGCAACCAGCCAGATGCTGCAACATTGTCCAAAGCTGCGGTGAAGTTACTGCCATTTTACAACACTGCGGATTTTACCCCAGTATGGCCAGCCGATAGCGGCTATTCAAAAGAAGCCATTCACACAATACCTGCATTTTCATTTACCAACCAGGCCGGTGAATTGGTAACCGAAAAAACGACCGAAGGAAAGATCTATGTAGCTGATTTTTTCTTCACCAGGTGCCCAGGCATTTGTCCTACACTTACTAAAAACCTCGGCATCGTACAGGATTCATTAAAAGATGATCCGGGTGTATTGCTGCTATCACATTCGGTAACGCCGGAAAGCGATAGTACCAGTGTATTGCAACGCTATGCAAAAGAACATCATGTGATAGCAGGCAAATGGCATTTATTGACCGGCAATAGGGACAGCATCTATACCATTGCGAGGCAATCCTATTTTGCCGATGAAGACCTGGGCCAGCAAAAAGATGCGACCGATTTTTTGCATACTGAGAATATGTTACTAATAGACAAACATCGCCGCATACGCGGCATTTACAAAGGCACTTCTGCTACGGAGATGCAAAACATTGTTGCAGATATACGGGTGTTGGAAAAAGAAAACTGATTAATTCTACTTTGACAAGTCAAAAATAGTGTTTGTTGTGGTTGAGAATAATGCTGATATTGTGGGCATGTAATTATCACCTATAAATATAGACCATGAGCGAACCCCGCTGCTACCAGCCGAACAAC
>JBDSXW010000107.1:0-39361 GCA_039925965.1 Chitinophagaceae bacterium
CGCGATCGCTAACCCGGATGTGTATGTGTACACGGCAGAGGCGGTATGTACGGCCGGGGGCACGTATGTGTACAAAGGAAATGTGACATTGGTGCGGTAGACACTTCCTTACTAACCCAAGGCTTCAGCCTTGGGTTAGTAAGGAAGTTGAATGATCAGGACGATTACGGATTAGTACGCTATCTCAATTCAGAACAAATGAAACCTGAGAGCCATTTACTAACCCAAGGCTTCAGCCTTGGGAACCAGAGCAGGTGAAAAATTTGAATGATTGTAGGAAGATCGCGTTTAGGATTTCCCAACGCTGAAGCCTTGGGTTAGTAAGGAGGGTGAATGAATGGTTCGATGCCGGATTATTACCCTGTCTCAGTTTAGAACAAATAAACCTGAAAGCCATTTACTAACCCAGGGCTTCAGCCTTGGGAAACAGCGGGGAGGTAATAAAAAGAAACGTTATGTCGTACATCAAAATCTGGATTCATGCAGTATGGGCTACTAAAAACAGGGCACCATTAATGCCGGAAATCATGCTAAAAAAAATTTGTGATCACATCCACTATAATTGTCATGAGAAGGGAATCATTTTAGATAAGATCGGCGGCCATGTAGATCATTTACATGCCTTAATGCGGCTAAAACCAGAATATAGTATTTCAAAGCAGATGCAGCTAATAAAAGGAGAATCATCAAGCTGGGTAAATAAAAGTGGAATTATGGTACCATATTTTGAATGGGCAGACAAGTTCTTTGCAACTTCTGTTAGCCATAGGGCTATCAATAGGGTCAGAAATTATATCGCTATTCAAAAGGAACATCACGCTAAAGAATCCTTCGAAATGGAACAAAATAGATTTATTAAGAGTTTGGGTTTTGAGGAGCATGATGGTTGAACGCTTCCCAAGGCTGAAGCCTTGGTTAAGTAAAGAATCTGAATGAACGGTTCGATGCCAGATTACTACCCTATCTCAATTCAGAACAAATGAACCCAGAAAGCCATTTACTAACCCAGGGCTTCAGCCTTGGGAAACAGAGCAGGTGAAAAATTTGAATGATTGTAGGAAGATCGCGTTTAGTATTCCCAAGCCTAAAGCAGTGGGTAAGCGAGGGAGGTGTAGGATCTGGGCGATGCCGGATTACTACCCTGTCTCAATTCAGAACAAATGAAACCAGAAAGCCATTTACTAACCCAGGGCTTCAGCCTTGGGAAAAACGCCGGGAATGAAACCAGATTAAAAAAACCAGTACGCGCTGCATAAAGTAGTACCATGAAAAAAATCATCACATCCATTATCCTCCTCTGTACGGCAATCATTGACCACGCACAGGATATTAATTTCTCCCAGTTCTACGAATTACCGCTCCTGCGCAATCCGGCGCTGGCAGGGGTTTTTAATGGGGATGTGCGCATCCAAAGTGTGTACCGTAGCCAGTGGCAGAGTGTAACGGTTCCGTATAAAACGGGCGGCATCAGTGGCGAACTGAAACTGCTAAACGACTGGACCATCGGTCTGCAAACCACCTACGACGTGGCGGGCGATAGCCGACTGAGCCGAGTCCAGGTGTTGCCTGTGATCAGCAAGCATATCAATCTCAATGGCGATGGAGGTGCGTATATTACCGCCGCTTTTATGGGAGGCATCGTCACCAGCCAGTTTGATCCTACACAATTAAAATGGGATGACCAATTCGTGAACGGCCAGTATTCCGCCACTAACCCAACCCGCCAGGTGCTGAATCACACGGGTAAAAATTATATGGATCTATCAGCCGGCGTCTCCCTCCTTTCACCATTTGGCGATAACAATTCTTTTTATATCGGCGCCGGCCTGTTTCACTTCAACAGGCCTGAGGTAGGGTTCCAGGTAGCCACCGACAGCATTTCAAAACTCAACCAAAAATGGGCTTTGAATGCGGGCATGACGGTATCCACCACCGATTTTAGCAGGGTGAGTTTGTACGCTGACTTTTTTTCGCAAAGTGATCATTTTATGAAGGGAGGCCACCAGCAATTTATGGCCGGGGCTTTTTACACCTATGATATTTCACAATATGATGAGGATTTGGATGATAAAACCGCCCTTAGCTTCGGTGGTCTCTACCGCTGGAATGATGCCTTCGTTCCGGTGCTACGGCTCGATCACCATCACTTCAGTGTTGGATTAAGCTATGATGTAAATGTGAGCAAACTGAAAACTGCATCACAGGCCCGCGGCGGGTTTGAGCTTACATTAAATTATAAATCATTTATCAGCAGCCGTGCCGTCAGTGCTTACCGGATGAGTTGCCCGGGGTTTTAGATAAGTCAGTTTCTCTTTAATTGAAAACTAAAAGTATCACGGCTTTGTAGCCCTTGCTTTTTTATAAACCTTAATGGCAATCATCAGCAGGAGCACCAATACCACCAGACCGGCAATACCCCAAACAAAACTCATGGCCTGTTTTACCGACACTAAAAAAACAATAGCAATAAGAAAAATCGTGGCGACTTCATTCCACATCCGAAGCTGCTGTGAAGAATATTTAAACACGCCTTTCAATTGCTGCCTTAAAATGGCCTGGAGCGAAAAATGATAGCCATACAATAGCCATACTAAAATATACTTGATCAGCATCCACCTGCCTTCGGGCTGCAGCATAACCATATGCCAGTTGCCTGTTACCAGCACGACATGCCCCATAATAAATGTAATAACTGCAGAAGGCCAGGTAATGCCATACCAGAGCCGTTTCATCATCAGTTGAAACTGGGCGGTTAATATGGCCCGGGTGGCTGGCTCTTTGTCTTGTGCTTCCCGGTTATAAATCAACAGCCTGGGCATATAAAACAAGCCCGCAAACCAGGTGACCACGAATACGATATGTATGGCTTTCAGGTATAAATACATCCCAAATTATTTGTTTGGTTTCCAGCTTTTTACCGCATCCACAAAGGCTTTGGCATGCGCCACCGGTACATTGGGCAAAATACCATGCCCCAGGTTGGCAATATGATTACGCCCACCAAAAGCATTAAGCATTGTGTGCACTTCCTGCTGTATCATTGGTATGGGCGACAGCAATTTAGCCGGGTCAAAATTACCCTGTAGCACGATATCGCTGCCGGCAAACTGGCGGGCTACCGATGGCTCCGTGCACCAATCTAGCCCAAGGCAGGATGCGCCAGTATCTCTCATTTCGGCCAGGCTATGCCAGGCGCCTTTGGCAAATACGATCGTGGGAACCATGTCTTTTAACGCAACTACAATTTTTCTGATATACTGCAGGCTCCATGTTTCAAAATCTGATTTGCTCAGCAGCCCTCCCCAGCTATCAAAGATTTGAATCACATCCGCTCCCGCCTTTACCTGGGCCTGCAGGTAGGCGATGGTCGTATCAGTGATCATTTGCAACACCGTATGGGCCAGCGCTGGTTGGGTATAACAAAACGCCTTGGCCTTGTCAAAAGTCTTACTGCCTTTTCCTTCTACCATATAACAAAGCAGGGTCCAGGGCGCGCCGGCAAAACCGATCAACGGCACCCGCCCATTGAGTTGCTCTTTAATTAGTTTTATCGCATCAAATACATAGCCCAGGCTTTCCTGTACATCCGGCACATGAATACGTTGCAGGTCTTTTTCGGTCTGGATCGGCTCCGGCAATACAGGCCCTTTGCTTTCGATCAATTGCACTTCAAGCCCCATAGCCTGTGGCACTACGAGGATATCTGAAAATAAGATAGCGGCATCTGTGCCCACGATATCAATCGGCTGTATCGTAATAGCGGCAGCCAGTTCAGGCGTTTGGCAACGCTCAAAAAAACTATATTTTTCGCGGATGGCAATATATTCAGGCAGGTACCGTCCCGCCTGCCGCATCATCCACACGGGCACGCGTTCTGTTTGTTCTCCTTTTAATACCCGTAGTAATAAATCGTTTTGTAACATATTGGTTGGTTCAGCTTTATATAACGCCGGTTGTATTAACGGTGGCATGTGAATAATGTTTTGTGAGTAAGTTTGGATGCGGTTGAATTTAGCGGTTATTGACGGTGATACGTGCTACATCGCTGGCTCCCCAATCCACCCCTGCTTTTGCCCGGTGGGAAAAACCTGTGCCACCCATGCATCCGGACTGGGGAACAATATTGCAGTTTCCAAACGCTAGTTTGAAAACTACTGATTATCGACTTTCGGAATACATGCCGAAACAGTTTATTGCCAAACCTACATTTCATAAGCCGCGAATTTCCCTAAAAATGGACCTGGTAATACCTGTAACTTATATGCCCTTACATTCCTTATATGGTCAAAAAAACTTACAGTGTCTTAACTAAACGAGTCCACGAATGCCTTCCCTCCATGTTCCAGTAACAACTCACCTGCTTTTATTCCTGCCCCATCGCCCGCAAGAAAACTAGTAGTTAGTTTAATGGTAATCGATTCCGAGCCGTCTGGTTTGGTAATATTGCCTTCAAAATGCAAGCGATCATCCTTAACAATCGACAAGGCACTGATGGGAGTGGAACAGCCACCCATCAGGGTTTTAAGAAAGTCCCGTTCGGCCTTTGTACAGATCGCCGTTACCTGGTGGTTTAATGCCTGTAGTTGCTCAAACATGGCTGTTTCGCCGCTCCGGCAAACAATAATAATGGCACCCTGAGCCGGTGCAGGCAGCATCCAGCCAAGGCTGGTGATGTGATCCGAAGCAAGGCCAATTCGTTCTAAACCCGCAGCCGCAAAAATGGCACCATTCCATGCTACACTTTCCTGCGTTTTTCGCATCCGTGTATTAATATTGCCCCTGATATCTTCAATGACTGTTCCTGGAAAAGCATGCAGCCATTGCGCCTTTCGGCGGATGCTACTCGTAGCGATCACGAACCGATGGCTGGGTTGCGCCTGCCGGCTTATTTCTATTGTATAAGCATCGCCTGTCGCTACCAAATCTCTGGTACTGGTCGCAGGCCACCGAAGTGATTTATCGGTTTCCTCTCTGAAAGCGTCATTATTCCATATAAAAACATCAGCCACAATCCCTCTTTCTAAAACAGCAGCCTGCGTGATGCCCTGCGCCAGCTGCACAGGCACGTCTTTCATGCTGTGTACCGCAATATCAATTTCGTTGTTAAGTAGCGCCGCATCCAGGGCTTTTGTAAAAACACCTTGTACGCCGATGGCATAAAGTGGTGTAACCTGGTTGGTATCACCCTCGCTCCTGATAAAAACCAATTCGCTGTGAACGCCGGTTTTAAGCAGCGCTTCTTGTACCGTTACAGCCTGCCAAACAGCGAGTTTGCTGTCCCTGGTTCCAATCCTTACCGTATTGTTCATGGATTAAATAGTGCCAGGGGTTATAAAATGGTTAATCGCATCTATAACATGGCAGCCACCCCTGTTTTCTTTCTTGATATTTTCCGCAAGCTGCTTGATGGTTCTTTGTACTTTCTGCTCCATGGGATGGTGTACAAATAATAGCGGTTGGGTTTTGCTGTAATTCTGAAATAAGTCGCACTGTTCTAAAAAAAGCAACTGGTGCTTGGCAGCGGCAATGTACGGGGCGTGCCGTCTCATGATCAGCCAGTCCATAAACAATACAAAGTGTTCTTCGATGATGGCTTGGGCTAGTGGAATCTCCATGCGCCTGCTGGCCAGCGTGGCATCGCTGATCGTAGAAAGGCCGTCTACATTAATCAAACGCTTGCCGGCCATTGACCCGCAATCGGGATCTATATTATTGGGGATCGAAAGGTCAATAAGTACCTGTTCTTTACCGGCAGGCAGCAGCTCGGGGGTAATTAACGGGTTGGTGCCGGCAGTGGATACAATAATGATATCAGCTTCGGCAACGGCCTGCGGCAACTCCTGGAATGGCACGGTAGACAAGTTCAGTTGGCTGGCCAGTTCAATGGCTTTTTCATCTGTCCGGTTGATCAGTGTAATAGAAGCTGCATCCGTATAATCCAACAGGTTTTTACAGGCATGGGTGCCTATTTTTCCGGTACCAATCAACACGATTTTTTTATTAACCAGCCAGGTGTAGTGCTGCTTTAAAAAATTAATTGAAGCAAAAGCAACCGAAGTAGTGCCGCTGCTGATCCGGGTTTCGGTTTTTACCTTTTTGGAACATTGCAGGGAGGCACTTACAAGCCTGTCCAGAAATGTATCGATGGTGCCGGCTTTTTTTGCTATCGCATATGCCTGTTTGATTTGTCCCACGATCTCATAATCGCCCAATATTTGTGAATCGAGGCCGGTGCTCACCTCCAGTAAATGATGGATGGCATCGCCTGCTTTTTTCTTAAAACTATGCTGGTAAAAATCCTCGGAACTATTGCCGGTAAAATCGGACAATAGCTGTACCACCAATTTATGATAAGGCTGATAGGTGTAAAATTCGGTGCGGTTACAGGTGCTGATGATCATTAAGCCCTGAACACCTAACCGTTTTGCCTCCATTAAGAAGGCAGCAACCTGGTCTTTGTTAAGGGCGAATTTACTCCTGGTAACAGAATTGGATTTCCTGAATGTAACGCCGGTAACCAAAAAGGATGAAAGTAGGTGTTGCTCCATGATCAGATTGACTCGATGCGGGCAAAACTACAGGTTAAGGGTTGTATGCTTCTTCGTATACGGTCATTCCAATGTCATATTTTATTTCCAGGGCTTTTTTGAATGACTTAAAAGCAAACCTTTGCCCGCCAGAATGCGCATCCTTACCGTAGGTCGCTGGCTCTTATACTATTGCAAATGGACAAAGGCATTATTTTAATGAATCTCGGTTCGCCCGACAGTACCGAAGTGAAAGATGTTAGAAAGTACCTGGCTGAATTCCTGATGGATGAACGGGTGATTGACATACCCTACCTGAAACGGTTGCTGCTGGTGCGTGGTATTATCGTGCCGCTCCGGGCGCCGAAGACCGCCAGGGCTTATAAAAAAATATGGGAAAAAGATGGCTCTCCTTTAGTACGATTAACGAATGAATTACGGACCGCAGTACAGCAAAATTTTGATATCCCCGTGAGGGTGGCTATGCGCTATGGCAACCCCTCAGCGCAAGCCGCCTACGAAAGTTTGCTCAGTCAAAACCCCAATATCAAGGAAGTGGTGCTGATGCCTTTGTACCCACATTATGCCATGAGCAGCTACGAAACGGCCGTTGAGCATATGAAGGCGGTCCATCAAAAAAACAAGTACCCTTTTACTTTGAAAACGGTACAACCATTTTACAATAAACCGGATTATATCCAGGCTTTTGCCGGTCATATCCGCCCATATTTGCAAAAGGATTTCGACCATGTGCTGTTTAGTTTTCACGGGATACCAGAGCGGCATATAAAAAATTCGGATACTACCAGGAAGCATTGCCTGCAGGTGGAAAACTGCTGCAGTGTGGATAGCACAGCCCATCAAACCTGCTACAAACACCAATGCCTTGTTACGGCCAACCTGGTAGCTGAGGCGCTTGGTCTACCCAAAAAAAAATACAGTCACAGCTTTCAATCGAGGCTTGGCAAAGATCCCTGGCTAAAGCCTTACACCGATTTCAGGCTAAAAGATATGCCAGGCGAAGGCATCAAAAAATTACTGATTCTATGCCCGGCATTTGTAAGCGACTGCCTGGAAACCCTGGAGGAAATAGCGATGGAAGGCAAAAAGACTTTCCTGGATGCAGGGGGCGAAAGCTACCAGATGATTCCCTGCCTCAATCTCGATCCCATGTGGGTAAGTGCCGTCACAAAGCTTGTATCGGCGCAACTTACAGGCAGCAGCTATCATACCAAACCGGAAACAAAAGCGCCGCATGAGTATTAAAGATTCGTGGATCAATGAAATACTGGCGCTTCAAAACGCCATCTGCCAGGCCATTGAAACCGAAGATGGCAAAGCCCTTTTTATGGCTGACCAGTGGGTACGCCCCGAAGGTGGCGGTGGTATTACGCGGGTAATCAGCAATGGGGCTGTTTTTGAAAAAGGTGGCGTCAACACTTCTACGGTGTACGGTCTGGTAAATGACGCCATGCGCCAGCAAATGAAGCTGCCGGCTGGCACAGGCCATAGCTGGTTTGCCTGCGGACTCAGCATCGTGTTGCACCCGCTCAATCCCCATGTACCCACGGTGCATTGCAATTATCGCATGTTTGAATTGTACAATGCGCAAGATGGCGTAATCGACCGTTGGTTTGGTGGCGGCACCGATCTCACACCCTATTATGTGGTGGAAAAAGACATCGTACACTTTCACGAAACCTATAAAAAAGTCTGCGACAGTTTTGACCCAGCCTACTACCACGCTTTTAAAAAAACCTGCGACGATTATTTTGTAAACACCCACCGTGGCAACGAGCGACGCGGCATTGGCGGTATTTTTTACGACTATAAAAAAGGGGTGGACCTCCAGACTGCCAATCATTGGATGGAGCTGGGTCTTAGTTGTGGCAAGTCATTTATTCCGGCTTACCTACCCATTGTAAAAAGCAACAAGAATCAGCCTTTCACCGAAAAAGAAAAGCATTGGCAGGAAATAAGAAGGGGCCGGTATGTAGAATTCAACCTCGTCCACGACCGCGGCACTTTGTTTGGCCTAAAAACCAATGGCCGCATCGAAAGCATTTTGATGAGCCTGCCGCCAACGGTGCGATTCGAATACAATTTCCAACCCGAAAAAAATAGCGCCGAAGACCATCTTTTGCAAATATGTTTACAGCCAAAAAACTGGGTACCGGTGTAAGGTTCCAATATCAAGGTACAAGGTTCAAGGTACAAGGTTCAAGGCCTTGACGCAGTTTACCGATAATTGACGCAGGTCGCTAAGCCTACAACCTTTTGGTTGCTTCTCACACGAAGGCCTTCGAAACAATCTCTTGAATCTTGATCCTTGGACCTTTTACGAACACTGATTTAAAACAAAACCATGATACTTCTTAAACGTAGCCGCATCCTCCGCACCAGTCCTGCCATCCGCAATATGGCAGCGGAAACGATGCTCTCTCCGCACGATTTTATAGCGCCCTTGTTTATTGTGGAGGACAGCGCCATCCGCGAAGAAATTCCTTCCATGACCAACTACTTCAGGCTTAGCCTCGATAATACCATTGCCGAAGTAAAACAGCTTTGGTCAATGGGAATCCAGAGTGTATTGTTGTTTGTAAAATGCCCCGATCAGCTAAAAGATAAAAAAGCCACGGAAGCACTGAACGAGAACGGCCTGATGCAGCGCAGCATCAAAGCCATCAAAGACGCGGTGCCCGGAATGGTGGTGATGACTGATGTAGCTCTCGATCCATTTAACAGCGACGGCCACGATGGACTGGTGGAAAATGGCATTATTGTAAATGATGCCACGGTGGAAGTGCTGGCTGCCATGAGCGTGAGCCATGCAAAAGCAGGTTCTGATTTTGTAGCTCCCAGCGATATGATGGACGGACGTATACAGGCCATACGCACGGCGCTGGAGCAATCATCACTGGTGCATACCGGCATCATGGCTTATAGTGCCAAATATGCGAGTTGCTTTTACGGCCCGTTCCGCGATGCACTGGATTCAGCCCCTGGTTTTGGCGATAAAAAAACCTACCAGATGCATTATGCCAACCGGATCGAAGCGGTAAAAGAAGCCCAGGCCGATGTGGCCGAAGGTGCCGATATCGTGATGGTAAAACCTGCTTTAAGTTACCTCGACATTATTCGGGAAGTAAAAAATGCGGTACCGGTGCCGGTGAGCGCCTACCATGTAAGCGGTGAATACGCGATGATCAAAGCCGCAGCTAAAATGGGCTGGCTGAATGAAGACCAGGCAATTTTGGAAACCCTCACTTCGATTAAGAGAGCTGGTGCCAGTATGATTGCTACTTATTTTGCGAAGGATGCATGCAAATTGTTAGAGGCCTAATTAACACATATCAACCTATATTGGGATAATGAAAATAGACAATATCATTTTTGATTTCGGCGGCGTGCTGGTTGATTGGAACCCGAGATACCTCTTCCAAAAACATTTTGCGGATGAAACCGCAATGGAATATTTTCTCAAAAATATCTGTACCGAAGAATGGAACCTGGAACAGGATAAAGGACGCAGCCTGGCTGATGGCACCCGCTTGCTACAGGAACGGTTTCCCGATTCGCACGATATGATCCAGCTATTCTATGACCATTGGGAAACCATGCTCAAATGCGACATCCCGGGAAGCGTTGCATTACTGCATCGGCTAAATGCAAAATACAAAGTATACGGCCTTACCAATTGGTCAACCGAAACCCTTTCCATAGCTTACGAACGGTACCCGTTCTTTAGAGTTTTCGAGGGCGTAGTGGTTTCAGGCGAAGAAAAACTGATCAAACCCGATCCGCGACTTTTTCAAATCTTACTCGACCGTTATCAGTTAGTAGCAGCCAACAGTGTCTTTATCGACGACAATATTAAGAACGTGAAAGCCGCGGAGACACTGGGTTTTCACGCAATTCATTTCCAGAGCCCGGAGCAACTGGAAGCGACCCTTGCAGCGATCAATGCATTGTAGGGTATAACACAGATGGCACCCGCTAATATTATTTCCTGCGCTGACAGCCGATCAATTGCTGGAATATTTTTTTAATACGATCAATTCAAACACCATGAACATATCCACCAGTAAAGAACTTTTTGCCCGGGCTCAGCAGAGCATTCCCGGCGGTGTCAATAGCCCGGTACGTGCGTTTAAAAGTGTAGGCGGCACACCGCTGTTTATCCAAAAAGCAAAAGGTGCTTATCTCTACGATGCCGATGGCAACCAATATATCGACTATATCGCCAGTTGGGGTCCCATGATTCTCGGGCATGCCTATAAACCCGTTGTAAAAGCGATCCAGGAAAGAGCGGCTTACTCCACTTCTTACGGTGCACCTACGCAGCTGGAAATTGAAATGGCCGAACTGATTATAAGCATGGTGCCTAATGTGGACCTGATCCGCATGGTAAGCTCCGGCACTGAGGCCTGCATGAGCGCTGTACGCGTGGCGAGGGGCTTTACCGGCAAAAACAAGATCATCAAATTTGAAGGCTGCTACCATGGTCATGCCGATAGTTTTTTGGTAAAAGCAGGTAGCGGCGTAGCTACCCTTAATATCCAAACTGTACCCGGCGTTACAGCCGGTGTGGCCAACGATACCCTTACCTGTGCCTATAACGACCTGGAGGCGGTTCACCAATTAGTGTCGGGCCATAAAAACGAAATTGCCGCGATTATCGTAGAACCAGTGGCCGGAAACATGGGCTGCATTTTACCTGCTGCCGGCTTTTTAGAAGGGCTCCGGAGCTTATGCGATGCAGAAAATATTGTCTTAATTTTTGATGAAGTAATGACCGGCTTCCGCCTGGCCTTGGGTGGCGCCCAGGAAAAATGTGGCGTGAATGCCGACCTGGTGACCTACGGAAAAGTAATTGGCGCCGGGCTGCCGGTGGGCGCCTTTGGTGGCAAACGACATATAATGGAAGTAGTAGCCCCGCTGGGCAATGTGTACCAGGCCGGCACCCTGAGTGGTAACCCAATCGCCATGATTGCAGGCTTTACCCTGCTCAGCGAACTTAAAAATAACCCAGCCATCTTCCAGGAATTGGAGGACAAAACAATCTACCTAAAAAATGGCCTGGATAAAGTTTTAGAATCATCGGGCAAGCCATTTGTAATCAACCAGTTGGGCAGTATGATCAGTGTGCATTTTAGCAAGATGCCAGTAACCGACTTTGCCAGAGCCGCCGCCGCCGACAACGCCTTCTTCAGCCAATATTTTCATGCCATGCTCGACCAGGGCATTTATCTGCCACCTAGTGCTTTTGAAAGCTGGTTTTTGAATAATGCTTTGAGTTATGAGGATTTAGATAAGACGATTGAAGCTACAGCCATTGCAATAGATAGGATAAAATAATCCAACGGATCAAAATCATAAATTAGTGTGCTATTTGACGGAATGTATTGTTGAGTTTATAGACAATTCTATACAACTCGTCCAGGGGATATTTACCGCCTAATCCATAATCCTCAATTTTAAACGCGCCATTGGTCGTTGTAATAGCTGCCGTGGAAGTGGGCTGATCGCTCTGAGAACTGGTATAATTTTTCTGTAGTATAATAAGGTCGCAATTATTAATAGAATTTTCAAGGCTATCAATTTCCATTTTTGTAAGACGATAGGCGGTATCCTTATTTTTAGGATTGTAGTAAGACACTTTGCAAATACTAGTGTCGTGGTCAAAGTCAATACTTGCCGCAATGTTGGGAAACCCGTCTGATTCTACTCCGAAATTGCTTAGGTGCATTTCAATTTTCGTCACGGTATTTAGTCGGATTGATTCACGGGTATGCTCTCCGCTTGAAGAATCGCAAAAAATCAGGATTATGAATGCCAGAAGCATTGTTCTCATACCGAACTATTTTTACGAAAACTGATGAATTACCGATTGGAAAGCTAAAGACTTTAGGGAAATGAATTCAAGTTAGTCAGAAATGCTACCTCACCTATGATCGATGAAGTATTTCGACCTTGACTAAACCGTTCAATTAACCACATTTAACATTAAACCCATCTTATTAACCGCTTTACTCCGCCCGTACCAATAGTTTTGCGACCTAATCTGAAATCAGACAAATTCGCACCATGAAACGCATATCCATTTTAATCACCTCCCTCTTACTTTTCAGTTTTTCCTGCTTTTCACAGGGCTCTATCTCAGGTACCGTCGTCGATACCGCCACAAAAAAGTTCCTGCCCAATGCCACCATCAGCGTGGTAACGGCCAAAGATTCCTCCCTGGTAACTTTTGCCCGGAGTAATAGTCAGGGTCTTTTTAGTGTAAGCAAATTAGAAAACGACAGTTACCTGCTCATGGTATCCTATACCGGTTTTGGTACTTTTTCAAAAGCCTTTACTATTTCCACCGCCAATAAAGATGCTGACATGGGCATCATCCCGATGACTTCCAACGCAGATTTGGGCGCTGTGATCGTGACCGCCGCGCCAGTTTCCATTAAAGGCGATACGATTGAATACAACGCTGGTTCCTTTAAAACAAAGCCAAACGCAAACGTAGAAGAGTTGCTGAAAAAACTTCCTGGCGTAACAGTTGATAAAGATGGCACCATTAAAAGCAACGGACAGGAAGTAAAGAAAATCATGGTGGATGGCAAACAGTTTTTCGCCGATGATCCTAAATTGGCCAGCAAGAACCTCCAGGCCGACATGGTAAACAAAGTTCAGGTGTATGATAAGAAAAGTGACAAAAGCGAGTTCACCGGTTTCGACGATGGTAATAGCGAACCAACGATCAACCTCACCCTCAAAGCCGACAAGCGGGTGGGTCTTTTTGGGAAAGTTTCAGGGGGTTACGGAACCCGCGACCGCTATGATGGCAGCGCCAACCTTAACAGTTTCAAAAAAGGTGAGCAGATATCGTTTATTGGCCAGTTGAACAATATCAATAAACAGGGTTTTGGCCTGAACGATTACCTCAATGGCGGAGGCGCATTTGGCGGCAGCAGCCAGGGCATTACCACCACCCGTGCAGCCGGTCTTAACTATAATAATTTTAAGAATAAAAACCTCGATTTCACGAGTAGCTATTTCTTTAACAACACCAGCCTGAAAAACGATTATAATACCTATGCCCAAACTACAATTTCTGATTCCATACAGTTTAAAACACAGCCTGGAACTACAGTGCGGGAAAATAACAACCATCGGATTAATTTAGGCATCGACTGGAAAATCGATTCGTCCAATTCCATTAAAATAACACCATCAATCACCTTTCAAAATACACAGACGGATAGCCATTATGACTTTACCACCCTTGGCCCCAAAGGCACCTTGCTAAGTGAAGGGCTGAATACAACCATCAACAATAGTTCAGGCTACAACTTCAATACCACCGCATTACTAAAACATAAATTCGAGCTGAAAGGCCGTACCATTTCAGCGGAACTCAAAGTGGGCAAAAATGTAAGTAATGGCGACGGCAATCAATATTCTATTAATAACACCTATGTAGGCTTTAGCCGCCGGGATACCATCAACCGGTACAATACCAGTGAGAACAACAGTAATTCTTACAGCGTAAATGTGAGCTATACCGAACCGATGAGCAAACGCAGCATTCTCGAATTCAACGCCTACCGAAATCAAAACAGCAGCAACAGCGACCGGCGTACTTTCAACTACAACAAATCGACCGGCAAGTACGATATTGCCAATGTAGGTCTAAGCAACATATTCAACAATGATTTCATCAACACAGGAGCCGGCATTAACTACCGCGAAAATCGCAAGACCTGGAATTATGCATTCGGGGTTGCGGTGCAGCAGGCAGAGCTATCTAGCTTATTGCAGGGCAAAACAGCACCTATCAGCCAGAAGTTTTTAAACTTTTTGCCGAATGCACAAATACAGATCAAGCCCAACAGTTACAAAAATTTCAGGTTGAACTATCGTGGTAGCAATAACCAGCCTTCCGTTTCTCAATTGCAGCCATTTATTGACAGCACTAACATCAACGCTATCAAAGTAGGTAACCCTAATTTGAAACAGGAGTTTACCAATAACCTGCGTGTTAACTACAACATTTTTGATCCCTACACCCAAAAAAGTTTCTTCATATCGATCAATGGCTCTCAGACTTTTAATAAGATCGTAAATAACGACAGCCTTTTTAGCAACGGCAATCGTAAAACCACTTACAACAACGTGAAGGGTGTATACAATCTTAACGCCAACATGGCCAACGGTTTTCCGGTTAAGATCGCAAAGATAAAAGCCAACCTGAACCTGAATACCAATGCATCCTTAAGCCACAATATCAACATACTGAATAACGCCCAAAACAAAATAGACAACTATTCAGTTGGAGAAAAAGTCTCATTTAACTACACCTACAAAGAGTTGTTCGACATCGGTTTTGGTGCAGGTCTTAATTGGAACAAAGTCACCTATAGTACCCAACCCGTTCAGAACAGCAACTATTTTACGCAGAACTACAGTATTGATAACAACTGGTATATTCCGGGCAACTTTACCTTGACTAACGAAGTCGATTACACAATAAACACTGGCCGTGCTGCTGGTTTTAACCCTAAAATTACTTTGTGGAATGCCAGCCTGGCCAAGGGTATTTTAAAAGATAAAAAAGGTGAATTGAAACTGAGTGTTTACGACCTTTTGAACCAGAACAAAGGGGTTTCGCGCAATACCACCAGCAACTACATTGAAGACCAAACCTACAGCGTATTGAAAAGGTATTTGATGCTGAGCTTTACCTATAACCTGAGCAAATTTGGCGCAGGTGGCATGCCCGGCGGCATGCGTATGATGCATATGGGCGGAGGAAGAGGCGGCATGTAAAAAAATAAAGTGGGTGTTAGTGTCATGGATACAAAACCTCAAACCTGGAAAATGGTGTGGGGTTTTTTCAAAAATATTGGGGTTTGTTTTCTAATGAAAACGTTGGCTTCCCGGAAGCGTCGGCGCAACTAGACTCCTTCAAACCTTCGCAAAGGTAGAGCTGCTGTATTGTGTTACTGGCAGGTAATAGGCTAAGCTAAAACGGCCAGCCTGGGTTTTGACGAGCAGGATGCCAGGACTTTTGTAGATTGGGATGTGGATTATTTAAAATACGATTATTGTCGGCCTCCCGCGGATTCTAACACGGCAAAAATCCGGTATAAAAAAATGAGGGATGCCTTGCACAAAGTGGAAGAGATTTGCCTTTGGCATTTGAGATTCGGGGCGGCACAAGTTGGCTGCCATTTATCCCGTACAACTGCAGATGTACGGGATAAATGGAAAAAAGCCACGGAAAAATGGGGTCAGGCATCATGGATATTCTGGATATATAAGTTGAATTACGCCAATCGGCAGGCCGGGGCTATTGGAACGACCGGATATGCTGATTGCAGGATTGAATGGGGAAAAAAAGAACCCTCAAGCGCAGGTGGCGGTATAGGTTGCAACGATACCGAATATCAACGTCCGTTTTAGCCTGTGGGCTTCAATGAGCGATCTATTATATGCCAATAATGATTTTCGGAATATGTACGAGGACACAAAAAACACACTGTTGAATGAAGAAGTCATCGCCCTTAACCAGGATACATTGGGCAGGCAGGCTGAAAGAAAGATTAAGAAAAGGTATGGAATGTTCCTGTAAACCATTAGCCAATGGTGATTATGCTATAGGGGTTGTAAATTGCAGGGATACACCACAAATGACAAAAATAAATTTCAGTGATTTAGGTTTGGCTGATAAATATGGAATAATACATTTATGTGGAGGGTATTGTTACCAAGGGATTTTAGGTCATTTTTCAATGGAATTTGCGATTACTAGGAAAAGAAATCAGTCTGAAGATTTAGTTTACAAAGTTAAAAGTCATAATTATGGGAGAATTTCAAAAGATTCTTTCTACTCTACTGGCTCGGCAAAATTCACAAAGAAAACCATCTTTTATACCATTGATTCTGAGTCCAAATTGGCTCATTCACCCGGCAAGATCAGTTTCGACCCCATTCCGGATTAATCTGTTGCTATAAGAAACTCTTAGTTCAGCCTAATGTATCCGGCCAGCAACCTTCTTATCAATCAATCCCTAATTTCGCAGGATGATGTTGATTGATTCACATACCCATCTTTACGGAGAAGAATTTGATGGCGACCGCCGGGAGATGATCGCCAGGTCCAATGCGGCGGGTGTGCAGAAGTTTTATCTGCCGGGTATCGACAGTACAGCGATTGACAGTATGCTGCAAATGGAACTTGACTTCCCTGGCCAATGTCATGCGATGATGGGCCTGCACCCCTGTTACGTGAAAGAAAATTGGCAGGAGGAATTACTAACGGTGGCGCAATGGCTGGGTAAAAGAAATTTTGCCGCCGTTGGCGAAATAGGCCTGGATTTTTATTGGGATACCAGTTTTAAAGAACAGCAATACGAAGCCTTCCATGCCCAGATCGGTTGGGCCTTGCAATATGATCTGCCGATTGTGATTCATACCCGTAATGCCATGTCCGAAACCATTGAAGTGGTAAAAAGCTATGCCGGCAAAGGCTTGCACGGCATCTTCCATTGTTTTGGGGGCAGCCTGGAAGAAGCGAACGAGATCATCAATGCCGGATTTTACCTGGGAATTGGCGGAGTTCTTACTTATAAAAAATCTGGTCTCGCAGAAGTGTTGGCAAATGTGCCGCTGCAGCACCTGGTGCTGGAGACAGATGCACCCTATCTTACCCCGGTTCCATTCAGAGGTAAAAGAAATGAAAGCAGTTATTTAAAATATGTAGTTGATAAACTCGTTGAAGTGTACAGCGTGTCTGCTGATACAATTGCAACAGTCACGACCGCTAATGCCGCTTCCATTTTTAAATAACCAAAACGCAACCCTTTGACCCGCACCTGCCTCCTCTTAATTATCTTATTCACGCATGTCGTTCTGGTTGCACAACCTGTTTTTACAGGCAGCCGCGAAAATATTGGGAAGGAAGTTAACGACCAGTTTAGCCAGGTGCAACCCATATTTTCTACAGATGGCAGTACTTTGTTCTTTAGCCAGGGAAGCGGCATTAACGGTCAGCTGGAGGCCTGGAAAACGACCACAGATTCTATCGGCCATATCACCGGAAAGGAAAAAATTGGCGCGCTGAATCCCAATATCAACCAGCCCAAATACATGCTTCAAGCTTTAAGCAGCCATCAATACCTGGTCAGCGGATCTTATACCCTCTACAGAAAACGACTGCTCTATGGTCGTGGCATTTCGGTATACGACGACACCAAAGCAAGCGAAGATTTTACACCCAACGCCCTTGAAAAAAAATCGTCCAAAACACTGGATTCTATTTTTAGGCGCAGCAATATTATTCCATTTTATCATCCCTTTTTAAAGCTGTATATGTGGAGCCAAAGCGATGGCGCACAAAATGATATTTTCCTGCTGCTGAACGAATATAACGCGATTGAAAAACCCCTGCTCATTAGATTGCCGGGACCGGTTAATACAGCGTTTAACGAGCTCACACCCTGGCTGGACGACGATGGCCGCTACCTTTATTTTTCGAGCAACAGGCCGGGCGGATTAGGCGAAGCAGATATCTATGTAAGCGAAAGGCTGGATGCCAGCTTCAAAAACTGGTCGGCGCCCCGCAACCTGGGACCAGCAGTCAATTCAAGTGCGAATGACTATAATTTTATTATCGATCCCTTCGCCAGTCATGCTTATTTTGTATCCGAAAAAAACAGTTTCGGCAATGCAGATATTTTCCGTATCGGCCTACAGCAGCAAGACGCTTCCATTGGCTACTCACCGCTGTTATTGCCAACAGACCAACCTGACACTTCGCTCCTGCTTAAACCGTCCATGCATTCAACCAATAATATTGTGTTCCTACTTGACATTAGCCATAGCATGTCGGAAAGCCGAAAAATCGTATCGCTAAAGAAATGCATGTATCGGCTGGTGCAGCAATTGCGGCCATCAGACAAAGTGAGCATTGTGATTTTTGGCAGTGGGGTAGAATCCCTGCTTAGCGGGCAGGCAGCTTCTAACAAAGCGGCGATAATGGACGTCATCCAATCGCTGAGTGCAAATGGGGGAGCCACCAATATTAGCGCGGGTTTGGAACGC
This sequence comes from Chitinophagaceae bacterium, assembly GCA_039925965.1. Classification (GTDB taxonomy): domain Bacteria; phylum Bacteroidota; class Bacteroidia; order Chitinophagales; family Chitinophagaceae; genus JAZKFT01. The sequence continues at coordinate 18,627 of JBDSXW010000107.1, forward strand.
GCTTACGAAGAGGCAAAACAATATTTTGTAACTGGTGGCAACAATGAGCTATTTGTAGTGACTGATGGCATTTTCAGATTAAAAACAACTGATGAAAAAAGGGCTGTGGCCAACAGAAATATCCTGCTAACTGCAGTTGTAGTGGGCGACGACTCTCAAACAAGCTCAACATTTGCCACACTGGTCGAAAAAGTCAGGGGGCAAATGCTGTATATAAAAAATGATACCTATGATATCAATTTGTTGCTGCAAAATGTGCGAATGAATGCAGCCCAAAAACGGACCCGTTAACCACCGCCAAGCCTGGACTTTTTCTGCTGCCGGATGGCCCGGCGTCTTTCAATCTCAGCTTTCAATACCTGCCGCCAGTCACCTTCCGATTTCAGCATCCGGTTAAACTTATCCGGGCCCACACATTTGATAAACTCCGGCCTGAAGCGTTTGGCAAGATTCAATTCTTTTTCTTTCAATTCAATTACATCGCCGCCATCTTTGCTTTCCCTATGCAATTTTTTCCGTTCCTGAGAATACTGGTTATACACCGGCCAGAATTGCTGCGCCTCTTCCGGGGTTAGATTCAGTTGCTTCGTAAGAAATGCTATCTTAAGTGTTTCGATGGCGTTTTCATTTTCTCCGTCGGGTTGGGCGTGTAGGCTTAGCAGCGGGGCCATTCCTATCATCACGGCTACTATCAGCTTTTTCATGTTCGTATGTTTAAATTTTTAAGGGTGCTTAGTTACTCGCTATCTCGTCGCCTTCATTTTTCAGATATTGTTGTAATTCCTCATCCGAAAACTCCTTCAAAAAATCTTTTATATCGTCATCGTTTACCGCACTATAAGCAACATTCGCCGACTCTGAAACCGATTGCTCTTTAGAAAGATAATTTTCGATGGTTGAATCCGGGAGTTTATAAAGTTTTTCTTTGAAATTTAACGACATTGGTGAATCAACGATAGCGGGTTTATTGATGACCTTAATCGCTGTAAACACGATAACGCCAGTAAAACAGGCAGCTACCGCGTATTTCAGCCAGTTAGTTTTCTTTTTATTGATGGAAACAACCTTGATTTCCTGGATCGCTGTTACTTCTTCTTCCGGCACTGCTGCTAGGTTTTCAAAATAACCTTGAGGAACAAAATTTACAGGCCGCTTATCGATAGTATTGAGCAGTGGTGCCAGGTCTTCCAATTCTTCATTCACCTCTATACCGCGAACCTTACCTAGTAAAATATCCGACAGGGAACTGAAATAGCCTTCAGGAACAGTGGCCGCATTTTCATGTTTATAAATCTTTTCCAGTACGGCATGTGCCAGTCCGTCGAAATACCCGACAGGCAGATGGTATGGATTTTCTTTGGATACGGCTACAATATGTGGTGCCAAAGCGTGGTTTTCATCCAATCCGAGCTGGTTGAGTATTTCCGCAGGAAAGGTTTCAAAATAAGCTTCCGGGGTTGTGTAAGGCATATTCATCGGGGCATTTACTAATAGCGGGGCGATGCTTTCAAGTTCCTTCAATATATTTATGCGATTGCTCATTGCTTTTTAAAGACTTGCCAAGTTGTTAAAAGTTTACCTGAAATAAAATTTTTCAAATTTTCCTTCGTTGCATCAGGCATGCAATAGGATAAATTCTTCCACTTTTTTTGCCGCATGGTGATAGCTGGCCTTGAGGGAACCTTCGCTGGTCTCCAGAATGCGGCTCATCTGTTCGTATGGCATTTCGTCGTAGTATCTCAGGTTGAATACGAGACGCTGCCGTTCCGGTAATTTCTGTATGGCTAGTTGCAGTTTCCATTCCAGCTTGTTGGCATCGAAATTTGTATCCGCCTTAATCATATTCTCCAACCCATTCTCATTATCACTCAGGCTTAAACTCGATTTCCGCTTCTGCTGATCGATGAAAGTCAGGCTCTCATTGGTTCCAATGCGATAAAGCCAGGTATATAGTTGGCTATCTTCCCGGAAATTATCCAGGCCCTTCCATACTTTAATAAACACGTTTTGCAGCACGTCGTTCGCATCTTCATGCTGCACCACCATTCGGCGGATATGCCAATATAGCTTCTCCTGGTACTTCTTTATGATGGCCGTATAGGCCCGCTCTTTCGTGGAAGCATTACGAAACTGTTGTAACAAGGTTTGGTCGTCGAGGTACATGGAGGGCATTTTTGGAATGGGTAAATATATTCCAACCGTACTTGACAAAGCTACATGGGAATAGTTTAAAACGTGAGACGTGAGCGGTGAAACCTGGGTCGGGATACGTGAGTGGGACTCGAGAGGTTTTTTGAAAGGTGTTATTTCAACCTATCAGTTTTTACACATTTTGTTTTGTTGAATTTTATTGTGGCGGGTAATTTTGTTTTAATGATGAGACCTTTAAAGAAAATCCGCTCCGCAATGCATTACCCTAAAAACATCTAACCTTAGCTGCCTGTATATTCCGTACATGGTTCAAAACTCACTACAGCATCGCAGATATTCGGGCGAATGGTGTCGCCCACCGAATGGTGGGTGAGTTTATAATTTAGGCCAGGACTCTGTCGGCCATAAAATCAGGCAGACTTTATCAAAAACTTAGACGAATTTGCAGTGCACCAATTCTGATTGTTGTATGCAACGCATCCCTTGCTTCCTGCTTCCTTTCTTCGCGATATGCTTTGCATACGGGCAAACCTGCACCAATCCGGGTCAGAATCCGCAAACTGCTTTCCCGGTTTGCGGCACCACCACTTTTACCCAAAACAGCGTGCCGCTTTGCGGCAACCGCAATATTGTAAGTCCCTGCGGTGCTACGGCAGGCCTATCAGATAAAAATCCTTACTGGTATAAATTCAAGTGCTATAGCCCGGGCACACTGGGTTTTGTCATCAGCCCATTGGGAAGCAATGAAGACTACGACTGGCAGTTGTTTAATGTAACGGGTGTGACCAACCTGGATGAGGTGTATACTAATTCTGCGTTGTTTGTTACTTGTAGCTGGTCTGGCTCTTTTGGCAATACAGGGGCTTCTTCCGCCGGATCAGTGGCCTTTGCCTGTGCCGGAGGCACGCCCTTGTTTACTCGTATGCCATCCCTTGTAGCCGGCAATGACTACCTGCTATTGATAAGCCATTACAGCAATGGCCAGAGCGGCTATAATCTTTCCTTTGGTGGCGGCACAGCCAGCATTACCGACACTCTGGTGCCCCACCTGGCCACAGCTTTTGCCGCCTGTGATGGCATCACCGTGAATATTAAGCTAAATAAGCAAATGAGATGCAACACCCTTGCGAGAGATGGCAGCGATTTTACCATTAACAGCGGCGTCACTAACTTTATCGCAGCCACGGGGTTCGGTTGTAGCGGCGGTTTCGATCTCGACTCCTTACAACTTACACTCGATAGTGCATTGCCCCCCGGCACCTATCGTCTAAAGGTGAAAAATGGAACCGATGCCAATACCTTGCTAGACCTCTGTGGCAACCTCTTGCCCGTAGAAGACAGCGTGGACCTGGTGGTGCCTGTCCAAGTGCCCGTACCCATGGACAGTCTGTTGGTGGCTGCCTGTAGTCCGCAGTTTATAGACCTGATCTTTAGCTCATCCGTACTATGCAACAGCATTGCCGCCGACGGGAGCGACTTCACGGTCACAGGCCCATCGGCAGTGACTGTGGTACAGGCACTGGGCAATTGCAACGGCGCTGGCACTACCAAAAACATACGGGTAAGCATGGCTGGTCCCATTAAAGCCGGCGGTATTTATAGCCTCCGATTAAAAACAGGAAGCGATGGCAACACCCTGGTCAACGACTGCGCTCAATCTACCCCGGCCGGCTCGACACTCAATTTTATAGTGAAAGACTCGGTAGCCGCAGCATTCAACTATACCGTAATCTACAAGCCCTGTCTCACCGAGGATTCCGTAAGTTTTGCCAATCAAGGCGGAAACGGTGTAAACCAATGGCACTGGACGTTTCCTGGCGCTACGCCACCCACCTCATCGCTGCAAAACCAGATGGTTGCTTTTAATGCGCCCGGCATTTATAATGTAGCTCTTAAAGTGAGTAACGGCTTTTGCGAGGATTCTGCTACCGTGCCAGTTACGATCAACGCTGTCCAAAAGGATCTTGTGGCACCGAAACTGGCTACCGCGATTGCACCCTGCGAAGGCAACCAGGTGCTGATCAAACTCAATAAAAAAATTAGTTGCAACAGCATTGCCGCCAACGGATCTGACTTTACCCTTCGGCCTTCGCTAGCGCCTGTCATTAGTGCAATGGGCGTTAGCTGCAGCCCTGGCCTTGAAACTGATTCGATCGTTCTGACACTAGGTGGCAATTTACCTACCGGCACCTATACGCTTGTCATTAAAAATGGCACTGATGGCAATACGCTTGCCGATGCCTGTCGTCGCACGATCCCTGTAAATGACAGCATCAATAATATTTCAGTGGTTGCGCACCCGCTGGTGACGATGGACAGCCTGGCCAAAGTGGGTTGTAAACCACAGGAACTGGTACTTGTATTTAAAGAGCCTGTAAGATGCACCAGTATCGCCCAAAATGGTAGCGATTTTAGCATAACCGGGCCATCTGCGGTTACGATTACTCAGGCCGCCGGAACTTGTCTTAGTGGATTTACCAATACCATTAAACTAACTTTGGCGACCATTATTACAACGGGTGGAAACTACACGCTGACCTTAAAAAACGGCAGCGATGCCAACACATTGCTAAATGAATGCAACAAGGCTGCCCTGCCTGGTGGTAGTTTAACTTTAGTAACGGGAGATACTGTAGCTGCTGCATTTTCAAGTACAATTGGTTATTCTTGTACCGGGGCCGATACAGTGAGATTCTTCCATAACGGTCTTAATGGCGTCACTCAGTGGCATTGGTCATTTGACAATGGTTCCACTTCATTCCTGCAAAATCCTACTGTATATTATAGCACCTTTGGCACAAGACATGTAAGCCTCAATGTCACTAACGGGTTTTGCAACGACAGCGTTACGCAAACTATTTTTATAGATACTGACACCCTGCATGCCGCTTTTGAAACGGCGTCGTTCCTCTGCCCGCTGGAATCGCTTACGATCGCCAATAACAGTGGTGGCAGCATAGCGAGCTATGCCTGGGATTTTGGGGACGGCACATCCGCGAACGTACGCGATCCACTGCCGCACGGGTATCCTACACCCATTATCGAAACGTTTTATACGATCAGGCTAACCCTTACCGGGACCCTTGGGTGTACAGATGATACCACCGTTAGAGTGCGGGCACTCAATAACTGTGTGATCGCTGTCCCTAACGGCTTTACACCTAATGGTGATGGGCTTAATGATTTTCTTTATCCAACGAATGCTTATAAGGCAGGCAACCTCATCTTCCGTGTATTCAATCGTTTTGGACAATTGATGTTCGAAGCCCGCAACCCGCTTCAGCGTTGGGACGGCAAATACCAGGGAGAGCCACAGCCTACCGGTGCATATGTATGGATGCTTAGTTACACGGATACTGAAAATGGCAAACTGGTGAATCAGAAAGGGACGACCGTGCTGCTACGATGAACTTTGTCCACTGAATTGGTGGGTAATATCCAATAGTGCAAGCGCTGCATCTGCCGATCAGAAAGCTGGATCATTTTCGTCAAAGCCCACTGTGTGCCGGTTTTGTGAGCCAATCTGTAAAGTAATTTTTGAATACATTCAAAGGTAGATTGTTTACGGAACACCTCACACGTTATGAGAAACAACCATATATTTGCACATCATTCCATATGGACAACTATGATCGCTACCACACCGTTTTAGAAATACGGATGGCAATAGGATTGATAAGGTTTTGCGCAACCTCCCCGAAATATACCCTTGACTGGGTATAAAACTTGCCAGCCATCTATGAATACCTTTACAAGGTTTCAACTAAATGATTCTTTGCCATGAAAATAAAATTACTGATAGTCTTTCTGGTAATCGCTGCCCGTGCATTATGCCAGGATTTAGTGCCCTATCAGGTACAGGATATCGCCAACTGGGACCTGGACAAACTTTGGGGCTATAAAGCCAAAAATTTCAAAGTGATTATTCAACCGATAAATGAAGAACCAAATACTTATAAAAATGGCTATGTGGTGCTGAAAAAAAACGGCAAGTATGGCATAATGGACTCGGCAGGTAAGATAGTGCTGGAGCCTGTTTACCTGAAATGCAGCGACGTGTCTGGCGAGTGTGTGGCGGTAAAAAATGACGACAACTCTACAGAAAGCATCGTTTCTATCAAAACAAAAAAGGCCGTGGCTACTAACGAGAAAACTGTGGAATATGCGCTAACGCCGATACCCAACCTCATTCGGATAAAAACCGGTAAGTATCCCAATTATTTATATGGTCTTCAAAGGGCCGATGGCCAGAATTTGTTACCCACGATTTATAAAGACATGGGTAGGTATTACGAAGCAGAAGGATTTTTGAAGGTGCAGAGTGCCGATGGTAAATGGGGCATGCTCGATAAAACAGGTAACTGGCTGGTTATGCCAAAGTACGACGATATATATGGGTTTAGTTATGGGTTCTCTGCGGTAAAACTTAACGGAAAGTATGGCTTTATAGACCTATCAGGCAAAGAGGTAACCCCAATAAAATATGATGAAGTATTCAGCTTCCATCATGCCTATGGCAGAGGCAAAATTGGTAATGAGGCATTTTTCATTGATACCAGGGGCAAAGAGTTGTTCAGGGGAAAAGGTTTTATCAGTTGTAACCTGTCTTACAATGACCATTTCATCGTAAAAGCTGCTGATGGCTTGTATTATTTTGTCAACAAACAGGGGGTTGCGCAGAACACTACCGGTGCTAAAGAGATTGTAACCATAGATGGCAGCAACTTCGTAATGAAGCTAAATGATGGCTTTTATACCCAGGCAGGCAGCGAAGTAAAAAAGATTCTGGTGGATAATGTCACCAAGGTTTCAGCTGCCAGCAATGAAGGATTTTACCTGATTTTTATCAAACAAGGCGGCGAAGAGGACGTGTTAGCCATTATAGATCGGCAACTGAAAGTGAGGACTAATAAAAACCCTGATTATGAGTTCAACGCTGGATCCGGTCTCGGCCTTATTTCGCTCGTTATGACTGACAATAAAATATTAGAAATGGGGATAGTTGGTCAGGAGGAAGATACGAGCCCGATAGTGATTGTTAGTTACCTCGACAAAAACGGAAAGGAGTATTCGGATATAAAAAGATAGTCCAGGCGGTTTGGAATCGTTGCCGGGACTAGGCAAGTAGCGACTTGGATCGGTGCATATTATACTGCTATTGCAATTACCGGTGAAAGCAGCTACATTTATCGATACCATAAAATTCGCCGCGACGAAGAAGATAATCGGCACGAAAGATGATTATTTCAGCGGTAATTTACATCTATGACACCCAAATTGAAACAGTACCCGTTTTACCTAAAAAGCACCGTCATTATTTTCGGGCTTACCCTGTGCTGCTATGCGTTGTCCAGCTTGAGGGCAATTATTGCACCTATCGCTTTTTCGGTGGTGATTGCCATATTGTTAAACCCCATCGTAAACTTCCTTTGTAAGAGAAAACTAAACCGTGGGTTCTCAGTTTTTATTGCTTTACTGATCGCGATAGGCGTATTTGGTGGCATTATGTATTTTATTTCTTCTGAGTTGGTGAAGTTTACAGATAACATGGTGGCACTCAAGGGTAAGTTTAATGAACACATTCATTCGATACAAACCTGGATAGCTGCTAAATTTAAGATATCTGTAGGCAAACAGCAGCAGACATTGGGTGAAGCCATGAGCAATAGTAAAGCCTTACTGGGAACCGCTGTGGGTGGGGTTTTTAGCGCGATTGGCTTTTTTGTGCTAGTACCGGTTTACACATTTATGCTGTTATATTTCAAAACACTGTTCCTGAATTTTTTCTACGAATCCTTCCCCCAGGAAAATACTGATAAGGTATCAGAAGTGTTTACTGAAACCAAAAAGTCAATACAAAGTTATATGGTGGGGCTTTTGCTGGAAGCGCTAGTGGTAGCGGTTCTTAATTCCACTGCTTTACTTCTGCTAGGTGTAGACTATGCCATATTATTGGGCGTAATTGGTGCCTTGCTAAATATCTTACCCTATATCGGTGGGCTGATAGCCATTTTGTTGCCGGTAATCTTGTCTACCGTTACACAAGACAGTTTATCGGTACCGCTACTTATTATTATTTGCTATATCGTGATCCAGTTTGTAGATAACCATTTCCTGGTACCCTTTCTGGTGTCGTCGAGGGTGCGGATCAATGCATTCTTTTCAATCGTCATTGTGTTGCTGGGTGGTGCACTTTGGGGAGTTTCTGGTATGTTTTTATCCATCCCTTTCGTGGCCATCTTAAAAATTATTTTTGATCGTGTACCTGAACTAAAACCCTGGGGTAAACTATTGGGGGATGAGGTACCTACCCGCCATAAAGGTGAAATCAGGTTGCGGCGAAAAATACCCTCCAAAAATGCTGCCTGAGTATTTGGGTAATGGGTAATAAAATGGGCAGATTGTCTTGGCATCTGAGGTCTTTTATCATCAAACAGGAAGAAATTATTATCCGCCCCAGAACTATTTTCCATTAAAAAGTAACCACTTTTGACCAACTATCAGCAACATTTTGAAACCAACGGTTACCTCGTGATCGAAAATTTTAATTCGATAGAAGCCTGTGATACTTTGATGCAGCGGGGAGAAGCACTTGCAAGCGCCTCCAATTTCGAGGGCCATCCATCGGTATTTCAAACCAGCGACCAGGTGAAGAATACTGATGATTATTTTTTGAATTCTGGTGGCAACGTGTCCTTCTTTTTTGAAAAAGATGCTTTTGACGAAAACGGTCAGCTTAAAACAAACCGGTTTCATTCGATGAATAAGATCGGTCATGCACTTCATGACCTGGATCCGGATTTTAATGCCTTTTCCCGGTCACCACAAATGAAAGTACTGGCCCAAGAATTAGGGCTGGACAACTACGTCATTATCCAGAGCATGCTTATACTCAAACACGCTAAGATTGGTCGTGTGGTGGACCTGCACCAGGATGCTACTTTCCTGTATACTGAACCAGTTTCCTGCATTGGGTTCTGGTTTGCACTGGAGGACGCCTCTGTAGAAAACGGCTGCCTTTGGGCCATGCCCGGCGGGCACCGAACCCCACTCCGATCCTGGTTTAAAAGAAAGGAAGGTGGCGGAACAGAAATGATTATGCTCAATAATGAACCGTTTTCAACGGAAGGGATGGTGGCACTGGAAGTGAAGAAGGGCGCCTGTGTGGTGTTGCACGGACTGCTGCCGCATTACAGTTTACCCAATACCAGTGGCCGTTCCAGGCAGGCTTATTCTATCCATGCCATCGATCCGAACACCCGTTATCCGAAAGAGAATTGGCTGTTCCGCAACATGAGTGAACTTAAAGGCTTTTAGATGTAAATATTTAATTTTGTACATGTCTAACCGAATTTATCCAAACCCACTCAGGCAAACACTCGCTTAGCCAATTATGACAACGGTTAAAATGACATCTAATTTAATATCCACCGCTATTATTCTTCCTTATTTTTCATGGGATTAGTTTCAAGGCCGTACTCTTCTGCCATGGCTTTGCAGTCACTCAAAATGCCATCGAATGTCTTTCATAATAGAAGGTAGTAGGTAATGTCAAATTTCGTGATGAAGGTAGCTACGTAACTGCTCCCTACTACTGAGAGTACCATTTACCTATTACGTAATTGTGTGTAGATAAATGATCTGCCCTTACATCATTGATTTTGCAGCTTCGCAAAGCCTTACATACCTATTTTTGCAGCCCATTAGTACCACCCAATGACCGAAAAGCTACAGGCAATTGCCGACAACATTGACGGAGAATTTTATTTCGACACCACGATGCGTACCCTGTACGCCACGGATGCATCGGCTTACCGGGAGATGCCGCTGGCGGTGGCCTTGCCAAAAAGCGTGGAGGATATTAAAAAGCTGATCGTCTTTGCCAAAGAAAACCACACTTCGCTGATACCCCGAACCGCAGGCACTTCCCTTGCAGGCCAGGTGGTGGGTAGCGGCATTATTGTAGATGTCAGCAAATATTTCACGCAGATACTGGAGCTGAATACCGAAGAAAAATGGGTGCGGGTGCAGCCGGGCGTTATCCGGGATGAACTGAATATGTTCCTGAAACCGCATGGCTTGTTCTTTGGTCCTGAAACCAGCACCGCCAACCGGGCTATGATGGGTGGGATGGTGGGCAATAACAGTTGTGGAAGCAACTCCGTAGTATACCGCAGCACCCGGGAGCATTTGCTGGAAGTAAAAACTATCCTGAGCGATGGCAGCCATGCGGAGTTTAAAGCCTTGTCGCCGGATGATTTTCATACCAAATGCGAAGGCAGCACGCTGGAAGCCATTATCTACCAAACGGTTCGCGGCATGCTGGGCAATTACGACAACCAACTGGAGATCCGTAAAGAGTTTCCCAAGAAAACCGTAGAACGCCGGAACACAGGGTATGCGCTGGATATGTTGCTGGATACGGCACCCTTTACAGCCGGTGAACCGGATTTTAATTTCTGTCAACTGATCGCCGGCAGCGAAGGCACGCTGGCATTCATCACCGAAATAAAACTAAATGTGGTGCCACTGCCACCAAAAGAAACCGGTCTGCTATGTGTTCATTTTAATACCATCGACGAAGCGCTGCGGGCGAACCTGATCGGCCTGAAATATCGCCCCAGCGCCAGCGAGCTGATTGATCATTATATACTCGAATGCACCAAAGACAATATTGAGCAAAGCAAGAACCGCTTCTTCGTACAAGGTGATCCCGGTGCTATCCTGGTAATCGAATTTGCTAAAGAAACCCGGGAGGAAATTGCGGCCATTGCTGCCCAGGTGGAAGCCGATATGAAGGCGGCCAACCTGGGTTATCATTTCCCGCTGTTATTCGGCGCCGACACCAAAAAAATATGGACGCTCCGCAAAGCGGGTCTCGGGCTGCTGAGCAATTTACCTGGCGATAGCAAAGCGGTGCCAGTGATAGAAGACACGGCCGTTGATGTAAACGACCTGCCAGATTTTATTGCCGACTTCAATGTGCTCCTGAAAAAGCACAATCTCTACAGCGTGCATTATGCGCATGCCGGTAGTGGTGAGATCCACTTACGGCCGATTATCAATTTGAAAACGGAGGAAGGCAACCGGCTGTTCCGTACCATTGCCGAAGAGATCGCTAACCTGGTAAAAAGATACAAGGGCAGCCTCAGTGGCGAACATGGCGATGGCCGCCTCCGCGGTGAATTTATTGAGCAGATGGTGGGCAAAAAAAACTACCAGTTGTTAAAAGAGATCAAAAGAACATGGGATCCCAACAATATTTTCAACCCCAACAAAATAGTGGATACGCCCAGCATGAATACCATGCTGCGCTACACACCCGGCCAGCAAACGCCGGTCTTTAAAACCATTTTCCGCTACCATAACCAGGATGTGCTGCAGCATGCCGAGCAATGTAATGGCAGCGGCGACTGCCGCAAAACGGAGCTGAGTGGCGGCACTATGTGTCCCTCATTTATGGCCACGCGAAATGAGAAAGACACTACCCGGGCCAGGGCCAATATTCTTCGTGAATTTCTCACCCATTCGGATAAAGCCAACCGCTTCGACAACAAGGAGATCTATGAGGTGATGGATCTTTGCCTCAGCTGCAAAGGCTGCAAAAGCGAATGCCCCAGCAATGTGGATGTGGCCAAGCTTAAAGCCGAATTCCTGCAACAGTATTATGATGCCAACGGTGTTCCGTTCCGCAGCAAACTGATTGCGAATTTTACCAAGAGTGCTAAGCTCGCCGCTATGGTTCCATCCCTATACAATTTTGCCGTAGGGAATAAACTGATCGGCGGCCTGATCAAGAGAATGAGTGGCTTTGCCATTGACCGCTCTATGCCGACGATGTATAACACGACATTGCGGGCGTGGTTTAAAAAATACAAGGTTCAGGGTTCAGGGTTTAGGGTTCAAGGTGATACTGCTAAGACGCAACAGGCAACTGGCAACTCAAAAACAGTTTACCTCTTCTGCGATGAATTCACCAATTACAACGATACTGAGATTGGCATCAAAGCCATTTTGTTGCTGGAAAAATTAGGGTACGAAGTGAAGATGGCGGAGCATGGAGAAAGCGGCCGTACCTGGCTTTCAAAGGGATTGATCCGCAAGGGGAAGGAGATTGCGAATACAAACATTACTATTTTCAGTCCTATTATTTCTGCTGATACGCCGTTGCTTGGCATTGAGCCATCGGCCATCCTGACGTTCAGGGATGAGTACATTGATCTGGCAAGCGACGAGAACTTTGAGAAGGCTAAAGAACTGGCTAAACACGTGTTTTTGATAGATGATTTTCTGGCCGCCGAAATGAACAAAGGCAATATCGACCCGGCTTTGTTTACCACAGATAAAAAAGAGCTGGTACTGCAGGGTCACTGCCAGCAAAAATCGCTGGTTGGTGTAGGGGCTTCTGCCAGAATATTATCATTTCCTGCCAATTATACGGTTACCACTATACCGTCCGGATGCTGCGGTATGGCCGGCAGTTTCGGGTTTGAGAAAGAGCACTATGACCTCAGCATGAAAATAGGCGAACTGGTTTTGTTGCCCACCGTAAGAAAACAATCTGAAGACGTGATTATCGCTGCCCCCGGCACCAGCTGCCGCCACCAGATCCACGATGGCACGGGAAGGAAAGCAAAGCATCCTGTTGAGGTATTGTATGAGGCGTTAGTATGATTATTAATTACTGATTAATGATTATTTCAGCTATCCCCCGCATCGGTAACATACGCTCTCAGCCTCGGTTCTGTGTCCTCACGAACCGAAATCGTCTAAGTGTCTTTTATCGGGGCGGAGTATGGTTCGTGGAGACACGAATCATGACAAGGGGGAATGGGGATTAATAGAGTTCCTGCTATTAATTGATTTACAGTGAAGCAACCCTGACCAAACTCTGTCAGATTGCTTCATCGGGCAAGAACCCTCTTCGCAATGACTTGCAGTTCGTTGCAACAATTCGAAATGCTTACATTAACAATTACCCATTACCCAATTATCCATTAAAATCATTCTTTTCTTCCTTCCAGCACAAACCCAAACGTAGTCCCTACATCTTCGGTGCTCCGCACATGGAAACTTTGGCCATGGGCTTCAATGATATGTTTGCAAATAGCGAGGCCCAGGCCACTGCCTCCGATCTTACGGCTGCGGGCAGTGTCGGTTCGGTAAAAGCGCTCAAAGATCCTGGGCAAATGTTCTTCCGAGATGCCGATACCATCGTCGCCTATTTCTACGAGTACATGTTTCCCATCGGTACGATATACACTTGCAGTAATGCTGCCCTTTTGCCGGTTGTATTTAAGCGCGTTTTCGAGGAGATTGATAAATACCTGCCGCATCTTTTCTTTATCAGCAAATACCACGATGTCCTGTTCGGTGCCCTTTTTAAAACTAAAATAGATGCCTTTTTCCTCGGCCAGGTACGAAAGACTTTCATAGACTTCGCGGATCAGGTCTTGCACTATAAAATTCTGTTTGTACAATGGCTGTTCCCCACTTTCCAGCGTTGAAATTTCATCGAGATCATTTACCAGCGATACCATTCGTTCTACGTTGCGGTTTGCTTTTTCGAGAAATTTAACCCGTACCGATTCATCTTCCATAGCGCCATCGAGGAGGGTGTTTACATAGCCTTGTATCGCAAAAATGGGCGTCTTTAATTCGTGGGCGAGGTTTTGCAAAAACTCCTTGCGATAGCTTTCATTTTCCTGTAGCAGTTCTATCTCATTGCTTTTCTGAACCGCCCATTTTTCCACGTCGTCTTTAACCTCATCGATACTTTTCTGAGGCAAAATGTATTTGTAGTAGGTCTCTTCTCTTTTGCTGGCCTTGGTTTGGTATATGAATTTGTAGATCAGTTTTATTTTCCGGTAAATGAATTGCTGTAAAAAGAAATTGACCAGTAGAAAGGTGATAATGAACAGCACCACAAAACTTACAATGGCAAGCCACCAGCGGTCCACAAAAAAGAAGATCGCCACCGCAACGATCAGTGAAATGGTAAATGCGTTAATAGCGGCTAACTGCCGCGGGGTAAGGTTCTTTAAGCTAAACATCAGGGTGAAGGTACAGGGTTCAAGGGTCAAGGGTCGAGGGTGAAGGTACAAGGTACAAGGTTCAAGATCCAACGGTTAAGGATAAAGGACTGGGGTTCACGTTTCATTCCTTGAGGATGAACAGTTCGGCATTGGGGACCTGCCATAAATTCTTTGTGCTGAAATCATTCCCTGAAAATCAGACATCAGACATCAGACATCAGACATCAAAACATTCCTTGCTACTTGATACTTGAACCTTACCCCAGGTCTACATTTCAAACTTATAACCCACGCCTTTTACTGTGGTAACACAGTCTACGCCCAGTTTTTGGCGGATCTTGCGGATATGCACGTCGATGGTGCGGTCGCCCACGATCACATCGGTGCCCCATACCAGATTGAGAATTTCGTTGCGGAGAAAAACGCGGCCCGGCTTGGAGGCCAATAGATAAAGTAGTTCAAATTCTTTTTTAGCCAGGATCACTTCTTCATCGGCTATACGTACGATAAACTTTTCGGGGTCGATACTGATATTGCCCACAGTTACGATTTTACTATTCTCGCCATCCTTTTGAATCCGGCGCAACAATGCATTTACCCGGCTCACCAGTACTTTGGGACTTACCGGCTTGCTCACATAGTCATCCGCCCCGCTGTCCAACCCTTTGATATGGCTCAGCTCATCGTTGAGGGCAGTTAAGAAAATAATGAGGGTATCGTTAAAATCGCTTTGACTGCGGAGGATATTACAGACTTCGATGCCCGTTTTGTAAGGCATCATGATGTCAAGAATAATCAGGTTGGGATGCACCTGCTTCGCCATTTCAATTGCCTGCTGCCCATTGGAGGCGGTATAAACCTTATAACCTTCTTTCTCCAGGTTGTATCGGATGATCTCTAAAATGTCTTGTTCGTCGTCGGCTACCAGGATGCTTGCTTTGAATTCCATTAACAATTTATTTACACAAAAATAACGGACTTGGGTTCAGCATGCAGGTTTGCAGGCAATTACCAAATTGTTAAGGATGCCAATAACTTATGCAACGTAGTTTGCCCTGTAAATGTCTTAAAACTGAATTCATTTAGTAAACGGTCTTTAAATTGCAGTCCATCAGTAAAATATCCATGAATCGATTTGTAGTATTAGCGGCATTATTATTTCTTTTTTTTGTTTCCACGGCACAACCAGTTAATTACCCAATCGCCCAGGGCCGGCAATTACAACATTATAACCTCGATAAGATTCAGAAGCAGTTCATGGGCATTGATGGCAAGCCTGATGACGTAATCAATATTGGTTTCAATGAAGAAATAAACCTCCAACTTACTTATGCCGCCCGCAGTCGGGTAGATGCAATCCAGAAGCAGCTTGAACTGGACACCATTCTGACCAATGCTCAAAAGCAAACTTATCTCCGGGGACTGGGAGAGATGATGCAGGCGTTCATGAATGCTAAATCGGGCAGGAGAATCAGGATTATCGATTTCCCCGAAACATTAAAAGCCTGGGAAAATGCCTATATACTGGACAGAAGAGGCCGCTCAATTGCGCCGCTACTGGGCGAATATCCATCCGCCATTGGAAACGTGATCCTTAAATCGGGTATTTCGTTTCTGAGCAACCCGGGCATTGCTGCCGCTAAAACCAGGGTGGCTTTAAAATACCTCGAAGAAAATCCGGATATGATCCTCTCCACCCTCAGCTCCAACCCAGACCTGCCTTTTACTGATAGCCTTATCGCCTTATCGGCAAAAAGGGAGCCCGAGAAACTGTACACTTATGCCCAGGCCGGCAATACCAAATTCGGCCGCCGCATTCAGAAGCATCCCGACCCCCTGGTGAAGCTGATTGTTGACCTCTCCGACGACAATAGTGGCCGTCTGTATTTCCCTTTCCTCGACAACCTGGCCCATGGCAGCATGACCATTGACGATGTAAAAAAGGAGATGAAAGATACCCTGACCTATTACAAGCTATTGGTAAAAACCCAGATAGGGTACGCCAGTCGGATGGCCAAAGGTGATACACCGATGGTATACCGCTCGTTGAACGAAATGATACATACCAAATCGGTCATTCCCTTCGTCAACACCATCAATGGACTACACGATGTGAGCAACATGGCGGTTCGGTTTAAGAAAATAGAACCCCTTACCGCGCAGGAACTTTATTATATGATTGTAAGTTCTGAGGCAGAGATTTATACCAGCAGCTATACCAATACCTACGACCGCATCTGGCAGCGCATGGCGATTCCCAATGCAGATACCCTGCTGGCCTCGGTTAGCAACGATCATTATAAAAAGTTCCTTACTATGGCGGCCAACTACAATAAGCTGGATGATTTTTTGAGAAGAATGAGCAAGGAAAGCGCTACTGCGCTGATGACTAATTTTGTAAACGACCTGGATAACGGCAGCGGCAACGACCTGGAAGATGCAGTGGATGTGGCTAATAGCTACGCCAGCATACAAAACGACACCATCAGGAACCTGATGCTGGCACAGATCCGAAGCAATTATGCAATGGCCATCGCCAACGGCAACAAACGAGGCCAGGTAATCTACCGGCTTGAGAACCTGATCCTGGGCAGCAGCGACGTTGGCAACAATATAAATCTTACAGATAGCCTGGGCATATTGCCGGTATATGAAGTAAAAAATAAATACCTGCAGGACGATGCCGGCCGCATCGTACTCGAGATGTATTTCTATGGCGACGACGCCGGCCGTGGCAGTCTCGAAACGCTAAAGCGCCTGTATACTAACAAAGCCTGGAAACGCACCGACAGTGCCGACTGGGTGATGTTTACCAGCATTAACAGCGTCGTGCCCTTTGTGATCCTGGCAAATAAAGCTGGCTATGAAGAAAAGAACGAAGACGCCCTGGCCCAGGAGCATCTGAACAGCTGGATGGACCTGAACAATTACAAACCTTCCATCACGGTGCATCGTGGTCATAGCTATTACCTGCCCTATACCATTAAGCAGCTGGCGCCCAGCAGTAAGGTCGTGATACTGGGCAGTTGCGGTGCCTATCACAGCCTCAAAGACATTCTGGAAAAATGCCAGGAACCTTACATTATCGCCAGTAAACAAACAGGTTTTGGCGAAATCAATGTGGCCCTTTTCACTACCATGATCGACCAACTGAAAAATGGCGACGATATTAATTGGGAAGCGTTTTGGAAAGTGCTTGAGACAAAAGTGGTCCGCAACAAAGAAGGTTTTGACGACTATATTCCGCCTTACAAAAACCTCGGCGCCATCTTTATCAATGCTTATAATAAGGCTACGACGGTAACGCCGACGGAGTAATGGCCGATCCTCAATAATTATTAATTAATAATTATTGATTATTGAACCTTTGTTTTAGACAACATGGGGCCGGCAGCTGTAGACTATTGCCCGCCTGTGGTTCCGGCTGTCCGCTGCAAATCCTCCCTCCCTCCTCCGTCGGGCGGTCCGGGTTTTTCGCTACCATCCGGCAGCCCTTGGGACAGTTGGAAGGTTATTGGGCTTGAGAAGTACGGATGCAATGTCATTTAATAAAGGAAATGAGCATGTGCCATAGGCACATTTTTGCGGGTAATAAATTTGATGTTTATCCGGGTTTACGTTCCGTAGGAAAGTTTTGTAGGGTTTTACAAAGTGTTCCGCTGGAACACTACATAAACTTTGACCTTTTTTCTACCAACAAAATGTGCCCAGGGCACATAAAACCTTTACAAAATGACATTAGTACGGATGATAGTTTCCTGTTGTCCCGCTAGTTCTTTCGTGCTTTTTCTGATAGTGCGTAAAACCTTGTGGGGGTGAACGCCGCCGAAATACTCAGGGGCAAGCAACCCTGACAGGGTGAACGCCAACCCTGTCAGGGTTATGTGGTTTATCCTTAAATTCGTTATCCATGGACCAAGCAGTACCCGAAATAAAAAAATATAGTCTTACCGAAGAACAGGAAAAGAAGGAAATACTGCGGCATTACCGGGCACTGCTGCGGGTGTTGAAACCCAAACTGAAACCCGGCGACCGCGAACTGGTACGGACCGCTTTCGAGATGGCGGTGGAAGCCCATAAAACCATGCGCCGTAAAAGTGGCGAGCCTTATATTCTGCACCCACTTTCGGTAGCCATGATATGCGTGGAAGAAATCGGTCTTGGCGTGCGAAGCTGTATCTGCGCCCTGATGCACGATACTGTGGAAGACACTGATATCACGCTAGAGGATGTACTGCGGGAATTTGGCCCGGAGATCACCAGGATTGTGGATGGTCTGACCAAGATCAGCAATGTCATCGACACCAATACTTCGCAGCAGGCGGAGAATTTTAAAAAAATCCTATTAACACTTACAGACGACCCAAGGGTGATATTGATTAAACTGGCGGATAGGCTTCACAATATGCGCACCCTCGACAGCATGAAACGGGAAAAGCAGCTTAAGATCAGCAGCGAGACCGTGTATGTGTATGCGCCGCTGGCCCACCGCATGGGACTGTACACCATCAAGACCGAGCTGGAGGACCTGTGTATGAAATACATGGAGCCGGAAGAGTACAAAAGCATCGCCCAAAAACTATCAGAAACCAAGCGGGAACGCACCCGTTTCATCAACGAATTTATCCGACCGATTAAGGATAAATTGACGGCTGAGAACTTCCATTTTGAAATCCATGGGCGCCCGAAAAGTATTCATAGCATCTGGAACAAAATGAAGAAAAAAGGCGTGGATTTTGAGGAAGTGTACGACCTGTTTGCCATCCGCGTGATCCTGGATTCCCCTTTCGAAACAGAGAAAGCAGATTGCTGGAAAGTGTACAGCATCGTTACGGAAGAATATAAGCCCAGCCCGGAGCGCCTGCGCGACTGGCTGAGCCGCCCCAAGAGCAACGGTTACGAGGCTTTGCATACTACCGTGATGGGGCCGCAGGGCCGATGGGTAGAGGTGCAGGTACGCACCAAACGCATGAACGAGATCGCCGAAAAAGGTCTGGCCGCACACTGGAAATACAAAGAAGAAACCAACGATGAAGACCGGTTCGACAAATGGTTTCACCAGATACGCGATGTGCTGAACAGCCAGGATACGGATGGCGTGGATTTTCTCAACGATTTTAAGACCAGCTTTCTGGCGGAAGAAATCTATGTGTATACACCTAAAGGCGATGTAAAAATGTTGCCTACCGGCAGCACGGCATTGGACTTCGCCTTCGCGATCCACACGGCGGTGGGTAGCAAAACAATTGGAGCCAAAGTAAACCACAAGCTGGTACCCATCAGCCATAAACTGCGCAGTGGCGACCAGATCGAAATCATTACAAGCAATAAACAAAAGCCGAACGAAGACTGGCTGAACCAGGTGATTACCGCAAAGGCCAAGAGCAAAATCAAAGATGCCTTAAAAGACGGCAAGCGCAAAGTGGCCGAAGATGGGAAGTACAATCTCCAGCGTAAGGTGGAAGGGCTGGGTGGCGCTTTCAGCCAGGGCAATATTGAAGAGATCATGCACCACTACCGGCAGTCGTCACCGTTGGACCTTTTTTATAATATTGCCATCCATGCCATTGACCTGAAAGACCTGGCAGACTTTAAAATTTATGGCGACCGGATGGAATCGCCTAAGGCGGAGAAAAAAACCCTTGAAGTAAAATTTGACCCCGCCCAAAACAAAACCTTGCCGGCCAAAGACACGGAACTGATCATCTTTGGTGAAAGCAGCGACAAGATTATGTACACGCTGGCCAACTGTTGCAAGCCCATACCGGGCGATACCGTATTTGGTTTTGTAACCACCGGGGAAGGACTGAAAATACACCGCACCAACTGCCCGAATGCCGCCCGGCTGATGGCCAATTATGGACACCGGGTAGTAAAAACCAAATGGGCCAAAAACAAGGAAATATCCTTCCTCACCGGTGTCAAAATTATAGGCATGGATGATGTGGGCGTTATTAATAAAATCACCAATATTATCAGTGGCGAACTGCGAATCAATATCAACGCTTTAACTATTGAAAGTGGCGAAGGCCTGTTTGAAGGCATCATCAAAGTCTATGTACACGACAAGGAGGAACTCGATGTGCTGGTGAATCGCCTGAAAGAATTGCCGGGTATTGAAACTGTGGATCGGTTTGAGCCGGAGGAGAGCAAGTGATAATGGTTCAAGAACATGGCAACCATGTCCCAGTCTTTGCGAGGTGGGGTTCTTGCCCCAACGAAGCAACCTGTAAAGAATTTGTAACGAAGCATCGCGATAAAGACAACCGGCCTAAGAACGAGCAAGCAGATTGCTTCGGGCACGAACCCCACCTCGCAAAGACTGGCAACAATCTCATCAGTCTTTGCGAGGTGGGGTTCTTGCCCCAAAGAAGCAACCTGTAAAGAATTTGTAACGAAGCATCGCGGTAAAGACAACCGGCCTAAGAACGAGCAAGCAGATTGCTTCGGGCAAGAACCCTCGCAAAGACTGGCAACCATGTCCCAGTCTTTGCGAGGTGGGGTTCTTGCCCCAACGAAGCAACCTGTAAAGAATTTGTAACGAAGCAT
>JBDSXW010000108.1:0-3862 GCA_039925965.1 Chitinophagaceae bacterium
CTTTCATTTTGTTGAAAATGGTACGGGTCTGCGTTTCATTCAAATAACCAAAACGACTCATAAAATTGCCCATGGCCCAGCGGGGTGGTAACTCCTGCGTACCCACCAGTTTCTGGTAATTGCTCAAAATCTCCTCATAATTCCTGCCCCCGATAATATAGAAAGAAAGTTCGCCACTTATCACGCCATATTCCAGCATTCCAGCATTGGTTTTTCCAATATCGAGGTAGCCTTTTGAGGGATTATCAAAGAAGATAGCATAGCCGAGGCTGCTCATTACAAAGGGCACACTAAAGTTGAGTGCATCGGCATTGGTACTGTAGCCGTACCATGGATTGTTATAAAGTGGCAGACGGTAGCCGCGCCGGTTCATGGGGAGGCTACGTTCGCCGGTTCCAAAAATCATTTCGCCGGGCTGCAACAAAAATTTAAAGCCCCGTAAACTATCGGTATAAAAAGTTTGGAGGAGTGATACGGTTGTACCAGTTTGGGGTGTAATCGCCACACCTTCGCTGTTTACTTCTACAAATGCCTTGCTATTCCAACTGAAAGTTGCGTTGCTACCATCAGCGGTTCGCTTGAGCTGCGTAAGGGTTTTGGAAAGCACCACCGCATCGCTCAGCTGTTCGTTGCGGCTACTGTTGACCGGTATAAACGTAGCCTTGATAATATTGTTGGGATATTGGCTGAACGCCCAGTTGCCCTCCCGTGTTTGCGTCTTTCCAAGAGTTCCCCCCACCTGCGATGATACTATAAACGGCACCTGTGCAAAACCATTCATACAGGCTGCAAACAGCACCAGCAGCAGCAATCGTTGTGATTTTTTCATACCGGTAAAGCTATCTGAAAAATAAGAATGAAGGTGGCGATGACAATAAGAATGATTGCGTGCCCACTGCACAATCCATCGATAGTTTGATGCCATCTGCTCAAAACCAATAATCTATAATTCTCCAAGAAGGGAAACAGTTTTGCACTCCATTGTTGAAAAAATACTGTAACGCCCAAGCCGCCTGCCATTGCTGCGAAATCCACATCCCTTTTCCACAATGTGTGCAGAGTCTCTGCCTTTTTGAGAAAATGAAAAGAATATTTTCGTTAGCCTCGTTTTTAACCGCGCTACGGAGCTTTTACCACTTCACAGCCCCTTAATACTACCCGTTTATGCCTACAAAAAATCCTGCTGCAAAAGGCCTCGCATTCGGCCGCTATTATACATCCGAAGGCAAAACGCCTTTCGAAATGTTTGCGTACGACTACCGTACGTCGCTGATCAAGGATCCTTCGGGAAAGATCATTTTCCAGATGAACAATGTGGAAGTGCCGAAGCAATGGAGCCAGATTGCGACTGACATTTTAGCCCAGAAATATTTTAGAAAAACAGGCGTTCCTCAGCCCGATGGAACGACCGCCATGGAAACGAGCAGCAAACAAGTGGCGCATCGTATGGCCGATTGCTGGAAACAATGGGGCGTAAAATATGGCTATTTTGAAACGGCTAAAGATGCCCAAATTTTTTATGACGAGTTGGTGTACAGCATTCTCAACCAGGCATGCGTGCCGAATAGTCCGCAATGGTTTAATACCGGGCTGCACAGCAGCTATGGCATTACCGGCAAGCCACAGGGACATTATTTTATAGACCCGGTTGATAGCCAGCTAAAGCAATCCACTTCGGCCTACGAACGGCCACAACCCCATGCCTGTTTTATTCTCAGTGTAAGCGACGACCTCGTAAACGATGGCGGCATCATGGATCTGTGGATTCGCGAAGCCAGGATTTTTAAATATGGCAGCGGCGTGGGAACCAACTATAGCCATATCCGTGGCGAAGGCGAAAAACTGAGTGGGGGCGGCACTTCCAGCGGTCTTATGAGTTTCTTAAAAATAGGCGACCGGGCTGCCGGTGCCATTAAAAGCGGGGGTACCACCCGCCGGGCAGCCAAAATGGTATGCCTCGATCTCGATCATCCCGAGATCGTGGATTTTATAGATTGGAAAGTAGAAGAGGAAAAGAAAGTAGCCGCGCTGGTAGCTGCCGGTTACAGTAATGATTATGAAGGCGAAGCTTATAAAACCGTTAGCGGCCAGAACAGTAATAATTCCATCCGCATACCCAACGAATTTTTTAAAGTGCTGGATGCCGACGGCGACTGGGGCCTTAAAGCACGCACCGATGGCCGCGTATTGAAAAACGTAAAAGCCCGGGAACTTTGGAACAAGATCTGCTATGCCGCCTGGAGTTGCGCCGATCCCGGTACGCAGTACGATGATACGATCAATGAATGGCATACCTGCCCTGAGGGTGGCAGGATCAACGCCAGTAATCCATGCGTTACGGCTGATACACTAGTAACCACTGATCGCGGATTAGAACGCATCGGAAATTTAGTTGGTCAAGCCAGGGCAGTTAAAAGTATAGACGGTGGTATGCATTGGGTTGAGAATATTTTCCCCACTGGTAACAAAGAAATTTTTAAGCTTACAACTAAAAGCGGCTACAGCTTAAAATTGACTGCAGACCACAAAGTATTTACCATAAACCGTGGCGACGTAGCGGCTAAAAATCTTACCAAAGATGATATTGTCATGTTGGTCAAAGGTCAGTTTGGTAACGACGTTCCGCACTCTGACGATGTAGCTCAACTGATTGGGCTGCTTACTGGAGATGGATGTATCACTAACCTTAATGAGAAGGATGCAAAAGGAGAAACAAGGCGGGTTGCATTCTTGAATATGGCGAAAAATGAAGAATCAATTCTTACCTGGGCAAACGACCTGATTAATAAAGAGCTTCGACCTGATTTAGGTGAACACAACAAGCAAGGGAATTCACAAATTACGGGAACCGCAAGTAGAATTTCTGTAGGTTCCCCTCAAATATTAAAGCTGCTTGAACGCTATTCGGTATTGGATGAAGGTAGCGAGAAGAAGAAATTTAAAGACACATGTTTCACGTTGAATCGTGATTCGCAGTCTGCAATCATCCGCGGGCTGTTTACCGCTGACGGTTGTGTTGCAAATTATGGAGATAAATCACAATACGTCGCATTGGATTCGTGCTCCTTGAATCTGTTGCAGCAGGTACAATTAATGTTGCTCAATTTTGGAATTAAGTCTAAGATATATACCAACAGAAGAGCTGGCAAATTAAATGCCGTTCTGCCCAATGGTAAACGAGGGCATCAGGAGTATGCAGTTCAAGAAATGCACTCGCTTCGCATCAGTAAAAATAGCCGTATCCTCTTTGAAGAATACATTGGATTTATGCCGCAAAGCCCGAAGGCAGCACAATTGAAACAACTCAATCTTTCGGTAGCCGCTTATTCAGAATCACTTACGGACCGTGTTGTTTCACTTGAATTTTCTGGCAGTGAAGATGTCTATGATTTGACCGAACCAGAAACGCATCATTTTACTGCAAATGGAATCGCAGTTCATAATTGCAGTGAGTACATGTTCCTAGACAACACCGCCTGCAACCTTGCCAGCGCCAACCTCCGTACTTTCTTTAATGAAAAAACAGGTGTCTTCGATGTAAAAGGTTTTGAATATAGCTGTCGCCTGTGGACCGTAGTACTGGAGATCTCAGTTCTGATGGCCCAGTTCCCCAGCAAAGAAGTAGCGCAGCTTTCGTACGATTACCGTACCCTCGGTTTGGGCTTTGCGAACCTCGGCTCGATGCTGATGGTAAGTGGTATTCCGTATGATAGTGAAGTGGCCCGGGCCATTGGTGGAGCCATCTCGGCCATCATGACCGGCGTGGCTTATAAAACATCGGCAGAGATGGCCTCGGTGCTGGGCACTTTTGATAAATATGAAGAAAACAAAGTACACATGTTGCGGGTAATGCGTAACCACC
>JBDSXW010000109.1:0-29830 GCA_039925965.1 Chitinophagaceae bacterium
AAAAAAATCCCACAATCTCAGTAACCATTTGTAATATTATACATCACTAAGTTCTTATAATTATTGCCTGCTGCGCAGGTGGGTCACCATCCCCGGAATGGTGGGTCAACATCACCGGAATTTACAGTTTCCAAAAGATTCAATTTCTAAACTTTTTTCCTGTCCATTAAAACCGTACCTGTATTGACTTCCAGCGGAATATTTCCTTCCCGGCAATACCATTCCGTATGGAGCATAACGCAATTAGAGGAAATCCCTTACTGACAAAGGTTTCAAAGAACTGAGAATATTACAAAATGTGACGATTTTGGCGAAATTCGTACTAAATCTAACGATATTTTATGGCTTTAAAAGAGAGATAGTGGCTATATTCTTTAATAGTGAATTCTTCTGTAAAAGATATACTGATGCGAACCACGAACATAGGAGGGTTGAGTATCCTGTGACCTGAGTCAAAATCGCCGCAAAACATTTTGTTTATGATGGCAAATCACGAAATACCTATCAGAAACAAGAATTTTGCCTGCAATTATTCCCAAAATCTAAACCATGGGCTCATTAATTGCCAGGGACTGGGACTGAATACTTTGACTTAAATATTGTGGAAGGTAAAGCGCGGGTGATGGAAAAGTATAAATCAGAAGAAAAATTTATCAATTCTCTTTTTTCGAACAACAACATTGTCTAACTTCAGTTGGTCATTAGATACCGCTAATTTGGATGTTTGATTCTTTCATTGCTTTGAATGCAATAGAATAACTTTATTCATTTGCAATTTGGGATTTTGCGATTTTGACTCATGCGTCAGATTACAAAAGACGACACTTTTTATAAAAAATCGGTTTTAAGATCAGTAACCATTTGGTCAAAGAATGTTTCATAACATTCAACTTCGTTACTGGATGGCCATTTTACCTGTAATTTCTTCAGACCATTATCCGCCCATTTAATTATTTTATCAAAATCATTTCGTTTCAATAGCTTGGCAATTATTACAGGAATAATGTGGCCGTCATATTTCAACTCCATAAAATCTCTATTTTCATTTTCTGGCTTATAATAATAATCAAAAACGTTCTCGAGATTATTATACTGGTTGCATAAATAAGGAATTTTTGTTTCTAGGAACGGAACGACTTTATCATTAAGGATACTATCTAACTCTCCAACTGTATTAAAGCGAAATACTTTTTCACTATGATTTAGTAGTTCTGGCAAGGTAAGTATCAGGGTAAAAGTGTCTTTAAAGTCATTTGGATTAATGTTCTTATACCTGTTAAATATTTGTTGAACAACTTCAATTCTTATTTCTACTCCAATATTTATGTTATATGTGGTGGCGAAATCGTAAAAGCTAAATTGAATTCTAAACCATCCTCCAGCCATTTTTAACTCAAAATAATCCTTCGACCTTTTATACTCAAAATTTTTCGCTATTAGGATAGGTTCTATAATGGGGAGAATGTATTGGAAATACCCTTTTTTATTCATAGTATTTTATTATTTTACTTTATATTTTAGAAAACTGCATTAGCTAATTAACCATGCTTTTTTGCTTTTGTTGGCTGGATTTTCGTTTTGGGAGATAATTCAGGCTTGACTTTATTTTGTTCTATGTTTTTAAGGATAGCAGGTAACGGTTTTGCCCTCGCCGCACCGGAAGGTTTATTCTTTTCAATTAATTTGTTAATTCCGGTAATGAGAAATTCTACTGGTTCCAATACATTTCCCTCGAAAGGTGTCATTTCATCTATCGGAGCTGCCTCTGGTGCAATCTCCTCGACCGGCGTAATTTCAGGGGCATTTGTTGGCGCAACTATCGGCGTTTCATCAATAAGTTTTGCTTGAAAGCTATTTATCTCCTGTTCTAACGTTGCTATTTCGCTTGCTCCTTTAACATTAGGATTCACCATCGTTCCCTCTGCCTTTATTCCAAAATTCGGCTTGGTAAAATTCAATTGCAATCTAATTCTTATACTACCGCCTATTCTTAACTTGATGCCTTTGGCCCCAATGTCAGATTTTATTTCCGGTTTAGCGGAACGCAACTCCATGTACTCTCCTTCTTGAATGGCTGTCTCGGAAGCAGTTTGATTTTCGGACGATACTGCATCACCAGTTTTTACTTCAACCCGATAAAGATTCCCTGTTTCTCGACTTCTCAATAAAAAGTCCATCCTTGTATTACTGGCTGCCCCAGTACCTGTTGGTCTCACGGTTACCTGCTCGTAAATGTCCCATTTACCCGACACTTCAAGTTGCGTTCTAGCAAATAATTCGCCCGTTTTGCCGTTTACAATATTTGCGGGAAGCGTGGCCCTGCCCCCTTCTAAACCGTCGATATCAATATTAAAAATAGGATTATCGCTTGCAAATTGATAAGGTGTAAGCATTGGGTAGCCAGACCAAACTGGATCTACGCTCAAAAATCTACCTAACCTCGTATCATTAATCCTCATCCCATAATCCTGACCTCCTTCACTAATATCCTTGTCATCCTCTTTTCCATTAAATCCATACCTGTATTGACTTCCAGCGGAATATTTCCTTCCTGGTAATACCATCCCGTATGGATGGTAATGTTTTCCGAAGAAACCCTTTGCCGGCAAGACTTTCAAAGAACTGAAAACTGATCAAAAGCGTCCGTTTCTGGCCAAAAACGACCTAAAGGCTATGAATTTTTATTTATAATATATTGCCAGGCTTAAAGAATCAATAGCTGTACATTGTAAATAATTGATTTTTAGACTTCTAAAACTTCCTTCGTTAGCTGCATGTAATAACATTATTATATAAAAAAGGTACCGCGCAGGGCCTGGGAAGCTTCACACTGTCCAACCCCTCATTCCAGTGGCGGGATGTAGTTATTTAAATTGGTCACCATCAGGTTGAAAAGCTGATTTATAGAAAAATACCAATTTGCAACGGTTTACGCTAAAATTACCAAGGGAGTGAAAAAGTTTATTCTCATCGGCATAACTTCAATTACCATTGGCAAAGGTTCCAACTACTTGTTATCAGGAAACCTGACTCCCGTTGTCAAAGAACCTGACTACTTCTTGTTTAAACCATGTCAACGCTCGTTCAATCTTTTGGGTAGAACAAAAAGATGTCGGGATAATTTCGAAATTATCTTCCTGAAAGTTACGACAAGCTTCCGCAGAAACAAAACTGCCGTCCGAAAAGTTAGAACAGCGACGTGCAAAGTTAGAACCGGCTGCTGCAGAAATAGAACAGCGACCTGCAAAGTCAGAACAAGCTGCTGCAGAAACAAAACAGCTATCAGTAAAATCAGAACAGGCATCCGAGGAAGGAAAGAATAATCAGCAAAGATGAAATGGAACATCCGCAGTTCGTTACCTGCCATGCGCACAAATAGATGACAATAAGCAAAGATTGAGTCTGCCCCCTCAGGGTCATTATCCGTTATCCCATTATCAATTATCCATTATCCCAATATCCATTGTCTCCTATTCATTCACATAACTATCCCCCGGATTGCTGTTTTGCGAATGTTGGGCAAAAAGCTTTTCTATGAGGATAAAACCTTTTACAAGGCCGCTGCTGCAGGCATGGGCCAACAAGTTATCTGCTACAAATTGGATAGGGGTTTGCAGGTTCAGCAGCTTGCCCGCGGCATGGCTGGTGATGGCGTAGGCATCTGTATAATCGTGAAAGCCTGCCAGATGCAGGTGTTCCGAAAATGGCTTCGGATAAAGATGGCTAATGGTTTTATGATTCCACTTTATTCCGCCAAAAAATCGTTGCACATGATACCATGCCTGCCGGCTTTTTGTAAAAAAATTCCGGGATTCATGTTTTGCGTAGTCCAGGTACAGGAGCTCCCACCCTGCCGGCAATTCGGCCATAGCTTTTTCAAATGCGGGCAATGCTCCTGACAATATTTTCACATCATCTTCCAGTATCAACACTTTTTTATATCCTTTGGCCAGCATGTCTTCGTAGATCATGCGATGGCTCCAGCTGCAGCCCAACTGACCATCCCGCATAGGCTTTTTGTACCGATGGTTTTTGATGGCAAGCGCTTCGTTATAAATTCCTGTTTCCTTCAATGTTTCCATTTTGAAATCGTTCTTATCTGCCCCAAAAAAGAAGGTATAGTTCAGCCCCGCAAGATCGGTCCTGATCTGCGTCTGCCGGTCTGCAGCCCGCTGCAGGGTAAGTACATAAATTTGATCGAAAAAGGTATTTAAAATCAAAGCCGTGGTTTTAATAGCTAAGCTAATAGCAGCGGCCGGCAATTTACGATTTACGATTTGGGATTTACGATTTGCTTTTAGTCAAGCAAAGCAGGCGCTGTCTTTTGTCTATGATGGATTTAGTCGGGAGTTGGACGTAGGGGCGGTTTACCCTGGCCTTCACCCTGCCCAAAAAGGTCGAACGTAATAAATTAAAAGGCAAATACAGTGCATTGCTGATACAAATGATGGTGTAGTCGCGGCAGCAGACAGGTCAGGCAATCCTAGCCAGTACTGATGATAATGTGCCTGACGAAATGCAGGTCGTAAAAAAGTCTAAAAAAGTAACGGATGGGCACTGGGCGGAACCCAGCGCATAGTTAGTCCTGCATGACTTTTTCAAGTCAGACATCAGATATCCTACATCAAAACATCGAATTATTATGCCCCCCAGCCCTCGCGGTCTAAGCTTCTGTATTGGATGGCTTCGGCGATATGTTCGGGCCGTATGTTGTCGGTGCCGGCCAGGTCGGCGATGGTCCGGCTAACTTTAAGGATCCGGTCGTAAGCGCGGGCGCTGAGGTTGAGCTTCTGCATAGCTACTTTCAGCAGGTTGCTGCCTGGTGTATCCAGCATACATATTTCCTTCAATAATTTACTGCTCATTTGTGCATTGGCATAAATGCCTTCGTGGTCCTGGTAACGCAGGGTTTGAATTTCGCGGGCCTTAATAACCCGTTCGCGGATGCTTTCGCTACGCTCGTACTGCTGGTTACTGCTTAGTTCGCTAAAGGGAACCGGCGTTACTTCCACATGCAGATCGATACGATCGAGCAAGGGTCCCGAGATTTTCGCGAGGTAGCGCTGCACGATGCCGGGACCGCAGGTGCATTGCTTCTCCGGATGGTTAAAATAGCCACAAGGGCAGGGATTCATAGAGGCGATCAACATAAAGCTGGCAGGAAAATCCAGGGATACTTTAGCGCGGCTGATGGTCACTTTCCTTTCTTCCATCGGTTGCCGCATCACTTCCAAAACCGTTCTTTTAAATTCGGGCAGCTCATCCAGGAACAATACACCGTTATGTGCCAGTGATATTTCGCCGGGCTGTGGATTGCCGCCCCCGCCGACAAGCGCGACATCAGAAATGGTGTGGTGCGGCGAACGAAAGGGCCGTCGGGTGATCAGCGTTGCATCTTCCTGGAGTTTACCTGCTACACTATGGATTTTTGTAGTTTCCAATGCCTCCATCAAACTTAGCGGCGGCAGAATGGTGGGCAGACGCTTGGCGAGCATAGTCTTCCCCGCACCGGGTGGGCCGATCAGTATTGCATTGTGTCCGCCGGCAGCGGAAATCTCCAGGGCCCGTTTGATATTCTCCTGGCCCTTCACATCTGCAAAATCGATGTCGTAACTGCTTTGTGCATGGTAGAACTCATCCCTGGTGTCCACAACCGTTGCGGGTATCAGGTTTTTTCCTTCAAAAAAATCAGTTACCTCATTGAGATGGGTGACGCCATACACTTCAAGATCGTTTACGATAGCGGCTTCACGGGCATTTTGTTTGGGTAATATAAACCCCTTAAACTTTTCCTTTCTGGCCTGGATGGCAATTGGCAGTGCACCTTTGATGGGTCGCAATTCTCCATCGAGGGCCAGCTCGCCCATAATGATATAATCCTTGAACAGTTCGAAATTTTCCAATTGTTCGGTAGCGCCGAGCAAGCCGATGGCTATGGGCAGGTCAAATGCGGTGCCGCTTTTCCGGATGTCTGCCGGGGCGAGGTTCACCACTAACTTGGTACGGGGCATTTTATAGCCGTTGCTTTTGATGGCGCTTTCCACCCGTTCCATGCTTTCTTTCACAGCGCTATCCGGCAGTCCCACTAGTATGCTCTCCATTTTGCCCTGGTTATTCATATCCACTTCCACGGTAATGGTGCGGGCATCTACGCCAAATACAGCACTGCCAAAGGTTTTAACGAGCATAACGAAAAATTAAAATCAGGCGGAATGTAGGGAAATGGACGGGAATGGGAAATAAGAATACACGGATAGGGAATTATAGCATGAGGCTAGTTCATTTCTCTGGCCCATCCAACGGCTTCGCCAGCAGATCGTACCTCGAATGCTTTTGTGTGTCATTCTCTACTCGTCGCAGCTGCTCTGCAGAAGCTCAGCCTGACACAGCCGGGTACAATACTTTAATTCTTTCATGTGAAGTTCACAGTTAATTTTAGCCGATTCATTTTAAAATCGGTGTACTCTTTTTATTAAACACTACCACCTGCAATATCTTTTAGGCCTTTATTGTAGCAGCCTGTACCTCGCATACCGGAGCCAATTGCATAAATTCATTTTAAGTGTAGCACATGAACGACAATAATTACACAGTAGAAACATCCACATCCTTCTTGAAGTACGAATTTTATAGCGAAGGCCCAAAGGGGAAAATAAAAAAGCAGGTCTTATTCAAAGCATTTTCTGACAATGCAAATGTTTACAATCTGGGCTTTGGAGACGTGGGTATGGATGGTGAAATAAATGACACTATAATTACTAACAACAAGGATAGCAAGAAAGTGCTTACAACCGTTGCGACAACTGTGCTTACATTTTTTAAACAATATCCAACTGCTTATGTGTTCGCTACCGGAAGCACTTTGAGTAGAACCAGATTGTATAGAATAAGCATTACTTCAAATTTAGACCACCTGCAGAGAGACTTCATAGTATATGGGTTTTTAAATGACAACTGGAATTTATTTCAGAAAGGTGTCGACTACGCAGCGTTTCTCATAACGCAGAAAAAACCATAATTTTGACAACTGAACGCAATCACCCCATGAAAACAACACCGCCGGTAAAGAATAATGAGTTTGACGCTAAATCCATTAAGGTAAAAGTCAACAAAAAGCTGGATAGCATTGAAGATGCGCCTTTTTTTAAAAAGAAAATGGCAAAGGGGATGAAAATGCTGGCCATTGCAGGTTTACCAAAATAGCAAGCATTTTGTGGTTCGCTTCGTTTTGTAACAGGTAAGAAATGGTAATATTGAATGACTGCAACAGCAGATTACGACAAGGCTAATCATGCATCCCGCTACTTCCTTTCTATGAAATCGTCTTCTATTATTTGAATTCTGCTTGATAACATACCTGCATATTCAATGGTAGGTTCTATGCTGATTGGGTAGCATTCGGTAACTGGTTTTCCATTTTGCACATGTTCGATCCAATCCTTCATAAGAAATACATAACCCTCCAAAACTTCATTAACGGATGAAGCACTTTCTATATCAATGTAAGCAGTGGGTAAATCGCCTGCAACTACCCAAACTTCTGTGTCGGCATTTGATTCTAAAGAAGGTCCGATTTTGAAGAAGAAAATACAAACCAAATAACCCCAACTCGCTGCAAGCCATCCTTGAACAACTTTATCGCACCAATTATGAGAATTTAGATACCGGACAGATTCGTCATATAATCTTTCTATGTCATCAGTGTATTCAAAATCGTCATTTGCGATTTCGCCAATTTCTGTCATTAAAATTGTATCGATCATTCCTAAATATTGGCAATTGTAATTTGCTTTTATCTTCATTGGTCGTTCAACACGCTACTTTGGCACGATATCCCGAAAGGAGGTGACCGTCCTTTTTACAACCCTTCCACCACCTTCTCCCTCCATAATATCAAATACCCAATCTGCGGTGGTAAAGTTTTTACTTATTGGCTATCCGCTTGTTCCACTCTATCGGCTTGCGGCAATGATGCATAATAACATGCACAAAATAGATTCGCCTTCTTGGTATAGTAGATATTGTATGGAAACCTGCGAATCGTTTTCCTTCTTACATTTTTCAAAACATTAAAATTGTCCTGAGGAAACAACTTTACACTTATCAAAGCCTCGTCAAGACAATCAATAAATTGAATTCCGAGTCCAGGTTTTTTAAGATTATACCAACTAAAAATTTCGGATATGTCTTCTTCTGCACCTGGCTTGATTATTAGATCATACATGCATTAATCAGTTTTGTATTGCCTCTTTATCTCCTCCCAGCTCCCTCCCGTTCCAGGATTATTATTGTGTTCCTCCAATCGTTCCTTGATCAGATTTGCCTGTTCTTTCATTAAAAAATGGCTTGTTTCCATATCAATTGTTTCCCAGAGTTTTTCAGCCAACGCCATTTTTTCGGGGGTGGGCAATTTTAAAATTTCACTTTCGAGTACTGACATAATTAATTATTTATACTAACTAAAGATAAGCAAATAATAAACCACTACAACCCCTCCAGCAACTCCACCACCTTCTCTCTGCGCAATATCAGATACCCAATCCGGTCGTTACTAATACCTTCTTTAAGCTGGTAACTAAAGTCGAGCTGGTCGTCGAGAACGGCGGTTTCAAAATAGCGGAAAGTGATATTGGGGTAGGTTTTCAGGTCTTCGCCGATTTCGTAGAGATGGGTGCTGAGGATGAATAAGGAACGGTGCATTTTTACCAGGCCCTGTATCACAGCACTGCTGCATTTCATGGCGTCCTGCACATTGGTGCCTTTAAACAATTCATCTATAAGTACCAGCCATTTTTTGCCGTTATTGATCTTGATGATGGTGTTTTTGATCCGCTGTACTTCGTTAAAGAAATAGCTTTCGCCTTTGATGATATTATCGTTTACCTGAATATTACTTAGCAGCCCGTGGAAGAGACTTAGCTGCATCTCCTCCGCCGGCACGCCCATACCCAGGTGCGCAAGGTATACGCTTACGCCGACCGCTTTGATGAAAGTACTTTTTCCCGCCATGTTGGCGCCGGTAAGAAAAATAAAGTTGGTACGCTGATCCATCTGCAGATCATAAGCTATCGGCACGGGCAAGAGGATATGGAACAACTGCCGGGCTTTTACCATCGGCTCGTCTTTGCGGCTAAAGGTTGGGAAATGCAGGTTGTGAATTTTAACCGCAGTAGCCATGGCACACCAGGCGTCCAACTTGCCATGCAGGTCGATAAGTTCAAACAACTGCTGCTTAAACTGGTTACGGATAAAATAACCAAACCGCAACATATGTGCTTTTGAAAGCTCCTCCTTATTTGCGACCGCCAGCATATCCTGGATAGCATCTTTTTGGAGCAGCAGGGCTATGCGGCCAGTAACCGCATGCAACATGGGCGGCACGGCATCATGGCTGAACAACTCCACATTTTGCTGGAGACCTTTTACAAAATCGATACAATGGCCTACGGTATATTTTACGATTCCATAGTCGGGACCGTGGATTAGTTTATAACTAATGGCTGAAACAATATCCGGGTGCTTTGGCATATCGTCGATGGCAGTATCATAAAATTTTTCCAGCACCATGATTGTGCCATTGGTGATGATCGTGGGCCATTGGTGCTGATGGTTGAGAATTAGTTGCAGCAGTTGCTGGGTCTGTTCTATTTTCTCCAGGTCGTCAAAAGGGCGGCTGAAGAATTGTTTTAGCCAGAACTTACCGGCGTCTGTCTGGGTATGGTTTAACTTATGAAAAACCGACTGTTCTTCATCCACATTAAAAATAGAAAGGTCGGAAAGGGTAGTTTGGTCTATCTGCATCTGTTAAGCTAGTGGTTAGTGGGGAATAGCTAGTGGGGTTGTTGCTTATTGATTATTGATTATTTTCGTCCAATTAAGGTTTATCTGTTTCAATAATGAGTCGACTTTAAAATTTATAGCTTTAGGTACTTTGTCCGCATCAGACCTTTAGATGCATTCTATTCGATGTTTTTTTCTTTTTTTTCTTGATAAAAAAAAGAAAAAAAAATCAAGGCTGCGAAATAAAAGCTAAAAATTATGAATAAAGCCTAAAGCCGGCTAAACTCGCAGCAACAGTCAAGATTTGCAACGGCCCGAATGGCTCAAACAGCGCCGGCTTCTTAACGGCTTTACTCATAATTTTCTTAACGCTTTTATTTCGAGGCCATCCCTTTGTAAGGATGCGTATAAGCTACCTAATCCCAAAAATTTAAAAACCTGGAATCAGCTCTTGAACCTTGATTCTTGAACCTTTGGACCCACGTCATTGGAAAAATCAGACTTCAGACATCTTTAAATCCTTTCCTATCTCACGAACCTCATCCTGCTGCCCATCACCGTTTCATCAAAAACACCGTTGTCATACACCAGGTTGCCATTTACAAAAGTTTTTTCCACAGATGCAGGAAAATGGAAATTCTCTAAAGGACTCCAGCCGCATTTGTATAAAATACTTTCTTTGGTAGCCGTATTGGGTTGATTAAGGGCCACCATCACCAGGTCGGCGTGGTATCCTTCCCGGATATAACCCCGCTGTTCAATATCAAAACAATCGGCAACGGCATGGCTCATTTTCTCTACTACTTTCTCTATGGAAATTTTTCCCTCAGCTACATAATGGAGCATTAATAGTAGGCCATGTTGCACCAATGGAAGTCCACTATGCGCTTTTTCGTAAGGCGGTTGCTTTTCAGCCCAGGCATGTGGGGCATGGTCGGTGGCAATCACATCCAGCCGATCGTCCAGCAGGGCCTGCCACAAAGCTTCTTTATGGTGCGGCGCCTTAATAGCCGGGTTGCATTTTATTTGGTAACCGAGGGTGGCATAATCATCGGCCGTAAAATGAAGGTGGTGTACACACACTTCAGCCGTTATCCTCTTTTGTTTGATTGGGAAAAAATTGGTAAACAACTGCAGTTCCTTCGCTGTAGTGATATGTAAAATATGTAGTCTTGTGTTGTGCTTTTTAGCCAATTGCACAGCGGTAAAGCTCGATTCAAAACAGGCTTCCTCGTCTCTGATTACCGGATGGTGAAATGGCTGCAACTCCGTTCCCGAAAGGCTTTCCAGGTTCCGTTTTATAACCCGCTCATCCTCGCAATGCGTAGCGATGAGCACCTCCGCTTCGCGAAAAATACGATCCAGTGTCAGGAAATTATCTACCAGCATATTACCCGTGGAGGACCCCATAAAAATCTTAATACCGCAAACATCTTTTCGCTTGTCGTTGGTACGCAATACTTCGTCGGCGTTATTATTGCCAGTGCCCATAAAAAACGAATAGTTGGCCAGCGAGCTGTGCGCGGCAATGCTGTACTTATCCTCCAGCAACGCCTGTGTAAGCGCATTGGGCACGGTATTTGGCATCTCCATAAAACTCGTAACGCCACCAGCCACCGCGGCTTTCGCCTCAGTATAGATAGTGGCTTTATGGGTAAGTCCCGGCTCCCTGAAATGCACCTGATCGTCAATTGCCCCCGGTAGCAGATGCTTACCGGTGCCGTCTATTTCTATCACATCAAAATCAACATCAATAGTGGTTGCTATTTTTTGGATCCGGCCATCGGCTATCAGCACATCCCCTATATTCGTGGTGCCTTCGTTTACGATGGAAATATTTTTCAGGAGGTATTTTTGCATATCTTGTTTTATCACTTATCAATCAAAATCAATTCCATGCAAATTAGGAATTCCCTGCTTAGAGCTGCTTTCATTTTCATTCCCGCCATTTCAATTTCGCAAACCACCTACCTGCCGTTTGGTGGTAAAGAAGCCTGGCTGCTGGACCGGATGGAGATAAAACTTCAAACCAACAACGACTTCAATTTAAGTACTGTAAAGCCTTATATGCGCAGCGTTTATGTGCGCCAGGCCGAAATGGTGGATAGTATGATTACCGCCGGTAGTAATCCCGCAGTCCTTACAACCATCGATCAATACAACCTGGATCGCTTTATCGCTAACAATAGCGAATATGCTCTCAACCAAAAGGAAAGCTGGAAGAGTAAAAAGCCCTGGAGCGACGTATTTTATCCCACCAAGGGTAATTTTCTCGAGGTGAATCAAAAGGACTTCTATCTCAGTGTTAATCCCGCCATCAACCAGCAACAGAGCTTTGAGAATGGCAGTGATGAGCGCATTTTTGTAAACTCCAAGGGTGTCACTGCCCGTGGGCTTATTGCAAAAAAGATCGGCTTCAACTTCTTTTTGACCGATAACCAGGAACGCGGCCCGCAGTTCGTACGGGACCGCATTAATGCCGTAAAAGCGGTACCCGGCGCCGGTTTTTATAAGGAATTTAAAAAAACCGGTGTCGACTATTTTGATGCCCGTGGCAGCGTAAACTGGAATGTGACCAAATACATCAATATGCAATTTGGTTTCGACAAGCAATTTATAGGCAACGGATACCGCAGCCTGTTCTTAAGTGATTACAGCAACAGTGCCCTCTTTTTAAAATTTAATACCCGTATCTGGAAGATCAACTACACCAACCTTTTTATGGAGTTGTATCCATCTTTCGGAAAATCAGGGGATAACCTGTTGCCCCGCAAATACGCGGCGATGCACCATTTCAGCATTAACGCCACCAAGTGGCTGAATGTAGGTGCTTTCGAAGCCGTGATCTTTGGGCGTAAAGACCATTTTGATTTCTCATACCTCCTACCGATAATCTTTTTGCGTAGTATCGAGGGCAATAACGGCAGTTCAGACAATGCTAATATCGGCTTTGATTTCAAGGCTAATTTTGCCAGGCATTTCCAGGTGTATGGCCAGCTGATGCTCGATGAATTTAAGCTGAGCGAGGTAAAGGCCGGCAATGGCTGGTGGGCTAATAAGCAAGCCCTGCAGCTGGGTGGTAAATATGTGGATGCTTTTGGTATTAAAAACCTGGACTTACAGGGTGAGGTAAATTTTATCCGGCCATTTGTGTATTCCCATTTCGACAGCGTGGCGGGTTACAACCATTACAACCAACCCCTGGCGCATCCAATGGGCGCTAATGTACGCGAGATGATCGGCATCGCCCGGTTCCAGCCATTGAAAAAACTTTACATTACGGTAAAAGGTATCTATTGGAAGCAAGGCCTGGATAGCGCGGGCTACAATTTTGGCAGTAATGTTTTGCTGAACAATAATCTGGTAGGCCAGGGCGGTACGCGCAAATACGAATATGGCTATAAGATTGGCAGCGGCATTTCAAGTAAAGGTCTCAATGCCTCGTTGGCCGCTTCCTACGAACTGAAGGAGAATCTATGGATCGATGGTTCAGCTATGTTCCGCACCTATAAAGTAGCCAGTGCTACCACCAACACTAATGTAATTACGCTGGGACTTAGATGGAATATGGCGAAGAGAGAATATGATTATTGATCGGTAAGTCCTTTAAAAAAGCTGGGTGTTTTTACATCCGGCTTTTTTGTGCTATGCCCTTCGAACAAACAGACATACCGGAACAGAAGGACTTCGCACACCCATCAAATCTTTGTTTTGCAGGCAATATAAACAGCAATATGAAAATCACCTGGCCTCTTGAAATATCAAAATCTTCTGTATGAAATGGAGAAACCAACAGACAATTATACATTATCCAATTATACACTATCAATTAGCCCAATAGCTTAATGCTCATCTCCCGCATTGCATTTCTCCACGATCTCGTGGAAACGGTCGTGCAGGCTTGCGATCAGCTTTTTCAATTGTGCGTCATTGGCACCAGCCTTTACTTTCACATCGAGTGCTTTTGTTTCAGCCACTAATTTTTTCAATATAGGGGCGATAGCTTTTTTATCGTAGCCCGTCGGATACACCGAATTTTTCCAGGCAGTCGCCTTTTTCACCAGGTCGCCACTCTGCGCTTTCAGTGGGGCAAAGTGGCCCTCTTCGGTTGGGTGAAAAGTGGCAGCCATCACGCCATGAAAATCTTTTTGTTCTTTCCACTCAGGTTTTGTCTGGCTATAACCTAACAGGGTGCCAAGCAGCGACACCAATATCAATGACATTCGAAACGTTTTCATATAATGTATTTTGGTACAAATTTGGGGTTAAAACAAATATCAAGCACTCGTGGCGTGGTATTTCATTCAGGTTAGCGCTCTGTAATGGAGATATATATGGGCCCGTCATATTGAACAATGGTAATGCGCCACCACTGGCAATCAGTTAAACCGTGAATGAAACTTGTAAATTGATATGGCTCAATATCCATAGATGAGAAACGCTCCCACAAATATTGCAAAGCAAGCGAGTGAATAACCCAGCCCTCCCAGGAGCCAGCTGCTCGTGGTCCGGGCTCTATCTTTTTCAACTACCTCAATTTTTGCAATCTTGTCCATCGAAATAGTATACGGTCCGATACCTGCGTCAGTGTCGCCAGGCACGTATAGATGCACTTCCTCCAGCACGCGTATATCCATTTTTGCGAACTCTCTGTATCGCATCTTTCCCTTGCGCCCGTTAACAAGGTGCAGCCGGTGCTCAGCTGGAAGCGCTTCAAGCGTGCCCGTTAGCGTGTTTTGATGGCTATCAACAACCGGATCTGCTATGTGGAGGGCATTGTTACCGTTACGGATAATGAGATAACGGTGCAGCATGTTCAAACGGTCTATAGCTTTTGTTTTCCCTGATAGGGTGGCATCCGGTGTTCCGGTGGCTTTGTAAAAATTTTTACAACTCGTGGCCAAAGCCATCAAGCACCATCCGGCGATAAAGCGGAGTGTTTGTTTTCGTAAATTCAACATAAGAGTGGTTTTTAGGGGTAAAGGATGATCTGACACGGACAGTGCCGATTATATACATGCAAAGTGAGTGTATCCACTGCCAGGTAAGGCCCTGGAACTTAAAGTTAGAACGTTGCACTGGAAAATGCAATAAGGCTGATTGCCGCCACAGTTACAACCAAACCCACTGTTGTTCCAAGTGCCCAACTGATAGCGGTTTTGCCTTTGTTTTTTTGAATCACCTCTATTTTTTGCACTTTATCCAAGGGAATGGAAAACGGGCCAGCGACCATAGCGGCATCGCCGGGAATGTACACATGCACTTCGTCTACTACAGGATTATATTCAAGCCCGATCTTTTTATACCGCATCTTCCCTTTGTAGCCATTACCCAGGTAAAGCTGGTGTTCGGCAGGCAACTCATCAAGTGTGGCCGTAACCATATTTTGATTATCGCCAATAACCGGGTCCTGTATGTGATAAGCTTTGCTACCGCTTCGTAAAACAAAATAACGTTGCAGCTTATTCAAACTGTCGATAGCTTTTGCGATACCAGGGATTGTGGTATTCTTTGTCTGTGTTGCCATATAAAAAATTTTACAACTCATGCCCATAGTTAGCAGGCAGCATACAGCGATCAGGTGAAGTGATTGTTTCCGGAGATATAACATACTAGTGATTTTACGAGTTAAAAAAATGGAGTTGGATAAACGTTTAGCCTGTAAATAATTTCGGATCCAGGTAATGGTTGAATTACTTTTTTCAGCCTGTCCAGATGCACCTGTCCAGCCTTAGTAGTAACGCAATCATTACAACACAAAAATGCAACGGCTGAAAGGCTATTCAAAATGAGCAAATACTGCATCAACGAACTGTTTGGCATTATCCAATAACCAGGATGGATCAAGTCAGGTAATAAAGTAATTTTTACTAAAAAAGAATGGGCACACATGGTTTTTACGGATTTCCGCAAAAATGTACCCCGGCTTATAGTAAGAACCGGGAAAAATAGTTCAGATCTCCTGGTGCGGACGGGTATTGAAATTCTCCATTGTCCAGTTTTTGAAAGCAAGTATCCAGAAGTGCAGATCTGTTTCATCACCCTCAATACCTAAAGCCCTACGGTAGAAAAACACGTCGGATGGCGCCCGGAAGGTTTGCGTTGCAGAGCAGCGATGTATTTATCGCCTATCTTCCCTGCCTTAATTTTTCTCTCAATGAAACTAATCACCGCTACCTTCCTGCTGATTTTGCTCCTTGGCTGCTCTTCCACCAAAAACCCATATATGGCCGCCAGCAAGTCAAATAAAAAGCAGGCCAGGGAGTATGCTAAAACACTTCAGTTGCAGCCATTGGAAATTGCAAACGATACAATCAAAGCGCCTGACACCTGGGTGGGCACCACCAATTTCAATATGCGCAAACCCAATTTTGTGATCATCCATCATACCGCCCAAAACAGTTGTGACCAAACGCTGAAAACCTTTACCATGGTGAAAACACAGGTGAGCGCCCACTATGTCATCTGCCGCGATGGAACGGTGCATCACATGCTCAACGACTGGCTGCGGGCCTGGCATGGCGGTGCGGCCAAATGGGGCAATAACACCGATATCAACTCTTCTTCTATCGGTATCGAAATAGACAATAACGGCTTTGAACCATTCAGTGAACAGCAAGTGAATAGCTTGCTGAGTTTGCTGGCCCGGCTAAAAAAAGATTTCAGTATTCCTACTGCCAACTTTATTGGGCACGCTGATATTGCTCCTGGTCGTAAGAATGACCCCAGCCGCCTCTTCCCATGGAAAAAATTATCGCAGCAAGGCTTTGGCAATTGGTACGATACCACATATAGCATACCACCCCCCGACTTCAATGCGCTGCAGGCCTTGCGCATCATCGGTTACGATATCAAGCGGCCGCAATATGCCATCCAATCTTACAAAATCCATTTCTCCCCACAAGACACCACCACATTCATCAGCGATGGCGATAAGAAGATTTTATATGATTTGTTGTTGAAGAGTGAATAGGTTGCTGGGTAGGGGCAAGAGTACAGGAGTTGACAAGTCCGCAGGTTCCTTGGGGTGAGTCTTCGAACCCGTTAACCTTGTCTGAAGCCCGATTTACAGGATTAAAGTATTTGCAGGATTTGGAGAAACGCGTGAAACCTGGACCCTAGAGCCTGCACTTTGAACAAAACTATATTGCGCCATGAATTGGGAACAACTGTACAGCACCACCCGGATTGGTTCGGAAAACAAAGGCAGCACGTCTACAGATGCGCTGCGGACTTCGTTTGTGAGGGACTACGACCGGATCATTTTTTCTTCGGCATTCCGCCGGCTGCAAAATAAGACCCAGGTATTTCCGCTGCCGGGACCCGTATTTGTGCACAACCGGCTTACGCATAGCCTTGAAGTAGCTTCCGTTGGCCGTAGCCTCGGTAAGGCCGTGGGCGACCAGCTGGCAGATAAGTATCCGGACCAGGGTGAGGGCTTTAAAGAATTTTATAAGTATGAACTGGCTGGCGTAATCGCTGCCGGTTGCCTGGCGCACGATATCGGCAACCCACCTTTTGGCCATAGTGGCGAAGATGCTATCCGCACATTTTTCAGGGAGCTCACCGGCGATTCCAAAGAACGTTTTGAAACCGAACTGACCCCCAACCAGCAGCGTGATTTTCTATATTTTGAAGGCAATGCCAATGCCTTCCGCACGCTCACGCATAGCTTTAATGAATCAGCACCCGGCGGTTTTAAACTTACCTATGCCACGCTGGCTTCCATCGTAAAATACCCCAGCGATTCGCTGAGTGGCTTTAACAAGCTGCAACTGGTCACCAGGAAGTCGGGCTTCTTTGATACAGAGCTTACTCCCTACCAAACCATTGCCGAAGCATTGGGAATTCCCAGGCTGGATGCGGAGCGAAATATATACGCCCGGCATCCTTTTGTATTCCTGGTGGAAGCGGCTGATGATATCTGTTACCGCATCATCGACTTTGAAGATGCCCACAGGCTCAATATCATTTCAATACATACACTGGCGGATTTGTTCCTTGCATTTTTTGATAAGGAGGAAGGTTATAGCGCCCGGACAAATGTTGAAAAAATCTTTCATGAAATCAACGACGACAACCAGAAAGTGCAGTACCTGCGGGCGATGCTGGTCGGTCTGTTAATCCGGAAGGTGACCGGTGTATTTATGCAACATGAAGCCGCGCTGCTCGAAGGCAACCTTCAAAAATCGTTGATCGATTATTTGCCGGAAGGCGAAAAACAGCTGATAAAAACCATCGATGAATATTCGTATTTACATATCTATAACCAGCGCTCGGTAGTGGAGATTGAGATAGCAGGCTACAATGTAATCGGGAACCTGCTGAAGGAATTTTTTAATGCCATTTTAAACCCCGCTTCTTCAAAATCCAAGAAGCTGCTGCAGTTGATTTCCCAGCAATTTGTAATTACCGGAGAGAAGGACCGCCTATACCATGATATCCAGTCGGTGGTGGATTATATCGCCGGTATGACGGATCTCTACCCTGTGGACATGTACCGCAAAATAACCGGAATGGCCTTTCCGCAAATCGGCTAATGCATGGGGCAATATGGAAATGTGGGAATGGAAAATGCTGAGGCCTCCAAATAACTTATTAGTTCATTGACCTAATTTGTTTGCCTTAAATTCAGACATCAGACATCAGACATCAAACCATGGCCTTACCCTATGTTGTTCCCCAGGTCCGATAGCGAGGTTTCTTCGGCCACGATGCGCACGGCCCGGCCATTTAACAGCTCCCATTTAATCAGTCTGATAGTATCGTCGGCTATTTCAATTCCGGTGATCGTTCCGTTTTTGAAACAGCAGCAGCCGCTGTTAAAATAACTGGGGTTCATGTTTCGGAACGAATGATTAAGGTAATCGTACTCGCGGCGGCGTTTAGGGATTTCAGCCTGAATTGCTGTAACAGCATTGGCATCGTTTTTCTCATGGGCCTCCTGAAGTTTCAGGTAGAGTCTTTCAAGATGGGTGAGTGAATTAAAGACAGGCTGGTGTGTATGGCCCGTGATCAGCACCACATTTTTTTGCTGGGAGGCCCATTCATACATCATCTCGTTATGTAATGTTTTGAGTTCGTCATTAAAGGACGTGCTATTGACATTGATCTCCAGAAAAGACTGCAACGGACCCCATATCCAGCTTACAAACCATTTACTAAACCAGTTGCCATCACTCTGTGCGTCGCCCTGGTGGCCGTGGGTGCAAAAAATATCAAAATGCTTGGCCGGCAGCTGGACCCGGAGCGAAATACCTTCAAAAATTTTGATCTCCCGGCCATACATTTTCTTAATGTCATTTTGTGCAAAGAGATCATTACCCCAATACAAATCATGGTTTCCAATGATTTTGCAGTAGGCATGCCGGTCAGCAAAAAGCTTTTCTTTCGCAAAACATTGCTGATTCATTTTCATCACCGTGGCGATAGAATTCTCCCAAAGCTCTTCGCAGTCGCCGAGGTTTACATAATAAAATTCTCTACTGTTATAATAATCCAGTGCAGCCAGGTAGGTATCTTCGCAAACCGCAAAGTCATCAGCCCCATTCCGGCCTCCTTTATGCTGATCGGAAAAAATGA
Source organism: Chitinophagaceae bacterium (assembly GCA_039925965.1). Classification (GTDB taxonomy): domain Bacteria; phylum Bacteroidota; class Bacteroidia; order Chitinophagales; family Chitinophagaceae; genus JAZKFT01. The sequence continues at coordinate 19,363 of JBDSXW010000109.1, forward strand.
TAACCGATTCTTTCAGTGGATCAAAGCTAAACATGTTACCGCTTTTCTTCCCAGGCTGGTCCAGCGATTGTGCATAGAGCCCGGATAGCGCCTCCATCACTTTCTCCTTCTTCGGCGCCGATGATACTTTATTGGCCAAAGCGGTAATCGGCCGGGTAAGCAGCCATTTAAAGATCGACCTGAAAAAATTTACGATGCTGTTGAGAAAACCCTTCTTTCTTGTCATGAGCGAATATTCGGTCGAATGAAATTGCAATTAATTACTGAATTGAAAAGGTATTTATTTGGGCGGCTTGGGGGGCAATTGGCTAACCAGGTAGTTAGCCAATTAGCCCGTTGAATGAGTACGCTTTTTTCAATTTAATGCTCCCGCGGGTTCATGGTCGTCGTATACGTTGCGCAGGCGAATGAGTTCCTGTTTCATGGCAGCCAATATTTTTTTACAGGCCGGCGAGGCAGCCAGGTTGTGCAACTCTTGTGGATCTTTTAGCAGGTCTATCAGTTGCCACTCATTGACGGTGTAGAAATAAATGAGTTTGTAGCGTTCACCCCTTACGCCGAGATGTGGCAGCACGGTATGGTCGGCTTTAAATTCGTAAAAGTGATAATACAAGGTTTTCCGGTCTATCGTCTTCTGCTTGCCGGTGAGTATGGGCTTCATAGAAATACCCTGCATCCAGCCCGGCACGGGCTGGCCTGCGATATCGAGTATGGTGGGTGCATTGTCGATATTCTGCGTCATCACCGATTCTATAACACTACCAGGTTTGATATGTCCGGGCCAGCGCACCATCAGCGGTGTTTGCATGCTCACGTCATACATCCAGCGTTTATCGAACCAGCCATTTTCGCCGAGGTAAAAACCCTGGTCGCTGGTGTAGATCACCACTGTGTTCTTGGTGAGGCCGTGCTGGTCGAGATAATCCAGCGTCCTGCCAATATTTTCATCGATGGAAGCCACACAGGCCATGTAATCCTGCATGTACCACTGGTACTTATATTTTAGTAACTCCTTTCCCTGCGGTCGTAGCCGCTGTATTAGTTTGCCCCTTTCGGCATAGATATCCATTATCGGCTGCCGTTCACCTTCCGGTATCCGTTTCATAATGGCTTTGTAATAGTTGATTTCTTCCGCCTCCGGCTTTAGCCAGGGAATATTCATCAGATAAGCCGGGTCTACTTTGAGATCACTGCTCAGCTTCATATCCGGCAAAATACTCATAGTTTGCAGCCGCCAGGCGGTACCATGGCCCGCAGTGTCTTCGTAAAGTGTAGCCGGCTCCGGGAAGGTTTTGCTATGAAATTGTTGGATGTATTTCAGCGGCGGAAAGAAATACCGGTGCGGGGCCTTATGGTGCAGCAGCATCATAAAAGGCTTACTGGTATCCCGATGATCCAGGTAATGCAACGCTTCATCGGTAATCACATCGGTGGCGTAACCGTGCCTGGTTATGGTATCCCCTTTCATGGTAATAAACCGGGGTTCAAAATACTGGCCCTGGCCCGGCACAATCTCCCACTGATCGAAACCGGTCGGATAACTCACCAGGTGCCATTTACCAAAAACGCTGGTTTCATAACCAGCCTGCTGCATCAGTTTGGCGAGGTTTATCCTGCTACTGTCGAACCTGGACCGGTTGTCTATAAATCCGTTTTTATGCGAATGCTGCCCCGTAAGCAGGGTAGCCCTCGAAGGACCGCAAATAGAATTGCCCACAAATGCTTTTTTAAAAAGCATCCCCTCATTCGCCAGCCTGTCAATGTTAGGCGTGGAAATAAATTGCTTGTTATAAGCGCTGATGGCATCGGCATCATGGTCATCGCTCATGATGTACAAGATATTGGGGCGCTGCTGCCCGATGGCCAATACGGGCAAAAGAAAAAGCAACACTGTCAATCGTTTCATGCAAAAGTTTTAAGCCTGGGCGATCGTTGAACATGAAAGTTAATGGAAATGCTGGCATAATAAAAGGTCTGGCTTTACCTATCAGCGAGCACCTTGCTGCTCTGCGCTTATCTTTAAAGCATGCAATGCCTGTTTCGATCACATTGCTGACTATTACCCGCTGAGTGAAGCTACCAAAGAAGGCCTGCAGAACTGCTTTACAAAAATTACCCTTCCCAAAAATGATTTCCTTTTGAGCGAAGGGAAAATATAAATGCCGGCATTTATATTTTCTCGAGAAAGGTGCCTGCGGGGTTTTATGATCCCGATGGCAAGGAGATCACGCATTGGTTTGGTTTTGAAAATGATTTTGTTACTTCCTTTCACAGTTATATTACCGGCGAAAAGGCTGTCGAAAATAACCAGTTGCTGGAGGGTAGTATTTTATGGGCGATCCGCAAAGACCAGCTCACATCCCTCTTTAACCAGCACCACAAATAGAACGGCCGGTGAGAATCGCGTATGAAAAATATTATATACGGCTGGAAGAACGCTATGTAAACGCCCAGTTTAAAACAGCCCGTGAGCGCTACGAAAACTTATTGCTGCAAAACCTGCATATACTGGAGCGGGTGGCGTTGGGTTGTATCGCTTCCTTTCTTGGTATCAGCCAGGAGACGCTGAGCCGCGTCCGCAGCCAGCTTTAACAAATACGCTTTTACTTTTTGATAAAGGTCAAAAATCGGGCAGGCCATGCCGGATATTTTTGTTACATAAAATAATCAATATGGAACAAAAACAATTTCAAGCGCCTTCATCAGCATTTATCGCCGCTTCATGGGCAGCACTTCTCATTGGCACCGTCGCGTTTATTGCAGGCCTCTGGAATGCCAATATGCAGCGCAATGAAAAGGGCTACTACTTTACCGTCCTAATGTTTGGACTCTTCGCCGGCATCTCGGTACAAAAGGCTGTCCGCGACCAGATCGAGGGCATCCCAGTCACCAATATTTATTTTGGACTTGCCTGGTTCAGCACCATCCTTGCTGTGCTATTGCTTACCCTTGGTTTATAGAATGCAGAGTTGCCAAAAAACGAAAAAGGCTTCTATGCCATGTCTTTTGTATTAAGCTTGTTTGCCGCAATCGCTGTGCAAAAAAAACCGGGATTTGAAGGCTTCGAAGGCGAATGATGGGAATTAAGCGGGTGAAATTTAGAAGGACTCTAGGTTCCCGGGTGTACAAATTCACAAGTTTACAAGTTCACAAGTTGTCCATACGCGGAAAATCATTGTTCTGTCTGAACCTGTGTACATTGGAACTTGTGAACTATTAAACTCAACCCCCCAACGCTTCCAGGGCGATGTCTCATAGCAAAGCCCTTGTGGGCAGCAGGATTCGCCGTAATAGTCTAATAAAACCAAGACCCGTCGTAACAGCTACGGTTGCCAAGCCTGGATCTTGTAAACAGTTCAGATTGCGGATCAGGGTTGCAACCATATTGACGCCAAAAAAAATCCCGCCTTTCGGCGGGATTACTATTTCTATTCAGTTTCATTAATGGTGCTTCGATTCGTGCTCACCAACAGGAGTAGTCTGAGGAATGAAGTCTACGCCATCTTTACCATAGTCGTAAGCCCAGCGGTGTACTTCAGGAATATCACCAGGCCAGTTACCATGACCCGGACGGATCGGCGTAGTCCACTCAAGGGTGTTACTCGCCCATGGATTCTGAGTTTGCACTTTCCTTCCTTTAAAAATAGAATAGAAGAAGTTAAACACAAACATGAGCTGCAGCGTAAACACGATAATGGATACTACTGAAATAAATTTATTCAGGTCTTCAAATTGGTTGAAAGACACATAACCTCTCGGGTCGTACAGGCGGCGGGCCATACCGGCCAGACCTTCGTAGTGCATTGGCCAGAAAATCAGGTAAGCACCAATGATTGTACCCCAGAAATGAATATATCCAAGCGTACTGTTCAGATATCGCCCAAACATTTTCGGGAACCAATGGTAGACCCCCGCAAACATCCCAAAGAAGGAAGCCACACCCATTACAATATGAAAGTGGGCGATTACAAAGTAGGTATCGTGCAAATGAATATCGAGCGCTGAGTTACCCAGGAAGATACCAGTAAGACCACCGCTGATGAACAAGCTTACAAAACCCAGGGCAAACATCATAGCCGGGGTAAACCTAATATTACCACGCCAGATCGTCGTGAGCCAGTTAAATACTTTAATGGCCGAAGGCACCGCAATCAATAGCGTTAGCAACACGAATATGGAGCCAAGGAACGGATTCAATCCCGTTACGAACATATGGTGCGCCCACACGAGGAAGGCGAGGATTGTGATCGCAAATAAGGAGCCGATCATAGCCATATAACCGAAGATGGGTTTACGGCTATTGGTCGACAATATCTCTGACGCCATACCCATTGCCGGCAGCAGAATGATATACACTTCGGGGTGACCGAGGAACCAAAACAGGTGCTGGAAGAGGATCGCACTACCACCTTCGTTAGGCAATGCACCCACGCCACTTACAAAAATATCACTTAGGTAGAAACTGGTACCCAGGTTACGATCGAATAATAAAAGGATGAAACCGCTTAACAGAACAGGGAAGCTCAATACCCCCAGAACGGCCGTAAAGAAGAGCGCCCAGATGGTCAATGGTAAACGGGTCATGCTCATACCCTTGGTGCGCATATTCAGGATCGTTGCGATATAGTTCAAACCACCCAACAGTGACGACACTACGAATAGCGCCATACTGGTAATCCAGAGATCCACACCTGTTTTAGAGCCTTCGGAAGCGCCTTTCAAAGCACTTAGAGGCGGATACGCTGTCCAACCACCGCTGAAGGGCCCTGTTTGAACAAACAATGAGGAAACCATGATGATACTCGCGGTAAGGAAAAACCAATACGACAGCATATTCAGGAATGGTGAAGCCATATCCCTTGCTCCGATTTGTAAGGGAATCAAAAAGTTAGCAAAAGTACCACTAAGGCCTGCTGTCAACACAAAGAACACCAAAACGGTTCCGTGCATGGTTACCAGGGCATAATAAAACTCAGGTTTAATTTTTCCACCTTCTGCCCAGTGTCCCAGTAAATCCTCGAGCCAGGGAAATGTAGAATCGGGATAGCCGAGTTGTAAGCGGAATAAAACAGAAAACAGACCGCCGATAATTGCCCAAACCATACCCGTGATCAGGAACTGTTTGGCGATGGTTTTGTGATCCATACTGAAGACGTACTTCGATATGAATGATTGCTCGTGATGATGCCCGGCGTGTGCATCTTGGTGAACACCGGCAGGTGACGTAATTACAGCTTCGTTACTCATTGGTCTTGCATTCTATCTTTAAAACGGAATATACCGTCGTAATGTTTACATTTTTGTTTTGTTTCCTGCAGTAGCTCCGGGTACCAATTTTGCAGTTGCAGGCTTGGTGGAATCTGCGGCAGCGACCGCTTTGTTATTGGCGGGGTCCTTTTCCGGAAACACTGCGTAATAGTTCGGCTTTTGCTTAATCATAATCGCATCAAACTCTTCCTGGGTCACCACTATAATCAGCCCGCGCATAGCGTAGTGGCTGTTTCCGCAGAGCTGATCACACACCAATTCATACTCAAAGTCGGGGTTCTTTAACCGCTCCTTCATTTCTTTGGTTGTGTAAATAGGCGTAAACCAAAGCGTCGTCGGTATACCCGGAACCGCATCCATCTTTAACCTGAAATGTGGTAGTCCCACGTCGTGAATCACATCCCGGCTACCAATAACCAATTTTACTGGCTTGTTTTTTACGAGGTACATCGTAGATGGCATGATATCGTCGAAGTTCTTTGAATCAGCCCAGTCCTGTCCGAGTGAATTTCCCTCAGCTTCCCTGATAAGTGTATAATGCCTTTTACCTAACTCCCCATCCTTTCCCGGATAACGGAAAATCCAACCAAATTGTTTCCCGGTCACTTCAACTACCATCGCATCTTTGGGTGGATCACCGGTTATTTTAAACCAATGGCGGAGACCAATTACCACGAGAACAGTCAGCGCAATGGCGGGAATCACCGTCCAGATAACTTCTAATTTGTTATTGTGGGGGATATAAAAAGCCTTACGGCCCTCCTTCTCCTGGTACCTGAATGAGAACCAAAATAAAGCCACTTGTGTAAGCAGGAACACAAAACCGGTGATGGCTGTTGTTACCATAAACATGGTATCAATCATCTTTCCTTCTTCAGACGCGCTGCCCTGGGCAAATAATGTTTTAGGATACAGGTGTTTGTTGCAGAAATACGCACCTACCAATCCCACCACCAAAAAGGCAAGCATCATAAATGCATTGATGCGGTTGTGTTGTTCGCGGCTTTTCTTTTCGCCCTTCAGCACGTTTACGTATTCACTTGCCTTAGCGATCTGAAAGATCACTATAAACACCATCGCCACAATGCCAAGTAATAACCAGATATTCATTGATTTATGATTTATTATTTATGAAGTGTGATGTGTTTGATCTTTTGATGTCGGATGTCTGATGTCTGATTTTATGTTAAGCCTTCCGAACCCCTTTCCAGCGCCAGCCAGTCATTGCTAAAGTGATCCAACCAGCTATTCCCTACTAAACACTAGCCCCAATTACACGTGGTGTATGATACTTTCTTTGAGGAAAGGATGGAATTTTGAAACCAATGGTCGTTTCTCCAGTGCCTTTCCTGTTAAGAAAATCATGAGACCTACATACCCGATTGGAATACCAAATTCGAACCAGCTTAACTGTGCATGTGAACCAAGCGTACCCGGCATCACCATTTGGTAGAAATCCAGCCAGTGGCCGAAGATGATGATCACCGCAGCAAATGTGAGAATGGTATAGTTGCGTTTAGTACCGCGTTTCATCAGGATAATGAACGGCGCCACAAAATTCAATATCAGGTTGAGGAAGAAGATACCCCTGAAATCCCCCAGTAAACGGGGCTGGAAGTACTTGGTTTCTTCCGGCTGATTACTGTACCAGATAAGCATATACTGGCTAAACCAGAGATAGGTCCAAAAGATTGTGAACGCAAACATGAACTTACCTAAATCGTGGATATGCTCTTCGGTAACATAGGGCATGTATCCCTGATTTTTCATGAACACTACAAAAATGGCGATCAGCGACAGACCGGAAACAAAGGTGGAAGCGAACGTGTACCAGCTATACATTGTGCTGTACCAATGGGCATCGATGCTCATCAGCCAAAGCCATGGAGTAGTAGAGGCCACGGTTAAACCAAATGCCACCAGGAAGATGGAGGAGCGAACTGTATTGCTATAGGTAAATTTCTTTCCTTCTTCAAGCCCCATGGCCTGCTGATCGGCTTTGTCGCCGAGCTGGCGCATACGCTTACCGAAATACCACCAGGCTCCCAGCGTGAGCACGGTCCACACAGCAAAAAAAGTAGGATTAAGAAAACCACTTTTGCCTTTTAAAACCGCATCGTTCGCTACTGCATCTTTATCGATCCAGTGGTAAATATGGTGACCATCTTTGGTTCCGTATACGATGCCCAGTAATACAACCAGGGCCATCACACCAAAAATCGGCACCAGGGTAGAAATCGCTTCAGGTATGCGTTTGAGCGCTACCGGCCATGCAGCCAATGCCAGAGTAGTGGCACATATAAAGAACATTGACGCATTAACGATCAGCAGAAAATAAGTACTGTTCTGCAGCAATACCGCCCAAAAACGCACCCGGCTGTATTCATCGCTGCTAAATGCCAGCAGTGCCACGCCCAGCACCAGGGCCAATATTCCCACGGCTGTAAGCCCAAGCCCCCATTTCTTCATTCCCGCAGGCATTACAAATTGTTCTCTGTTTGAAGCCATGTCAATTTACGATTTCAGATTTACGATTTACGATTTCTTCCGGTCACAAGCTTCTTCCTGATATTAACGCTGCGACTTCCTGTTCTGTTTATTTTTTTGCTGCTGAATCTTTGCCAGCAGCTGGTGTTCCTGTTGTTGCCGCGGCTGCCGGCGCTTTCGCTTTGTCCTGTATGCTGCGGATATATTTTATGATCGCCCAGCGCTGGTGTGGGGTAATCTGGCTGGCATAGCTACCCATCAAATTCCTGCCGTAGGTGATGCTATAAAACATTTGACCATCGGGCATTGCGACATATTTTGCATCGGACCCACTCAGGTTGGCAGGCTTGGCGGGGTAAGGTCCAGCGCCATCTTTGTACAGCGGGCCATTACCATCCAGTTTAGTCCCATGACAAATTCCACAGTTGATCAGGAATATTCTTTCGGTTTCTACCATGTCAACCGGTATTGAATCAGAGGACAGCGGGCTAACCATCTGCCTTGAAGCTACATAATTCGCAGTATCACCAGTAGCGTCTTTAGATATATGCATCACATAATCTTCGCCGCGGCTTACGGTACCGGCAACAGGTTGGTTGTTGTAAAATATCCTGGTTTGGCCATTGCTTTCCCAGTCGTTTACATCCGAAGTAAAATTGGTATCCCGCTCAGCATAGGTTTCGTAGGCACGGCTATAAGCCATATCAGGCATGTACACCCGGTTTGGTTCACGTTTTACATCACTGCAGGATACTAACACCACTACGCTGATGATGCCGGATATGATTGCTATTTTCTTCATCGTATTCTTTTCGGTTTTTGCACCTGTTGCCAGGTACTTTTAGTCGGCAGGGCTTTATTTTAATGTGCAGTTGAAAGGTTATCCTCGTAAAGCTTCCGGTCCTTGTCGTAAGTGCCCAACCACCAGCCCGGCTCTGCCATCTGGGTATTGATTTCCTGCGCACCGGCATTCTGCAGTAGATTAGTAGCATCTGCTTCGGTAGTATTACCGGTACATTCAATTACCATTACAAATAAATCGTCGGTGGCCCTTAAGTGAAACTGGTGCTTGCGGAGGAACGGTGACAATTGGCACAGGTAACAAAATGTAAGCACCATACCTACAGCCGCACACAATACAGTAAACTCAAAAGTTACGGGCACAAATGCAGGCAAAGGAAAGTGTGGCTTACCACCGATATTCAACGGCCAACTGGTAGTAAAAACCCAGCCCATAAAGCTCAGCGCAATTGTGGTTCCGGTCATACCATAAATAAAACCAGCGGTATGCAGGCTTGTTTCACGAAGACCCAGGGCTTTATCTAGTCCATGAACGGGATAAGGCGTATATACATCATGGATCTTAAAGCCTGCCTGCCTCACCCGCTTTACAGCCGGGAACAGGACTGCTTCGTCCATAAAAGATCCTACTACAAATTTTTTCTTTGCCATAATTTTTTAAGTATCAAGATTCTAGTATCAAGTATCAAGACACGAGATTCAAGTATCAATGTTCAAGTATCAGGTTTCAACTACCAACGTTCAATTCACACTTACAATCAAACCGCCAATTACCAGCTAACTAATCAACCAATCAACTAATGCGCATATTCATGTGCAAAGTCTTCTGTCGACATGCTTTCAATGTTGGTATGCTCTTCTTTAAAGTTCTCACCATTTTTCTTCAGGATGCCTTTGATCTCAGCGATGGCAATAACCGGGAAGAATTTGGCAAACAGGAAGAAGCAGGTAAAGAACAATCCGAATGTTCCGAGATAGAAGCCAATCTCCCAAATAGATGGTGAGTAATAATAAGCCCAGCTACTGGGCAGGTAATCGCGATATATTGAAGTCACGATAATTACAAATCGCTCGAACCACATACCCACATTGATCAATACACTCATAAAGAATGTGAACGCGATATTCCTTCTCAATTTTTTGAACCAGAAGAACTGCGGGCTGACCACATTACAAGTCATCATTCCCCAATACGCCCAGCCATAAGGACTAAACAGGTTGGCACGGCTATAGAAGAAGGCGTATCCTTCATATTTGTTCATACTATACCAGGCCATGAATAACTCTGTCAGATAGGCGATACCGACGATAGAACCAGTCAATACAATCACTTTATTCATCACTTCAATATGCTCAAGTGTAATATAATCCTGCAGGGCAAATACTTTGCGGGTAATCAGCATCAGCGACTGCACCATTGCGAACCCGGAGAATACGGCACCCGCTACGAAGTAAGGCGGGAAGATGGTCGTATGCCAGCCTGGAATTACAGAAGTGGCGAAGTCAAAAGATACAATCGTATGTACCGAAAGTACCAGTGGTGTACTCAAACCAGCCAACACCAGCGAGAGGCTTTCATGACGTTGCCAGTGCTTGGTACTTCCGCTCCAGCCAAAAGAAGCAACACCATAAAACATTTTTCTAAGCTTTGTTCTTGCCCTGTCCCGAAGTGTTGCCAGATCAGGCAGCAACCCTGTATACCAAAATAATAACGATACGGTAAAATAAGTTGATACTGCAAATACGTCCCAGAGTAATGCTGAGTTGAAGTTTGGCCATAGCGGCCCGCGTGAATTCGGATAAGGCATTACATAAAAACCAACCCATACTCGTCCCATGTGAAAAATTGGAAATTGTCCGGCGCATATAACCGCGAAAATAGTCATCGCTTCCGCCGCCCGGTTTACGCCGG
>JBDSXW010000110.1:0-25465 GCA_039925965.1 Chitinophagaceae bacterium
GCACCCTTCTCCACTTGTGGAGAAGGGCCGGGGATGAGGCGCTCTTTGGATTTTTTGATGTCCGATGTGTGATGTCTGATTTGCGTAAAGAGAATGTAGCACTTCAATATCGGATCCCAAAAGAAACAAACCGCCGGTATGCATCAATTCGCCGCTCCGCCGCGGGGCACCCTTCTCCACTTGTGGAGAAGGGCCGGGGATGAGGCCAATTTTTTCAATTTTCTTTAATGCTTAATAGCGAATTATGCCTGTAGTTATCAACGAAATCCAGATCACCGCTTATGTGTCGGAACAGAGTCCGGCGCAGCAAGCGGGGGGATCACCAGCCGCCGCAAATGGCGGGGGCAGTACGCTGCCGCCGGAGAAGCTGATCGAACGCTGCGTGGAAGAGGTACTGCGCATTTTACAACAAAAAGAAGAACGCTGATATGAGCCTTGGTTTATTACAAAAGATGAAACTGAAAGCCTACAGTGATGCGGCTTTTGAAAGTGAGATAGCGGGCAAGGAATTTACCGTGCAGGTAAATCCTGAAACCTATACCGTAAACCATACCATACAATATAACGAGGCCGGGGCACAGGGCAATAGTGCACCGCAACTGCGTTTTAACCGCACCAGCCCGCAGGACCTGGACTTCGAATTTATTTTCGACGGTACTGGTGTGATCCCGCCCAATGGCATCCCTACGGGCAACCCGCTTCCCATCCCGGTGCCAAAAATGGACGTGGTGGGCGAACTGAATAAACTAAAGGATGTGGTGTTTAATTACAACGGTGATATACACGAGCCCAATTATGTGAAGATCTATTGGGGCACGCTATTATTGAACTGCAGGCTCAAAACGTTGAGCATTGTTTACAAACTTTTTAAACCCGATGGCACACCGCTGAGGGCCGTAGCCAAATGCACTTTCACAGGCACCGTCCAGGACAATGTGCGTACCGCCACCGAAGGCGCGAATTCACCCGACCTCACCCATATACGTACTGTGAAGGAAGGCGATTCCTTGCCGTTGATGTGCCACAGGATATATAAAGATGAGAAGCTATACCTGGAAGTAGCCCGGGCCAACAAGCTTACCAATTTCAGGCAATTGAAAACAGGGCAGCAACTGTACTTTCCACCCATCGATAAAGCAGCAAAAAGCAAATGAGCGATATTAGGACTATACCTTCTGATCCGGCGGCAGCCTCGGTCGTCACCTTTACCGTTAAGATAGGCGGGGAGGCTATTCCCAGGACCTTTAATGTAGCCAGCGCAGTGATCAACCGGAGCATTAACCGGATAACTTCTCTGGACCTGGCGATATTGGATGGTGATGCGGCATCCTCGGGTTTTCCGGCCAGCGACGATGTTCTTTTCGTGCCGGGAAAAGCGATTGAACTATGGGGTGGTTTTAGTTCACAGGAAACAGTATTGTTCAAAGGCATCATTATCAAACACTCTCTGCGTATCCGCGAAGACAGCAGCCCGATGCTGATGATCGATGCCCGTGATAAGGCCGTGAAGATGACCGTGGGCGCAAAAAATCATTATTACGAAAATAAAAAAGACAGCGAGATCATAGAAGACCTGGCAGGAACCTATGGTCTCGATAAAGATATAGAGACAACCACCGTTCAGCACAAGCAGCTGTTGCAATACAATTGCACCGACTGGGATTTTATTCAAACCCGGGCGGAATCCAATGGCCAGTTTTGTTATGCCGAAAATGGGAAGTTGGTGGTAAAGAAACCCGACCTCTCGCCGGATGCCGCGGTGGAATTACTCTTTGGCGCTACGATCATTTCCTTTGATGCGGAGATGGATGCACGCTACCAATACGACACGGTAACCACTACTTCCTGGAGCCATGACGACCAGGCGATCGTAAATGCCGATAGCGCCGATCCGGGTATTACCGAGCAAGGCGATTTTACATCTGCCGACCTTGCTGCAATCATCAACAGCGAACCGTACACCATACAGCACGGTGGGAGTGTGGAAGAAGCAGAACTACAGGCAAGGGCCGATGCACAGTTGCTCAAAAGCCGGCTGGCGAAGATCAGGGGAAGGGTGAAGTTCAGGGGATTTGGAGCCGTGATGCCCGGCAATACAGTGCTATTAAATGGTGTTGGAAAGCGCTTTACGGGCAAAGTATTTGTAAGCGGCGTTCGCCATGAATTCTACAATGGCAACTGGACCAGCGATGTGCAGTTTGGCGTTTCGCCGCAGTGGTTTGCAAAAGAAAATGATATCCAGCCGCTACCCGCTGCTGGCATGGTGCCAGGTATAAAAGGCTTGCAGATAGGCGTAGTCACCAATCTGGAGGACCCGGATGGCATGTTTAGGGTGAAGGTGAAAATACCCGATGTCAGCATGGACGATGAAGGCATGTGGTGCCGCGTAGCCACACCTGATGCAGGTAAAAACCGCGGGCTATTTTTCAGGCCAGAAGTGGGCGATGAAGTCATCGTTGGTTTCCTGCACGAAGACCCGAACCATGGGGTGATATTAGGCGGCGTATTCAGTTCTGCCATGCCGTCGCCCATATCTCAAACCGCCGATAACAATGAGAAGGGCCTGATGACCCGCTCGGAGATGAAATGGATCTGGAATGACGATAAAAAATCGTTGACCATTGAAACACCGGGCGGCAAGAAAATGGTGGTGGATGAAGACGCCGATGAAATGAAATGGGAAGATGAACACGGCAATAAAATATTGATGAATGCCGATGGCATCACGATAGAATCAGCCAAAGCACTTACGCTGAAAGCCGCCACCGACTGGAAAGGCGAAGGCCTCAATGTAGCACTGAAAGGCAGTAGCGCCTGTAAAATAGAAGGTAGCGCCAGCACCGAACTCAGCAGTGGCGGCGCAACAACCGTGAAAGGCACGGTGGTGAATATTAATTGATAATGGAGCAATGTGCCAATGTGATAATGTGCCAATGTGCCAATGTGCTAATGTGCTAATGTGGAAATGTGCTAATGTGGAAATGTGGAAATGAAAACCTTGGGAGGCGGAGAGTTATCATTAATGGATAATTGACAGTGAGGTAATGGATAATGTGGAAATGTGAAGTGTGGGAAATGTGGAAATGAAAACCATGGGAGGCGGAGAGCGTTGACATATTAGATGAGTAGGTGAATGACTGAATTGGTAACAAATCGTAAATCTGAAATCATAAATCACAAATCAAAGTGCCTTTCGCAGCAAGAAGTAACGACATGCATGTGTGCCCGATGGTGACTGGGGTGGTGCCACACGTGGGAGGACCGGTGATGCCGCCGGGCTGTCCGACCGTGAATATTGGCGGGATGCCCGCGGCAAGAGTAGGAGATATGTGCACCTGCAGCGGACCTCCGGATTCGATTGTAAAGGGTTCCGCTACGGTCATGATCGGCGGGATGCCCGCAGCCAGAATGGGCGATAGTACGGCTCATGGGGGATCTATAGTGATAGGCTGTCCAACGGTGAATATTGGAGGATAGGGGTAATGGATAATTGAGCAATGGCTAATTGACAAAGCAACCAGTACCAGAAAACTAATGTTTGGGAACTAAAAAGTTGAAAAACCCCCACCCGCGCAGGGGCACCCCTTTAGGGGACCGGGGGCAAAAAAGGAAATGCAGGGAGGTTCAAGGTTCAAAGTTCAAGGATCAAGGTTCAAGCAACAAGGTTGAAGCAACAAGGATCAAGCACCAAGGTTCAAGAACGGCCTATGGCGGAATTATTGCAATTGGCAGATCTACATTGAATATTAGGTGATGATAAAACATTAATGAGACCGGCTTTGCCTCTCTCCGAGAGGAGAGGGGTTGGGGTGAGGCCTCCTTTGAAATGGCAAGAAAAGACAGAATGAAACAACTACGAACCAGAATTAGGTCTTAAATAAAAATAGCGTCCAGCACTTTAACAAACAAAAAAACACTTCATGAGTACACCATACGGCATCACCGGACGTGGCTGGTCCTTTCCTCCTTTATTCAGAAAAGATGTAAAAGCTGTGGATATGCTTACCGGTACCGATGATATCAACAGCAGCCTCGAGATCCTCCTCAATACCACGGCTGGGGAACGCATCATGCAAGTAAACTATGGCTGCGATCTGAGAGAATTATTGTTTGAACCACTGACCACCACGTTAAAAACTTTTATCACCGATAAAATAAAAACAGCCCTCCTGTTTTACGAGCCCCGCATAGCAGTGGAAAAGATAGAGATGACTGATGACGGCGAACTGGAAGGAAAAGTGATAGTCGATATCACTTACAAAGAACGAACAACCAATAGCCGATACAATTATGTATTTGACTATTATAAAGGCGAAGCAACAGAAATAAAAACCTCATAGACCCGTACTGAGCATGGCCGAGAGCAAACCATACGATTCAATCTTATTCAGGGATGGCACCAGCCGTACACAGCGCTTGTCGACCGTTTTGCTGGATGAAGATTTTGTGCTGGCCGATGAAAGAAGCCTGAAAGAGCTGTGGCAGTTTGCTGCATCTTATGCAACTTCCCTGAACTATTTCGGCACCGCCAATAGTTCGGTAGCCGACGGTACCTGGGAGGGTTTCTTTGACCTGCCAGCCGAAGAAGCCGCCGCGACTAATGAAGAACTGGCAGCTTTGATCGGGGCCAGAAATGACCGGGAGCCGCACCTCGCTTTATACCTCACTTTTATTAAATTATTTACCTACGCCCAACAGCACCTCAATAAAATTACCCAACGTCACCTTGATTTTTATTACGAAGAAGTATTGGGCCTTGAGTTGCAGCCGGGAAAGCCTGATAGGGTCTATGCCATATTTGAATTAGCCAAAAATGCCACCGAATTATTGGTACAAAAAGGCACGCTGCTCGACGCCGGGAAGAATGTTGCAAATGCGCCTTTGCAATACATGGTGACCGAAGATGTAGTGATTAACAAGACAGTCATCACCGACCTTAAAACCGTAAGCTTGCGGCCCACCGAGCCGGATGTCGTGTGCTTTGCTACCGTGGCTAATTCCGGCGATGGGATCGGAGGCAAGCTGGATCCGGTCCGTCCTTATTGGGATCCATTTGGCCTGCGGCATATTAAGGATGACCAGCTCAAGAAAAACAAGATCGGCTTTGCACTTGCATCTCCCATGTTATTTCTCAAAGAAGGGGAACGGATACTTACCGTGACACTCAAATTAAGCGGTGTTACTGCTAATATCGCCACAGCTAATATCTCCCGGTCGGTAGAGTTATTTTTTACCGCAGAAAAATCATGGATCGGTCCTTTTGGTACCACCGTTTCGGCTGGCACTTATAATGCCACGCAACAAACGCAGGACCTTATCATTACCCATACCATCGATACGGATCAACCCGCTATCACCGCCTATAACTCAAAAGTGCACCTGGGCAGTTATGTTACAGAGAACCCGTTGCTACAGGTGCTTGTGGACACGACACAGCCCGGCAACCTGCTGCAAGTTGTGGGCAATGCGAGGATCACCAATATCAGCATGACAGTTGCTGTGACCGGCGTCACCTCGCTGGATATCGAAAACGATTTTGGGGTACTAAATGCTAAGAAACCCTTCCTGCCTTTCGGTCCCCTGCCTAAAAAAGGATCTTCGTTTAATGTGGGTTATAGCGAAGTGATGCTGAAAGACCTGAGCAGCTTTTCTTTTGATGTAGACTGGCAGGCCGCGCCATCCAGTTTCAATACCCATTACAAAGGCTACGTAACCGTGCCTTCTAACAACACCTACTTCGGCGCTACCTATTTCCTCAAAAATGAAAAGACGGGAAAGTCCACCAATCTCTTTAATACCTCCGACGCATCGCAACCAACTACCTGGCCCGATACCAGTGTGCCGTTGTCGGGTTTATGGTTTCCATTTTATACCTATGGCTACACACTGGGTGGGTATAGCAGTTACCATAGTCTCTTTAGCAACCCGAATTTTGGTATCAGCTTATTACCTGCTTATACCATCCAGGCGGTGAGCAGCGTTAGTAAGTCGGCCTCATCTTATATTCCACCAAAGGGCTTTGTTCGCTTTGAATTGAAAAATGATTTCCTGCATGCCCAGTACCCGGGTGTATATGCCGTTGCGGTGAAAACGGCTACCAACGCCAATTCGCTTCCCAACGAACCCTATACGCCTACCATCAAGAGCCTGAGTTTTAATTATAATGCGTCAATGACGGATGTCAATCCCTCCAGTACTTCGTTCAACCAGTTTAACCAGAAAAAAATACAGCTATTCCATATCGGTGTGTTCGGGCAGGCGGAGCAACATGGCTATCTCAAAGCCTCATCTGCCGGGCAGTTTGCCGGGCTGGACATTACCTACGATCAAAATATTTACCTGCTGCCGCAATACCGGTCAGCCGGCAATTTTTTAATCGGCATGACAGGCGTCGTGCCGGGCCAGTCGGTTAGTTTTTTGTTTCAACTGGCTGAGGGAAGCGCCAACCCGTCGAAGCTGCCGCAAGAGATTCGGTGGTATGCGCTGTGCAATAACGAATGGCGGCAGATCACCAGCCGAGAAATAGTTAAGGATGAAACCAATCACCTATTGCGCTCGGGCATCGTGAGGCTGGTATTACCCGACACGATGGGCAGCGATAACACCTGGATGGAACATGGCAAGTGCTGGCTGATGGCTACTGTACAGCAGGATACCGATGCCCTCTGCACATTTATCGACGTCTTGCCGCAGGCCGCAGGTGCCAGTTTTGTCGTTACCGATGCCGCCCAGCCTGCCAACACATTGGACCCGGAAAAGATTACCAAACTGGCTACCAAGGTTGCCGCAGTAAAAAAAATATCCCAGCCTTATTCCTCCTTTGATGGGCGTGCCGTAGAAAGCCAGGAGAATTTCTATACACGTGTTAGCGAACGACTGCGTCACAAACAAAGAGCTGTGATGCAATGGGATTATGAAGCCCTGGTGCTGCAGGCCTTCCCGGAATTGTACAAGGTGAAATGCCTCAACCATACCGGCCCCGACGATACTTGCTGCAACGAAGTGAGCCCGGGCCATGTGACCCTCCTCCTGGTGCCGGACACAAAAAACAAAAATGCCTTCGATCCCCTGGAACCCAAGCTGGGACTGGATACGCTATCGCGGGTCGCTGCTTATATGCAACAGCTGGTGGGTTTTTTTGTACAGGTACACGTGCAGAACCCCGCCTATGAAAAGGTCTTGCTCCAGTTTAAAGTGCGGTTTACCGTGGCCGGAGATTTTGGCCTCTACGCAGAACGCCTGAACGAAGCCATCATGCAATACCTCACGCCCTGGGCTTATGATGCCACAAAGGATATTCAGTTCGGTGGCCGCATTCATAAAAGCTTATTGCTGAATTTTATTGAGGAGGTGAGCTACGTAGATTTTGTGACTGAATTACAATTAATACATGTAGATGAAGATGGTAATGCGATCGGTGTGCCGGAAGAGATCGTTGTTAAAAATCCGAGGGCCATCCTGGTATCCGCTGGCCGGCATCTCATTTTTGAATCCAAACTTACCGACGTTTGTGTATGAGTGACCACACTACGATATCAGCCCTGCCACCTGCCGAAATGGATATGAACTTTGCCCTGTTGCGCAGTGAAGGTTTGAAGCATATAGAATCCATGTCGCAGGCGCTGTGGACCGATTACAATGTGCACGACCCTGGCGTTACCATACTGGAGTTACTCTGCTATGCCATTACTGATCTTGGCTATCGTACCAGCATGCCTATCGAAGACCTGCTGAGCGTGGCTGATAAGAACGAGGACAACTTCAAATCTCAGTTTTATTCAGCCAAACAGATCCTGCCCAGCCGGCCGGTGTCCGAACTCGACTACCGTAAGCTTTTTATCGACTTGCCGGGTATTAAAAACGCCTGGATTTTTAAGGGAAAGGAAACCTTGTTTGTGGACCTGAAGCAACAGTCGCTTTCCGGGAAGCAGCCTGCCCATCCACGTTTCAGAACTTTTGACCTGAATGGTTTGTACAGCATCAAAATTGAACCGGATGATATGCTGGTGGAAGAAACCTGCGATGATAAAGCAGTGACGGATGAAGAAAAGAAGGCAAAGCAACTCGCGACGGAAGCAATAAAAACCAGGCTGGTTGCTGATATCAAAGAAGTATTTCACCGTAACCGCAACCTCTGCGAAGACCTGCTGGATATAGCTGTGATTAAAGAACAAAAGATCCGTGTTTGTACCGATATTGAAATTTCGCCACAGGCCGATGCAGCACAGGTATATGCGGAGGTGCTGTACGCCATCAGCAATTATTTATCACCTTCTATCCGACAGTACACACTGGCTGAAATGATAGCAATGAAAAAGGAAGACGGTAGCGCTTATACCATGGACGAGATATTCAATGGCCCGGTGCTGCAGCATGGGTTTATGAAGGATGAAGACGTGATAGCTTCGGGTATCCGGACGGTGATTTATGCTTCCGATATCATTAACCTGCTGATGGATATTGATGGAGTAGTGGCAGTTAAAAAATTCCTGTTTAACTACTGCGACCTCGATGGCGTGGCTGACCGCCACGAATGGTGCCTGCCGATACCCACTGGAAAAAAGCCTGGTCTTTGCATTTGCAAATCCGCCATTCATTTTTACAAGGATATCATCCCGGTAAAAATGAAAAAACAAGATGCACTGAAGCTTTTCTATGCTCGCTTGAAAAATGAGCAGCAACAAGCTGTGACTTATGATGACCAATTGTATCCGGTTGGTGTTTTCCAGGACACAGAGACTTATACATCTATCATGCAGCACCTGCCACTTACCTATGGCGTAGGTGATTACGGCCTCCCCACATCGGCGCCTGAAGACCGCAAAGCAATGGCTAAACAACTAAAAGCTTACCTGCTGTTTTACGACCAGGTGCTCGCAAATTATCTTTCCCAGCTGACCCATGTTAAGGAAAACCTGAGCGTGTCCCAGCCTTTATTCAGCAATACCCCGCAGACCTATTATTATCAAAAAATAGCAGGGGTTAATGACATAGACCAAATTATTAAGGGCTATGCCGATTTTGAAAAGCCAGGCAATGCGCTGGCTTCGGCCGTAAAACTGTACGACGATGTTGCTGAACGGAAGAACCGCTTTATGGATCATCTTCTAGCCCGGTTCGCCGAAAATTTCAATGCTTTTGTATTGCAACTGTACAGCCATAGTGGCCAGAAAACACCGGATGAATTGTTGTTGAATAAGATCATTTTCCTGAACGAATACCCAGCGATCAGCCGCGACAGGGGTGCGGGATACGACTATTTCAATACCAACGACGATAATGGTCCTGTCGGGGTTTGGGATACAAAGAATGTGAGCGGAATGGCGCATCGGCTCAGTCGTTTGTTGGGCATTGCCAATTATCAGCGAAGAACGCTATCTGCCTTTAATCCGGTGCTGAAATCGGACACAGACGGCGGTGGCGTTACAAGTTTTTCGTTCAGGGTCGAAGATCCGAAAGATGGTAAATTACTAATCAGCAGCAATACCAAATTTGCCGACGAAGCCACTGCAGCCGCAGCGTGGATCAGTATGGTGGAACGTGGCACCGATGCTGGGAACTACCAATTAAAAACTTCGGTAGATGGCAAGTTCTTTTTTACCATTAATGATGCAGCCGGCAATGTGATCGCCCGCAGGCTGGGTCTTCTTAAAACAAAGGAAGAAGCGCAACAGGCTATTACCTACCTGCAATATTTTATAAAGGAGAACTACAGTGACGAAGGCATGCATGTAGTCGAGCATATTTTACTGCGGCCCGACCTTACTTTCCTGACGGAAAAGAATGAGCTTGATAAGCGGGATCATTTCTTTAAAATATGCCAGGATGGCGATTGCAAAGACGGTTGTGAAGATGATCCTTATTCGTTCCGGGTTACGGTGATATTGCCGGCCGATTCCGCCAGGTTTACAGATTTTGATTTCAGGACATACATTGAAAAAGTAGTTCGCACAGAAACGCCTGCCCATGTGTACCCACGGGTATGCTGGTGGAGCCGCGAAGACCTGGCAGTTTTTGAACCGCTCTACAAAAAATGGCTGGAAGCCAAACAGGCCGGCGCATTGAATACGACGGCCGGTCTTCAATTGGCAGCAGATCTCATTAAAACATTGAACGAAAGAAAGAGTAGCTACCCGCCGGGCAACCTCGACGATGATAAGGATCCTGTGGACAATCCGGTGATATTGGGCCGCACGCATATTGGCAAACCTAAAATATAACAATCATGGATACGCAACCTATTAAATTAGCAACACCGGTTACCGGCTATAGTGTGTTCGAAAGAAACCAGGTACTTACCCACGACCATCTGAACAGCATTAGCACCTATGCTGACTATCAGCAACGGCTTACCCGGACACTTTTGCTGGGCGCTGGCATCGTATGCGGACTAAAAGTCATTTTTAGAAAAGAGAATGTAGTGGTAACCAAAGGCAGTGGGATTACCAGCGATGGCGACTTGTTGCAACTGGGGGAAGATCTGGTGTTAACTGGCGTATCACCATTTGCTGATAAAGATGCGAACTATAAATCCTTTAGCAGCCTGGTGGGTGATAGTGATGCCAATGCAAGAATATGGGTATTTAGCAATGATACAACCGATGTGGGTTTTACCAAAGTGGCCGACTTCTTTAAAGGGAATAATAACGCTGCTGATATGGTGGTATTACTCTACGTAAATCAGTATGTAAAAGCTACCGACGATTGCTCCAGCGATGAGTGCGACAACAATGCAAAAATGGCTACCAACGAACTGAAGTTCGTGGTCATGAATAAGGCCGATTACGACAAAATAGCGGTGAAAGGCGGCTGTTGCACAGAGAACTATTTTGAGTTGCCGGAAGTAGGATTGCCCCGCGTATTGTTGAATGAAAACGACGCCTTGTTTAGCAACGACGATCTTAAAAAAGTCTACGGTACCGCTATTAACGGCGGACTTACGGCTATGCGGGAACCGCTGCAGAAAGCCGCTGCGATTGCCGGTTTGTTGTTTACCTGCTATGCCCTCAATGGCAACAGCCATGCGGATCAAATCCCGGACCGCACTGATGCAAGCGGGAGTGTGACCGCAGATATCGACTCTATAAAAGCCTTACTGGGCGTGGGTAAAAGCGATATCGATGTGGCAAATGCCTTTGCTAAAAAAGTGAAAACGGAACTTGTGTCAAACCAGCAGGGCATACAGTACCTGCATAGTTTTATTAAAGAGATAGGCGAGGCTTACAACGAGTTTAAGGAAAGTGTTTTTGATCTCTGTTATGGTTGTTGCATTGCCCCGGAGGCATTCCCCAAACACATCGCACTGGGCCTGGCCATAAGCGACGACTCCACCCTAAGCCATCAGTACCGCCAATGCTTTATCGAGTCGCCGATATTAAATAACCGCGATGAAGATGTGCTGGCCGCACTGCGTTTCTTTGCCAGGCTGGCACAGATGATCGCCACTTTTAGCATCCCGGGCAAAGCCACCATCCGTGTTACCCCTTCCGTTGCGGTGAACGAAGTGTTGGGCAAACGATCCATCCCGTTTTATTATGATGCAGGCCAGGTATCGCAAAACTGGGATCCTGAAAAAGCAAGACGCAATAAAGCGATGACCCTGCTTTCTTACAATGCAGAAAAATATTCTAAACTGCCACATGTTACCGACCCGCTTTCGTTTGGCATTGACAAATATAATTTTTTCAGAATTGAAGGGCATATCGGCCAGGATTATGACAGCGCGTTTAAAACAATCGATGGCCTGCGTAATAAGTTTGATTTGCCTTTTGACCTGGCGGCGGTCCAGTTACAGAAGGATCGGATTACCATAACACCGGTAAAGCCTTTGAGACCGCATTATCTCGATGTGTTATATGAAAAGGAGCGACTTCAATGGAACACCAAACTCGATCATTTACAACTATACAATAACACTGTTGTTGCCCAGCTACCTACAGACGATGAATTAACAAAGGAGGGCGTAACCAAAGACTACGGCGATGCCAAAACATTAAAGGCCACACTCCTGACCCGCAAAGCAGAAATGGACACGCATATCGCCACAGCCAGAACAGCGTTGGCGCAGCCCATGACAGAGGCTTTTGCCAGGGTGGACTGGGATCAGTTACACCTCAATATTGCAAATACCGGCACCCAAATCAGCAGTAACTCCAAACTCTTTACCAAAGCTGCTTTCCGCACGCCAATAGAACATTTGGGAATATCCGACAATGCCAGGCTGGTGGATTGGATTGGCAAACTGAAACTGGTGCAGCAGGATAAGCAAAAGGATGGTTATGTGTTTAGTAGTTTCTTAAAACAGAACCCGGCAATGCTGCACCATGGCGGTGTATCGCAGGGGGGCACGTTTGTGCTGGTGTACGATACTGTAAATAATGTGCGAACTGTGGTCGCCGATTTTTACCTGCCCTATATCTGTAAGGAAGAGCTGGTAGATACACAGGTGCCGCCAATGGTAGCACCGGCTAATCCAACCCGGCCGATAGACAACGGAATCATCAAAGACATCATCAAAAAACCATTGTTCAATGAGGATTTAGTAAAGCTGAACCTGGACTTTAGTGTTGTCAAATCGGATGTCACCTTCACAAAGACAAAAGCCATCAATGCCGAAAACCTCATCAATCAAAAAGTCAACGATTTTGAAGGAAGGTTTGTAGGGTTTAGTTCAAATCTTGTAGGTATTGATAGTAAAATTAATGCGAAGGCAGACGAAGTAAGGAAGGATGTATCGGCAGTAAAGGCCGATGTAGACAAGCAGGTAAAGGGCCTCACTGACAATTACCAGACCACATTCGGAAGCCTGCTGAACTCCTATCAAACCGTATTGACCAAAACGCCTGTGAAGGGATTAAGCGTAGCAGACCGGGTTTCTGACCTGGTGAATATGACCGATGATGATTTGAAGGAATTGCAACTGCCGGACGCTGACCTGCGGGTATTGAAAGCCCAGATCGGCGTTTTCAAACAAAATATTACCCCATTAAAAATTACGAGAACCATTATCAAATAAATGCATTTAAGTGCCGGTAGCAACCAATCATATTGTGAATAAAGTTTCATTGCATTTGCAGGGTGTACCACTGCAACATGCATTTGAGTTGCGGCAAAAAATGGCAGATCACCTGCAGCATGGTTTCCCGAAGGCTTTGGATGAACTATTGGGTAGCCAGTTTGATGCGGCCGATCAAGTTTATATCGACAAACTTCAACTGGAGATCCATGCACCGGCAGGCTATACCGACCAGCAACTGCAGCAACTGATTCTTACTGGCGTAGCAACCGCATTGGAGAAAAAGAAAACTGAATTGAGTTATGGGAAAGTCGAAACGCCAAAGCCAGGAATCGCCGCTGACATTGCTTTTCGCGATTCGTTCCTGCCATTCAAAGCCTGGACCTGGTACTTATTGCATGGCTCATTACCCTGGTGGTATAGTCCCGTATCACATCAGGCCTGGCTGGAAGAAATAGTTATCATGATGGCTGACAATCAGGACGAGATGGGACGGGTTTTCATGGAATCCTTCGAAACCACAGCGGCGCGATTAAGATGGGTATTGCAGGTGCCGGTGGCCGTAAAGGATAGAATGCTCCAACGTTTTTTTTCAACCCACTTTTCGTTGCTGGCTGCAAGAAGAAGGCAACTGCCAGAAATACTGGAACGCCTGAAGCAGGCTAATCTGGCTGCGATCCGTATGATCAATGACGAAATACAGGATGCCATAGCCTGGCTCTGGATTGCCGAAGAAATATTCAGAAACAGTGAAATTCATCCAATCGAATTGGAGCGGAAATTACTCAGGCTATTGCCTTCCAATGAAGTAACGAAACAGCTAAGCGCACCGCGATTGCTAACAGGTTTGCAAACGCAGCTTTTAGTCAATGATCAGGAAGAGTTGCTATCCGGGAGCATTAGTATTGAAAAAGAAAAAGTTGAGTTAGGAAAAGAAAGCGCAAAGCAAATTGCGACTGATGACGCATTAATTGTTTACAACGCCGGCATCGTTTTATTGCATCCATTCATCGTGCCACTATTTACTGCATTGGATGTGCTGGGCGCATCACGGCAAATAAATGATCCCTGCAAAGCCATCACCCTGCTCGCAAGGCTTTGTGGAGATGAGCAAGAAATTCCGGAGTACACCCTGCCCTTGCTAAAGCTATTTTGTGGCATAACCGATGAGGCTTTCGTGTTTGTTCCGGCCCCATTAAATCAAGAAGAATTGGATGAGTGCCACAACCTGCTGATGGCTGTCACAAGCCACTGGACAGTGCTGAAAGGCACGTCGGCAGCGGGTTTGCAGGAAACGTTTCTCAAACGAATGGGTAAGCTACGTTTTAAAACCGACCACTACGAACTGCAGGTAGAAAGCCACGGAACAGATGTGTTGCTTGGTAGCCTACCCTGGGGTTATTCAATCATCAAACTGCCGTGGATGGAAACATACATATCTGTGGAATGGAACTAGGATAATGGATATTTTTTTAATGGATAATCGATAAATGATAAATGTGGAAATATGAAGATGTGAAAGTGTGGAAATGAATCGCTGAGATGAAAACTCCACGTGCCCGGCTTTGTACTACAGTTGATGAGGAAGAACCGATGTTTGGAAAAGCACTGCTGCACCGTCCCTCTCCGGGAGGAGAGGGAAAGAGGGTGAGGCCTGCTGGCGACGGAAACCATCTAAAACTAATGAAGACATGGTCGGCAATGATTCCGTAGCGGTGATCTAAAAAAGTACCCCAATAATAACCAATGCCCGAAAAGGCACCTAAAATATCGCCCCATCTCCCGCTGCAAAAAAAGCAGCAGGCCTCTTTTATTCAGAAGAAAGGGGAGCAGACCTTTTTTGGGCCACAGTCACAGCACGCTTCTTTAGTCAGCCCGTCTTTCATCCAGCCTAAATTACAAATGAGCCAGCCCGGTGATCCGTTTGAAAAGGAAGCGGATCAGCAGGCCGACCGGGTGATGCGTATGAGCGAACCAACTCATGTAGCCACAGGTGCTGCGGCCAACCCGCCCGACGAGAATATCCAACGTAAAGAGGATGAACAAGAAAGCGTGCAGGCTAAAATGTACGTTAACGGCGGCGGCCATTTGATACAGCGCATGGAGGAAGACAATGCTGTGCAATCAAAGGAGCAGGAAGAAGAACAAATACAACGGAAAGAGGAAGACGAGCAACATGTCCAGCCTTCTGTTTTCCGAAAAAAAGATACAATTCAACTGCTGGAACAGGACGAAGCCATTCAACCCAAAACGAGCTACCTGGCCCGCAAAGACCGGGGCCCGCCAACCGTGCAACCCCAGTTCGAAAATAATTTGCACAGCAACCAAAGCAGTGGCAAACACATGGACAGCCATACACAGCAGTTCATGGAAAGCCGCTTCAATGCTGACTTCTCCGGGGTGAAGATCCACACTGGCAGTAGCGCCGTCTCCATGAGCAGCAACATAAATGCCCAGGCATTTACACATGGCAATAATATTTATTTCAACGCAGGCAAGTACAGTCCCGGTACCGGCCAGGGCAGGCATTTGCTTGCCCACGAACTAACGCATACTATACAACAGGGTGCTGCCAAATCGGTGCAGCCTTTTCTTTCCACCAAATTAAATACACAGACTTCAACGCCTGGTGCCACTTGCTGCAAAAAGGAATTCTTGCAATTGAGCCAGGGCGGAGTTGTGCAGCTGCAGGAGGATAGCGAAGAAACAGAAGATGCCGTTCAGCCGTCGATGGTGCAGACAAAAACCCAGGCACCAACGCAGGATACCCGGCCCGAACTAAAACGTTCAGTTGCCTATGCGGAATCGCAGGTAGGTCAGGTTGATGCCAACAAGAAAAATCCCGACGGCACCCGGGTAGGTTGGGAGCACCTGCTGGATTATTACAAAACAGCCATGGGCGATGACAAAGTAATTCCTGATGGCGGCGTGCAGAAGCCCGGTAGCATCATGGAACACAACATCAAGGTAAAAGGCAAACCGATACAAGCGCAGAAGCCCAATCAACCCGATCCTTCCGTAACTGAAGCCCGTGATACCATGCCCAGCTGGTGCGGCATTTTTGTGTTCTGGAGCCTCAACAAAGGTGGCATCCCCATGCCTAAATGGGGCATTGGCGGAAACGCTGTTTCGCTAAAAGCTGCTTACCCGAAATCCTATATCCCAAGGCCAGGTGACATTGCCTATTTTGGCACCAATAGCCACTATGCCATTGTGGAAAAAACACAGCCAGAAAACCCCGATACAAAAGATCGCAAAAACGTTCAGGTATCTACGGTAAATGGCAATACCACCGGCGAAAATAACCTGGGTGGCCAAATACAGATAAAAACGCATAAAGTAAGCCACTGGGATGGATTCTTTAATCCGCTCTATGGCCTGGAAGATAAGCTGGCAAAGGATCCCGCCGCTGTATCGGATGCGGAACTGCAAAAGATCCTGGCCAGCGCCGGGGCCGCATCCGCGGCTGGCAGCGGTGGCTCACAGGCAGGCCCGGGTCCTCCTGCGGCCATTACACCTTATATGCCACCTGCGGCAACATCAGGTGCAGTTGCAATACCTGAAGCAGTCACCGAAACGCCTGTAACAGATGCTCCCAAAGCAGCTGGCAAAGAAGGTGCGCCCGTAGTCGAAGAAGCCGTGGTAGAAGCCTCGCCGAAATCACCCGGGCGAGACCCCGCATTCCAGGCAGTGCTCGGCAAAACCACGGTTGAAAAAAACAATGAAAAGAAGCATGGCACAGGCCTTGAAAAATCTGCTACCGCACAGCTTGCTTCCGAAGTGCCCAAAGAACTGGATATCGATAGCCAGGCCCAGTACCACCAGGTAGGTGCTATGAATGTGCAGAAAGCTGGAACTTTTAATAAAGAGGCATTCAAAGCGCAATTGATGGAGCGGGTGAAAAAAGCCCTACCCAAAAACGACCGGCAAACGCTGGACATGTACGAAGACAACACTGGCACCCACGACCGCATGGAGGAAGCGAAGGCCAATGCCAAAGGGGATGTAAAAGCAGAAAAGGATAAAGCGGGCAACGCCATCGCAGCAACGGCCCACGCGCCTCCGAACACAGCGCTCGCGACACCGAAAGTTACCAAAGCCATGGATGCGGAAGATCCCGGCAAGCAACCGTATATTCCAAAGGCAGAGAACGCGGCTCCAAAGCCAAAGACTGACGGCGAGATCTCAACGGAGAAAGATGCGCAAAGCCTTGATGATGAAATGGCCGGCAGCAATGTAACTGAAGGTCAATTGGCGAAAAGCAATGAGCCGAAGTTTACCGGTGCATTAGATGAAAAGACGGAAGCCCAGCAACAAGCCCGGAATGCGCCAGCCGAATACCGCGACCAGGAAAATCCCCAACTGGCAAAGGCCAAGAACCAGGCTGCCGGAAATGTTCAGGGAAATATGGCTGCTATTCATGATACAAAGAGTGGCATATTCGGAAAAGTGGATGGTAGCAAAAATGCCACCAAAGACAAGGATGCAGCGAAACGTAAAGAGATCTCAGAGGACCTTAAACGGCTTTACACTGAAACAAAAGATAAGGTCGACAACATACTGAACGCCCTCGAAAAAGAGGTAACTGACGACTTTGACGCTGCGGCCAACACAGCCAATGCCGACTTTGAAAAAAGAGTAAACGACCGGCTGGATGATTTCTATGGCATCACAACGGTGGATGACACCATTAGCGAATGGGTGAGCGGCATCGACCCTGAGATCAACCAGATATTCACCGAGGAAAGGGATCGTTACGTTCGAAACATGGATGGTGCCATCAACTCAATCGCGCAGAAGGTAGAAACACAGTTGAATGCGGCGATGACGGAGATAGCTACCGGCAAGGAAAATATTGATACCTATTGGAACAAGCTGGATCCGGAAACCCAGAAAATCGGCGAAGCAGCCAAGGCAGAAATTGACACCCAGTTTGAAGAGCTGGAAGCCAGCGTGCAGGAAAAACACGATGCCCTGGTAGAAAAACTGGGCGACCGGTATGTTGAGAACCTGGGGAAACTGCAGGAGACATTTGATAAAATAAAAGAATCCAAACAGGGCCTTTTGAGTGGTGCCTTAAATGCCATCAAGGCAGTCATCGAAACCATCATCAAGCTCAAGGATATGCTCTTTGAAACCCTGGCGCGAATCTCCCAGGTAGTAGGCGATATCATCAGCGACCCGATCGGCTTCCTGGGTAATATGGTAAAGGCGGTAGGGCTGGGTCTGCACAATTTCAAAGAGAATATTGTTACCCATTTAAAGAAGGGTTTCTTTGAATGGCTGATGGGCAATATGCCGCCGGGTATTGAGTTTCCGGATAAATGGGATCTCACCGGCATCTTTAAATTCATCATGCAGATACTGGGTTTAACCTGGACTAATATCCGTATGCGGGCAGTCAAAAAATTGGGCGAGCCGGTAGTCGCCGCCCTCGAAGAAGTATTTGAGATATTCCAGATCATCCGCAAAGAAGGCCTGCCGGGGTTGTGGCGATTTATTAAAGAAAAAGTAGGCGACCTCAAAGTGATGGTGCTGGATGCCATCGAGAACTTCCTGATTGAAAAAGTAGTCAGAGCTGGTATCATGTGGGTGATCGGATTGCTCAATCCCGCGGGGGCATTTGTCAAAGCCTGCCAGGCCATTTACAAGATTGTGATGTTCTTTATCGACAATGGAAAACGCATTATGGAATTTGTGAATGCGGTGATCGATTCCATCGCCAATATCGTGGCAGGAAATATTGGTGGTGCTGCTAAAATGGTAGAAGATGCATTGGCAAGGATCATTCCATTGGCCATTGGCTTCCTCGCATCGTTGCTGGGTCTCGATGGTATCAGTGAGAAGGTGCAGAAGATTATCAAAGCCATACAGGCACCGATTAATAAAGCGATTGATTGGGTGCTGGATAAAGCGATTGCGCTGGCTAAAAAACTGGGTATTGACAAGCTCGCTAAGAAGGTAAAAGGCGGTATTGATAAAGGCAAAGATTGGGCGAAGAAGAAAATTGAGCAGGGTAAAAAAGTCGTTAAAAAAGTCGGACAGCGGGTTGTCGGCTCGGTTGCAGGTTGGTTGGGGTTGACAAAAGAATTCACAACTGTGGAAGGCGAAAAACACAAATTGTATTTTAAAGGAACTGCAGCCAACGCTACCCTTACAATAGCAAGTGAACCTAAGCCGCTGGAATTGTTTTTACAAAGTGTAGAAATAGCACCAGGGGATCCAAATGCCGGTTATAAAAAGCACCACAAGGATAATGCAATAGCCAAGGCGGCAGAGATAGGCCGCCTCAAAACGCAGGCTGTAGCCGGAGGCACGGAAGAGGAAACCAAAAAGAACCAGGCAGCCAAAGACCGGGCCATCGCCATACTGCTCCAGGATATTGCTGAAAATACGAAGCACCTGTTTGGCTCGGATATACCCGAAGCCGGCGAACCGGAACACAATCCTTCAAGTGACAGTAACACCGATTTTGGACATTATATGAAGATTAAACCACTGACCCGCCGCCTTACCGTACACGCCGGTTCCGACCCAACTGATGAATCGCATGCCGTTTATACGCACCTTGCCAAACGCAGGGGTGGAGGAAGTACGTATTATAAAAAAGGACACTTGCTCAACCAGGGATTGAAGGGGACCGGGTCCTGGAAAAACTTAACGCCGCTTACGACTGCTGCCAATGGAGAACACGAGCGGGTAGTAGAATCTTACGTAAAGGCTGCGGTGGATACTGGTGCTATTGTTGAGTACAAAGTGGTAGCCAACTATACATCATCACGGAGTGATAAGAACGCGCTGCTGGCCCAAAATCCGCCGCAGGAAATCCGGGACATCATTATCGCGGAAGATAAAGTGCCATTGGGCCTTTCCTGTGAAGTATACCGGCTGGATAATAAACTGAAACGGGTTCAGACGATTGTAAGCGTTGGCATTGCCAATCCGATCAGCCGGAAAATAAGTGATTATTATATCACAGGCGATGCGATACCTGATGTATACCTGAGCGATAAGCAATTTGCAAAAATCAGTTCGGTGTTGGCCCGCAATGGCTTTGACGGGGATTATATTGGCCTGGTCACCAGGAAGATACTACAGGCGTACACCAAAGACCCACGTATTGCTACCTACCAGAAGCTTGCCGATATGCTGGATTTTACACAGGATCTGAATGAGACGGCACAGGGGTCAGCTGAAAGAAAGGCAGTGGAGCAGGAAATTATTGCGATTAGGAACAAAGTGAAAAATGACCTGCAGAAGGATAAACATGTTATGCTTTTTAAAAATTAATTTAAAGCAACTATTATGAAAATGAGATACCGGCCCCCACAAAAGAAACCAGCGCCTAAAGCAGTTGCTGGCATTCATAACAGCCAGCCGTTTATTAAGCAGGTCGGAGTAACTCCATCTCCGGAAAGTTTCTTCCAGGCGCAGGCGATATCCCCTGTTCCCCAGTTTCACAACGATGCGCAGGCACATGAGCTGGCTGAAGGATTCCACGCTAAGGCTTTCACGTTTAACAACCATATTTTTTTCAATAAAAACCAATATCAGCCAGGCTCTTACGAGGGTGGAAAATTAATTGCCCATGAGATGGTGCATGCTACCCAACACCAGCATATCCCTGGCATTAAGCGAAAGCCAAAAGATGATGCCGAAGAAAAAGTAAATACCAAAACGGCCTGGAAGGCGCACCCACTATTCTGGAACGATCTTAATAAGAACTTTCCTGATGCCGGCCGTAAGCTCGCTGGTAGCCAGTATGATTCAAAAACCGATTGGCTACGTGTTGATTTTACGGAAGGGGTGGTCAGCGAAAAGAACATCGGACTGGTATCACACAGTGCGCCCACCATAGTAATTGGCAAAAAATATGTGGATGAGCCGGACGAAAAGACAAGGGTCGGATATATACCTGCGGAGATGGCAAAGGTTGATGCCTGGCGCTATACCAATCTGCGTATAGATGATGCAGACCTGGGTGCTGACATGAAGGCAAAATTGGCAGCCTTATCCTGGAAGGAAATGAAAAATGTAGAACAGCAAATGGTGGCCCGCACCGCACTTACAAAATTGAGCAGTCAGGCCATACAGTATTTTTTAGCCGTAACAAGATTCGATAAATATTGGGTAGATGATTCAGACCTGGGCAATTCCGCGATCACAAAAAAACTGGCAGGCCTCAGTATTCCCAAATTACAAAACTGGAAAAGTGAAGCAACAAGTTTTGGTGCCGCGAACAAAGTGTCGGTCACCAATTTACTGGCGTTGATCGAAAAGCAAATCGGGGCTGCTGTCCTTAATACGATGTCGACACCGATACAGGCCGACGGTAAGCTGCAGCTGGATGCATTGGATGTTCCTGAGAAAGTGGTATACGCTGTACCTAACGCTACCATCGAAGTGCTGCCCGATACAACAGGCAGTATAAAGACCCCTGGTGAAACTGAAGTGAAGCCTAATTTTGACACTACTACGAGTTATAATTATGATACGACTACCGGTATCATTACAGGCTTTTTCAGGAAGACGGGTAATACGAAAATACCCGTCACCATGCCGGCAAATATCCTGATCAGTATCAGGACCACCTACCAGCCCGCCGTGAGTAAGCAAGACCCTTCGGGA
Source organism: Chitinophagaceae bacterium (assembly GCA_039925965.1). GTDB lineage: Bacteria > Bacteroidota > Bacteroidia > Chitinophagales > Chitinophagaceae > JAZKFT01. The sequence continues at coordinate 21,644 of JBDSXW010000110.1, forward strand.
TACGGACGTGGCACAACAACCGCAGACCAGGCAGGCGGCAATACCACGATACAATTTCACGAAGGCAGCCATGGCACAGATTACCTTGTGGGCGCAAAGGCCATTACGTTTCCTGCAAGCCTGCAGCCCGGTACAGTTACCAAAGCCGAATACGATACGATGGTCGCAGCCATTGTTCAGCTCGGTGCAGGTTCGATTGCCAGTACGGACGACGTGGGCTACACCCAAACACAGTACTATATCGACCATCCCGATAAGAAACCAAAATAAAGAAAGCGGGTTTAGGTATTTATATTTTTTATTTATTAATCAAAAAACAACAACCATGAAATTTTTACAATTAGGCTCCTCAGGAAATGATGTTCGGAGGTGGCAGACTTTTTTAACAGGTCAAGGCTTGTTTACCGAGGTAATTAATGCCGTTTTTGATGAGGCCACCAAACTGGCGTCGCAGGCATTTCAGGCAGCCCATGGCCTTGAGCCAGATGGTAAAGTGGGCGATAAAACAATAGGAGCTGCGATGATGCTGGGCTTCGGCGTTGTCACCGATGACAGTGTTGCAAAAGACGCTCCCAACTGGCCACCTAAACCTAATTTTCCGCCGCTCACCAGCAATGCTGAAAGAGCAGCCATCTTTGGAAAATTTGCATTTAAAAGCAAACCATTGCCCGGCAGTCCCGAAAATATCGAGGTCACGGATAGCTGGGCCAAAGACAATATCGTGATGGCAATGGTCCCGCAACTCATTGCCATCAAGGGATCCGATAAAGTATCTTTTCACAAAAAAGGAAAAGCCCAACTGGAGAAAATGTGGAGCGATTGGGAAAAGGCCGGACTGCTTCACCTGGTCCTCACCTGGAGCGGTTCTTATGTACCACGGTTTATACGCGGAAGCCGTACCATTTTAAGCAACCATTCCTTCGGCACTGCTTTCGATATCAATGTTCCCTGGAATATGTTGGGCACTGTTCCGGCATTGGTGGGCCGTAAAGGCAGTGTGCGGGAACTGGTAGCCATCGCCAATCAAAATGGCTTTTACTGGGGTGGCCATTTTTCCCGTCAGGACGGGATGCACTTCGAAGTGGCAAAGGTGAAATAGGCATTTTCGTCTGTGATATGGGGAATAAGTCAATAAGGCAATATGTCAATAAGTCAATAAGTCAATAAGTCAATAAGTCAATGGTCAATACAGTGACCTTATGATTTATTGATTGTTATGATTAAGATCAAATGACCATTAACAAATCACATTTACAATTTGTCCAATGACCATTGACCAATAATTGACAGGCAAAGAAAATTCGATTAAGTTTATAGCATTAAACCGCCGAATAATCTAACCATGGTCACATCCCAATTGTTAACCGCCTTCACCACCTATATCCGGACCCGGCTCGATGCCAGTTTTAAAAATGTAAAACGGCTTCCCGGCCCTGATACTGCTTTTTTTAAACAAGTGCGTGCGTTGCTTGAAAGTAAGGAGCAATTGAAAGGCCTCACAGACGATGAATCTGTGGTACTGTTGCTCGGTCTAATCCCGCATTGCGATCCCAATTTTTTCAATAGCATTATCACTGAATACCTGCCGCAAGGCGGTGAGTTTGCTGAATTCGGCGGTATCCGTGGCGTCAATCACCGCGGTATTTTGCCTACCGGCGAAACGGCTCAGTTTATACTTGCTGGCAATGACCTCAGCGCCCGCCTCGCGGTGCAGGATATCTTTTCAACCGACCGGCTTTGTTACAGTAAAAGAGTTTTATGGCTGGAAACACCACGTGAAGGCGAGCCCCGCATGAGTGGCCGTATTATGCTTGCCAGTGAGGTGGTGGAACTATTGACTGCGGAGAAAATTTCCAAACCCAATTTCTCCGCCGACTTCCCGGCGAAACTCATCACCACTCAAATGGAATGGAGCGACCTCGTGGTGCACCCGGAGACTGCAGCCCATCTGGAGCATATCAAAACCTGGCTGCTGCATAATAAGTCACTGATGCAAGATGAAGTGCTGAAAAGGAAGCTAAAGCCGGGATACAAAGCTTTGTTCTTTGGCCCGCCAGGTACCGGCAAAACACTCACCGCTTCCTTACTTGGCAAATACTTCGACCGTGATGTATACCGGATCGATCTCAGTTCGGTGATCTCAAAATATATCGGTGAAACGGAGAAGAACCTGGAACGTGTTTTTAGCGCAGCAGAGCAAAAAAACTGGATCCTGTTTTTCGATGAAGCTGATGCGCTTTTTGGCAAACGCAGCGGCGTGCAAAGCAGCCACGATAAATACGCCAACCAGGAAGTGAGTTACTTGCTACAAAGGGTGGAAGACTTTAACGGGCTAGTAATCCTGGCATCCAACTACAAGAGCAACCTGGATGCGGCATTCATCCGCAGGTTCAATGCCATCGTGCCTTTCCCGATGCCCAATGCCGGCGAGCGGTACAATATCTGGATCAAATCTTTACCATCGGGTATACCTGTTGACCCTGCCATCGATTTCCACCTATTGGCGAAAAAGTATGAAGTCACAGGATCTTCGATTTTGAATATTATCCATTTTGCCGCTTTAAAAGCAGTGGCGAAAAGCGGCCCATTGCTAACTGCTGCGGATCTGCAGGAAGGGATCAGAAGAGAATTTGAAAAGGAAGATAAATTGGTGAATTGAGAGGATAACAAATGCTGTTCTAATCAAAATAGGAGCAGCATTCGCCGGTTTATTTATTTTTTTTGACTTTGAAAGATTAGAAGGCACGTCAAAAAGAGTTGATTCGAATACAAGTTTATCATATCTAATAAGTAATCTTGTGCACTATGCCAACAAAACCCATTACCGGAAAAGGTTACACACAGTGGCTTAAAGCCATAAAGATACAAATACGAAACACGCAACTCAAGGCTTCTATAGCAGTCAATACCGAACTGATCCAGTTTTATTGGGACCTGGGAAAAGGCATTGTAGAAAAGCAGCAAGCCTACAATTGGGGTGCTGGTATTATTGATCAATTGGCTACAGATTTAAGATTAGAATTTCCGGACATTGATGGGTTTTCCCGTACCAATTTGTACTATATCAAGCAATTTTATTTGTTCTATTCTCAAGCTTTAATTGTCCCGCAGCCTGTGGGACAATTGGCCGGAAGCACCGCCAGTCGTGGCGCTCGTAAAAAAGACAATGCCGTTTCAATTGTCCCACAGGCTGTGGGACAATTAGCCAATGCGTCAATTGTCCCACAGCCTGTGGGACAAATTCCATGGGGGCATCACCGTCTGGTTATTGATAAAATTAAAGACCATCGGCAAGCACTTTTTTACCTGTACCAAACCATTGAGAACAATTGGAGCCGCAATGTGCTGGCACTGCAGATAGATACAAAACTGCACAAGCGGCAAGGTAAAGCTATTACCAATTTTACTACTACATTGCCCAAGCCCCAATCCGAGCTTGCCATACAGGTGCTAAAGGATCCATATATTTTTGATTTTCTTACCCTTTGGAAAGATGCCAGCGAAAAGGACATTGAACAACAGCTTACAAAGTATATAGCCAAATTTTTATTGGAACTGGGGCAGGGCTTTGCCTTTGTTGGCAGCCAATATCCCATGCGGGTTGGCAAAAAGGACTACCGCCTCGATTTGCTGTTTTACCACACCCGCCTTCGCTGCTACGTGGTACTGGAATTATTATGTGGTACACAACATAACAAATCTTATGTTGCATAGGCAGTTATGTGTTGTTTGATAATATTTGTTGCTAAAATAGATGATCACAAACACTTTCACAACACATAACTGCTTTCCTACTTTAAAGGTTCTCCAAAAAGGCCATCA
>JBDSXW010000111.1:0-83012 GCA_039925965.1 Chitinophagaceae bacterium
GATTCTCTTTTTCCCAGGATCATCAATACAGACACCATCAATAGAGTGGTCAACCTTACCTATCATCGGCCGGCTGTTTTAAAACTGACCCTGCCCGACACCACCTGCGGCCCTTACACGGTAATGAGGCAGGCCATCAGAAAAACTTTCACAGTCAATATTTTTGAAGGTGCAGAAAGCTATGGCTGTCCGTTGGCCCCCGATAGCAGCAAGCTGGTATTACTCACCAACATACAAGCCGATGCTAACGACGATACCCTCGCTTTTTATCACAGGACTGCTACCGATACCCTGTCCTTGTTCCCTGCCAACCCCAATATCATCAGGCCATTCTATAAATCTTTCACGCTTTCTTACAAGGACAAATATGGCAATATAGCCGCGCCGATCAGTAAAAACGTAGTGGTGTTGGGGGTAAAAAAAGACCCCGGTACCTTCGCCACGGTATCGCCCCAGATCCCATTGCTTATCCTTCACGATCCTCCCGGCGACGAGAGCTATAGTTCCTTTGCCACCAACAAAACAACCGAAACGGCTGTACGTTTTTCCGCTGCGCAATCCATCAGCCAAAAAGCATTTGTGCAGGCAAAAATCGGAGTGGACCTGATAACCGGTTTCGGTATATCGACCGAGAGCCGGGTGTGGGGTCAGATCAATTCCAGCCTGTCCGTCGAGGGGAGGATAAGTGAAGGAAGCGAAGCCATCGTAGCCACTACCACCAGCCAGACCTATTCCACCTCCGGCAACAGTAGCATCGTTGGCCCCGAGGGCGATGTATATGTAGGTGCCGCACTCAACCTGTTATACGCGGTTGGGCACGAGGTAAAATACAAATCGGCCTGCTTTCTGGATACCGGTACCCTTATAGTGATCGGCGAAAGCGGTTTCGATACCAAGTATACTTATACCGAAGGTTTTATCGTGAACAACGAGATCCCGCGGTTGCAACTGTTGGCCGCCGGCGCCCCGACACCAGCCTTCAGGGATAGTATGCTCAACCAGGTGAAAGTGTGGCAACAGGTAGTAAAGAACAATGCCGATAACAAGGCAAAGGCCAAATTTGTGGAGAACCTTAGCTTCAATGGAGGCAATAGCCAGGAGAAATATACCACCACCAGTTCCACCAGTTCCAACACGATTGAGTTCAATCTAAACGTAAACGCCGAGGTGGCCGTTGAACTGGGCTTCGAGATCGCGGGATCGGGCGTTAGTGGCGGGGTCACCATTGGTTTCAAAATGGAAGTGGGCCAGGCAACGACCAATACAACCACGAAAACGACCACCACCGGATATAAGATCTCCGATTCGGATCCTGGTGATTATTACACCGTGGATGTAAAAACCGACCCGGTGTACAATACCCCTTGCTTTGAATTGATTGCCGGTGCCGCCAGTTGCCCTGCCGAGCCGGTTGCCCAAAAAAGGGATGCCGCACAACTGATCATACCGCAAAGGCTTTACTCAAATATGGATCCCAACCAGGAAGTGCTGGTGCAGTTGCAGATAGGCAATATCAGCGAAAGCAACGAACCGCGGGGCTATAACCTGGCCCTTGACCAAAACAGCAACCCGGATGCATTGGAACTTACCATCGGCGGGGCGCCAACAATCGGCCTCTTTTATTATGATGCTATTCCCTACGCAGGTGCCAGAACAGTAACCATTGGCGTGAAGAAAAAAGCAGTAAGCAAAGTGTTTTCTTATGAGGAATTGAAGTTTGATGTGTTTGATAACTGCGGCTCTAAAGCCCTGTTGGCAAGCAATACTTTCTCCGTCCATTTCGTGAGCCCCTGCAGCAATATCAACCTGGCCGCACCGGTGGGTAACTTCATCATTAATACCAGCAGCAATAATAGTTTGCCCGTTAAGTTCGATGGGTATACGGTGGCCAATATTCAATATGTGGCGCTGCAACATAAGGTTTCAGGCGGCTCATGGGTTGTAGACACCGTTATCAATTCGGCATTTATCAGCAACCCGACCAGCACGTCGCTCAACTGGAACACCACGAATCTGCCCGATGGCAATTATGATATTCGTTTCCAATTGGTTTGCTCCGCGGATACTATTTACTCCCAACGGGTCAGCGGCATCATCGATCGTAAAGCGCCGGTTCTTTTCGGCACACAGGATCCTACCGATGGCAATTATGTGGCTGGCGACGTGATTGGTATCAGCTACAATGAAAATATCGACAATAGTAATTTGGGCAGCAGCCAGGTAGAATTATACCGGGTGGATAATAATCTGGTGGTGCCGGTACAGGTAAGTGGTTACCAAAATAAGATCATCGTGGTGCCAACAACCTCCATCACCGGCTTTGTGGGAGAAAGGATGCGGCTGATCGTAAAAAACATCGCCGATATAAATGGCAATATAAAACCCATCGCCGACACCTCCTTTTTCACAATAGGCGTCACTACAACGAACACAGGCACGAAAGTGCTGAACCTCTCATCGCTGAAAAGCGCCATGTTGGAAAATGGAAACGATTCGATGGATATCCGGTTCACGCTTCCTGTCGCAGCGGCCAACAATACCACGGTCAATTATTCCATCAGCGGAACAGCTACCTACGGCAGCGATTATACCGTCAGCTATCCTGCCGGTCAGCCTATCAGTACTTCTTTTAACGGCACACAAGGCAAGATCACCGTTTTGTCCGGCACGGCCCAGGCCATACTTCGTATAAAACCGGTAAAAGATAACCTGCGGGAAGCTGATGAAACCATCACCATTTCCCTGCTGGAAGGTGCCGATTATTTCCTGGGCTCGGTGATATCAAAAACCGACACCATCAAAAACGACGACCATTCAGCACCAGTGATCATCGCGGCTTGTAACGGTAGCAGCGTGCTATTATCCACCAGTAATATGATCGATGGCCAGCCGGTTTTCGCTTACTTGTGGAGTACCGGTAGCACCAACCCTACATTGAATGTTACCACCAGTGGCACCTATTCGCTAACGGTTTATACTAGCGAAGGTTTCACCGGTATCAGCACACCGTTTGTGGTCAACGCGGCCAGCTTTACCCAGCCTGCTTTGGGCCCCGATATAACGGTGTACAAGAATTGCTTTGGAGAAACCACCAACCTCACTACCCTCTTTAACACCACTGGTTTCACCACCACATGGAATACAGCCAACACTACCACGGCATCACCCGGCGTTTATCGCCTGGTAGCCGCCAGCAGTGCAGGTTGCACGGATACCGCCTTCGCCAGCGTGATACTTGAAGTAGCCACCTGGACCGGAACCATCAGCACCGACTGGACCAACCCCGGCAACTGGAACATCAACAAAGTTCCCGGCACGCTCACGCATGTCATCATCCCCGGCGGAACGCCGAATCCATGCTACATCAACACCAACACGGCTGTAGCCGCCAGCTTACAAATACGCAGTGGCGCGGTGGTACATGCCGCCAGCTCACAATCGGTAATGGTAAATGGCAAGTGTTTGACACTGCCACCGAATTAGTGCTAACCCCAACCCTCAATACACGCACCGGTTCGAAAGAGCCGGTGCTTTTGTAGTACTAACAGCCCGATCATTATGAAAAAGCTTTTTTACTTCCAGATCATTTTGCTCGCTTCTTTGCAAGCCGGCGCCCAAAAACCCAACATCACCAGTTTCTCTCCCACGAGCGGAACAATTGGTACAACCATAACCATAACGGGCACCAATTTTAATGCGACAGCGGCACAAAATGTGGTAGTTTTTGGAGCAACCAAAGCTACCGTTACCGCGGCTTCTGTTACAAGCCTGACTGTAACCGTGTCAGCAGGTGCTACTTACCAGCCCATCACGGCTCTCAACTTAGCATCGGGTTTAGTAGGTAGTAGTTCTCAACCGTTTCGGGTAACCTTCCCCGGTGGAAGTATTGCCACCAATAGCCTGGACCCAAAGGTTGATTTTGCAGCCGGTGCAGGTGCCATATCCATTAGCAATGGCGATTTGGATGGAGACGGCAAACCCGATATGGCAGTAGCAAATTTTACCGCCAATACCGTTTCCATTTTGCGCAATACGGGTTCGGCCGGCACTATCACGGCCGGCTCTTTTGCGGCAAAGTTCGATTTGGTGGCAGGTACAAGCCCACGGTTTGTTAGTATCGGTGATCTTAACGGAGATGGCAAACCAGACCTGGCAATTGTGAATTTTGGTAGTAACAATGTATCCATATTCCGAAATACTTCTTCGGTCGAAAATATCAGTTTTGACGCAAAGGTAGATTTTGCGACAGGTGCGGGGCCAAGGTCGGTGAGTATCGGTGATTTTGACGGTGATGGGAAACCGGATGTAACAATCGCCAATAGCAGTAATAATTTTATGTCGGTCTTACGTAATACATCATCTGCCGGGAGTATCTCTTTTCAAAATAAAGTAGATTTTGCCTTAACCGGAGGCAATGCTTCGACATTTGTAAGCAGTGGAGATTTGGATGGTGATGGAAAACCTGATGTGGTCGTAGCAAATTATGCACTCAATACCATTTCAGTTTTTCGCAATACTGCTGCAACAGGAATTATTGATGCCAGTTCATTTGCCACAAGGGTAGATTTTACGACGGGTACATTTCCGTTTTCAGTGAATATTGGTGATCTGGATGGAGACGGAAAGGCCGATTTAGCCGTAGCTAATTATTATAGCGACTCCATTTCTGTCTTCCGCAACACCACTTCAATCGGAATGATCAATGCCGCTTCTTTTGATGCAAAGGTTGATTTCAAAACGGGCGTAGCGCCTATTTCTTCCACCATGGGTGATATAGACGGTGACGGTAAAATAGACCTGGTGACTACTAATTATGATGACAATACCATTTCTATTTTACGCAATACCGCTACGAGTGGCAGTATTACAGCCAGCTCTTTTGCGGCAAAGATTGATTTTGCAACGGCTACAGGTCCACGGTTAGCAGGTATTGGTGATCTGGACGGGGACGGCAAACCTGATTTGGCCGTGGCTACCAATGTTGCTAATACGGTCTCGGTTTTACACAATTTGTATTCCATTTTTGCACCGGTAACCGCCAATCAGGCAATTTGTGCAAACAGCACTGCTTCATTGACAGCCTCTTGTGCTACCGGAACAGCTCATTGGTATGATGCCGGAAGCGTAGGCATCCCATTTGTTGGCTCGTTTTTTACCACCCCAACCCTCACCACAAACACCACTTATAAAGTTCGTTGCGAACAGGGAAGTAATATGAGTCCTTTTGCAGATGTTTTGGTAAGCGTTAATCCAGGACCGGTTGCACCTGTAATAACTGCCAGCGGCCCCACTACATTCTGTGCCGGCAAGTCCGTTACTTTAAATGCCAATATAGGGATCAACAAAGCCCTTTCATTTTCCCAGGCCAGCAGCCAGTATATTACCGTGCCGCATAGTGCCGGCATCAGTCTTGGCGCCACGTTTTCTATGGAAGCATGGGTAAATTTTTCGGGTATTAACCGTACGATCCTTGACAAAGGCGACTATGATTTTTTATGGCAGTTAGGTGCCAATGGTAATGCCGGAAAAATGGGTTTTTATAGCAGGAATACAGGGTCGTGGTCTTATGCTACAGGCACCGTGCCCGAAAATACCTGGACACATGTAGCCATTACGCTGAGTGGGGGAACGCTCACTTTCTATATCAACGGCGTTGCATCCGGAACAGCAGCGGTAACTTTTTCGGCGGATAATCAACCGATGAATATCGGCAGGCAACAACCCACCGCCTGTGCCTGTAATTATTTTAATGGCTCGATGGACGAGTTGCGGATATGGAATGTGCTCAGAACACAAACGAATATACAAGCTGCTATGAATACTACGGTACCCACCAATAGTGCAGGCCTGGTGGCCTATTATAAATTTGATGAAGGGGTAGGCAACACCAGCGGCGATGCTACCGGCAATGGCAATAACGGAACCTTTGTAAATGGCCCCACCTGGCAGGTGCCGGCCACATCACCGGTAAACAGGGTGGTATGGTCTCCGGGCGGTGCCACCACGCCGGCTATTACGGTATCCGCTGCCGGAGCGTACACTGCCACCGTTACCAATGGTTTTGGACGCACCAATGCCGCCACCACCATGGTTACAATTATTGCTCAGCCTGCGCTTGGCCCGGATGTAACGGTATATAAAAATTGCTTTGGCGAAACCACCGACCTGACGACCCTATTTAACACCAACGGCCTTACCCAAAGCTGGAACACGCCCAACCCCTTTGCAGCTCCTGCCGGCATATACCGCCTTATAGCCAATAACAACGACGGCTGTACAGACACCGCCTTCGCCAATATCATACTCGAAGTAGCCACCTGGACGGGTACCCAAAGCAACGACTGGAACACCCCCGGCAACTGGAATATCAACAAAGTGCCAGGCACCCTCACACATGTAATTATACCTGGCGGAACACCCAACCTATGTTATATCAACACGGCTGGCGCAGTGGCTGCGAGTATACAGGTACGTACTGGCGGAAATGTTAGAACTGTGAATACCAAATCGGTAACGGTTAATGGAAAGTGTTTGGTGTTGCCGCCGAATTAAAGGATGTAGTTTTTCAATGATATCAAAAGGCAGCTGGAGTAATCCGGCGGGTGAAAAAGCTGGGTTGTGAATAGCCAACATCTAAATGGAAATCAATTTTTTACGAAAAAAGAAAGGTTGGCTCATGCTGTTTTAATAAAATGACGTTTTAGTCCCGCTTATACTCTATTTATCTGGTAAAAAGCAGGATTTGTACTGGTTTTTGGTGAATAGCTCCTTACCTTTTTATGTGTCTTTAATCTATATTTACCATGCTAATTATCATTGACCCTGACAATCTTTTCTTTAAAATTTCTTAAACCAAAATATTCCCAAATGAAAATTTTTACAAAACTGTTTGTTGCAGCCTCCCTTTTACCGGGCATCAATTTTTGCAATGCCCAGGCCATAGGCATTGGCACCAGCACACCAGCCGCCAGTGCTGCGCTGGATGTAACAAGTACCAACAAAGGCCTGCTACTGCCCCGGCTAACCGATACTTCTGCCGTTGCAAGCCCTACCGCTGGGCTTTTGATTTACAACAATAAAACCAAAACCCCACTTTCCACAATGGTACTTCCTGGCAAAGCCTCGCCAGACTCGACGTCGTGGACCCCAATGCCGACTCAATTGTGTATACGATCGGCTCAGCTAACGGCCTTATTGCGGGGACATACCGGGTTGAGGCTGTTGCCACAGGGGGCAGTGTGGGGGAAGACAGGCTTACTGCCAACCTAACTATCCCGATACATGCAAATACGCTTCCATTTCAAAAAATATTTTTGTAAAAAATAAAGACCACCGGGGCCATGGAAGTATTGATATATAAAAGAGGAGCCACCACGCCCAGCTTTTCGCACAAGTTTACCAATATTACGATATTGGCTAATTCAAGCGGATTCGCAACTGGTTATCCATCTCAATCTATAAGCTTTGCCATACAAGCAGATATATTGGGCTACAAGGATTGGGTAAACGGTACCAGCTTTGGTTGGAGTTATTTAACAACACCGCCCAGCCTGGTTGCTTATTGATAGCCATTGCTGATATGTGGCGCGAACACGCATTTTTCTATAAACCAGCAAATTTTATAACCGTAATTCTCTGGCGTTTTAAAGGCAACATAACGATCTGAAGGGGATGGGTTTACTGAAGGCCATTTCGTGAGCATACCATAGTCGTTAACTTAAAAGCGTTATGAACCATTTCGGGCAGCTACTCTCCAAAAAAACACTGTCGTTTCGGCCGCATAAAAAAGCCTCGGTGCGGATGATGGTTCATTGGGATACGAACCATGGCCTCAAAACTTAGTTGAAAGTGTCTTATTTGTAAATTAGAAATTGAAATCCAATCTTTAGATTAGAGAATTGGTCGTAGCCCGCCTTAACTACAAATGCATTCTTATTACTAAAATATGCTTTGATTCCAAATGGTAGCCCCTCTATAGCGGATCGTAACGTTTTGCCGTAATTTGTCAAAAGCCTGGATCGGTCTATCTGGCCGTTTGCCCGTAAAGGATTGGGAGGTAATCTTTGGAAGCCTCCCATCTTAACGCCTTCGTGGCAACAGAACAATTAGATTTGCGCCGTGAAAAAGAACAAAAAGATTGTCCTTCAGCAAGTGCTGGTAGAAGATTATGCTGCGGAAGGTAAAAGCCTGGCACATGTAGATGGCAAAGTGGTGTTTATCGACAAGGCCGTTCCCGGAGATGTGGTGGATGTACGGCTTTTAAAAAATAAAAAAGATTGGGCAGAAGGCCACCCGGTATTCTTCCATTCTTATGCGGCCGACCGTGTAGATCCCTTCTGTTCCCATTTCGGCGTTTGTGGCGGTTGCAAATGGCAGATGCTGCCTTATGCCAGGCAATTAGAATACAAGCAGCAACAAGTGACGGATCAGTTGCAGCGCATCGGGCAGGTAAAGCTGCCGGAAATGGTGCCCATAATTGGTGGAGAAGACCAGCGTTATTACCGCAATAAGCTGGAGTTTACGTTTGCCAATAAAAAATACCTGACCAGCGAAGAGGTAAAAATGGAGAACGTGTCGCAGTATGAAAACGTGGCGGGCTTCCATGCGCCTGGCATTTTTGACAAAGTGGTAGATATCGATGTATGTTACTTACAGCAGGAACCCACCAACCGCATCCGTAAGCTGGTAAAGCATTTTGCAATTGAGAACGGCTACACTTTTTACGATATCCGCCTGCACACCGGCTGGTTACGCACCATGCAGGTGCGGCTTTGTACCACGGGTGAAATCATGGTTAATATCGTGGTGGCCCACCAGCAGGACGAATGGCTGAAAGCCCTGATGGATTATTTGATGGAGCAGGAACCTTCCATCACCACCCTGCTGTACACCATTAATCAAAAATGGAACGACAGCCTCCACGATCAAACGCCCATTGCCTGGCATGGACCGGGCTTCGTGATGGAGCAACTGGAAGATTTCAGGTTCAAGATCGGGCCCAAATCATTTTTTCAAACCAATACCAAACAGGCTGAAAACCTGTACCGGATTACCCGCGACTTTGCAGAACTGGATGGCACCCAAACCGTGTACGACCTGTATTGCGGTACAGGCAGCATTGGCATTTTTGTAAGCAGGCTGGCCAAAAAAATTATTGGCGTGGAAATGATCGATGCCGCCATAGCGGATGCTAAAGAAAACGCGGCCCTTAATACGATCAGCCACGCTGAGTTTTTTGCAGGTGATGTGGCAGATATCTGTACGCCTGCTTTTTTTGCCAAACACGGCAAGCCCGATGTGATCATCACCGACCCGCCGCGGGCTGGCATGCATGAAAAACTGGTGAAGCAAATCCTTGCTATGGATGCGCCGGTTTTGGTATACGTGAGCTGTAACCCTGCAACACAAGCCCGCGACCTGAAACTACTGGATGCAAAATACGAGGTCACCAGAATGCAACCAGTGGATATGTTTCCGCACACCCACCATATAGAAAATGTAGTGCAGCTGAAGAAGCGGCAGCAGCTATAGTGCGCATGGAATACAATCGTAAGTTGGTCATGACGTCATTATGTCAATGGTCAAATCATTTTTATCAATAGTCATAATAACACAAAACATGGTAACACTGCTAATTTTACCCGCCCTTTCTGGTTTCGTCGTTAAAGGCCGGTTTTGAGATCCCAAATATTTGAGAGATGCAACAGAAACCCAACCTTTTTGTCTTAACAGTATAAACAGGAGAGAATCATACCTTATGCGAACAGAATTCAGGCCGGCTAGTTTTCCAATTTTACCTACTGTAATTAAAAACCTGCTCATCATAAACGCGCTGGTGTTTTTAGCGCAAATCATTTTTGACGGCCTCGACCCAATGGGAAGCACCCTTAACGTAAATATTGGCTTTATGTCAGACACATTTGCGTTGCATACCTACCAAAGCCCATTGTTTAAGCCCTGGCAGCTGCTCACCCATTTGTTCATGCATGGCGATCTGGCTCATATTTTCTTTAATATGTATGCCTTGTGGATGTTTGGATCCATTCTTGAAAACGTGTGGGGACCGGCCCGGTTTCTGACTTTTTACCTGGTATGCGGGCTTGGTGCAGCCATTTGTCATATGACTGCATTGTATTTTGAAACCCAACATTTAGCCGATCTTATCAGCGGTGCAAATCCCCTGGCAGTGGTAGCGCAAATCGAGAAATATAACATCCAGATGTCTGAGCCAACCCTTGGCGCCTCTGGTGCTGTGTTTGGCTGCCTGGCTGCCTTCGGTTATCTTTTTCCCAACACTTCATTACAGATTATTTTTATACCGATTCCATTTAAGGCCAAATGGTTTGTACTGTTTTATGCGGGTGCTGAACTTTTTATGGCTGTAAAAAATACGGCTGGCGACAATGTGGCTCATGTCGCCCATTTAGGCGGCGCCCTGGTAGGATTTCTGCTCGTACTTTTCTGGAATAAAACCAACAAGAAAACTTTTTATTAAATTGAGCGAAAACATAAATACATGGCACGATGTTGAATAAAAGGTATGAGGTAGCTTTAGTGTAGAAAATGAAGCCAGGTAGAAAACATCACCGGCCAGAAACCCTGTCCGCCCGGCTAAACGCCTTTCGGATATAAATCGAAAAATGCAATGGGAGTGAAGGACCAAAATAAACGAGGAAAAATATTACTGGGAGAAGAGGGCAATGCATTAATCATGCTCATCACGATTAATGTCGTTGTGTTCGTGTTGCTCCAATTTATCTGGATCGTTTTTAACCTGGGTAAGATGGATACCACCAAATTTGAGCCGCTAATCCTGAATTGGTTTTCGCTGTCACCCAAATTTGATGTGGTGGCTACCAGGCCATGGACCATTTTTACGTACATGTTCAGCCATTTTAAAGTATGGATGCTCATCGGCAATATGCTCTGGTTATGGGCGTTCGGATATATTCTGCAAGATCTTACGGGTAACCGGAAACTCGGGCCTATCTACATTTATGGTGGCCTCGCCGGTGCACTGTTTTTCATTTTGACCATCAATGTTTTCCCCGCGTTGTACCAGAATATGGCAGCCACCTTGCCCATGCTTGGTGGTGGAGCTTCCATAATGGCCGTAACTGTCGCTACCACCACGCTGGCACCCGACTACCGCATTTTCCCCATGATCCATGGCGGGATCCCACTATGGGTACTCACCCTCATATTTGTACTGGTTGACTTTGCCATGATCGGCAGTGCGGGAGCAGGTATTGCCATTGGTCACCTTGCTGGAGCGGCCATGGGTTTTGTGTATGTCAAAAGGCTGAGGGCTGGCAAGGATATGGGACAATGGATGCAGCATTTTTACCATTGGTTTTTCCACATGTTCGATCCAAAGGAAAAACAGCAGGCGGAGCGAATCAAAAAAGAGGTTTTTTATGATGTAAAAGGTAAGCAGCCTTACAAAAAAACGCCAAATGTAACCCAACAAAAAATAGATGATATCCTGGACAAGATCGGGAAAGATGGTTACCATTTCCTTAGCGATGAAGAAAAGGAATACCTGAAGCGTGCAAGTAAAGATTTATGAACAGGCTGGGCCTGCACCATAGCCGGTTACTACCACATCCTGAACGCAACATTCATATCCTTTGCCCTGGCGCAAGAAGGTTAGGCTTAGCAACGAGATTCTATTAAAACCCAGACAGTGCTCGTATTTCATCCCCGCTTAAAAGGCTTTTGTTATCTTTCTTTTTCTATAGTGTCGGTGTTTACAGCCATTATTTATTTATTGGCTTGTTTTACGCAATACATAAGCCCTGCCAGGTTCTGGATCATGGGTTTTCTTGGGCTGGGGTTCCCTGTGTTGTTCCTGCTGGTTTGCCTGATGGCCCTGCTATGGCTGGTGATCAATAGAAAAATAGGCCTTGCTTGGTTGGTGCTGGTAAGTGCCGGATATAAAAATATCAGCGTATCCTTTGCATGGAACCGAACAAAAGTTTTTAGCCCAGCCAGGGCTGCCGGAACAGTCCGCATTTTATCCTGGAATATCAGGGACTTCGACACGCACGACCTCGCCCGTGACAGCGCCCGCTCTCTGCGTCACGAGATGCTGGATTACATAGCGGCACAGGATGCTGATATCCTTTGCCTTCAGGATTTTTCGGAGTATAATAACCCGCTTTTGCCCTCTAATATTCAATACCTCGCCGACAGCCTTGGATATCCTTATCATTATTTTGCTGATGATTATAAGCAATACCCGCCCTGGGGACCGGCCTATAGTGGCATTGCTATATTTTCAAGATATCCGATTGGCAATATTGTGCATATAATGTACCCTGGCAAAAAAACGCCGGAGAGCATTATCGTAGCCGATATAGCAATCCGGAACAACACACGGCGGTTCATTATCACCCACCTGCAAAGTATGCACCTGAAAGATACCGCACCAGAGGAGATTAATACCTGGGATATTATGGAGGACAGTGCTATTATCTATTCGACCAGTAAGTTTAAGAAACTCCAATTCTTTTTGCCTTACCATGCCCTCCAAAGTGAGTTGGTAAAAAAACAAATTGTTGCGAGCCCTTTCCCGGTTATTTTTTCGGGCGATCTCAATGAAGTGCCGGCATCTTATACCTACCATAATATAAGAGGGAAACTTAACGACGTATTCCTGATGAAGGGTTTTGGTCTGGGCCGTACCTACTATTCCATTTCCCCCACGCTGCGAATAGATCATATTTTTGTTTCTCCTTCCATAGAAGTAGTGCAATATAAAAAAGACGACATTTTTATGAGCGACCATTACCCACAGGTGATGGATGTGAAATGGTAGTGCGCTGCTGGTTTTGGACAACAATTCATCCCCGGCTTCACTGATTCATACTTACCTTGGAGAACCAGAATGCAGCATTCCGCAACATTATACAGTTAAAAACGCAGCCATGAAAAACGTCTCCCGCCGAAAATTTTTGCATCAGGTAGGCCTGGGTGCAGGCAGTACAGCTGCCGCGCTGGTATTACCGTCATTTGTTCATTTACCAGCAACAACGAAGGAAGACTACAAAGGCGAAAAACTCAATATTGCACTTTGCGGGTTGGGCCGCTATGCTGGCTACCTGGCTGCTGGCCTGGAGGGTGCGCAATATTGCAGGCTTGCGGGTATTGTAACCGGCACACCCTCTAAAGCGGAAGCGTGGAAAAAGAAATACGAAATCCCAGACAGGAACATTTACAACTACCAGAATTTCGATGAGATCGCCAACAACCCGGATATCGACCTGGTATATATCGTGCTGCCAAATGCCATGCACAAGGAATATGTGCTGCGAACCGCTAAGGCTGGCAAACAGGTAATTGTGGAAAAGCCAATGGCACTGAATGCAAGAGATTGCATCGAAATGATAGAGGCCTGTAAGAAAGCAGGTGTGCAGATGGCAGTTGGTTACCGGCTACATTACGAACCTTACAACATGGAACTAAAAAGGCTGGGGCAGGAAAAAGTGTTCGGAGAGGTTCGGTTGATCGAAGCTTCATTAGGTTATAAAACCAGCGACCCAACCGAATGGCGGCTTAATAAAACCCTGGCCGGTGGCGGCCCATTAATGAATGTGGGCTTGTATTGCGTACAGGCCAGCCGCTATATTTTGGGGGAAGAACCTATTTCTGTGACGGCCCAGTTTGGGCCCGTTACGGATAAAATCCTGTTTGCACAGGTGGAAGCATCCATCACCTGGCAACTCGTATTTCCCAGTGGTGCCCTTTGCAATTCCAGCAGCACCTATAACTGCGGCATCGACCGTTTGTATGCATCGGCCGAGAACGGCTTTTTTGAACTCAGTCCCGCCATCAGTTATGGCCCGTTCAAAGGCCGCAGCAGCAATGGCGAAATGAAGTTTCCCGACATCAACCAGCAGACTACCCAATGCGATGAAATCGCAAAGGTGCTGTTGGAAAACCAACAACTCCCCAGCCATATTACGGGTGAGGAAGGGTATAAGGATATGAAAGTGTTAGATGCTATTTACAAGGCCGCGGGGGAAGGAGGAAGGGTGATGATAGGATAACTATTCAAGGTTCGGCCCTATGATTTGTAAAGCCATGGCTAGGGTGGATCTATTTCTGAATAATCACCAGCGTGCCGGGCGTAATCATGTTGTAAAGTTCGGTCACGTCTTCGTTTTTCATGCTTACGCAACCCTGTGTCCAGGCCTGGAGATTTTCTACGGCCCACTCTTCGTGCGGCCAGGTACCGTGTATGCCGATAGCGCCACCGATTTTCGCATTGGCAGGGATTATGCCCTGCGCTTTACGCTGGTTAAATTTTTGTATATCGACAGCCGTGGGGTAATCGAGCATCATAAATCGGTTCCACTTTTTATGCAGGTATTTGGAAGAAATATGGAACCGACCCTCGGGCGTGCGGCGGTCGCCTTCGCGCATTTTGTCTCCGAGATCTTCACTACCGAAAGTGCAGGGATACTGCACGATCCAGTCTTCAGAATCATACACGGTCAAGGTATTATCACTCTTATCAACAATGATATAATACGGTGTCGCAGCAGGAGGAGCGGCGGCGGGCTTAACTGTAGTCGTTTTTTTTGCCTTTGGTTGTTTCTTAGCAGATTGGGATTCAGACGGAACAGTAATCAGTAAAAGGGAAGCAGCGGCTACTAACCTGGTGAACATATTTTTTATGATTTGATTCATTAACGGACGCTGCAAACTAAATATTACAAGGAAACTGATAGATTCGAAAAATTAACGAAGCGTGGATAAGTAGTGTGTTTGGTGGGCATTTCGGGTAAAATTGTACTAACAAGAAGTTCTTTTTCCAGGGTATCGGGACATTTCCGACATGGTAAACAAAAACCCCTCCAAAGTGGAAGGGTCTTATTAAATTTTACAAAGTCTGTTATAACTTAAAGCTCACCCTTCCGAAGAAGAAAGCGCCGCTGAAACCCATCTGCATAGATTCCCACATGCCGCCGGTTTCAGTAAGTCCCGGATCGTGATGCGTTGGGTATTTGTCGAAGATGTTTACACCACCCAGTGTAAAAGTGTATTTCTTTTGGACAGTGTAGCCAAGACTGAGGTCTGTCGTCGTTTTTCCCTGATACAGGTCGGTTTCGTTGTTCCAGTTGGTCAGGTTTACGCTGCTGAAACGGGTGAAACGCAGCGAGGCGTTGAATTCGTTCAGCCGATAATCAAAGCCCAGGTTGATCTTATGAGCAGGGGCAGACGCCAGCAGGAAAGCCTTTTCGCGGGGTCCGAAATAGGTATCTTCTTTACCAGCCAATTTCGCCGTAGTGTTTACTTTTTCTACATCGATTTTATTAAAATTCGCAGCCAGCGTAGTTGTCAACCTGCCTTTTCCGATGGCATTGGAATAAGTAGCGATGGCATCCACACCCTGGGTTTTGGTGTCTACCGCATTTGTGAAAAATTGGGCCGCACCCACTTTCAGATCAGCCAGGATATAACCTATCGCGTCGTCATCAGAAAGGAATGAGCCAGTCAATACCACGCGGTCTTTAATGGTTACCTGGTAAGCATCTACCGTCAGGCTTAAGTTGCGGACGGGTTTTGCGGTAACACCCAGACTCAGGTTCACAGAAGTTTCCTGTTTTAGTTCAGGTATCCCTACCGCTTTGGCCAGTATGCCGGAGTTGGGGGCAATTACCTGGTCGATAATGGTACCGGCCTGTACATTGGTAAACGTGCTGCTGAAATTAATCTGCGGCAATGATGGTGCCCTGAAACCTGTACTGGCACTACCTCTTAACACCAGTTTGTCGCCAAGTATCTTCAGGCGGCTGGCTACTTTGTAGTTAAATGTACCGCCAAAATCGCTGAAACTTTCCACCCTTGCGGCGGCGGCCAGCATCCAATCCCGGGTTACATCCAGCTCGCCGTCAATGTAGGCTGCAAAACTGGTTCGGCCCTTCCTGGTTTCGTCTGTTGGCTGAAACCCAGGAAAACCCTGGGCGCCAGCAGGACGAAAAACAGTATCCGTGCCGTTGATTGAAAAAATGGTGCGATAGCCTTTCCAGCTATTGAGTTCGCCGGCAAATATCTTATACTGCTCCCAGCGAAATTCGGTACCGAAGGCGAGGTTAAAGCCCTTGGCGATCTAATCAAAATTTCGGTTGAAATCGGCACCCAGCCTATTTTAATTCAGCTCAAAACCTCCGGCGTCAAAATGGGTAGGTGAGGCTACACCCATTGAAGCATTCAATGTTTTATCCACCTCGTATTTGAAACGGTTGCCGCCAAAACTCAGGTTGAAGTCAGCATTCCATTCACCCATTTTTGTTCTGATGCCGGTAGAAATAGAACGATCATCTATTACCGATTGTATATGCGGGTTAAACCCATCTGGGTAGATGGCTATCACGTTGCGTTCGCTTCCTGCATCGCGGGTCCAGGCAAAGGCATCGCCATTTCTGCGGCTGAGGCCGGCAAAGCCGTAAAAGCTGGCGTTGCCTTTGAGCGGGATCATACTGTTTACGAAAAAGCTGTAATTATTATAAGAAGCATCTCCAAACTGTGTACGGTAAATATCCGGGTAAAGGGGCGCAAACGATGGGCGGTAGGTTTTGTTTTTGCGCAGGTAATCGCCGGTAAAATTGGCGAAGCCTTTTTCGCCTAATTTAACCCCATAGTTCAGGTTCACATTGAGCTGTGCGCCATCGGTGGTGTTCTCCAGCACTTTTCCTTTTTCGCTTTTTAATGAACTGCCATAACCCGTAATATTGGTGCCGGCCATTACATTGGCGGCAAGTTCGTTAGTATTGGTTTTTAATATGATATTGATCACCCCGGCAATGGCATCACTACCGTACTGGGCGCTGGCACCGTCGCGCAAAATTTCAATTCTTTCGATGGCAGCGGCCGGAATAGCGTTCAGATCTGTTCCGGTGTTACCACGCCCGCGGCTGCCATAAATATTTACCAGCGACGACTGGTGCCGGCGCTTGCCATTGATCAGTACCAGTGTTTGATCGGGCCCAAGGCCACGAAGGGTTGCCGGATCCACATGGTCAGCGCCATCGGCGCCACTCTGGCGGTTGCTGTTGAAAGAAGGTGCAGCGAATTGCAGTATCTGGTCGAGATCTACCTGGCCTAGTTGGTTCATCACTTTACTGATGGGGATAATATCTACCGGTACGGCGGTTTCAGTGGCAGAACGTTTTGGGCTGCGGCTACCCACTACGGCTACATCAAAAGTGGTGGTTGCCTCGGTCATCATCACGTCGGCGCTGGTTTTGCCATCAAGCGTTATTTCCTTTTCAGCAAAGCCAATGCTGGAAACAATAATTGTAGTATTGGAACTTCGAACAGACAGGTTGTAGTAACCGTCTTTATCGGTGGTGGTACCAGCGTTGCTGCCTTTTACTTTAATAGAGGCGCCCTCAACCGGCAAGCCATTTCTATCCAGAACCCGGCCCTTGATAACAGACTGGGCAAATGCGCTGATTGCAATAAAACACATCACAAAAAGCAAGGTGGTGGTTTTTCTCATGGTGTTTGTTTTTTGGTTGTGCAAACTTAAACCAATAGAAAAGGAATTCAAAACGCTGATGAGTGAGGTGTCTGTTTGGGTTATTTAAAGGGAGATGACTTAAATTGAATGAAGGAGTTGCTGCTGGCAAGATCATTTTAATTGCAATTGTCTGTGGCTAATTTCAGCTCAAAAAGTATTCAGCTTTGTAAAAACTACACTGGATGATAAGACAAACAATTATTCCAACTGTACATGAGTTTACCGTTACTTTTCCCAATGAGTGTATAGGAGAAAAGGTGACGATTATCTAAGATAAGGAATAGGCAGAGCCCGATATGAAGTCACCATCTCTTTCAAAAAGAAAAAAACCAGCGACCTGTTTGCTGACTGTAGGGTTGACTTAAGCTATTTAGTTTTTAACCGCGACGAGGCCAATAATTATTAATAAAACAGCCATGTACGCGAACGTTATCATATATCTTTTTGATACAAACGCCCCCTCAAGAATGGAAAAAGCAGATGAGTTGATTCCCAAATTTGAAATCATAAACAAGTGTCGTGAAGTTAAAGCCCACTGTCTGATACCTCCTGCAACCCACAAACATTAGAGCGGGCCGAAGCCTTGCTGTTAAAATATGGTTTCAGATTTTTGACGCAATCATCATTGCCGCCGCCTTAGAAGCAGGATGCACAAACTATATTCGGAAGATATGCACCATGACCTCCTGGTTGAAAAAACACTAACAGTTTTAAACCCATATAATTGACGCTGATAGCGCCAAAAAAATTCCCTAACTCAGCATACTTCCAACTTCACGGCTTCTGTATTGAACCAAAGCTTCCTGCAGGCAATCCATGGCGGCATTGATATCGGCCACATTGAGCACATAGGCCAGCCTTACTTCATTTTTACCTAGGCCCGGTGTTCCGTAAAAACCCGTGGCAGGGGCCAGCATTACCGTCTGATTTTTATAACTGAAACTTTCGAGCAGCCATTGGCAAAATGTATCTGCATCATTGATGGGAAGTTTGGCCATGGCGTAAAATGCACCACCAGGATTGGGGCAAAACACACCGGGCATATCATTAAGCCTTTTTACAATTGTATCCCTACGTAATAAATACTCGGCCTTGGGTCCTTCAAAATAATCCAGTGGCAGGTCTACCGCCGCCTCTGCCGCAATTTGGGCAAAAGATGGCGGACTAAGACGTGCCTGTGCAAATTTCATGGCAGCATCCAGTACCTGTTGGTTTTTGGTGACAAAAGCCCCAAGCCTGGCCCCACAGGCACTGTAGCGTTTGCTGATTGTATCCATCAATACCACATTTTGCTCTGCACCTATTAAATGCATGGCGCTGGTATGGGTGCCACTATAGCAAAACTCGCGGTACGCTTCATCGGCAAACAGGAAAAGATTATGCTTGATTACAATCTCTTTCAGCGTTTCCATTTCGGCGGCACTGTATAAATAACCTGTTGGGTTATTGGGGTTGCACACCACAATGGCCTTTGTCTTCGCCGTGATTACTTTTTCAAAATCTTCGATTGGCGGCAGCGCAAAACCGCTGTCAATATGCGATGTAATAGGCACCACGGTAATGCCAGCCTCTACTGCAAATCCATTATAATTGGCGTAAAAGGGTTCCGGTATGATCAGTTCATCGCCCGCATCCAGGCAGGCCATAAAACCAAACAGGATCGCTTCGGAACCACCTGTGGTGACAATGATCTGCGACGGAGTTACCTCAATGCCCACCCGCTGATAGTATTCCACCAGCTTTTTTCTGTAGCTTTCATTGCCCGCGCTGTGACTGTATTCCAGCACTTTGAAGTCGCTGTTGCGTACCGCGTCCAGCACCGGTTGAGGCGTTTCAATATCGGGCTGACCGATATTGAGGTGGTGTACTTTAACCCCTCTTTTTTTAGCAGCTTCGGCAAAAGGAACCAATTTGCGGATAGGGCTTGGCGGCATGTGGAGGCCGCGGTTACTGACTGTTAACATAGTTTATTTAATGTGCAGATGAGATGATATGCAAATGAGATAATGTGGAAATATGAAATATGAAAACCGTGCTATCTGATAGGTGATGCTGGCCTGGGACAATTTGTTATTTGCTACTCCCTGCTTGCCATTTACATCTCCCTACTTACTCCTTGCTACGCCCTGCTTGCTACTTGCTGCTCCGTACTTACTACCCGCCATTCTACAGCTTTTCGTACAGGGCACGAAGCTTATCACGGGTCATGATGCTTTCCCAGTTTTTGCCGAGGGCATTTTCCCAAAGTGGCTTCATGCCAAGGCTTACGTTCATCATGGTTTCAAATTGCTCGTCGCTGAGGCCGGCGCAAATGCCTTCGGGTATTTCGATCTTATTCCGGGCTACCATTTGTTTAAACGCTGCCACACCATCGGGGTAGTACTCGCCAATATGATTCATTACGATGCAGTTGCCGATACCATGCTTGGTGCCGAGCAAATAACTGAGGCCATAGCTCACCGCATGTGCCACACCCACCTGGCTGTAGGCAATGCTCATGCCACCGGCGTAGCTCGCCATCATTAGTTTATCGTCGTCGTCGTTGGTCCACTCGCGGCCGCTGAGAAATACTTCGCGGCATAGGTCCAGCGCTTTGGCGCCGTAACTTTTGCTGAACTCGTTTAGGTAAGTACCTGTAAGGCTTTCTATGCAATGGATATAACAGTCCATGCCGGTATAAAAGCGCTGGTTGGCCGGGGCGTCTTTGGCCAATTCCGGGTCCAGTACAATTTGATCGAATGGGGTAAAATCGCTGTTCATGCCCAGCTTGCGGGTTGGGCCTGTAAGCACGGTTGTTCGACTCACTTCAGCCCCTGTACCACTCAGGGTAGGGATCCCGACCTTATACACGCCGGGAAATTTCACCAGGTCCCAGCCCTGGTAATCGGCGCTGGAGCCGGGGTTGTTCATCATTAAACTTACCGCCTTCGCAAGGTCCATCACGCTGCCACCGCCGATTCCGATCATTCCGCTGACAGCGCCAAATTCAGCTTTTAATTGTGCGGCCAGCGCATCCACCTGCACAGTTTTAGGTTCGTAGGTAACATCGGCAAAAATCACTTTATCGTTTCCCCTTACCGGAATACGGCTGGCCAGCGGGTGGCCGTTGGCAAAAAAATGGTCCAGCAAGAATACCATGGGGGCACCTGTTTTCCGGTGGGGTGCAATGATCTCGTCTAGTTGGTTAAAAGCGCCACGTCCGTAAACGACATAGCTAACCATCTTAAAATTTCTGAACTGCATGGGATAAATTATTTGGGCCACGAAAAGGGCGAATTTACACGAATTATTTTTTGATCCTCTCAAGACAAATATCCCACCGGGTTTGTCTTCATTTTCTCACCGAGCACATTTTACCTGTTTAGTAAACAATCCTGCAGATCTATATGGTGATTCAAAAAAAATAATTCATATTGTCCACAAAAAGTATTCTATGCCCAAGAAAGAACATACGATAGCCCTTAACGAAATGGAAAGCGAAGCGGCACTGGCGCTTGGTTATGAAGCAATGAAAAACTTGCGATGGACTATACAATTTGCAGGGCCGGACAAGATATTGGGTAAATCACGCAAGAAATGGAATACCTATGGCGAGCAAATAATAATAGTGGTATCCAACGGGCAACTAACCATCAGCAGTGAAATGGTAAATGGAGAAAGCTATGATATCCTTGGAAATAACAAGAAAAACATCGCTTCTTTCGTTAAAGCGTTTGAGCTGGCCAAAAGCAAAACAGCGCTCACTACGATAGGCCAGAACAAAGTTGCTATCGATACGCTAAGGGCCGCGACCATTAACGCAGCAGCTTTGGAAGAACAACAGGCTTTGGAAGTAAATAAAGCCATGAATTTATCGGGCAGCAACCTGAATGTGACGTATACCATCATCGGAATAAATGTGCTGGTATTTATTTTGATGGTGCTCGGTGGTGCTGGTATTTTCGAGCCGAACGGTTATGTGCACGTTGCCTGGGGCAGCAATTATTCGCCCCTTACTTTAAGCGGCGACTGGTGGCGCCTGATCACAAATATTTTTTTGCATTTCGGTATTATTCACCTGGCCATGAACATGTATTGCCTGTTCATGGTTGGCATTTTTCTCGAACCGATGCTGGGCAAAGCAAAATACCTGACCGCCTATTTGTGCACGGGTGTTCTGGCCAGCCTTACCAGCCTGTGGTGGCATACCGAAACTGTAAATAGCGCCGGTGCATCCGGTGCCATTTTTGGTTTGTATGGCTTATTCCTGGCGCTACTTACAACGAGCTTAATTCCAAAAGTAGTAAGAGATGTACAGCTAAAAAGCATCGGCATTTTCGTAGCCTATAACCTGATTTATGGTATGAAAAGTGGCGTTGACAATTCCGCCCATGTGGGTGGATTGGTCAGTGGATTTGTGATAGGTTATCTTTTTGGTTACGGCATAAAAAAAGAAAGAGCAGGGCAAAAGGCTACCTGGATGATGCCTGCTGTAGTATTATTTACGCTGGGTATGAGCTATGCTTATATCACAAAAAATAAAGTCTCTGAAACGGAGCGGCAATCGATTGTCAACGCGATAGCTGGTGCATCTTTTAAAGACAGTGAAAAGTTTAATAACGACCTTATCTCCTTCGATACGCTTCATCAGCAGGCCAGGTCATTTTTCGCTGACAGCAGCTTAACTGACGAACAATTAAAAAGCAAAATAGATACGGTGGCGTTACCTGCCTGGAAGCATGCTGAATCGCTTTTGACCGCTTCTAAAACCTACGATATTTCTCCGAAAAATCACGAAAAAGCCACAATACTTTTGGAGTATATTGAACTCTCCAGAAAGGAGCTGGACCTATTAAAACAAATGATTGCCGAAGGTACCAACAGTTCGTTGCAGCTGGAGCTGGATCAGACAAAAGCAAAGGCTGATTCAGTTTTTGAAAAAGCAGTATCGCTATAGCTGCCAAAAAAATTTGCGGGCATTGCCACAGCCCACCGACCGTCAAAATGTTTGCTTCACAATATTGAGGTACTTCCTATCTAACGTTCCTATTCGTGGGACAGAAACCAGGGCATAAGATAGAAAATCCCTCTTCCCATTATACTTCTTTTGGATGTTTGAGTAGCGGCCTGGTTTTCATACCCCGGTAACACCACCAGCTTTTAAAACAGTGCCGAAAAATCAATAGCTGGATCTGGCATCCAGGATTCTCTGAGTTTGTACATTAAGGCCCAAGATGATTCCTTAATTTATATTCGTATTTACATCTTCCATATCCCGATCAAATACAGACAAAACCGCCTGGGGAAACATGTAAACAGTTGTCGGGATGCATTTGCCAGTATTTCTTTGCAAAAATACCTCGCTACATACAAGCATAGTCATGCTTAACTTAACGCATTGGTTCGTGAGCAATGCACCAATGGTGTCAAGAAGGGCGGTAGGACTAAAATAAATAAATATCCCCTCTTTATTGAAACCCCTGTTTTCACCAATCCATTTATCTTTAACGCCAACTCAAATCCAAACACATGTTTTCGGTAATAGAAAAGGAAGAAGACGGGTTTCATAAATTGGTGTTGGAAAATGACACCAACAGGGTAGCAATCATTCCCAATTGCGGGGCTATATTAAATGCCTGGCAGGTGTTAGTAAATGGTCAATGGATCAACGTAATAGAAGGCTACGACAGTGAGGCTGATTTCAGGGCCAACTGTGAGAACAAAGGGTTTCGCAGTTGCAAGCTGAGCCCCTATGTATGCCGCACCAGTAATGCAGCCTACAGCTTTAACGAAGTTGAATATAAAATCGGAAAATACATGCACGGCCATAATAGCCTGCATGGCCTGATGTACGATGTGGCTTTCGAAATCGTGCACCAGCAGGCAGATGAGTACCAGGCTAGGGTTCAGCTGGAGATCTGTTACCCTGCCAGCGACCCAGGCTATCCGTTTCAGTATACCATGATGGTGGAGTATGTGTTGCAGGCCGGCAATATGCTGACTGTAAACACCATGATTCTTAACCAGCATGAAGAAGTGATACCCATGGCCGATGGCTGGCACCCATACTTTACTTTGGGCGGCAGCATCAACGGCTGGACTTTTATCATGGCAAGCGATACCATGCTCGAATTTGATGAACGGCTCGTGCCCACCGGCGAAGTGGTGCCCTACAACCAATTCCAACAGCCGGAGCCCATCGGTGACAGTTTTTTTGACAACAGCTTTTTACTCCGGCATCCCTTAAGCGGCCCGGCTTGTACACTTACCAACCCTGAAACCGAAATACAGCTTGAAATCTTCCCCGCTGCTTCTTACCCCATTTTACAGGTGTATACCCCACCCCACCGCAATAGTATTGCCATCGAAAATCTGAGTGCCGCACCGGACGCATTTAATAACCGGATAGGATTGCTTTACCTTGAGCCAAACGAATCAAAAACATTTTCCACCACTTTTAAAATTTCAGCCGTTGAACCAGCCATTAGTTGACCAGATAACCAGCGTTTTTAAGGAAAAATTCTGCAAGGAGCCGGTCCTCTATTTTTCACCCGGCCGCATCAATATTATCGGGGAACATGTGGATTATAACGATGGGTTTGTGATGCCTGCGGCGATCGACAAAGGCGTCTATTACGCCATCGCTTTAAATGGAACCACCAGCCAACTTAACTTTTTTAGTGTTGATTTTGACGAAGCGCTGAGCATTGACCTCGAAGACGTAAGGCCTATGGACAACTGGAAAAACTATGTGCTAAGCGTCATCAACCAATTTGCTGTTGCAGGTGTAGAAATGGCGGGCTTTGACTGTGTACTCGGCGGCGATATCCCCCGTGGCAGTGGCATGAGCAGCAGTGCGGCGGTGGAAGGCGGCATGGCTTTCGCCCTCAACGAAATGTTTAACGACAACCGTTACAACCGGCAGGAACTTGCCTTATTGAACCAACGTGCCGAACACGATTACCCTAAAGTGAACTGTGGTATCATGGACCAGTTTGCTAATATGAATGGCATGAAAGATGCCGTGTTGCTCCTGGATTGCCGCAGCATCGAACACCAGTATTTTCCGTTGAAAATGGATGGCTATTCGCTGTTACTCATCAATACCAAAGTGTCGCACTCTCTGGCCTCATCTGCCTACAACGAACGACGTAAGCAATGCGAAACCGGCTTACAGCTAATGGCGTCCGACAGTGCGGTAAGATCTTTCCGCGACGTGGCGAAAGCCGAAGACCTGCTCGAATACCGGGGCCGGATGGGGGAAGAAGTATATACCCGCTGCCTCTTTGTGGTGGAAGAAATTGCCCGTACCCAAAAAGCTGCGGTACTATTGCAGGCTAACGATATACAGGGTCTTGGCAAACTGATGTACCAGGCCCACGAAGGCTTGAGCAAACTCTATAATGTAAGCTGTAAGGAGCTGGATTTTTTGGTGGAACAAGCCCGGAAAAACCCCGATGTAATTGGCTCAAGACTGATGGGTGGCGGCTTTGGCGGCTGCACCATTAATATCGTAGCGAACGAAGCGCTGGAGGTTTTTGTAGAAGATACCCTGGCGGCATACCTTACAGAAATGGGCAACTATGGCGAGGCCTATATTGTGCAAACTGACGACGGTACCCGGAAAATTTAAATCATGAAAAAGCCCGAAATCATAGCAGCCTTACGAAACAACCACCAGGCATTTATCAATTACCTGGGTGGCCTTAGCAGCGAAGATTTTGTGGCCGACCGCAACGGAAAATGGACAGCAGGTCAGCACCTGGATCATATCATCCGTAGCGTCACACCACTGAATAAAGGCCTGGTGTTGCCCGGGTTTTTATTGAAACTGGTTTTTGGCAAAGCCAACCGGCCGTCTAAAACCTTTGACGAGCTGGTGGCCAAATACAAACAGAAACTCAGCGAAGGCGGCAAGGCATCAGCGCCTTTTATTCCGCCACCAATCACAACCGCCAAAAAGGAATCACTGCTGCGGGAACTGGATAGCAGGAGCGAAAGGCTTTGCCGGCAGGCAGACCGCTTCAGCGAAATTCAATTGGATCAGTTGGTGGCACCGCATCCACTGCTTGGAAAGATTACACTGCGTGAAATGCTCTATTTCACGGCCCACCATGTGTTGCACCATAAGGCGTTGGTGGAGAAAACAAACTTATGAACTATGATCGCTCACGATCTTCCAGCCATTTTTAAACTTGCGGAACACCAGCGTGAACTGCCCATTGACATCGCCGGCAGTTCTTTTCAGGAACCATTTTCCCAATACAAAATAATAGTGGCTGCTGAGCGATTTTACCTGCACAATATCGAAAGTAAGCTGGCCCATGGTGGCGGCATCAGGGTAATGTTTTCGGTAATTTTCCAGTGTTTTTTGCCAGCCATAGGTGATGCCGCTTTGGCCCACAAAAAGTAACGAATCGTTTTGCCAGTAGCCACTCATAAAACCTGGTATATCGCCGCGGTTCCAGCTGGCCGTTTGGTTGGTGAGCATAGTTCTTATCTGTTGTCCGGGTGATTGACCCAAAGCAACGCCAGTAACTGCAACACAAAAAAGGAACGTGAAAAGGGCTTTCATAAGGATGCTATTTGATGGGCAGGCGAAAGTAGTATATAATAACAATTGTCATCCGTGTACGAATCTTACTGAAACAATTTACCTGCTCCGCGATTTGTTTCCCGCCTTCGTCAACTCACATTATCTTGCTTTTATGAGCTACAAAGACCACCTCAAAAAAGACAAGCGCCTCGCCAAAGTTCTCGGCGAAACCATCCATGAACTTACACTCCATAAGAATATTCCCCTTCGGCTGATGGCCAGTATTATGAGCCAGCAACTGAGTACCAAAGTGGCACAGGTTATCTATCGCAGGTTTTTGGAATTATACAAAGGCAAAGAGCCAAAGCCACAACAGGTGCTGGATACGCCGCATGAAACCCTTCGGGCCATCGGCCTGAGCAATGCCAAAGTTACCTACGTACATAATGTCGCCCGGTTTTGCATGGAGCATAAAATAACCGACAAGAAACTGCTGGCGATGGGTAATGAGGAGATCATTGAATTCCTGGTTCAGATAAAAGGCGTAGGCCAGTGGACAGTAGAAATGTTACTGATGTTTACGCTTGGCCGGGAAGATGTTTTTCCCACCGATGACCTCGGCATCCAACAGGCGATCGCAGGTATTTATGGCCTGGCAGGACTGGAGAAAAAAGCATTGAAAGAAAAAATGATCCAGGTGGCCGCTAAATGGCAGCCTTACCGAACCTATGCCTGTATGCATTTGTGGCGTTGGAAGGATGGGGAATAAACAGGGTCAAAAGGTCCTTGGGTCAGTGAGTCAATGGTCATTAATAATAAAGCGAATATGTGGAAGGTTGTTGCATTTTTAATTGAGGGGATTGGGTGGCTGCAAATCGTGGCAGGACCACTACTTGGTGGCTGTGGACTCGGTGTTGCGGTATATTGCCGGAAGCCGGATGCAACAGGACTTGTATTGGCCATCGTCAGCGCGGTTGTGGGACTGGTTGCCGGTATTGTTATCGCCACAAGGATTTGGAAAAAGACTGGGACAACGAGGTTTCTTTCCTGAATATCGGAAACACCTGATTTGGATGATCAGGCAAACGAAGCGATTACTGTTGATACTTCACAGAGGACAAAATCGTGAATTAATCACCCAACTGTTTTTATGGTAATTACCGACGCTATTCTTTGGTAATAAACAAAAGATCCGTGAACATCGGTTACATCCGCCTAATCCGCGTTTCTATCACTCCCAATTGATCAGGAAGTTCCAAAATACCCATTGACTGGTATTCCATTGTACAACAAACAAACCTATTTTGCCGTTTTAAAACCCATCATGAAAAAAACTACCTGCCTCTTCTTTTGCGCCTCCCTGTGGGTGGGCCTGCAGGCTCAGGGTTTGTGTGAGGAGGCCAACTTTTATTTTCAGCAGTTAACCATTAACTGCCGCAATATCGCCGGCAAGGTGATTCCCGCGGTAAAAGAACACATCACCACCAAAGTGATAAGTGGAATGCAATATGGACAGTGCAGCGGCGTGCAGAACTATACCAACGAATTTGTAAAATTCTATTCCCAAAAATTTGATACCCCCGAGGCGGCCGACAGCCTGTTCCAGCAGTTTAAAAGTCAATTGTCGGTCTGCATGAAAGCCGAAAGCTTTACTATTGAATCACAGGCCACTATTGATGATGGAGATAAGCTGATCCGCTGGGCAAAGGCTATTGGAAAAATTACCAAAACCGTGGTGCTGGATCTCAAGCCCGATCCTGATGGCGGATTTATCGTAACCCTTGAATTCATTCTGTCTTAAAGACCGATTCGATTTTGTTTTGCATCTGATAGAATGCTTAATTATTCACCTCTGTTACATGGAGCGTTGCAAATGTCGATGCCATGAAAAATCCCGAAACTTTCGGGACTGATCACCCAAAAGATCAATTTAAAAAGTCTCCTAAAACGAGGAACCTTCCCATGGGTCATCCCAAAATTCAAATCCGTCAACTATTGTTGCAGCACACATTTCAAAACAATTACTTTGAAACTGCACCAATTAAGACCGCATGAAACTGTTTTCCAAGTGTTTCCTGTTGATGGCTTGTATCATTGCATCGATCACCGCGCCGGCTCAAAACCGGTACGATATTGTGATCGATGAAATAATGGCCGACCCTACCCCGCAGATTGGCCTGCCCAATAGCGAGTGGATAGAACTACGCAATACCACAACAGCCGGGATTAACCTAAGTGGCTGGCGCCTTGGAGATGCAAGTGGCGTAAGTGGTCCCATGCCTGCTTTTAATTTGTTACCCGATAGCTGTGTGGTTGTTTGTACCGCCTCGGCCGTCGCCGCCCTTACTGTTTTTGGCAATACAATCAGTGTGACCTCATTCCCGTCGCTGGACAATGCCGGCAAGCTATTATTTCTGAGAGCACCCAATAGCCGCATTATTCATGCGGTGGAATATAGCATTAACTGGTATCAGAATGCCGTCAAAAGCGACGGGGGCTGGACTCTGGAAATGATCGATACCAAAAACCCCTGCAGTGGCGGCAGCAACTGGAAAGCCGCTTCGGATGCAAAAGGTGGCACACCGGGAAAAATCAATAGTGTGAACGGTTCAAATAAAGACGCTACAGGCCCTCGCCTGGTGCGGGGTTTCGCCACCGATCCCTTAAATGTGACCCTTGTTTTTGATGAACCGCTCGATAGCCTGAAAGCCGCTACAGCCGCCAGTTATACGGTGAGCGATGGGATAGGAGTGCCTATGTCGGCGGTGGCCCTGTCGCCTTTGTTCAACCGGGTGTCGTTTAAAGTGGCCACCGCCCTGGCAATTAATAAAGTGTACACGGTTATAGCCACCAGTCTCAGCGATTGTGCCGGCAATGTTGTCGGCAATTTCAACAGTTGCAAAATGGGCCTCGCATCACCTGCCGATAGCCAGGACCTGGTAGTGAACGAATTGCTTTTTAACCCCAGGCCCATCAGTGTAGATTATGTAGAGCTCTTCAACCGGAGCAGCAAGATCATTGATCTGAAAAATATGATCCTGGCCAATCGCAGCAGCGCAGGTGTCATCGGGTCGCTCAAAAATTTGAACGCCGACAACTACCTGTTGTTCCCCGGCGAATACATAGTGGCTACCGAAGACGCCGGCAGTGTAAAGAGCCAGTACCTGGCAAAAAATCCGGATGCATTTACCGAGATCGCCACCATGCCAAGCTATCCGGATGATAAAGGCATCGTGGTGTTGCTCAACAATGCCGGGGTGATCATTGACGAATTAAAATATGACGCCAAATGGCATTTCGCCCTAATAGATAACGAGGAAGGCATTTCGCTCGAACGGATCGATCCGAACAAACCCACCAATAATCCCGGCAACTGGACCAGCGCCGCATCTACGGTAGGCTATGGAACGCCCACTTACCAAAACAGCCAGTACCGTGCCGACCTGAAGCCGCAGGGAAATATCAAAATTACCCCGGAAATTTTTAGCCCGGACAACGATGGCTTTGACGATTTCGCCCTGGTCAATTTTAATTTTCCTGAGCCGGGCTATGTGGTCAATATCACCATTTTCGATGGCACGGGAAGAGCAGTAAAAATATTGCAAAAAAATGCTACCTGTGCCGCCAGTGGCAGCTTTCGATGGGATGGGCTCAATGATAAGCAGGCAAAAGTGCCGATTGGGATTTACGTGGTGTACACAGAGATCTTTAACCTGAAAGGGCAGAAGAAAAATTTTAAAAATAGCGTGGTATTGGCAAGGAGATTTTGATAGTGGGCAGTTCGGCAGCGCTACTCAACAATCCTTTTATAATGACCAGATCTGTGATCGCCGTTAGCTTCATTTAGTTCAAGAATGCTATCATTTAATTTTATTATTTTATGCTTGGATGCAACCCTCATGGAATTGTCAATCAAAATTGTACTACCGTTATCAATCAGCTGGTATGCTGCTACACTTTTGGAAATCAGCTTTCCTTGTTTGTAAGATTCAACTGAAAATGAGTCAGCACTATAAAAATTGAGTTTGGTAGTTTTTGAACTGTCTAATGGCGAAAAGCCAGTTACATTTTCTAATTGCCAATTACCGATTAGTGGTTTTTTTTGTATGAACAGAACAACAACATCGCGAATAATATCGGTATTATATAAATTCTCATTTTAACGAAATTTAGTTTGCGGCCTTACGTTCCAGCGGAACGTTTTGTCGGAAGCAATTTTGCATAGAGAATTCCCGGTGTTCCACGGAACACTTTGTGGAACCCACACAAAACGTTCCGCCGGAACGAAAAACCATGTTTATCTTTTTCTATCAATCATTGAACGACTTTGGCACTTAATTTTTCTGAACTAAAAGACATTGAATGCTCATCTTAATGGAGTTTACGGTCTGGGCTAACGGATTGTTGACGCCTCCAGCATATTCACCACATCTCTCCGTCGCTCCTCCGGAAACACTTGTAACGACACCAGTTTTCCTTTGGTTAATATGGCTTCAACAGTTGTGTTGTAAGGCGCATGCAGTTTAAAATGAACATCCACGTCTTTCGGCCAGGCCCCGAA
This sequence comes from Chitinophagaceae bacterium, assembly GCA_039925965.1. Lineage (GTDB taxonomy): Bacteria > Bacteroidota > Bacteroidia > Chitinophagales > Chitinophagaceae > JAZKFT01. The sequence continues at coordinate 30,607 of JBDSXW010000111.1, forward strand.
TAAAAGAATCCGACGGTCGTCGGTTTGCAGCAGCATTTCCTGCAGGCCAATCATGCCGCTGCCGCCCCAGTTATGATCTGGCACCCAGTCGAATCCCGGTCCCCAGAACGCAGGAAACCGCCGGCCACTGTTTTGCAGTTTAAGGGTCGCGAGCCGCCAGGCTTCGCTGGTAAGACCGAGGTCGGCGGCCCAAATATTATCTTGCTTCCAGCCAATGTAACTCCTGAATTTTACTACACTGGTATCGTAGTTCCAGGTGTTGATGGCGGTATCCAACCGCGGCTTGCCCACGCCGAAAATATGCCAGGGAAATACCGGGTATAATTGCGGCGACTCGGTATTATTGATCCGTTGCCAGAGTTTGGCAGGTGCTATTGTTGTGTGGCCGTTGTTATTCGCATAGCTTATTTCGGGAATGCGTTGCAGCAGGCTTTGCCAGGATTTTCTTTCTTCCTCATTTCCGTACTGCGCTGGTAAAGCCAGTAATCTCCTGGTAATGGTTTGTAGGGCAGCAATGGTGGAAGTAGCATTGTAAGCCATTTTAAAAGTCTCAGCTCCGGAGCCGGGGTAGAGTACCAGTTTGCCGTTTCCATCGAGCACTTTGCTGCCGCGCAGCCGGGCCAGGTACTGGTAATGCTCGTCAAAAAAGCGAAGACAGCTTTCAATAAAGGGTAGTTTATCGCTGATGTCTTTGCCGGTGTACCGCTGTTCTTCGAGCATCATCAGGCAGAATTCGAAAACGGTATCCCATTCATATTCCAGCCAGGCGTTAAACTCAAGGCCTTTGTCAAAATCTTCGGGTCTTTTCTGGCCATATTCGGCATAGTTGGGCAGGCCGAAATTTTCCATCTGCTCGGTAAAGCAGGCGCCGCCATGGTTCCAGTAGGTTTTGGTTCTTAACTCCGCATTATGCAAAATTCGCATGTAAAAATCCAGCTGCGGCTGCAACAGGTCCCAGTCGCCACTTTTGATCAAGGGGAAATATACCAGTCGTTGGTTTTGCATCGTGTGCAGGCCACCGCCCCAGTTGCGGTAGTCGGGTGTAAGTTTCATCGATGTATCGGTGTACACCGGGTCCACGGTAAAAAGGCCGCCATTGAATTTCGTGGGCCAGGCGCTGTTGGCGTTGCAGCCCAGCATATAGCGGAATAGCTGGTAATTTCTGCCCAGCTCCCAGGCCTTGCTGCTGGTGTTAGCCGGATCGATCTCTATAAAACTCCGCTCCCAAAATTGCCGCCACCATTGCTGCGATTGGAGCAAGGCACTTTTTGAATCGTCTACTTTTTTCAGCGAATCCAGCGATTGTTTCCACCGGGAGATATCGTTTATTTGAGCGGTGTGTAGGTACAATGCCAGCGATTGTTCCTTGGCCGGGCATTTGCTTTTCAGCTTCCAGCTTTTATAGTTGGTGTTCACATATTCTCCTTCGCCATTTCCCGCAGGCACAAATTTGCTACCATCAAGGGCTCCGCCAAAAACCAGGTTCATAAGTGGATTGTACAATTGGTCTTTCACCTCGTCCATCCCCTGCTGAGTCACAGTGGCGTCAACTACTGTCGGGCCTTCATTGCGGTGGTAAAACAATACATCGTTCCCATTAAACCCGACCATGTCTTTTTTGTAAACGTTGTTTTTGGGCGCCGCCCATTTCCAGGAATTCCCAAAATTCTCCCGGGCTTTTACCATCCGGTCCTGGTAGCGCCAGCTTTCATAAGCGGCCTCCACAGTTATTTTTTTGCTGGATGAAATGTCCACATGCGCCACCGGCTTTCGCACATCAGCCCAGATTTTTATCGTAGTTGTTATGCCATTGCTTTCATTGCTTACGGAAACATAGCCTTGCTGCAAATGCAGTTCCTGGGTGAACTTGCCACCCGCAAACGCATTGGGAAAAAGTTTAATTCTTAACCGGCCAGTTTTCATCAACGCATTGTTCTCATCAAAGCTGCCGCTCCTGGCTATGTAGACGAATAGCTCGTCTTTTTCTACCCACACATTCATACCGATATCGCCACCACCACAAGGCATAGATTCGGATGCATCGATACTTTGACTATGCCAAACCTGGTTATAATTGCTTACCGCAGGTTGTGCGCCCAGGGCAATACATGTCATCACAAATATGAAGAGTAATAATTTGTAGCTCATTTTTCAGTCGGAGGTAACAGTTAGCATTATTTGTAAGGCTGCCAGGCAAATTAAAAGTTATTACTGATTATTGTTTCGTCATTACCCATTTGCGTAACATAAAGTCTTGTCGTTTCGTTACCCCGTTTGTGTTTGGGCGCTCCGTTGCCAGCCTTTTTCGGCATCGGCATTCTTCTCCAATTGAAGAAGAGAATGGCTACAATTGGGTTTGGTGTCTGGGTGTGCCCCACTCCGTAACATTGTCGCTTTTCTCCCAACTAAACGACATGCTGTTGTCCACTTGCGATTGCCCAATTATCCATTATTAAATTATCCATTAAAATCTTACTCACTTTTCTTCATCGCCCTGTATTTTTTCGGCGACACGCCGATGATCGTTTTAAATCGCTTAGAGAAATAATACGGATCATCAAATCCCATGCTGAAAGCGATGAACTTGATAGACTGGGTAGTGAAATCCAGTTGCTGGCAAGCCTTCTGCATTTTCATCTGGAGAAAATAATCGATCGGCGCATAGCCCGTTTTTTGCTTGAATAAATTCGAAAAACGGGAAACGGAATAATTGTAATGATTGCTCAGATCGCTCAGCGATATGTTTTCGTTGAGGTGCTGCTGCATGTACAAAATAGCACCGTCAACGCAGTCGGGATTCTCTGCTTCGATAGTTTCGTAATGCCTGGAGTTGTAGATGAAAAGCGTGAGGAAGTGTTGCAGGCAGAGGTTGGCAAATAATAAGTTGTCGATACTATACCCCAACTGCAGGGCTTTATATATCTTGGTAAAAATGGAAATGGTGTCGGCGTTGTTTTTTATGTGCACCGGCTTGAAATGCTTCTGCACAGCCAGCAGTTCGTTGAAAGCAGGAAGGGCATCTCCACCAAAATGGATCCAGTAAATGCTCCAGGCATTACCGGGGTCGTTGCCATACGCATGCTCCTTGTTTTGTGGCAGGATAAAAAATTCATTGGGCCCCACTTCATAGCGCTGGCCTTCAATCTGGAACCACCCGTTGCCATCTACGCAGTAAACAATCAGATTCTCCGGCAAGCCTTTTTTGCGAAACGTATAGTGCTCTTTTGCCTTTGGGTAAAACCCGATGGAACAAATATGCAGGTGCATCAGCATCGGGTTGTTCTGCACCCTTGATTTTAATATGGTCCTTGGTATCTCTATCCGCTGCCGGCCCAGGCCGTACCAGATATTTTTATGTGACCCCTCTTTGTTTTCTTTTATGCTCATCACTGTAACCGGTGGTTATGGCTTGGAAGTTACATCAATATCGTATCAGAATTTTAAAAAGTGAGACCGCCATTTCGACGACGTGACTTTGTTTTGAAAATGAAAAAACACATTTTCGGGACTCGTTGGGCGCAGTAAAAAGATGGTATATCCGCCCTACCTCCTATTTTCCTGCCTGGGATAACACTACAAGGCCGCCTTAATGCTGACCGCACATAAGTTTTCAAGTTGCTTCCCAATAGGTCCTTCGGCAGTTTTCGCCGGCGCTTAGGGTCGCCTTCCAGCATATATTTTGCGCGGTCGTGCACGAGATCCCTGATCGATTGTAAGGCCAGGTCGCCACCATAACAATCACAAAGTCGAATTTGATTCCTTCTTTCAAACTAGTCAGGTAAATGATACGGTGAAAATCAAGTTTCAGCAATTGCCTGCACAGCGCATACTGACTTGCAATGTCGGACAAGCAGAAGCAGGACGGATCACCAGCAAGCCATGTCGCAATTTGGCTGGCAGACTGCAATCGGTTATGTTTGTTTCCTCTCACTTGCACTACCTGCCTCCTACCCAACCCGATGTAATTAACCGATCCCTTTCAATGCACAAACGGCTACCTGGTTTCAAATTTTTATTTGGGTATAAAAAACTGAATGTACTGCTGTTCATTTCACTGCTTGTTCGGCTCGGTATCTTTTGGGCGTCCAAAAGCTGGCAGCAAGAAATTCTCAATCATGTGGTACTGCAGGCTGATGCGGTAGGCTATCACCTTCTGGCACTTAAAATTCTCAATGAGTTCAGTTTTGGCGGCGACAGTTTCCGTACGCCGGGCTACCCTTTTTTCATCGCCGTCGTTTATTTCTTTTTTGGTGTGAAGCCCTATGCGGTATTGGTAGTACAGATTTTTGTCAACCTGTTCTCCATTGTGTTGGTATACCATACTGCCAGGCGTATGTTCTCCAAAGCGGCCGGGATGGTTGCAGCAGTATTATTTGCCTTTGAGCCACACAACCTGATGTATATTTTTTCGCTATGGAGCGAAACGCTTTTTGTAGGCTTTACCTGCCTCACGGTATTTTTGATCGTGAGAGCCGTACAAGACAGAAGCAGCCGGCAACTAATACTGGCTGGCATGGTGCTTGCGCTTACCATTTTGATACGGCCCGTGTTGGAATTTTATCCGCTGGCCATCATCGGTTTTCTGATATGCTACTTCTGGAAAAGTCCACGGCACCTGTTTACTGGTATAGCCGCATTTTTAATCGGTGTTATAATGCTCCTCACACCCTGGCTGCTAAGAAATTACAGGGAGTTCAATCGCCTGCAACTGTCCAGTATGACCGGGTATAATTTGTTGGTTTATAATGCATCGTATTTTGAAGCTACCCAAAGCAATATGCGGTATGAAGAAGCTGTAGGCATGTATAATCAAGAACTTTGGAAACAGGGTTATAAGGATACGCTGAACCCCGACAACCTGCCTGTACTGCCTGCTGATACATCCAATCCCTTCATGAAATCAGACCGGTACCAGGAACTAGCTTTCAGCAAATTGAGGCCCCGGTTCAAAACTTACCTGGCAGAACACCTGAAAGGCATGGTCATGATCCATATAAGCCCTGGCACCAAGATTATTACTAAAACCCTTAACCTGCCCACAGCAAAATTGGCACAGAATGACCGGCTGCACAGCGGCATCGCTTTTTATCTGGACTATTTCTTTACGAAGATGTACTGGTACGAGTCTCTGGCCACTATCTATATGGTAGTGTTCCTATGTTTCATTTATTTATTTTCGCTTCTTACGCTTGTAAAACAATGGAAAAACAGGAACAACCGGCTGCTGGTATTACTTTTATTAGGTACCGCCGTTTATTTTACACTTATTAGTGGTATCCTTGCCCACACAAGATACCGCGTACCTTCTATGCCTTTCCTGATCATCGCCGCTGGTTTTGCCGGAAGTAGTTTTCTAACAAAAGTTCACCGGCGTTTTTTCCGGCGGCCAAAGAAAGTTTTTGGAGAGCCGGACTACAATAAACCAAGCCTTTAAACATCAAATGAATACCAACCGAATAGGCATAATAGGGGCGGGTCCTGCAGGGCTAACGGCCGCTTACCTTTTAACCAAAGCTGGGTTTACCGATGTTACCGTTTTTGAAAAAGATCCGGTATACGTTGGGGGTATATCCCGCACCGAAACATATAAGGGCTATCATTTTGACATAGGTGGCCATCGGTTTTTCAGCAAGAGTAAAGAAGTTGAAGATTTTTGGACCGAGATATTGGGTGATGATATGCTCGACCGACCAAGAAGCAGCCGCATCTATTACAACCAAAAGTTTTTCGGTTATCCGCTGGTAGCGATGGAAGCCTTGAAGAAACTCGGTTTTTTTCAATCGGCACTTTGCGTGCTCAGCTACCTGAAAGCAAAAGTTTCACCCGTTAAAGAACCTAAGAACTTTGAGGAATGGGTGATCAACCAGTTTGGAGAAAGGTTGTTCAGGATTTTCTTTAAAACCTATACAGAAAAAGTGTGGGGCATACCCTGTAAAGAAATATCGGCCGACTGGGCAGCCCAGCGCATCAAAGGCTTGTCGCTGAGTAGCGCAATTAAGAATGCTGTGTTTCCGCCGAAGAAAAATGGCAAGGGTTCCACCATCAAAACCCTGATCGATACATTCCGCTACCCGCGGTTGGGGCCGGGGCAAATGTGGGAAACCTGCCGGGATAAGGTGGCGGCAATGGGCGGCAAAGTACTGATGAACAAGGGTGTAAAAGGGCTTTATTTTGACGAGCCTACCAAAAAATGGAGCCTTCAACTTACCGACGGAACGATGGAAGACGGGTTCGACCAGGTGATATCCGCAGCACCTATGAAGGAGTTGATCAACGCTATACATCCGGCAGTTCCAGCAAGTGCACTGGCTTCAGCCAATCAGCTGGGCTATCGTGATTTTATCACGGTGGTATTAATCATGAAGGATAAAAAACTATTTGACGACAATTGGATTTATATCCACGACCCGAGTGTAAAAATGGGCCGTGTGCAGAATTTTAAAAGCTGGAGCCCATTCCTCGTACCCGATGAGAATATGGCCTGCTATGGGCTGGAGTATTTTTGTTTTGAAGGTGATGGGCTGTGGAATAGCAGCGACAAGGAACTGGAAACACTCGGCATTAAGGAACTGGAGCAGGTAGGTCTTTGCCATGCGGCGGATATCGTGGACAGCTATGTGGTACGACAGCCCAAAGCTTACCCGGTGTATGATCATTTTTACCAGAACCATGTGCTCACCATCCGCGAGGGACTGAAAGGTTATGAGGGTCTCTACCTCGTGGGTCGAAACGGCATGCACAAATACAATAACCAGGATCATAGCATGATGACCGCGATGCTCGCCGCCCGCAACATCATTGCCGGCGAAGAGCTCTACGACCTATGGCAGGTAAATGGCGATGCCGAATACCACGAAGCCGGCGACCGCGGCGCAGAAGAAGGCGGCAGGATGGTACCGGGGAAAATAACTTAGTGAAGGTTCAGGGTCCAGGGATCAAGGGTCAAGGTCTAAGTGATCCTTTTAAGATAGCTCTAGTACCTTGCCCCTCGATCCTTACTTTAGTACTCCCAAATCTTTCCCCACTTTTGTAAATGCCGCGATGGCAGTATCCAGGTGTTCTTGTGTATGAGCGGCGCTCAGTTGTACGCGTATCCGTGCCAGGCCTTTGGCTACCACGGGAAAGAAAAATCCGATGACATAAATGTTTTCTTCCAGCAGTTTGGCGGCAAAGGTTTGCGCCACCACCGCATCGTATAACATAATGGGCACGATGGGGTGATCACCCGGTTTGATATCGAATCCGGCTTCCGTCATTTTGGTGCGGAAATAAGTGGTATTGAATTCCAATTGATCTCTAAGCGTAGTTGCTTCGGTAAGCATATCCAGCACGGCAATGCTGGCGCCCACGATGCTTGGAGCTACGGTATTACTGAATAAATAAGGCCTGCTGCGCTGGCGAAGTAATTCAATGATTTCTTTTCTGCCACTGGTAAATCCACCGCTGGCGCCACCTAAAGCTTTACCAAGGGTGCCGGTAATAATGTCGATACGGCCCATCACGCCACGATATTCATGTGTTCCGCGGCCGGTCTTACCGAGGAAGCCACTGCTATGGCATTCGTCGATCATTACGATGGCATCGTACTTATCGGCGAGGTCGCAAATTTTATCAAGCTGCGCAATGGTTCCGTCCATACTGAAAGAGCCGTCGGTAACGATGACGCGGCTGCGCAGGCCACTGGTTTCTGCCAATTTCATTTCGAGATCGGCCATATTGTTGTGTTCGTAGCGGTAACGTTGTGCCTTGCACAAGCGCACACCGTCGATGATGCTGGCATGGTTCAGCGTATCGCTGATGATCGCGTCCTGTTCGCCAAACAAGGGCTCGAATACACCACCGTTGGCATCGAATGCCGCCGCGTAAAGAATGGTGTCTTCTGTGCCAAGAAAGGTGGCGATCTTCTGTTCCAGTTCTTTATGGATATCCTGCGTGCCGCAGATAAAACGCACACTACTCATGCCGTAACCATGGGTGTCAATCGCTTTGTGTGCAGCTTCGATCACTTTGGGATGGGATGACAGGCCCAGGTAATTGTTGGCGCAAAAATTTAAAACGGTCTTGCCATTTACCGTGATCTCCGGGCCCTGTTCGCTGGTAATGATGCGTTCTTTTTTTGACAGGCCGGCGGCTTCAATCTCTTTTACTTCGGCTGCGATGCGGTCAACAAATTTTTGGTTCATATAGCAGTGATTAAATTTTGGGACAAATGTAAACAGCCTTTGGCACACGGGAAACAACGGAACAATGGATAGCGCAGGTATAGCCGCGGGGAAGCGATAAAATATATAAGCAACGAAGAAGGTCTGAGCACATTTTTAACTGGAGATGTTGTTAGCGACCTTCGTTGCTGACAACCCTAATTTAGAAAACATTGATGAAACAAAACGTTCTGATTGCAGTTCTCATACTTTTTTCCTTTGCAACTTATCTCAAAAACGTCAGCCGATGAAGCTCCATCAGGGCCATTCAACTGGTGCCAAAAACAACCTTCGTAATTTTTATTGAATCCCATTATCTTCAATTCAAATAACCATTGCATGTCGTTCCAGAATAAAACCATTATCATCACCGGTGCCACCCGCGGCATTGGTAAAGCCATAGCGTTAAAACTGGCTGCCGAAGGTGCCAATATTGTAATCGCAGCTAAAAGCGTAGCAGAAAATCCGAAACTGGGTGGAACCATTTTTTCCGCCGCCGCCGAGGTAGAAGCCGCTGGTGGCAAGGCTTTGGCGATTCAGTGTGATATCCGGTTTGAGGATCAGGTCCAAAACGTAGTCGATAGAACGATCGAAACATTTGGCGGTATCGATGTATTGATCAACAATGCTTCAGCTATCTCCCTATCGACCACGGAACAAACCGAACCCAAGCGTTTCGACCTGATGTATGATATCAATGTGCGTGGCACGTTTATGATGTGCCGCGCCTGTATCCCGCATCTGAAAAAAGCAGGGAACCCGCATATCCTCATGTTGTCGCCACCCATCAGCATGGATCCCAAATGGTTTAGCCGGCACCTGGCTTATACCATCAGCAAATTTGATATGAGTATGATCGCCTTTGGCCTGGCTGCCGAACTAAAAAAAGATGGTGTAGCGGCCAATGCGCTTTGGCCTAAAACTACCATCGCCACGGCTGCTGTACAAAACCTGCTCGGCGGAGAAGCCCTGATCAACATGAGTCGTAAGGTGGATATTATTGCAGACACTGCCTATATCATTTTGAGTAAACCTTCGAAAGAATGTACCGGCAATTTCTTTATCGATGAAGATGTGCTGGCCGCGGAAGGCATAACAGACCTTAGCAAATATTCGGTGGTGCCAGGGGCGAAACTGTACCCCGATCTGTTTATTTAGAACCTCTCCGCAAACCTATAAGGTCTATTCGATTCGTCGACTTTAGTGAATCGATAATAAGACCTTATACATTTTAAGCATGGATCTGCATGTTTTGGCAAGCACACTACAACTTATAATTCTTGTAATCAAATGGTCGCTTGCCACCAGTGATCAAAGCGATAAAATTCTTGAAGCGTTCTTTCAGGGGCAGGTTCGCTCTTGCGGGTTCGTAGGCAAAACTCCAGTTGGCTTTGGCAATGCGGTCCTGCATGACCGCGGGGTGGGTTTCTGTAAATTTTTCCAGCACCTGGGTTTGATCGTATTGGAAGGGACCTGCATTTTTTTCGTTCATCTCATGGGTCCATTCATCACCATTCCAAAGGCCACCACTATTGTTCCATTTGGCCTGCATGGCCAGCGGTTCCCGTACCCATCCATAATGGTACATGGCTGCGTTGGCCGGTTTTACATAGAGCTTTTCGTTGGGCTTTTTTCTGAATCCCTGGGCATCTTCATAGCTGAAAATATCTTTGTTGTTTCGAACCACCCGTATTTCATTCCGGTACCATTTACTACTGCTGCCCGCCAGCTGGTAGCTGCCGTAAAAATGAACAAATTCAAACAGCAGTCCCTCCACGCGTTCATCATTATTCCATTTCAGCATGCTTTCCCGTAGCGGCTGGTGGTATTTTTCGTGCAGTACTTCATCGCCCTGGATGTAAATGCACCAGTCACTGGGCCAGGTGATGGCTGCAAAAGCTTTATTGGTTTCATCTGCCAGTACCCGGCCGCCATGTTTCAGGTTTTCATTCCATACGGTGTCTACGATAACGATTTTTTGCGGGTCGATAGCAGTCACCAGTTCGCGGGTAGCATCTTCGCCGGCACCCACGGCCACCACCAGTTTGTCTACCAGTGGCAAAATGCTTTTCAATGATTCCACTATGGGGAAATCGTATTTAATGGCATTGCGGATAAAAGAAAACCCGGTAACGGTCATTAAGATTTTTTGCGGCTAAGGTAAAGCAAGTCAATGGTACACATTGGCGTTCGCTTTGTAAAGTAATCGGCATCGATGGGTGACGTGTCAGGATATGGGGTGTTTTGTTACCATCTTTGGGACAAGACTAATAAAATACGCCAATACCCTTCATCATTTCAAAGCAAGCGCATCGCAAAAAAAAGCCACTAAAATGTTTCGCCTGCGAGAATGTTTAAATGGAGTTGTCAAGTTTTAGTATAGGCGCAAAGTGATGAAATATTCACTGCTAATGACTGAAGCGCCGAAATAATGCCGGACCAATGCCAGTGCCATAAAAAACAACTGCTGGTGAACACAAAAGATAGGTGTCAATAGTTTTAATCCAACATCATCTCCGCACCAGCTTAATCATAGCACTACTTAACTCCGTACTTTCTAGTCGGGCTGAATAGCGGATGCCCCCGCTCCAGGCTTCCATATAGGCGGTATTGGGGGGAATGCTACCAAGGTTTTCAGCCACCATTACCAGCTCATTTTCTGCATGGAGATTTGCTGTGGCAATCTTTATCACATAGGCTTTTTCCGTCAGGCGTATGTGCGTTTCCACCAGCCGCTGGTTCAGGTACACGGAAATGGAATCCCCATCTACTTCGGCATTATCGTAGAACCGGAATTCGATGCTATCGGAAAGGATGGGAATTTCTGTTGTAAATACATTTTTGCGGGTGGCAAACTTCTCGTCAACCGTAGGTATCTGAGGCGCTTTGGCGAGCACCGGCTCCGGTCTTTTTGCTATAGGTTTTACCACTATTGGATCGGGGGTTTTGTCAACGGCTTCCACGATAACCTGATCAGGCTTCTTCTCAAGAGGTTTTACCACGACCGGCTCCGGCTTCTTCTCCATTGGCTTTATAACCACGGGCGGTGATACTTTAACGATATCGGGCAAAGGTGCTTTGTTCACTTCCTTTATCACAACAGGCACCGCCGCTTTCTGCTTTTCTACTGGTTTGGCAATAGCTACTTCCGGCTTTGTGGGTGGTAACATGACGGGCCTGGCTGGTGCCGTTTTTGCGGGAGTTGCGAGGATAATGGGTGTGCGATTAAAAGCAATTCTTGACACGCTGTCAATAACATCCGGGTCAGCGCCGCCATAGAAATAATTTTCGATTACAGGATCCCACTCATCTTTGAAATCAGGTCTCGAATCTTTATCCATGTGGATTTCGAAATTATTGCCGCCCAATTTTGGGTGCGCACTGCCATCAAGTTTCATGATGCCGCTACCGGGGCAGTTGAAATCAGCTTCGGCCACCATCGGCATTGTGTTGAAACTGCCAAGTTTAAGCCCACCACTTTTGCTTTCTATCAGTTGATCATCCCACCAGTTGACACTATTATCTCTGGCATCAAAATAGCCTTTCACAGAATAGCGGTAATAATTGCTGCCGCTGGTATAATAGTAAGAGGTTCCCACCAGGCTATCTCCCTTCTTTACCAGTTTGAGTTCCAGCTTGTAGGATTGTTTACCAAAGCCACTGCCACGCATCACTTTGCCCTTCCATACACCACTCACGGGCTGGGAAGCGGCGGATAGTAGGCAGCCAGTTACCAATAAAAACGCCAGGATCAGCTTCAATCGGAAAGGTTTAGCTGCTAAGTAAACGAAGAGTTGGCGATTCTATTCTTTAAAAATGAAAAAGTTTGAATTTGCAGAGCTTGGCTGGCCTTTACCAGGCATAATACCTCCCAAAGCAATGTCGTTCAAAGATGGTTTTATGTGCCTTGGCACATGCGCAATTTCTAAACTTAACGACATTGTCTCGCAAGGCTTAAAACCGTGAATGCCTGTTTCATTTTAATTGTCATGCAATCAGTAGCTCAATTACTTAATGACGAAATTACAATTTTGTGTTTTGCCAACTATAAAAATGCCCTGCTTTTTTGTGGATCAAATCCATGAAAAGCAGGGCATTCGTTCGCCAGGCAGGCAGTTATTTGACCGCCAGCAGGTCCACAAATTCAATTACTGGATCTACAGACAGCAATTCCGCAGCGTTGGCCATTAAGGCGGCTGCTATTTGTCCCTGCAGATGCGCTTTTCTACCGTCTTCCGTTTCAAACGTGTCGAAAATGCCAAAGGTATTTTCGTTTAGCTGAAGGGCATACCACCTTACCGTGTCTGGCTCCGCTTCGGCCAACGGCAGTGCGGATTTTAAGAACGCAGCCACCTCGGCCTCCTTACCCTCTTTGGCTACAACTCTTGCCAATAATGCAAATTTTTCCATTGTTTAAATTTTAGCTGGTTAATAAAAACGATCCTGCTCCTGTGAATTGAAAGACTTCCCTAAGGCAAACAGTGGCATTGAGGCAGTTTTTCATCAAATGATGTCAACCGATTTTGTTCATTTGGTATACGTTTTTTAATCGTAAAAAGTTCTATGGCATGGTGCAGAATATGGTATCAAACCCATCAAGCCTTACATTTGCGCCATGGCAAAAATTCTTGTAACAGGTGGCTGTGGGTATATTGGTGCCCACACAATCGTAGACCTGATAGAAAACGGATTCGACGTTATTTCCATTGACGACAACAGTCGCAGCAATGTATACCTGCTGGAAGGCATTGAAAAAATTACAGGTAAAAAAGTGAAAAACTACCAGGTAAATCTTTGCCACTTTGATGAAACCCATGCCGTTTTTTCCGAGCATCCCGATATCTCTGGCATCATCCATTTTGCTGCTTACAAGGCGGTGGGAGAATCAGTAGAAAAACCACTGATGTATTTTGAAAATAATATCGGCTCGTTGGTGAACCTGCTAAAATGCACGCAGGAATTCAATATTCCTCATTTTGTTTTCTCCAGCAGTTGCACTGTATATGGCAGTCCTGACACCATGGTGGTAACGGAAACGTCACCCTTGAAACCTGCTGAGAGTCCGTATGGTCTTACCAAGCAAATGGGTGAAGACATCATAAAATCTACCGCCGTCACCGGAACCAGTAAATACATCCTGCTCCGCTATTTTAACCCCGTAGGCTCGCATCCCTCAACATTAATCGGCGAAATGCCGCTTGGCAGACCAGCTAACCTGGTACCGGCTATCACCCAGTCTGCTATTGGCAAAATACCACCCATGATGGTATATGGAACAGACTACCCCACCCGCGATGGCAGCTGCATACGCGATTATATCCATGTGTGCGATATCGCTCATGCACATACGCTCGCGATCCAGTTTTTAATGGAGGGCAAAAACCAGGAACAGTGCGACGTGTTTAACCTCGGTACTGGCAATGGCGTTACCGTTCTGGAAGCCATTGGCGCATTTGAAAAAGTAAGTGGATTAGTACTCAATTATGTAAGAGGCCCACGCCGCCCGGGCGATGTGATGGCTATTTATGCGAACAATGAAAAGGCGGTAACCGAACTCGGCTGGAATATTCAGTACGACATGGATGCCATGATGAAAACTGCCTGGGACTGGGAGCTAAAAATACGCAACGACGAAACGATCTTCGCCAGTCAAAACCCCATGCTGAACTAACGATATGAGAGGGAAACGCACTATCCTTTTGCTTGTACTGCCTCTCGTTCTCAGCAGCCGGGAGATAATAGTTTGGCATGGGCCTTTAATTTGTTCAAAGCAACCCTGTAAATTCCTGCCGTTTTTTGGGCACATACTAAAATAGAGATAAGGTTAGTTTTCGCTCACCCACAACTATTAACCAAGCCTGTAGATTACACCTCCAGTACCCGGGTAAGTGCCAGCCACTGCAACAGCATAATAGTTTTGCCATCCCTGATATCACCACTGTTCATCATGGTAATAGCGGTGGCAAAAGGCAATTCCAATACTTCAATATTCTCCTCCTCATGCGCTACACCGCCTCCGCCACTCACCTTCATAGACTGCGAATATTCAGCAACAAAAAAATAGAGAATCTCTGTTACTGAGCCGGGCGACATATACGCTTCAAATACTTTACGAACATCGGTAACCAAATAGCCGGTTTCTTCTTCGGTCTCGCGCCGGATACAATCTTCGGGGTTATCCTTATCCAGCAAGCCGGCACAGGATTCTATCAGCATCCCGGTTTCATTGCCATTTACAAAAGTAGGCAGGCGGAACTGGCGGGTAAGAATTACAGTTTGTTGTTCCCTGTTGTATAGCAAAATGGTGGCACCATTACCCCGGTCGTAGGCTTCCCTGCTTTGGGTGCATGTAGTGCCGTCTTTCTTTTGATAACTGTAAGTGATCTTTCTCAGGAAATACCAGTTGTCGGACAAGACCTCGGTTTTTAGAATTTGGACGTTGCTGATCATAGGTGCATGGTGGTTAATGGTGGGTTGATTAAATGAATGTCAGTGCTGCTGTGCAATCTGGCCAGTGCAGGTAGTTTATTGTAAACAGGTCCATCGTTGACTGCACATTTCCCGTTGCCTAATCCGGGATGATCCCAGGCTCGATATCATCCGAAAATATAACTATATACGGATAGCTTACAAACAGATACAATTTATTCACCAGTTATGAAATGGAACCGCGATACTAAAACGGAGTTGCTTGTGGTTACCCTGGCGGTGGCTATCACCTTACTAATGACGATCTTTTTATCGTAAGCGGCCGGAGTAAAAAAATCCGCACTGGTTTCCAGTGCGGATAGTGTATGTATGTTTCATACCAATGGCTATTTTATACCATATTTAGATTTATACCTTTCGTAGAGTTGGGTCTGCTTGTTGTCTAAACTCACTTGCCTGCCCTGGATAAAACACTGGGTGATGATACTGCTTTTCATATCCATTATGTCGCCTTCACTGATCACAATATTGGCATCTTTACCTACTTCCAGTGAACCGGTTTTGTCGGCTATTCCGAGGATTTTTGCGGCATTCAGGGTGATGGCGCTAAGGGCTTCTTCCCGGCCGAGGCCATAGCTGGCTGCGGTGCCTGCGTTAAAAGCCAGGTTACGGTAACGAGCCTCCTCAAAATCATCGTTAATGGCAAAAAGTACACCCGCTTTTTGAAGTACGGCTGGTGTTTTAAATGGCTGATCAATATCATCATCCGGCGTAGTAGGCAGGCTATGCACCTGCTGCAGTATAACAGCAATATTGTTCTGTTTCAGCAAGTCTGCTATTTGAAAACTTTCGCTTCCACCCACGATCACCACATCAAATCCAAACTCTTTGGCAAAGTCAATGGCTACGAGCATTTCCTTTACAATATCACAATGCACAAAGAACTTTTGTTGTTTGGTAAAAAGGCCTTTTACCGCTTCAAATTTCAGGTTGGTTTCGCCATGGGTAGCTTCGGCCGAATAGGCTTTTGCTTCGGTCAAAAAAACCTTAATAGCAGCGATCTTATCGAGCCCTGCCTTTACCGGATCTTCGGGAGCCTGCTGGCCACGGCCGCCGCCACCACCAAACCGGTTAGGCCGGCTGATCAGGGTAGGCATATTAAAGTGAATGCCATTCTCCATTTTATAAGCCGCATCTTCCCAGTTCCAGGCGTCCAGCTGCACTACCGACGAAGAGCCGCTGATAGTTCCACCCGCCGGCACGATGTTGGCGAGTAGTATGCCATTTGCCCGAAGGGTTCCTATTACCTTACTATCTGTATTATACGCCACGATCGAACGAACGGAGGGGTTTAGATCGCCGATTTCCTCATAGTCGTTGGAGCCTCGTACACCACTGCCAATTTCTTTTAAGCCCAGGTCCACATCGCTCAAAATAAGGCCCGGGTAAACATGCTTGCCGCTTGCGTCAAATACTTTTACCGCATCGGCAGGTATGGCAATACCGGTACCTACCTGTTCTATTTTCCCATTGTTCACTTTAATGGTACCATTTTGTATCACAGCACCATTGCCCACATGGATGGTGGCATTTTTTATAAATAGCAGGCCTTTGTAAGCCGGTGCCGGGTACACATCATCCTGCGCGAAACCTGCCAGCGCCAACAATGATGCGACCAGATATATTGCTAATTTTTTCATGTTTACGATACTTAGTTGTTAATAATTTTTTGTTTGCGAGTTCAATATGCAATTCACGGGTTTGGGAATAACCTATATCGATTTTGGCTTCGCACCTAAGAACTTTTGAACCTGTGATCTTGTAACCTTGCGAACACAAGAACTTGTGAACCCAGGAAACTACGATCCGAAGACTGACTACTTCAAATCATCCCCATCAATAATAAGAAGCCCATGCTGATGACTATGATCGTTACAGGTATTCATAATCTCCATGCTCGGAGTAGCGGGGGCCATCGGGAAGCCGGCTTTCTTTTCGCCCATCATTTTCTGGCTGATGCGGTTTCTTTCTTCGGTTATCTTCCGGCGTAGCTCCAGGTCGCGGTCGCGGTCGAAATACACGATGCCGTCTACAATGGTTTTCTGAGCGATGGCATAGATGCTCAGCGGGTTGTCGCTCCACAGTACAAGGTCAGCATCTTTACCTACCTTTATAGAACCCACTTTGTCGCTCACATGCAGCATTTTCGCCGGGTTCAGGGTTACCATCTTCAAAGCCTGGTCTTCAGTAAGTCCACCATATTTTACGCTCTTGGCAGCTTCCTGGTTCAGGCGACGGGCCATCTCCGCATCATCGCTGTTAATGGCTACGTTCAATCCTACCTTGGTCATAATGGCGGCATTATACGGAATGGCATCCTGCACCTCCATTTTGTAATACCACCAGTCGCTGAAGGTAGAAGCATTGATGCCTTCTGCTTTCATTTTGTCGGCCACTTTATACCCTTCAAGTATATGGGTAAATGTGTTTACCTGGAATTTATAACGGTCACCCACACGCATCAAAGCAGTGATTTCACTTTGCACATACGAGTGACAGGTAATGAATCTTTTTTTATTCAATATCTCTACAAGCGCATCCAGCTCCAGGTCGCGGCGCACCGATTTACCATTAGCGCCTTTCATGGCAGCCTGGTAGTCGGTTGCTCGCTGGAAAGCATCGGCCAGCACTTCTTCCACGCCCATGCGGGTATCAGGAAAACGGGTATTGCCGGTTACAGCAGTCGTACGTTTTACATTTTCGCCCAACGCGAATTTGATAAACGGATCTGCGCCTTTAAATTTCAGCCCTTCGTCATCCACACCCCAGCGGAGCTTGATCAATTGGGTTTGTCCGCCAATGGTATTGGCGCTGCCATGCAGGATATGCGATGAAGTAACGCCTCCACTCAACTGGCGATAAATGTTAATATCATCAGGGTTCAGGTTGTCGCCAATGCGTACTTCGGAAGTAACCGACTGGCCACCTTCGTTGATAGACGATGCGGCAATATGCGAATGCTCATCGATGATGCCCGGAGTCAGGTGCTTGCCCGTTCCGTCGATTACTTTCGCGCCGGCATCAGACAGGTTTTTGCCCACGGCAGCAATTTTTCCATTTTTCACTAAGACATCGGTGTTCTCCATTTTTCCATCAGCTTCATTGGTCCACACCGTTGCATTTTTGATCAGCAGGTTCTCAGCTTTTGGCATTGCCTCCCAGCCATAGCCGTTAAATGGATAGGTGACGGCGCCCAGCTTTAACGGCTCTTTCTTTTTTACCGAATCCACTTTAGCAACAGCTGCCTTTTCGAAAGTAGCACTCCACGTAAGTTTATTACCGCTGGTATCCATGCCGGTGCCTTGCCAAACGTCTCCGTTATTTATGCCACTTAGGCGGATATTGGGACCGGCGAGTGGTGCCCCCACCATGATATTCCTTCCGCCTCTGCCCGGCCGCATCGCCATGCTATCGCCCACAGTGCCTTGCATGCCATCGGGGGGCAATTTCATCCGGCTGGTATCGTGGCCCCCGATATGAACCTGGGAATTGTCTACGGTCATCCGCAACGTACTGTCTCCCATGCCTGGTCTTCTTCTTCCCCTGGAAGCCACGGGTGAAAAGCTAAGCCTCACCATCTTGCCATCGAAACTGAATTTACTGGCAAGTGTATCCTTGCCAATCACGTTGGCGTCATTGAAGCTTTTTACATCCAGCGAATATTTAGTACTGCCAGCCGCAGACGAGATCACGAGGTTATAGGTACCGGCGATATTATTCCAGCCTTCTTCTTTAACGGCATATTTATCGCCTTGCACCCAGTTCTGGTAAACAGTCGTTTTTTCTCCAAAAACCGGACCGCTGGTAATTAAAAAGTTGGCCAGCTTACCTGCATCCAGGCTACCGACTTTATCGTACACACCCAGCAGGGTTGCGGGGGTTTTGGTAAGTGCTTCCATGGCCCTGGTTTCGCTAAGGCCATAGTCAAATGCCTTGCGCAGGTTGGCCATAAATTGTTTTGGATCCCTCAGGTCGGAAGTAGTAAGGCAAAAGTTAATCCCGGCTTTCTCGAAAGCGGCAGGGTTGCCTGGCGCCATTTCCCAATGTTTCATATCACTCAGCGACACAAACCGCGCATCAGCAGGGTCTTCTACATCCATGGCCTGCGGGTAATTGATCGGCAAAATAAAACTGGCTTTTGTAGCCGCCATTTCGTTAATACGCTGGTATTCGTAACCGCTAGCCTTGATGATGTATTGGGTGCCAAATTCCTTTGCGATCCTGTCGGCCCGCAGCGCGTTCCACTTGGTTGTTTGGTCGGCGTTGCCGCGTTCCACTACATCAAATATCTGGGGCAGGCTTTGGTTATCATTCCAGGCTTGCAGGCTCATATTGGTTCCTTCGGTGGCTGGCTTATTTTTATACCAGGCAGCATCAATATAGGTTTGACGCAGCAAAGCTATACAGCCCATCATACTGCCTGGGTAACTCTGACCAGAAGTGCCTTTACTAAAAGAATAATGAGCTGAAGCTTTCTCCTTCACGATCACCATATTTTCTTTTTCACTGGCCAGCGTTACCACCAAACCGGTGCCCCGGGCGATACCATCTTTCTGATGGGTAAGTACCGTTCCAAACCCACTTTCCCTGAGGGCTTTGGCCTTTGCATCATCCACGGCAAACATAGAGGAGGCTTGCACCTCGGGCTTAATGGCCTGGTTCCATCCATAAGCACCCTTAGTGCTGCTGGTTATTTGCGCCGGTGCCCGAAAGTCAAAGCCCGTAAGCTGCCGCTGCGGCACGGTGATGCCATAGTCGCTATAGATATCGATGAACGACGGGTAGATAAATTTGTTTTTACAATCGATCACCACCGCATCTTTCGGGATGGCGATGCCCGCACCCACAGCTACTATTTTGCCATCTCGAATCACCATCGCCGCATTTTGCAGGGTGGTTTGTGCGTCTTTTACGATCGTGGCATTGGTAAAGGCGTAACAGCCTTCTCTGGGCTCGGCAACCCCATTAACGGGGAAAGTAGGCTGCGCCGATGCATACAGGGTAATGCATAGCATAGCAAATAACCCGTGCAATTTTCTCATCATGGTTCAGTTAGGTTTTAATAAAAGAAAAAAAGATGGTTTAAATCTACGGCAAATGGATGTTGGAACAGTTACAACGGAAATGTTTTTGGATAGGCGGTAGGGATGCAGTTTCATTGTTTTTAAAAAATTAAGGCGCATCCGCGGTCAGTTGGTGGGGAAGCGGTAAAAGCTGGCAAATGAACAACCCTATCTTATGTGAGCCTTCGTGACTGTTTCGATTTATATTTTGGTCACCAGCAGTGGCTTTTTTTGGCATCGCCGTAGGTCTTTTTTATTCCCGATCTCATTTGCTCCACTCTTTTAAGTATCCATCTACGGTATTACTTCATCGGTGTATAAAATTAGACATGCTTTCCCAATCGTTTTTAATATTGGTCTATCATTCGAATGGTACCAGTCTGCACCGGTAATAACAGGCACCATAAACTTGAAGCCGTGGCAGTTCCGAACAATATTTATTAAACAAATTTTGATAACTCAAAAAAAATCACACAATGAAAAAAACAATCATTTCTGTTTGCCTGTCTGTCACAGTAACCTTGCTGTTCGCACAGAGCAACAATCCTTTCAAACAGAGAGGAGAGGATCTTGTCGCGTCTCTGGGAATCATCACCGCAGACCCCGGTTTTAATCCATCCAATGGTTTTGACCAGGCAACAATAGACCGTTACAAAGCCATGATTCCGTCGAAGTCTGACATGAATGAAAGCCTTGCTGGTGAAATAGTCAAAACCATTAAATCGCCGGATTTTAATTTTGAAAAATTCGTCCGGGAATCCCCGCTATCTGTTTTCTCGCAGGATATTTTATTAGATGTATTCAATGCTGGCAGCGGATCGAAGAAAGGTTTCTCGCAAAAAGTAACCAACGCGGTAAACGCAGTAAACGCGAACGGCACCATTGAACGCCAGGAGAAAGAGCTGGTGCTTACATTGTTGTCATTTGCGTATGAAATTAATAATTCGCCTGTTGCGGGTTTGGATAGAAAAAAACAACATGATTGCCTTGTCACAGGACCTGATGGCACTGGAACACTGCCGTGCTGGATGCTTGGCGCAGCAGCTGGCGCCATCCTCGGTGGGCAAATATGCGGAGGCCCGTGTGCCATAGGCGGGGCGATTATTGGCAGTATCGCAGGAGCTTTATCATAAAATTATTCCTTTTGCCGGCGGCTCAATTTATGTTGAGCCGCCATTTTAAATCCAACTATTATGAAATTTAACTACTGTTCTTCATTATCCCTATTGCTGTTTTTTGTCCCGGTATCAGACATCTGGTCGCAGATGATCACCTTCCCTTATACCGCTTCAAAGAAGGAGTTAAAACTCGTCGGCAACATAGGCTATTCGATTGCCCGGTTTGAAAACTCAAGAAGCATGATGTTAAACAACGAATTCTTATGCATTTATGAATCCAGGCTCAAGCCAAATAGGCACTTGGGAATTGGAATTGGTTTGGGGCTTATGTCAAGAAATAGGGACAGTTTGTTAACCACCTTTATACAAACGTATTCATCTTTAAGGGTTCCCGTATATTATCGCCAATATATTAAGGCAAGTGAAAACTCCTTCCTTTTTTTTGATATAGGAATAGTTTACAATGTGATATTGTACAAAAAATTAGAGACAAGCCGTGAAGGAAAGTACGTAACCGACAAGTATAGAAATACGGGGAGCTCATTGGCGGTACTGTTAGATGGTGGCATAAGGATACCCTCTCCGGCTGGATTTGACTTCGAAGTGGGTATTAACTCAACAACAGATATTGTCGGCTTTTTTCCCACAAAAGCAAACAAGCTCCTAACAAAGAATACGAATCTATATTTATCAGTCACCTATGAACTGCATTAATAAGTTTTTCTTCATTACGGTCCTGCTCACAAATTTCGGTGGGCCCGCATTTTCACAAAAGCCAGGCATTACCGTCAGATTAAGCACCATGGTGAACACCCATAAGCATGATGTTTTTATTCTTTGCCGCGGCACCCGGTTAAAAACGAGCATCATATCCCGGCAGTTTAATTTGTTCGACAGCAGTATCAACCATGTTGCAGTTGGTTTTATCGAAAATGATGCGTTGGTAATCTTTAATGTTTCAGACTACAACGGACGGGCAAATGCTATCAGAAAGGAGGATATTCAAACTTTTATTGAAGCACCGGAAGTATACCGGCTTGGAGTTTGGTCGCTGAAAGTAAGCAGCCCGGACCTGTTACATTTTAAGAAATCCTGCTATGAAATGCTGTCACGAAAAGTTGTTTTCGATTCCCGGTTTAATCTGCGGAATGATGATACCTTATATTGCTCGGAATTCTCTGCAAAAATGCTGAACAGTATACCGGCCTTGAAAGACGCATTTGCACCACAAAAAAAAATACTGGACAAACCGTTCTATGCCGCCTATTTAAACAGACCAGTCTTGATTTACTACCCTGTCGATTTCTTTCTAGTAAGCAGTAAAATACAGTTTTTGTATGGGGAGGAATTTTGAACAGCATTGTTATTTCAAACTGCTTTACAAACACAGTTTTGGTTATATATCAATTAAAAGGGAATATATACCTGTATTTACAATTAATACCGGGCTGAATAGTATAAAATGCTCCCCTTGCTGCCGTCCTCCGATTCTCCAAATTTCCTGGATCTCTTTATGCACCTGGGCAGCGGTATGAATACCAGCATTACCAAAACAATCAACAAAACCCCTTGTTCCGGATACTGTAAATTTTGTGTCGCCGCGTTGCAGCAAAGTCCCGTCTGGTCGTAAACTTTTGCCTGCATCACTGGTAAACCTTACCCCGAAATCACTGGTAAACTATGACGGGAAATCAATAGTAACGTAAACCAACGACTCAATACGCATGGTCATCCTTCCGCTACGAATCTTCGGCGGATTTTTCCAACTTTGTGTAGAAGTGCTGCCATTTTTTTGGCTGTGCAGGGATGTATGATCTCCTTTAAAGCAAATACTTATTGGGTTATGTTTATTATGTTTAGCGCACGTTCAAAAATAGTGAAATCATGCAGCCACTATTAATTTGAAGTTTTCAAATAATAGCTCGCACAACTGCTGGCTTTGCAATAAAATCGACTTTGGCCCGGTAACCGGATACTCAATTCCTACTTTTAAATTCATAAAGACGGTAGGGTACGGGATGGCGTTTTTAAAATCTAGATGTAAATTTGTAAGCCAGATAATAAAAACCAGGTTTATAGCTTTAATTAATTTCAAAGCAACACTAAATATTGATGAAAAATTTCTAAACTAATTGTATGTCCGTTGGATGAATGACCAGGTTTTAGCAATTGTTTTATATCTTGTCCGCCGCGATTGCTAGCCTTCAACCTAAAACGTTTGTTGTTTGATGAAAAGAGAAGTAGAAATAACTGAAGGCTTATACCGCCCCGAGTACGAGCACGATGCCTGCGGCATTGGTTTTGTGGCCAATATTAAAGGCCATAAAAGTCATCAGCATATTGGTGACGCACTCACCATCCTCGAGAACATGGAGCACCGCGGTGCCTGTGGCTGTGAGAATAACACCGGCGATGGTGCGGGTATTATGGTACAGATGCCGCATGAATTCTTCTTTGGTGAAGCGATCAGCCTGGGTTTCCATTTACCCGCTTTTGGCAGGTATGGCGTAGGCATGGTTTTTTTTCCAAAAGAAGTACACCTCCGTGAAGAGTGCCGGGAGATCTTTAACCGCGCGGCTAAAAAGCTGAAACTGAATGTGCTGGCTTACCGTAAGGTGCCGGTAAACCCAACGGATATCGGTGTCACTGCCCTGAGCGTGGAGCCGGAAATAGAACAGGTGATTATCGGCTGCCCCGATCATATCACAAACCAGGATGAGTTTGAACGCAAACTATATGTGCTTCGCAACTACGCTGCCCATACCATCAATAATACGGTCAGAAAAAATGCGGTTGGGTTTTACCTGGCTTCGCTTTCTTCCAAAACCATTATTTATAAGGGTCAGCTCACGAGCACGCAGGTACGCGGCTATTTCCCCGACCTCAGCGATGAAAGAATGGTATCTGCATTTGGCCTGGTACACAGCCGTTTCGCCACCAATACTTTTCCAAGCTGGAAATTAGCACAGCCCTTCCGCTATATCGCTCATAATGGTGAGATCAACACGTTGCAGGGCAATCTTAACTGGCTGAAGGCTTGCGAGACCGGCTTTGCATCGCCCTATTTCAGCAAAGAGGATATGGAAATGCTGTTGCCGATCATTTTTCCATCACAGTCCGATTCGGCCTGCCTGGATAATATGATTGAGCTGCTCACCATGACCGGCCGCAGCCTTCCACATGTGATGATGATGCTGATACCCGAAGCATGGGATGGAGACAAGGACATGGATCCCATCAAAAAAGCGTTTTACGAATACCATGCTTCTATTATGGAGCCCTGGGATGGTCCGGCTTCTATTTCTTTTACAGATGGTAAGATGATTGGCGCCACGCTGGATCGTAACGGCTTGCGCCCATCAAGATATGTAGTTACCAAAGACGACCGCGTGATCATGGCTTCAGAAGCAGGCGTGCTCCCGATAGCCCAGGATAATGTGATCAAAAAAGGGCGCCTGCACCCGGGTAAAATGTTCGTGGTGGATATGGAACAGGGGCGCATTATCAGCGATGAGGAACTGAAACAATCTATCTGCGGGCAAAAGCCTTATGCAGATTACCTAAATCAATATAAAATCAGGCTGGAAGAACTGGACGATCCCCGCGTTTCGTTTACCCACCTGAGCGAAGACTCTGTGTTTAAATACCAACAGGCTTTTGGCTATAGCACCGAAGACATCGAAACCCTTATCAAGCCTATGGCATTGGATGGAAAGGAACCGATTGGCTCCATGGGCACAGATGTACCATTGGCGATACTTAGCGATCAGCCCCAACATCTAAGCAGTTATTTTAAACAACTATTTGCCCAGGTTACTAATCCACCGATCGACCCAATCAGGGAAAGATTGGTTATGAGCCTTGCTACTTTTGTAGGTAATAATGGTAACCTGCTGGATGAAGATCCAAAGCATTGCCATACCGTAGCGCTGAAACACCCCATCCTTACCAGTAAGGAATTGGAGAAGTTACGGAGTATCGATACCGGCATTTTTCAGGCCAAGACCCTTCAAACCTATTTCCGCGCCGACGGTAAGTCCGGTTCTTTGGAAAGAGGATTGGAACGGCTTTGCCGTTACGCAGTTGATGCGGTGATTGACGGCTTTGAAGTGATTATCCTTACCGACCGTGCTATTGATAGCGATCACGTGTCTATACCTTCTCTATTGGCGGTGGCAGCCGTACATCATCATTTAATTCGTGAAGGATTACGTGGCAGCGTCGGCATTGTAGTAGAAGCCGGGGATGTGTGGGAAACGCATCACTTCGCCTGCCTGGTCGGTTTTGGCGCCACTGCCATTAACCCTTACCTGGCGTTGGCTACGATTCGTAATCTTAAAGCCTCAGGCAAACTTGATACGCCTCTAACCTGGGAGGAACTGCGGTATAATTATATTAAAGCCGTCAACGATGGCCTTTTGAAAGTGTTTTCAAAGATGGGCATCTCTACTTTACAGTCGTACCAGGGTGCCCAGATTTTTGAGATCCTTGGCATCGATCGCTCAGTAGTGGACCGATACTTTACCGGGGCTTATTCCCGTATTGAAGGTATGGGCCTGGATGAGTTGGCACGCGAAGCGCTGGCCAAACACCACCTGGGTTTCTCACAAAAAGAAATTCCGGTTAAGCAATTGCGGGCCGGTGGATTATACCAGTGGAAACGTAAAGGAGAGTTTCATCTTTTCAATCCTACCACCATACACCTTTTGCAATACAGCACCCGCATGGGTGACTATGCTACTTTCAAAAAATATTCAAAAGCAGTAAACGACCAGAGCGAAAAAGCCTGTACCCTTCGCAGCTTATTTGCTTTTAAATACGACCGGCCTTCTATTTCCATCGACCAGGTAGAACCTGCTGAAAATATCTACAAGCGCTTTGCATCTGGCGCTATGAGTTTTGGCTCCATCAGCCATGAAGCACACAGCACGCTGGCCATTGCCATGAACCGGCTTGGTGGTAAAAGCAATACCGGTGAAGGAGGGGAAGACGAAATGCGTTTTGAACCGCTGCCAAATGGTGATAGCATGCGCAGCGCCATCAAACAGGTGGCTTCGGCCCGGTTTGGCGTAACGGCTTATTACTTGACTAACGCAGATGAATTACAAATAAAAATGGCGCAGGGTGCCAAGCCGGGCGAAGGTGGCCAGCTGCCCGGTCATAAAGTGGATGAGTGGATTGGAAAAGTGCGGCACTCAACTCCAGGCGTGGGATTGATATCACCGCCACCGCATCATGATATCTATTCTATTGAAGATTTGGCACAGCTGATATTTGATCTGAAGAATGCCAACCGCACCGCCCGTATTAATGTAAAACTGGTAAGTAAAGCTGGAGTAGGCACCATTGCCGCAGGTGTAACCAAGGCTAAGGCCGATGTGGTGCTGATCGCCGGTCATGATGGAGGTACAGGTGCATCACCAATTAGTTCTATTAAACATGCAGGTTTACCATGGGAGTTAGGCTTAGCCGAAACACACCAAACATTAGTAAAAAATAAACTTCGTAGTAGGGTGGTGGTGCAAACAGATGGCCAGTTAAAAACTGGTAGGGATATCGCCATTGCTACCTTATTGGGTGCAGAAGAATGGGGCGTAGCAACTGCCGCCCTTGTTACGGAAGGCTGTATCATGATGCGAAAATGCCATTTGAATACCTGCCCGGTAGGTGTTGCCACCCAGGATCCGGAATTGAGGTCAAGATTTACCGGCAATGCTGACCATGTAGTGAACCTGTTTAAATACCTGACGCAAGAGTTACGGGAAATCATGGCTGAACTAGGTTTCCGCAACATTAATGAAATGGTGGGGCAGGCGGATTGCCTTACCAAAAGAGAGCATGTAGACCATTGGAAATATGGCAGGCTGGATCTTTCCTCGATCCTGCACAAACAGGTAGAAGGTGCTGAAGCCGGCCTGTACAATACCGAAGAGCAGGATCATATGATGCAGGATATCCTGGATTGGAAAATACTGGAAGCGGCTACTCCCGCGCTTGAGAGCAAGGAAAAAGTAGTGGCTGAATTTAAGATCATCAATACTGACCGGGCTACCGGGACGGTGCTGAGCAATGAGATCACTAAAAAATACAAGCAACACGGATTGCCGGACGATACCATCCATTTGAAATTCCGTGGTTCGGCCGGGCAAAGCTTTGGTGCTTTTAACACCAAAGGCGTAACGCTGGAACTCGAAGGCGAAGCCAATGATTATTTTGGTAAAGGATTAAGCGGTGCTAACCTGGTACTGTACCCCGACCGCACCGCCACGTTTGTGCCCGAAGAAAATATTATTGTGGGTAATGTGGCCCTGTATGGCGCCACTTCCGGAAAGATCTTTATTTGCGGAAAAGCGGGCGAACGCTTTGCCGTTCGTAACAGCGGCGCGACAGCTGTAGTGGAAGGCACCGGTGACCATGGCTGTGAGTACATGACGGGTGGAACGGTGGTGATCCTGGGCGCAACGGGCAGAAACTTTGCCGCAGGTATGAGTGGTGGTGTAGCCTATGTGTATGATGTAAAAGAAACATTTGCCAACCATTGCAATTTGGAAATGATTGACCTCGATCCGCTGGATGAAGACGATAAACAAATCTTGAAAGCCTTGCTGGAAGAACATGTAAGCAGCACGGGAAGCAAGGTGGCCTCCTTCATTGTTGAAGACCTGGACAATCAGTTGCGGAATTTTGTGAAGGTGTTTCCGAAGGATTATAAACGGGTGTTGCTGGGGAGGAAGGTGGGGGCGAAGGTGTAAGAGTTATAATTAAAATTGACTGACATAGCGTCCGCGATTGCGGGGGCTTTTTTTGTTCAACTCGCATGATCGAGATTGCTGGCCAATTATAATAAGTCAACACTGTGCAGGCTCCTTCCAAGCGTTAATCCATACAATTGTTTTTCAATATTGCTTTCGGGCATTAAAAACGGCTACTTTGAATACCAGCAGCTTCAATTACTTTTTGCCTATGTCAGTAAAAAGAAACTTACCCTTTATATTACTGTTGGCGCGTGTTTCTGTAATACCAGCGTTTTTGGGCAACCAGGACTTAGTTTTTACCACTAAAGTTATTGCTATGAAAAAGTATTTACCAGCTTTTTTACTGTCGTCCGTCATGTATTCGTTTCCGCTATAGGTCACATAAGCCGGAACTGGGCCAGGCATAAAACTTTCACTGCTAATGGACTCCAAATTAGCTTCTGCAATTTTGCAGAAGCTATTTCTCAGCGCGTTATGGTAGAACATTCATTTTCCGGTTGCTTAAATATACACCTCTAATCATTTTTTCCATTCCTTATCAATGCAACAAGCAGAAGAATAAAAACAGCCCCTCCAACTATCCATACCCATGGCTGAGCATACCAGTTACCGCCTTTATCTACATTAATATTAAGATCCACTTTTTTGTCCTGGGCTAATAAGTTAAGAGACGAGAAGGCTACCATCAGCAGTATGGCAATCCTGTTAAACCAATGTTTCATAAAAAATATTTTAGAGTTAATTAAAAGGGACTATGATATACCAATTCCCATAGCGTATTATGGACTTATGGAATTATTCCTATTTCACTTTATCATTATAAATACGATGCCATAAATTTTTATAATAAAAATCTACGGGTAGTAATCCCGGCTTTTGAAATGCCGATTCATTTTTGCAATTGCAATATTAGAATCGTCACTAACCGGAACGATCAATTTTAAATACCAACTATCCCATATCAGATGTAATTCGTGATCCATTTTTAAGCAAGTGATCTTTTCTCGGAGCTGATTAAGCCTGTTGCGGTGGGGTAATTTTTCCTATAAACATGCACAATTTGCCACAGTGCTGCAGCAGCAATTGAAGCGTTCGTCGATCACACATTACAGCCAGATAGTAGGAGAAGTGGAATTGCGAAACTAAGAGCCTGCGGCTACAGGCCTGGAGTCTTTTAGTTTGGCACCACAAATTGTAGCAGTGGGACACCTCGACGGTGAGGGGAAACATGAGATTGCGCTTGCCTGCGCAAACGCCTCAGCCGCAATAATAGTAACTCGAACTAATCACTTCAAATAATCATGGCACTCCATTTCTGTATTGACAAACATTAGCACGGGTAAATGCTATAGTTTTCGATACGAAAATTGATTTGGTACCAGGTACTCGTCCGGCCGCCGCTACACTTGCCGATTTTGAGGGAGATGGAAAAGTCTCTATTGCGGCGGCGAGTGGTGCAAGTTATATTACGGTATTCAGGAATAAGGTCTCCAGCGGAGATCCTTTAATTTTCTTGCAGCGGGTTGATTAAATTGGCTATCGGTGAAGACACACAACAGCGGCTTGGGAATTCATTATGTTGCAACACCAACTATGTTGGAAAATTAATGGTCGCTTTTAAAGTGTTTAAAAAAAATGGATAGTGCTGACATCCAAAGGCTCCTGTTCCAATTGAAAATGACGCTGGTTTCATTTGTAGTCTATAAAATTTTATCTCGCCATTATACCAGATGCTATGCATTCCGACGCTCAAAAAATACACCTTATTAAAAGCGAATGGCCACTAAAGATGACGAGGCATTGCGTGGAGTAGAAGCGGTTTTAGAAAGTCCTTCTACGCCGAAGAATACGCAGCTTTTTCTGCCCTCAGTTAGCTGGTTTGTGGAGCACGTAAGATGTATCAGCCATCAATGCTATTATTGAAGAAAATTGCAAACAGCTCTTGTAATTTCCTAAAACCCCAGATCATTAGAGTTACTTTCAAACTCGGGTATTTGAGTCGGCTGCGTAGAAGCAGGTGCTATTAGCAGCGTGGCGGAAGGGTGAAATGGCTACTTTTAAGCAATAGAAATTGCTATTTTTGAACGGTCAAATATAAGGCCGGCCCTTGGGTCTAGGTTTTTACAAGCATTGAAGGTCAGAAATTGGGCCGCTTTGGTGGACGCAAACTATATAAATTTCTAATGATCGCTCCTTCCCTTTGAATATTATCTATTGTTTGTCCACTTCAATTAGAAAGATTGTTCCAATAAGGTTAGTTTTTTGTATTTTACCCACCTATTTTGGTAGACATTTGCCAAAATAGCAACGATTGCAGCCGGAGAAAAAAGGACCGCCAACCTTTTATTGAATCATTAACCAGGAAGCAAACATGGGAAAACCTACAGGATTTCTTGAATTTACAAGAACAGTGCCTTCGAAAAGGCCAGTACAGGAACGTGTAAACGACTACAAAGAATATATACAGCCGTATAGCAAAGATGAACTTAACCATCAGTCGGCCCGCTGCATGAACTGTGGTGTACCCTTTTGCCATAGCGGTTGCCCGTTGGGTAATGTGATACCTGAATTTAATGATGCGGTATATAATAATAACTGGCAGGAAGCTTACGAGATCCTGACTTCTACCAATAATTTCCCCGAGTTCACCGGACGTATTTGCCCCGCGCCTTGCGAGGGTGCCTGCGTATTGGGAATTAACCAACCGCCCGTAACTATCGAGGAAATTGAAAAGCATATTATCGAGATCGCTTTTGAGAAGGGATTTGTAAAAGCGAAGGTGCCCAACATGCGAACCGGTAAAAAAGTAGCTGTTGTTGGCAGCGGCCCCGCAGGTCTCGCCGCCGCCGCCCAGTTAAATTATGCCGGTCATACTGTGACTGTTTTTGAAAGGGACGAATTTGCCGGTGGCCTGCTCCGGTATGGCATCCCGGATTTTAAACTGGAGAAATGGGTGGTGGAAAGAAGGGTGGATCTTCTAAAAGAAGAAGGTGTGAATTTTAAATGCAACACCAATGTAGGCGTAGACGTGAGCGTAAATGATCTGCTTCGGCAATATGATAGCATTGTGCTGGCGGGCGGCTCAACAGTTCCGAGGGATTTAAAAATACCTGGCCGGGAATTGAAAGGGGTGCATTTTGCCATGGATTTTCTGGGTCAGAACAACAAAAGGGTAAGCGGCCAGGCTTTTAACGGAGAAGATATTTTAGCTACTGGTAAAAACGTAGTGGTGATAGGTGGTGGTGATACCGGCAGCGATTGCGTAGGCACCAGCAACCGCCACGGCGCTACATCCATTACCCAGTTTGAGCTGCTGCCCAAGCCCCCCGAAACCCGTACCAACTATATGCCGTGGCCTAGTTTCCCAATGGTGCTTAAAACTACTACCAGTCACGAAGAAGGTGTGGAAAGACATTGGGCTGTAAATACAAAAGCATTTATTGGCGATGGTAACGGCAACTTAAAGGGCCTGCAAATCGTTGATCTTCAATGGACGAGCAGTCACGACGGTAGGCCGGCATCTTTTGCCGAAGTTCCGGACAGCGAACGGGAAATACCTTGTGAAATGGTGTACCTGGCAATGGGTTTTCTCCACCCGCAGCATGTGGGTATGGTAGACGACCTGGGCATTGAGAAGGATGAGCGCGGCAATGTAAAAGCGACAGAGAACCAGTACCAGACGTCCATACCAAAAGTTTTTGCCGCAGGCGATATACGTCGTGGCCAAAGCCTGGTAGTATGGGCTATCAGCGAGGGCAGGGAATGCGCCCGGAAAGTCGACGAATTCCTGATGGGGTATTCTCTACTGGAAGCCAGGGATAGTATGTTGCTGGCTGATCATTTCAATGGATAGGCTGAACAATGGATAATTGTTGATAATGGAAGAATTTGGGGTGGGTTTTCAGTTGTTAGCTAATGGCGTTATTCTGTTTGACATCCCTTTTTTCTTATAATAGTTGGACCAGTAAGATCATTTCATCTAGAAATTCTTAAAAATAGTCGCACATATCCTCGCATATTACCGTCCAGGAAAATCGCAACAGGAAAATCGCAACGATTCTGATAGCAAATACAGGCTTTTGTTCTAAAAGCCCATTTAACTACAGCAATGCGATAGCAGCTTTCTGCTGTTAATTAGTCATTTACCCATCCGGAAAAAAAAATACCTGCATAAACAGGCAAGACGTCAAAAAACTCTCAAATTATAATATTTTATATTTATACAATTTCTGAGAAGCTGGGTTACTTTCATGTAAATTGCGGTATAATATTCAGGATATTTTAATTACTAATCAAACAAACCAACAATTATGAAGAAAATTGGAATTAAAGAGGCCGCACCCTTTCTTGGGCTGGCGATTGTTGCTATTGCAGCTATTTTTTTTCCTACTCAGGCCTCCTATGCCAAAGAAGGATTTAAGTATGATACAGGGGATATTGCCTGGGTAATTGTTGCAACTGCGCTTGTGTTCTTAATGACGCCAGGCCTGGCCTTTTTTTATGGTGGTATGGTACACAGAAAAAATGTGCTCAGTACCATGATCAAAAGTTTTGTAGCTGCAGGTATTGTGTCTGTACTGTGGCTTACAGTTGGTTTCGGTATGTCGTTCGGAACTACCTGGCATGGTATAGTCGGTAATCCAATGTCGCACCTGTTTTACAAAGGTGTTATGGATGGTGCGCCATGGGTTTTTGCAGGCACGATTCCGCTTTCCCTATTCTCTTTATTTCAATTAATGTTTGCCATAATTACGCCTGCCCTTGTTGTGGGTGCCGTGGCTGAGCGGGTTAAATTCTCTTCTTACGTTTTATTTATTGTCTTGTTTTGCCTTTTCATTTATTTCCCTGTATGCCATTGGGCCTGGCACCCGGATGGTTTCCTCGCTCAAATGGGTGTTCTTGACTTTGCCGGGGGTACGGTGGTACACATCACTGCCGGCTGTGCCGCATTAGCGGGAGCTTTGGTTTTAAAAAGAAGAAAATCACATATTGCTAAACTGGAATCGCATCCTGCCAACGTTCCTTATGTGTTGATTGGTACAGGTTTGCTTTGGTTTGGCTGGTTTGGTTTCAATGGTGGTTCGGCAGTAGCTGCCAATGGTCTTGCTGTTTCTGCATTTGCTACCACCAATATGGCTGCGGCAACTGCCGGTTTAGCATGGATGTTTTTTGATGTGATCAAGGGTAAAAAGCCTTCTGTTCTTGGATTCTGCATCGGTGCAGTGGTAGGCCTTGTGGCGATTACCCCAGGTTCTGGCTTTGTGGGTGTAGCACATAGTGCATTTATCGGGTTTGTAGCGGCCCTGGTTTCTAATATGGTTTGTGTATGGAAGGCCAAAACAACACTGGATGATACGCTCGATGTATTTCCGTGCCACGGAGTGGGTGGGATGGTAGGAATGCTCCTCACTGGTGTTTTTGCCTCTAATGCAGTGAATAGTGGCGTAGGGCTGGATGCAGCGGCGGGTGTAAACCACCAGGGACTGTTCTTTGGCGGCGACCTTTTCTTCACCCAGTTTAAAGGAATGGCTATCGTAGCTACCTATAGCTTTGTTGTAGGATGGCTCATCTTTAAGTTCATCAACCTCATCAACCCGATCCGTGTATCTGAACTGGATGAAGAAGCTGGCCTGGATTCAAGCCAACATGGTGAGGCGTACGTACAAGGAACTTTGCTGGTGAAGAATGGTGGGGTAATGGAAGAAAAACCCAACACCTGATTTTTTACAGATCATTCATTTTCATCATCCCGATACTAGAAAAAAAGGTACAGTAGCTATAAAATGTAATTGTGAGAGACTACTGTTATAACTGCTGTACCCTTATAAAACTTAAAACCAAAACAATGATAAGAAAAATTTTTATGCCTTTGGCTGGTATGTTCGCTATCTGCGATGCATTTGCTTCTAACGATTCTATTCCAGTTCCGGCCCCTGCATTGACTATTACCGGATCTGCGGATGTATATTATCGTTATGATTTTGAAAAAATGAGCGCCAACAGTCTTACCAGTTTTACGGGTACTCACGACCAGATTGCGTTGGGGATGGCTTCTGTTAAGTTTGAGCACAAGACTTCAAAAGTGGATATGGTTGCTGATCTTGGTTTTGGAAAAAGAGCGGCTGATTTCTCTTATAACGACGAGGGTACTTTATCTGCTGTGAAGCAATTGTACATAAGTTATATGCCAAGTGCGAACGTGAAGTTGACTGCAGGCACCTGGGCTACCCATGTAGGTTACGAACTGGTAGATCCGCAATTGAATCGCAACTATAGCATGAGCTATATGTTCACCAACGGACCATTTACGCATACCGGATTAAAAGCTGACTTTACCTTCGGTAAAAGCGGATTGATGGTGGGTATTGCAAACCCCACCGATAGGCGTGTGGTTCCGGATGGCGTTATGAACAATAAATTCGTCATTGCTCAATACAGCTACGCCGCAAGCGACAACTTTAAAGCTTACCTCAATTTTGTAGGTGGTAAAGGAACCGACACTACTAAAAATAACCAATTTGACCTTGTATTGACATCAAAGATCAGCAGCCAGTTTAGCGTTGGTTTCAACGGTACTGTAAACAGTTCTAAATTTTGGGTAAACAAAAAATACACGGATGCCATGAGCTGGTGGGGTTCAGCTTTGTACCTTAATTTTGATCCAACCTCTGTATTTGGCCTCACCTTGCGTGGCGAATATTTCAGCGATAAGGATGGGATTAAGTTACCTGCCGCAGGCCATGTTTTCGCAACCACTTTGTCAGCTAATTTTAAAGTTGACAACCTGATTTTTATACCTGAGTTCCGGGTTGACAACAGTAACAAATTAAACTTTGTTGACAAGAATGGTGCGGGTAAAAAATCTGCTGCAAGCTTTATCCTGGCTGCTATTTACGCATTCTAATGCAGGTGACCTTGTTATCAAAAAAACCCTTCCGTAAGAGCGGAAGGGTTTTTTTTGCAGCGCTTTTTTACTTTTTTAGGGTTCAGCAGTTCCTTGCTCCTTTAGCAATTTGCCCTGGTCGCGCCAGAGATGTTTTGCCAACTGCTGAACCAGCCGCTTTAATTCCGCAGGTTCTTTTCGCAATCTGTGATTTTTTTTCCGGTATTATTGTCGTAGCCCCAGGCAATCCTGTTATTCATTTCAATTTGATCATTTAATGCTTGCAAGTTTAAATTGAACACCTGGCGCAATCAATGCCGTTAAATAGTATTTCGCATTTTAGCGGGGCAAGTATTAGTGCGGAGCCATGCAGGTAGCGCATCGTGTCGGGCAGTCAAAAGATATTAACCTTCCGATCTCTCTATTAGTACCTTGCACAAAACTTCCTACCATGACCCTGATCATCCTGGGCATTCTCATTATCGTTATTTATGCAGTAATGGCCCGTACTACCCCTCAAATGCAGCCCTATAAAAATGCGCCCCGTATCGTAGGCGGCCTGCTGATTATCGGCGGCATTCTTACCAGTTGCATCAAGCAGATAGATGCTGGCGAAGTGGGCGTAAAAGTATTGTTTGGCAATGTGCAGAGTGATGTGCTGGGAAGCGGACTGCATTTTATAAATCCGCTGCTCGACATTAAAAAGCTGGATGTAAAAACCCAGAACTATACCATGAGTGGTGTACACGATGAAGGCAACAAAGAGGGCGATGATGCAATCCGCGTGCTTACCAGCGATGGGCTGGAAGTGACAATTGACCTGACCGTGTTATATCGTGTAGTTGCAGGCGATGCCCCTAAATTACTTAGAGAAACGGGCGAGGATTTTAAGGAAAAGATAGTGCGGCCCATAACCCGTACCAAGATACGCGACAATGCTGTCTACTACCAGGCGGTAGATCTTTTTGGTTCTAAAAGAGATGAATTCCAGTCACGTATTTATAAAAGTATTGAAGACGATTTCAAAAAACGTGGGCTGATGCTGGAACAGTTACTGGTGCGGAATATCACATTGCCCAACTCCGTAAAAGCATCTATTGAAAGCAAGATCAATGCCGAGCAAGATGCAAAAAAAATGGAATTTGTTTTGTTGAAAGAAAAGCAGGAAGCGGAACGTAAACGGGTGGAGGCACAAGGTATTGCCGATTACCAGCGCATTATTAATACCGGCCTCACCGATCAGCAGCTACAGTACGAACAAATAAAAGCCATGAAGGAAATAGCACTCAGCCAGAATTCTAAAATCATTGTGATGGGTAAAGGAAATACACCATTGATATTGGATGGAAAACAATAACAGATATAATAAGTATCATCTATGAATTTTTGCTGCTATTGGTTATTGATCCAGGTATCGTTTCAGCGCAACGCAAGCCTATTAATAAGCAAAACCTATCACCAGCAAGGTGGGGACATTTCGGTTAGGAGGTCCGGCGGTTTTTCTTAAAGGTTTATCAAATCCATCGTATTAACCCGAAAGCATGCCGGCGTTGGCACCATGAAAGGTCCTTGGTAACATTCTCCTTCCCTCGCTGGCCGGCCAGCCATAAAAATGCATTGTCCATCCACAATCTTATATCCTCTTTCTAGGGCATTCTCTACCTTCGTAATGTGCAAAAAGACGAAACATAAGTCGTGCATTTTACTACTGTTGTTGTTGTTGCTGCTGTTGGGTATAAAAGTGTTTGGGGATAATGGCTGGTACGATTACCCGCTCTTCGTTCATCTTCACCTGCGTATGTTCTTCAAACACATGCCCGTCTTCGTAACCTACGCTTACATATACATTTAGTCTTTGATTAGCCATTCCCTTAAAAGTTCCTTTGGCTGGGCTGCAATCGTTAAAATCGCGGCCCACCGCTAGTTGTATATGGCTATATCCAACCCAGATATTGTTGGTGGGGTCGATCCCCTTCCAACCTTCGGCTTGTAGCCATACTTCTACCCAGGCATGCGTAGCGCCTTCACCACGAAGGCCGTCTTTATTGGGGCAGATATAGCCACTCACATAACGGGCCGGGATGCCGGCAGTACGGAGCAATTGCAGCAGCACGTGGGCAAAATCCTGGCAAACTCCTTTGCCATGTTTCAATATTTCTTCTACAGTGGTATTGATGGTAGTGATTCCCTTTTCGTAGGTAAAATTTTCGTACACGTATGTATTGGCCCAATCGGCGATACCACGATTATCTCCGGCGGCTATCGGGCAAAGTGCCAGTATTTCATTAATTTTCTCGTCGTCGCTCTTGTTCTTGTCGGGTTTACTAAAATCGAGGGCCATGATTTGATTCAGTGGCGTTAAGTTGGGCTCATAATCTTCCAGCATATCAACAACCAGGCGACTTTCGATCGTCATTTCGTGATGGGGTTCTGTCAGGCAAAAAATCCCTGATTTGTTACCCCAGTAATCGGTAAACACACTCACGCCAGGCTCCCCGGTAATCGTTACGTCGTGCTGCAAAACATGCTGCCCCGGTGTCGAAAATGGGTAAATCTTGATTTGGTTGGTGCTGTCTATAACTGGTGCGTCGTAATCGTAATGGGTTATGTGCTGTATCTTGTAAACTGGCATTTTGTTGGATCGAGTTTAGTTGTGAAAGGCTGGCTATGGTTAGTGGCCAGCAGTAAATGGCTAGTGGGTTGTTCGGCATAAGCGGCCATGGTACCTATTTTCAGCAATTTTGTATAATCCGGTAGCTAAAATCCATTCCCAGAGGGCTTTCATGATGCGGCATCATCCATTTCCACTTACTGCTTCCCATTTACCACTTATCTTTCTTAATAATAACTGAAAAAAGACTGCCCTACCATTTTATGCAGCTCAAACAACTGGCGTTTGATGTCTGCAATAAATAAGTGGAGCCCTTTTGCCTTTATTTCTTCCTGGTCGGCAAAGGCCACAGTAGCATAAAGCTTGCCCATTTTGCGTTCGATGAACTTTTTGTTTTCGTGTTCGTTTTCATCCAGCACGTGCTGCAGATAGTACCCCACCCTTTTTAGCGAGTACATGATACTGCGGGGAAACTGCTGGTTAAAAAAAGTCATGTCGATGATGTTTTCGCTATGATTGCCGGTACGGTATGTTTTCAGGTAGAGTTCATAGCCGCTGAGGCAAAGCAACATATTTTTCCAGTACACGATATGTTGGGCGCTATCCATATCGTAATCCAATTGGCTGAATTCCACGTCTACGATGTCCAGGGTTTGCAGGCAGCGTTCGGTGTAACGGCCGAGGTTAATATAGTTCCAGCCACTGCCGCGGGGCATGGTGATGTCGGTAACGCCATAGTAGGAAAGGCTTTCATCGATAAGGTGCCCCAGCATGGTGAGCTGCTCGCCATTTTCTATGGTTTTATCAATGTTTACGTTGTTCACCGTATGGTATAGTTGATTCACCGCTTCCCACACTTCTTTGGTTATATGGTCCTGTGCACCACGGGCATTTTCCCTGGCCCGGGTCACCATTACTTTTATGCTGTTGTGTTCTTCTATGTTGTGCGTCAACAGCCTCAACACATCATCGGGCTTAAAGGCCAGCTTGCGGCGGGTCTTTTTATTTTGGTGGGAAAATACTGTCAACACCGGTTCCCAGCTAAAAGGTTCCTCTTTGTTTACATCAAAAGAAGCGATATAACCGTAGCGTAAAGTCCGCAGCAGGCCATCGGTTCTTTCCATATAGCGATTCATCCAAAAAAGACTGTCGGCAATTCTTGAAAGCATAGTTTTTTAGATTTTTTGATGTCTGATTTCTGATGTGTGACCCTCCAAGGGATGGCGTTCGAACTGGCAAGGTTTTGCGAAGATTACTATTTTTGTTTCGTCCCTTCCCGGGATATCTCGTTGATTTTTTGTCACCTCATGCTTTGCCCCGTACTTTTATAGTGCGGCTATTGGTGACTTTTTATCGGTTTGGAGGGAGACGCCATGAATGGGCATCTTTACAAGGGACCTACTGGTCCAGCACCCAGGTATCTTTGCTGCCACCCCCCTGCGATGAGTTTACTACCAGGCTCCCTTCTCTTAAGGCTACACGGGTGAGGCCGCCGGGTACAATCTCAATGCCATCCGGGCCGCACAGTGCATAGGGGCGCAGGTCTACGTGGCGCGGTTGCAATTTGCCGTTAATAAAACAAGGCACGGTACTGAGCTGTATAATGGGCTGGGCAATATAATTTCTGGGTTCCTCCTGAATGGCTTTAATGCAGCCTGCAAGTTCTTCGTCGGTAGCTGAATTGCCCATTACCAGGCCGTATCCACCACTTTCGTTGGTCTTCTTTACGACCATGCTTTGTATGTTGGCAATAGTGTGTTCCAGTTCATCCTGGTTTTCCATCCTGTAAGTATGCACGTTTTTAAGTATGGGATCTTCGTTCAGATAGTATTTAATCATATCCGGCACGTAAGCATAAATCGCTTTATCGTCAGCTACCCCGTTGCCAATGGCATTTACGATCGCAACATTGCCTTTGCGGTAGGCGCTCATCAGGCCCGCTACGCCCAGCAGGCTGTGGGGGTTAAATACCAGCGGATCCAGAAACTCATCATCCACACGGCGATAGATCACGTCCACCTGCTTAATGCCGTTGGTGGTTTTCATGAACACCTTGTGGTTATCCACTACGAGGTCGCGGCCCTCTACCAGTTCCACGCCCATATAGCGAGCCAGGAAGGTATGCTCGTAGTAAGCACTGTTATAGATGCCGGGAGTAAGTAATACCACTGTTGGGTTGCTGATTTGCCGCGGTGCAAGGCTCAGTAATATTTTATGCAAAATGATTGGGTAATTGCCAACGGGCCTCACTTTATTACTGTTGAGCAGTTCCGGAAAAATGCGCTTCGTTACCTCCCGGTTTTCGAGCATATAGCTTACACCACTTGGGGTACGCAGGTTATCTTCCAGCACATAAAACTCACCGTCTGCGCCTCGTATCAGGTCAATGCCGCTTATATGCACGTACAACTGGTGTGGCACCGTAATACCAAATACTTCCCGGTTAAAATGTGGGCAGGATGCGATTAGCGCGGCGGGTATTTTGCCGGCTTTTACAATTTCCTGGTCGTGGTACACATCGTGCAGGAACATGTTGAGGGCGCGCAGCCGCTGTTTGATGCCTTTTTCGATATGCTCCCATTCTAAAGCTGTGATGATACGGGGCAATACATCAAACGGAAAAATACGCTCAATGCCTTCGTCGTTACTATACACAGTAAAGGTGATGCCCTGGCTGAGGAACAACTCGTTGGCCAGTTTTTCCTTCTGGTGAAAAGACTCGGCCGAAAACCGTTGAATATAATCTTTGATGAGCTTGTAGGGCTGCCGGATACCTTCTGCAGCACGCATTTCATCGTAAGTAGCCAGAGGCTGGCTGTAGCTGTCACTCCAATGGGGTGTATCCATAAGCACGGTTGGTTATTGCTTAAAGATAGGGAGCGGCGCACATAAAATGGAATTGTAGTTAAAAATTTATCAAGTTTTTACAGTGTTGTTTGGAAGGTGGAAAGTAAAACGAAGAATCAGGTAGATATTTTTTATTTTGATGTTTGAATCCATTCCCGTTGGCTAAAGCCAATGGGAATGGATATTTGGAAGATGCAACAATGGTCGTTATTTTTTGCCAGCCAGCCAGGTTCTAAACTTGCCTACTTCCGCCATATCCTCATCCACAGCCTTTTGCGATATTTTCCGTAGGTCGGCATGGTGGCCATGGGTTAAATGATCTTTAGCCATCTTAATACCCATTTCGTGTTGGATGACCATGAGGCTGGCGTAATCCATATCGGCATTATTGGTAGCTTTTACAGCATTAAACTTTTCTGCCATGGCCATTAAATCGTCTGCCAATTCGGTATGTATGCCATTGGGATGTGTATGCTTTGTAGCGTCTATTCCTGCATCGGCGGCCTTATCATCGTGGTGCATTAAAAAGCTTTTAAGAACTTCTATTTCTGCCTTATGGTCGGCCACCATAGTTTGAGCTATGGCCTTCATCGCAGTATCTGTTCCTTTGGCCAGTTCCATTTCCGATAACTCCACCGCAGCTTGGTCGTG
Source organism: Chitinophagaceae bacterium (assembly GCA_039925965.1). Classification (GTDB taxonomy): domain Bacteria; phylum Bacteroidota; class Bacteroidia; order Chitinophagales; family Chitinophagaceae; genus JAZKFT01. The sequence continues at coordinate 71,225 of JBDSXW010000111.1, forward strand.
GGTTATAATTAGCGTAGCATAGTCATGGTCAAAATCATTTACCAGGGTGGTATTCTTCATATTGTTGAGCATAGCGTTGATGCTTTCCATCATACTGGCTTCCCTGCTACTGGCAGTATTGTTTTCAGGGGCAGCAGGTAAAGAATCGTTGTTGGTGACAGTGGTAGTTTGGTTAGTACATGCTGTTATTGAAACAGCAAAAAATAGTGCAGCTACACATATCTTGTGGTTACATTTCATAAAGGGAGTTTTTGAAGTTTATAAGTTTATTAATGGCTGTAGTGTAAGAAAATAAAATAGCGCCCGCTAGATGGATGCATCCCGAATAGTAAGTGATAAGCTGCACCCGCTCAGTGAAAACTTATTCCATGCCAAAACTATACGATGCCCAAAAACTATCCCAGTCGGCTACTGCTTTGTCGGGGCTAGCTATCATGTGTGTGGCATGTATCAGCCATTCGCCATTGCGGCCTAGTTTAAAACTGCAAATGCCCTGTGCATTGGTGCGGCTTGTTTGCTCGGTAGCGGCCAGGCTGCCTTTGCGGTTGCGGGCAGTAATTACTTTATTGGCTAAGGGCTTGCCCAGAAAGAATACTTGCACTTTCAGCACATCATCTTTTGTTAGCAAATAGGGGTTGTTTAAAAAAACAATTTCCATATTTTGGCCCAGTACCTTTTTATAGGTGGTATCGATAGCAGTTACTTTACCGCTTAGTACAAGCCCTTTTATGTAGCGGCTGTATTGTTCCCGTTGCGGCTTGCCCATGGCGGATTTTGGCACGGTTATATTTTCCAGATGGTCTTCTTTTAAGTAGTCTAAAAACTTTTGGGTTTCCATTACGTGGGGCGTATTATTTCGGTTAAGTACCATTAGGCCAAGGCCGTCAAAGTCCACCGTACGCTCTACCATGGGTAAGTTTTTATCCGGCGTAGCCGCCAATAAATCTATGGTTCCATTGGAGTGAAATAATTGAAAACTGATGGTTTTGCTATACTGCATGGGTCGCTCCAATTGCACATTGAGGCCGTCGGCTACAAACAGATGTACTTCTAACGTATCTCCTTTTTTTACTTTGTAATGGTAGGCCGATAGGAAATATTCGTGGGCACTAGCCGTTAAGGTGCCGACAACAAGCAGCGCGGGAATAATGAGTTTTTTCATTTGATGGATGTTTTGAGGTGGTAGCGATCAAAGATAATAGGGTAAGTATCTGGGGTTACGAAGTGATCGGTGAATGACATCATCTCTTTTAACTTAAGCAGGTTAGAATGATAATTTCCCTTGCTCCTGCCAAAAAATCACTTTTCGAGAAGTTTCACTATTCATTTATCCTCCTGCAAGCTGCAGCAGCCTCTCAATATCATATTGGGACCTCGCTGCAACCTACAGCAGCCTATCAATATCATATTGGGACCTCACTGCAAGCTGCAGCAGCTTTTCAATATCATATTGGTTTAACGCTGCAAGCTGCAGCGTTAAACCAATATTTGTACATGCTTTTGCCCGGCAATAAGCTAACAATCAAAACATTATGGCTGATAGCATTTTTAAAAGCCCTTTTCATCAGTGATTTTTTACGGTGTTAGGTGGTATACCGGGGTAAGCAGTTAAAAACTATGCTTCGCATCCCAGGTACTAATTACAAATTGTCAGGCTTACTGCGGATACTCAAAACTAATAGTTCAATACGCTTAGGTTGACCGCTATGGTGCGGACATCGACCAGCTCCATTTTTGTCCGCGGTCGGTGTTCTCATCGATCGAAACAATGAGAGACCACTCTGCCCACAACCAGCCCTTTTTATCTTATTAGATAACTAACACCCAACCGAACATTAATAGGGTTGCCTAAAGATGAATAAGGGATCCGGCTAAGCCCTCCATTAAAATACCGTTGGTTTGTAAAGTTGTACACATTAGCCTGAATGCCCACCCGATTAATGGTGTAACTAATGGAAGCATCCAACACGGTGCTTTCTGGCACCAGGTATTTTTGAGTACTAATATTACCCACCTGATTGCTGGTGTAACGGCCACCTATTCCTATTCCCAGCCCTTTAAGTGCTGTTTTAGAAAACTGGTAGTTGAGCCAGATATTACCAATATTGCGGGGGGCATTTAAAAAGCGGTAACCTGTTTTGCTAATGCTATTGTCTTGCGTTACGGTATGGTCGTTATAGGCGTAGCCCACTATCATGCTCAGGTCTCTTACATTTCCCTGTATGGTTATTTCGAAACCTTTGCTACGTGTGCCATCTACCACGGCCTGCTGGTTGGGGTTAGCGGTAGTGGGGGCTGCTACTAAAATATTTTTGTACTTAATGTCGTAAACCGCTACGGTAGTACTTAATTGGTTGTTGAAAAAATCGCCTTTATATCCGCCTTCAAATTGCTCGGCAGTACGTGGCGGAAAAGGCCCGCCATTGCTGCTGCGGTTGCTTAATTGTGGGCTAAACGATTTGTTGTAACTACCGTAAAAAGCAATATTTGGCCTTGCCAAAAACACCAATCCTACCCTCGGCACCCAGGCATTGGCATCGCTGCGGTCGCCCTGCAAATCATCTTTGGCAGATAGGGGTGTTTGCACCATTTTAAAATTATCGTGCCTTACCGAAAGCAGTAACCGAAGTTGCCATATACTTATCTGGTCTTGTAAATAAGCGCCTGTTAGCTGGGTGTTTTGTTTGTTATCGTCGTAGTAATCGGTGGGTTTAGCCACGGGTATATCGTTGGTATAGTTGGGGTTAAAAATAGAGACACGGGTGCTGGGCGAATTGCGATAATCATTCTTGTACCAGCCAAAGCTATTGTAATCTACACCCGCTAAAATGCTATGCCCAATGGCTCCGGTTTTTACTTTGTAATTAGCATAAGCAGTGGTTTGAAAACTGTACTGGTCGTAATCCCAAATTTCGTAACTGCGGCTTACACTGTCGTTGCGTATTTGGCCACTCACTACATGGTCGGCAAATTTGAATTTATTCCTAATGTATCGTTGCACCAGATTGAACGATAGCTTATCACTAAACTGTTTGCTGAAACTAAGCACCGCCGATGTGTTATGCGGTTTGCCAAAATCGGTGGGGCTTTGTATGGTTAACTCTTTTGGGTAATAATTAAAGTCGTAAGTGCCGTCGGCATTGGTTTTTACAAAAGTGCCCCGGTCGTATTGGTGTACATTTTTTGCCCCGGCATAGTTTACTTCCAGGTTCAGGCTGGTGCTGCTACTAAACTGGTAGGTAAGTGATGGTGCTATAAAAGAGTTCTCCTTTTTTTGCTGGTTGCGATAGCTGTTGGTACGGTCGTAGCCCGCAATTAGCCGGTAGAGTAGCTTTTTGTTTTTGGTTAATGAGCCAGTAGCATCCGCGCTAAACCTTGCCTGGTTCCAGGTGCCATATGCTGCGGTAAATTCGTACCTGCTTTGTGCGAGCGGCTTCTTCGTAACAAAGTTGATGGTGCCGCCGGGTATGCCTTCGCTAAACAAAACCGAGGCTGGGCCACGCAGCACTTCTACCTTTTCAACATTGTACAGCAGCGGTGCCTGGCTCCATAAATAAAGGTTGCCCCGCACACCGTTGAAGGTTATAAAGCTGGCATCAAACGGATAATATCCATTAAACCCACGTAGGCTAAAAGCACCCATATCGTTATTGGCTTTTACACCGGTCATTACCTTGCTTATTTCGTTTAAGGTAAATGCCTGCCTGTCTTTTATTACTTGCTGGCCTATTACCTGTGCCGATTGTGGCACTTCTATAATAGGTGCATCAGTACGGGTAGCCAGCGATGTACTGCCTTGCCGATAATTGTTTTGCCTACCTATCACCAACACCTCCTGTAATTCCTGTTTGTTTTCAGAAAGCTGCAAATCAAGGCTGGATGTTTTTCCATTTTCGACTTTTATGTTTTTGATGGTGGCGGTGTAACCAGTGCTGGTGGCTGCTATCACGTAATTGCTAGTCGGCACATTGCTAATGGTAAAGTAGCCGTCTTTATCTGTCACGCTACCCATTGTGGTGCTTTGCAGGGTAATACTTACGCCAGCCATTGGTTGGTTGGTAAATGAAACGATTCGGCCTTTAATAGTGCCGGTTTGAGCTTGTACCAGCAGGTTTAGGCTGGTAAGCAGGAGAAGCATTGAAATTATTTTAAGTTTCATGGTTGTTTTTTTTGATGATTTTGTGGGTTTGAAATATGCCTACCCCCCCTTGGGTAAAGCGGCAATTGATTTGTTGAGGGAACCAACAATTAAAGTGAGATAGGAGATGAGGGTTAGATAGCTCCTACAAGTGTCTTTTTTCCCAAAACCCTCAGATTTAAATAACTCCTAAAAGAAAAATGCCAGTTTCACCCTTCCAAAAAATGGGATACCGGGGGTATAATGCAGCTCCGATACAGGACTGGCTTCACCACGTAGCTGGCTTTCGGTATCAAACTGGGCCTCGTTCCATTCAGTGTTAGTGAGGTTTTCTATGGCAAGGCCTATTTCATATTTTTTCCTGGTGTAGTTAAGGGCAGCATCTACCACAAAGTAGCCTTTGGCCACCACAGAATTGTCTTCATTTGCCGGCCGGTTTTTGATAAAACGGTAAGTAAGGCTACCATTAAAACCTTGCTGGGCCTTGTAAAAAAGACCTCCGGTACTTGTGGCTGTTGGGGCCAAAGGAATATAGTCCCGACCCTTTGCTTCACCGATGGCACGTGGTTTTGTAAAGTTGAGGTTGATGTTGGCAAATAGGTTTTTATTCAACTGGTAACGGGCTATCAGGTCAATGCCTTCCCGACGAGTTTTGCCGCTCGGCTCCACCACGCCTGCATCACCTACATACACAAATTCCTGGTTGAGTTGCAGGTACCAGGCAGCAATATTAATAAGCAAACTATTGGTGGGTTTTAAGATAACGCCGATATCGCCACCATAAGCGGCAGGTAATATTTCTTTACCATCATTAGCAATTACAACACGTGTGTCGTTACTATGAAAGCCTTTGCCAGCCTTAACAAATAACTGTACATTACCATTAATAGTGTATTGTAAATTGAACTTGGGGCTGAGTATGGTTTTAGTTTGTGTGGGGCTTTGTGTGGCCATTAGTTTATCGATGTAATCGAAGTGGAAATAGTCGAAACGGAGGCCCGCATCAAAAAGCCATTTGCCGGTGCTTATTTGCTCCTGAATGTAGCCGTAGGCGTTGGCTTCTTTTATATTGCCGAGTTTTACATTTCCTAAAAATCTTCTTTTTACCACATGCGCCAACTGGCTGTTTTCGGTGGCGTCGTAGCGCATGCCAACTCCGTAAGTGGAAGTAAGCGTAAGGCCGTCATAATATTTTTTACGGCTTAGTTTAGATGCATAACCAAAGATGTTCCGCTTCTCTGCCTGATTTATTTCATCCCCATTAATAGGATCATCCAGAAAAAAGGTAAAGTCGCTGTACAGACTAAAAATATAGCGGCTGTAAAATGCCTGATTTTCCCAGGTGGCGCCGTTTTTGAAACTATGTGAAAGCACCAAATTGGCATTATATCTTTCTGTATGGCCGCCTTCGCTTGGATCAATTGATCCAAAGCGATCAATTAACCCGCTCTCCACGGCTCTTGTGGGCACCTGTCCGCTGGCATCCCATTTACTTTTAAAACCCGAAGCCGAAGCAGTCAATTGGGTATGGTCGCTAATGGCAAGATTGTATTTTCCAAAAATATTGAAGCGGTTAAAATTTTGTTTGTTGATGGTGGGACCATTTGTGCAGTAAAATTCGCTGGCAATAAAAGCACTTTGTTTGTCTTTATTTTTCTTAAGCAAGTCTATCATGGCCAATGTACGGTAGGTATTGTAGCGGCCTGCTTCTACTTGTATTCGACTTGCAGGAATATTGTTATAGGTGCTGAACGCTACATATCCTGCTGTGTTCAGATTACCGTGCTGTGTGTAATAAGGTCCTGCACCGAAGTCTACATTATTGATTGTTTCCGGTATAAGAAAATGACTATCAGCATAACCCTGGCCATGAGCATGGCTTACCATATTCACTGGCATGCCATCCACACTTACCTGCACATCAGTTCCATGATCACAATCAAAACCACGCAGAAAAATCTGCTCAGCTTTACCTCCGCCGGCATGCTGGGCTATAAATAAACCAGGAACGAGCCGCAACAGCTCCTGTGTGTTGCGAACGGGTTTTAGTTCCAGCTCCACCTTGGTTAAGGTGCTGAAACGAGTGCTGCTATTGCCTTGCAGCACTACAACATCTTTTAAGTCTACACCGGCAGGCTGCAATTCTATCTTAGATATCGCATTGGCATCTGCCGCCAAGGTAATTTTTTCATAGCCTATATACGACACGATGATGGCGGCATCTGCCTTACTCAGTTTCAAACTGAAATTTCCGTAAGCGTCGGTGATCGTATTAACTGTCGGATTATTATCTTCCTGTATTGAGGCATTTTCAAGAGCCTGTCTGCTGACGGCGTCTATTACTTTTCCTTTAATAGTCGTTTGCGAAAATGCCGAAAAGGAAATAATGGATATAATTAGAGTTATGAGCGTTTTCATGTAATATAATTTGTCAATTGGCCCTATCTGAAAAACGACGGGACATCAATTGCCTGACGCTTGTTATAGCATCAATGAATTTTCGTAAAGACTGTAAAAAATGAAAGCAGCAGGACTACCTGGTTTTTAAACCTGGCAGGTACAAAAGGAATTGTATCGGCTGCATTAAAGTTAGAAACCAGCCGGTATGCCCATCCTGCGGGAAACCGTCCGGTTCATCTCAAAGAGATCAGGCTTTTGGCGGCGGATAATTGCCAGATAGTTTGACGGAGGGTAAATAAAATATGAAAGCTGGCCAATGGCTTTGTCTGACCGGAAGCAGCGAGAAATCATACGCCAGCAAACTCATCACATGAGGTGTTACCGAGGTTTCCATATTGGACGCTGCATTGCTTTTATCAGTACCATTTTCTTTTGCCGCCTGCTGCAATTCGTAGTGGATATGCGTTTTGCCATTCTCCTTATGCACCGTCGCTATATGTTCATATTTCCAGAAGGCATGTGCTAAAAAATCGGAAACGTAGGGCAGCACCGGCTTTAAAAGCATGAGCGTGTAAGTAGCTAGCAGCAGATATGATAGTGCCTTTTTCAAAATCTGGGATCAGAATAGTGTTTGGTTCGTCTAAATAAAAATCTGGAATTGTTAAATTCTTTGTGATGTACGAAGAATACCTGTGTAAGGATTTCTATACCTCATTAGCTCACTGCAAGAAAAAAAAGCCCCTGCTTTCAACTAAGTAAGCAGGGGTATCTTCTTCTGTGAAAAGTCGATTATTCTTTAATAAACTTTGAAGTGTACGACTTGCCGTCTATTACTGTTTTCAGCAAATACATGCCCGGGTAGAGCTGATGAAGTGTTGTATTAATAGCGCTATTGATTGTCGCGGCATTGCCTTTGCCCTGCAATAAAATCTTACCATCTCCTCCAATCAGCTGCCAGTTGCTGGCGAAAATATCGGCGGTTCCAAAACTTACTTGCACGCTGCTGGTAACGGGGTTAGGATATAACCGCACCAGGATTTTTTCACCATTGCTCACCAGCACTTTTGCAATGGGAGTGTACGCAAACCGATTATCGATATCTACCAATTTAATGCGGTAATAGTTGTAGCCCTGCGCGGGCAGCAGATCTGTAAACTGGTAATTTCTTACGCCCACACTATTGCCGGCACCTGCTACCTGTCCCAGGCTTTCAAAATGAACACCGTCTACTGAGCGTTCAATTACAAAATGGCTGCTATTAATTTCGGTAGCGGTGGTCCAGTTTACCAATACCATTTTGCCGGTAAGGATGGCATTTATTTTAGTAATGGTAACCGGCAATGCGCCATTGGTAAAATCATATCTGGCATATACCGGTAAATGGTCGCTGGTAGTGCTGCTGTAGTTCGGTATATAGTTGCGGGGATCCTCAATATCCATCGAGTTGGGGATATAGTATTGTTTCAACTCGTTAGTTATAATATGGTGATCGATAGGGCTACCGTTGGTACTGCCGATATAGGTGGGTCGGCCTGCTTTTTCTAATGGCAAAGTAACGCCTTCATAATGATCAGGATCGTCTACAAATATTTTATACGGAGATACCATACCTGTACCAAACTCAGAAACCAGGAGCGGGTCGTTGTAGTCACCTACTACTATTACGCTATCAGTTGCATAATACAGATCCAGCGAATCTTTCAGCACTTTGGCATCATATACCCGACGCTGGTAATCAATAGTAGCGCCACTGCCCGATTTGGCATGAATGCTGACCATTCTTATCTGCTTCGTGATACCATTGATGGTAGTATTGAAAGTAACCATATACGGCATGCGGCCACTACTCCAGAAGTTGCTGGCGCTGCCGGTAGGATAATTTGGAATGGTATTAAAACCGGCCCTGGCACTATCGTACATATTAGCAAACATTACCCTTTCGCTTACAAACTGCATGGTAGCTGTTTTGTAAATGAAGCCCACTTTCTGCGGCGGGAAGGTAGGGTCCGGCGGCAAGAAAAAAGACGACCAGCGGTTGCTGATCTTCTTATCATAGCCGGGTAATAATTCCATCATCTTATTAAACAGGCTGTCGTTACTTTCTTCCTGGAACCCAATTACATCCGCGTTCAAATGCTGGATCACCGTGCTAATGTTTACCTTTTGCGCTTGCTGCTGGCTTAGCGGTACGGCCCCCGTAGGTCCCGCACCAAAAAATTTCATATTGTAAGTGACCACGTCAAAAGTTTCGGATCGCAGGTAGGAAGATGCGGCAAGTGGTATCCTTGTGCTATTGAGGCCGGTACCGGAGAAATTAAGCTGGCCGGTTATCTTCAGCGATTTCACCAGAGGTGTAAAACGAACATAGAAAGTGGTGCCCGCCGCCGCCGTAGCAGTAGGAATAATGATAGATCCGCCGTAGCTGATATTGTCTGCCGATACCTGAAAATCCGAAGGGGCAGTTACAGTTACATCGCCATAACCAACTGACTGCAGGGTGATGGGTTTGCCCACTGAAGAGGCACCCACGCCGGCTTCGCCAAGATCTACGAGATTATAATATGGGTTGGTGGTAAACAGCTGTGTTTTGTCGGTGATACTTACGTCGTCTATGGACCATCGTGGTGCTCCGGCCACCGGGGAAGAGGTATATTTAAAAGCAATGTACACATTGGGAAAACTCTTGTAGGCCGACAGGTTGATATTGTCGCTGGCTGTCCACACATTGCTACCCACTGAAGGAAAATCTCCGTTGAGGGCCGTCCAGGTAGCAGAGTTGGGATCGCTAAAACCATCGTAGTTGGTGCTTACCAAAAGTTCCAACGGCGGCCCGGTAAATTCAGCCCGGCTATAAAAACTTAGTACCGGCAGGTTGCTAAAACCAGCCAGGTTAAAGGAGGGAGAAATCAGCCAGTCCTCATTATTGAGAGAACCGCCGAAATACCCGTTCATATTGACACCATTTGTAAAATTGCGGCCAAAAGTAGTGCAGGTCCAGACCTGGGCGCCGATGGTGCTGTAACTGATAAAACCGCTGCCGGGCACATTCATATCGGTACAGGTGTTGAAATCAAAACTGTAGGTGTTGAGGTTGATGCCTTCGCCGGCCAGGCTAATGTTTTTCTGGGTAGCGGTGCCACTGTTGTGGGTGATGGTACCTGCAAAGCTGCCTGCTGTGGTGGGATTGAATTTCACATATACAGTAAATGGAGCAGTAAGCTGGGCAGGTGTCAGGCTTAGGGTCGTGGCGAATATGCTATTATCTGTGGAAATGCTAAAGGGACCGGTTGTTGCGATAGCAACATCAGCCATGAGGTTGACCGCATTGACTGTATATGTTTGAACCGGTGCACTCATATTCACATTGGTGGATGGAAAAAGGAAAGATGATTTGTTTAGCGTAATCACCGGTGCACCCATCAGGGGTAACGCTTCGCCTGAAACTTTTACATTGTCGATACTGAAAGTGCCCGCATTGGATTCTGCATTAAAGGCATAAAAGCGGAAGGACACGGGTGCGGTAAGATTGGAAAAGCCGGTAAGGGTAATGGTGCTGCCATCCATAGCCGTTGAGGCGGCATCGTCTACCTGGAATACATTGCTGGAAACTACCTGTAACTGGGCGTTCGCAGGATCAATCGAAGCGGGCAGGTTGGCTGCATAGCTATCAAAAGAACTACGTACCGCGTACTGTCTGACACCGGTACCCGAGCGCTGCAGGGTAAATGAAATGGAACTAAGATCCAGACTAAAATTATTCTGTGGGGCAATGGTGACTTCGTAGTATTTATTCAGGTCGATGGTGCCGGTGAATGTATTGCTGCCGTTGGTGGCGCCCAACGGCCAGGCTGTAAAGCTGAAACGGCCGGTAGCATTGGGATTGGCAGTAGTAACTACCGCATGAAAGCTGCCAAAAGTGACACCGGTGGCCACCGGCACTGCTGACGGATCGGTCAGGCCGCTGCTGGAACTCACACCCGCGAAATCGTAAGTAGAAGAAAAGACCTGCGCACCTGCGGCGGTCACAAACAATAAGGAAGCAAGGAGTAAACGTATTTTCATGGTCATAAATTTATATGCACAAATAGAGTGCCGCTATGAAGAAAAGGCTGCAAGGTATTGCGGATTGATACACTGGCAACATAAAGGTTCTGCAAACTAAGCCTGCCTGGCCGCTACGCTGATCAGGCATTTTATTTTCATTAATTAACAGCCAATAATCAATGTTCAAAGGCTACAATGCAAGGGTTGGCATTAAAAATTGAGCATTGTGTGTTGCTTTTTTATCACTTTATTTTGAAAAAAGCTGATGTCTTTAAGACGAGGCTTTACGCTTTTACATACTGATCCACCGGCTGCCGGTTGGCAATGCTGCGGGCCAGTGTCATTTCATCGGCATATTCCAGCTCGCCACCAAAGGCGATGCCGCGGCTGATGGTAGTGATTTTGACCGGCACCTGCTGTAGTTTTTTCTGGATATAGTACAAAGTGGTGTCACCCTGAATATTGGGACTTAGCGCAAAAATGATCTCTTCTGTTTGTTCACTGGTCACCCGTTGAATCAGAGAGTTTATGTTGAGCTGGTCGGGGCCAATCCCATCCAGTGGCGAGATCACTCCACCCAGTACATGATAGGTTCCGTTAAACTGCTGGGTGCTCTCAATGGCCATTACTTCGCGGATGGTTTCCACCACGCAGATCATCTGTTGCTTGCGGCTGGAGGTGAGGCAAATATTACAAAGCTGGCCGTCGCTCACGTTGTGGCAGCGGATGCAAAACCGGATCTCTTCCCGCATTTTAGTGATGGCTTCACCGAACAATTCCACGCTTTGCTTTTCCTGTTTGATGAGGTGTAACACCAACCGAAGCGCCGTTTTTTTACCAATGCCCGGCAGCTTCGCAAATTCATTCACCGCATTTTCTAATAAAGTTGATGAAAAAGTCATTTTTTAAATTTATGGGAGTGGTAAAGGGGAAGTAGCTAGTGGGTCCATATTACAACTGGTTTAAAAATTTGTTACTCAATTATGGTTTTAAAAAGTAGTAGATACATACGCTTTAAAGGGACTAAATTTTTTGTAGATATCACTTTTAATTTCTTTTGCTACTGTTTTTTCAATTTTACTAATTCTACTTTGACATGTCATGATGAGTCTTTTTTAATTTTTCTCTGCTCATGCCTCTTTTGGATTTGCTCCATTAGCTCCTGTTTTGTGGCCCCTTTTTTGGGATAAATATTTAGCATAATTT
>JBDSXW010000112.1:0-2986 GCA_039925965.1 Chitinophagaceae bacterium
AAGGGCTGGTAATTTATATGGCCCCGGATTTCAATGCGCCCATTGATGATTTTGCTCCTTATATGTCTTGATTGTGACTTATCTGATTGATACACAAGTCCTATTATGGGCTTTGGAAGAAAACACCTTGCTTTCAAAGCAGGCTCAATCTCTTTTAATAGACCCGGCTAATGTGCTTTTGGTAAGTACTGCATCATTATGGGAATTGGCCATCAAAGTAAACATTGGCAAACTGGCATTATCTCAACCGCTTTCCGAAATTATCGCCAGACTCCCGGAGGCCGACCTTGCAATTTTACCCATCGAAACCAAACATATTTTAGAGGTAGAATTATTACCTCTTATCCATCGCGACCCATTTGATCGGATGATTATCGCGCAAGCAATTTCGGAAGGGTTGCAAATTATCAGTAGTGACGGGATATTTTCCCAATATCCCGTCATTGTGCAGTGGTAAAACCTTAAATCTTCCGCACTTTCCCCGAACCCGAGATCTCCACATCCAAAGCCGGATTCCCCGAATAGAACACATCTCCACTACCCGAGACCCGGGCTTTCAGGCTTTCCGTAGCCTGGCATTTTACTTTTCCCGAACCGCTCACTTGCACCGACGCTTTGGCAGTCGGGCATTGCAGGGCGTCCAGGTTGCCGCTACCCGATACTTCAAAGACAATAAACTGATTAACAGCGCCTTGCAACAGGATGTCACCGCTACCGCTCACTTGGAGTTCGGCATGTTCGAAGTTTACGTCGGTTAGCTCCAGGTCGCCCGAGCCGGAAATATCTACCGTTAGGGCAGACCCGTCCAGCGGATCGTTACAGATTACCGTAGCGCTGCCGCTGATCGAAAATGCATCGAAGGCCGGCGCCGTTACGGTAATGATCAGGTGGTCTACATCATAGACGTGGCGGGAAAAAAACACGTGCAACGAACCGTTTTCCACCCTGGTTTCGATCAGGGGCAAAGCGCTTTCTTCGGCCTGCACTTCCACTTTAAATTCGGGACCGGTCAGCACGATGACCTTCCCGCAGAGGTCGATATCCAGGGCGTGAAAATCCTGAGCGGAACGGGTTTCGGTGAGTACGTTGCCTTTGGAGCGGACCCCGGCGATATCGCAGGAAACCAGGAAAAAGGCGGAACTCAGGGTGAGCAGGGCGGCAAACGGCCAGGTGCTTTTCATAAACATACCAGTAGGTTTTTGTGTAGTGTGAAAAATCAAGTTTCCCCCAGACACACTACCCATGCGCTTACCCTGATGCGTAGGAAAAATATTTTTCAGTCCTACAGAACCCAACCTTTCCCAAACTCGGTTGAGTCTATCCACCGACGGGTGCTCCTATCCGTCCGGGAAAGCCGAAACCCGATCCAGTAGGCCTTGAAAACCGCTAGCTCCCATGAAAGCATCCTTTTGCTGCCTGCTCGTCCTGATCACCTTCTGTACGGCTGCCCAGGGCCAAACCCGTTCCCACAAAAACAACCTGAGCGCCGGCGGCGGCATCCAGGAATACAACGGCGACCTGGGTAATTCGTTCTTTAATTTCAAAGAGGAATGGTACGGCGTAGCGCGCCTGGCCTACAGCCGCTACCTGAACCGTTCCCTGGATGCCCAGGCTTTTGCCACCGGCGGCCATATCGGTCGTTGCTTCGATGGGGTCGTGCCACCGGGCGAGCACATTACGATGCTGCGGTCCGCCTTCTTTAGCCTGGGCCTGGACCTAAAATACAAATTCGCCGACGGCCGCTTTTTACCGGAAGATGCCCGGTTTGCCCCGTACGTGTATGCCGGTGCGGCGCTCAGTAAACACCGGGATTTGTGGAACGACCAGGGCCCGCGCGTGAACGAAGGCATTTATACCTCCATCAATGGCGGCCTGGGACTGACCTACCGGGTATGCAGCCATTTCCAACTCAATTATAACCTGGGGCTGGGGTATTATACCACCGATGCGCTGGATTTCATTACCCAAGGTGCTAATGATATGTATTTGCAGCATACGGTATCGGTGGGTGTGGATTTTTAGGGATCGTCTATGCAATGTTGCCCTTATTTAAACCCCCAAAATCGCACCCAACCGCACTTCCAATCCAGGCAAAACCACCCCTCCCAGCACCACCTCATCAAAAGAAACCGTTTGCATTTCCCCGTCGGCAGCATAGACGTAAGTACGACGGTGCTGTGGATCAACCAACCAGGCCAGCCGGCAACCGCAGTCCATGTACTCATCCATTTTTTCGCGGAGTTCAGCCATGCTTTGTTCATTGGAGCGCAGCTCCAGCACGAAATCAGGTGCTATCGGCGCAAATTTTTGTTTTTGTTCCGGCAGCAGAGCATCCCAACGTTCGTTACTGATCCAGGCGGCGTCTGGGGAGCGGTCGGCGCCATTGGGCAGTTTGAAACCGGTGGAGGAATCAAAGGTCTTGCCCAGTTGATATTGGCGGTTCCAAATCACGAGTTCCGCATTTATTTCGGAGTTATAATGGCCGGTTTCCGAATTGGTTGGGGGCATAATGATGATTTTTCCCTGGGGGTTTCGTTCAATGCGGAGTTCGGCATTATCTAAGCAAAATTCGTAGAATTCAGCCTCGCTCATCGCCTCGCTTTCCAGCAGCAAGGGGCTGTTGTAGCGAATCTTTAACCGGATGTCTGCGAAATCAGCAACTGGAGCCGTCATATCTTTGATGCTTGGAACGTTCGTCCGACAAAAATACAAATTCCTACCTTCGCTTCCCAATTAATGACGAGTGCGTATGCCCATCCTACCCGCCACCACCGACGACATTCCTCAGCTCCTCGCCCTCGCCAACAGTGCTTTCCGCGGCGAAACTTCCAAAAAAGGCTGGACCCACGAGGCCGACCTGATCGCCGGCGAAGCGCGAACCGATGCGGCCATGCTGCGCGACATGATCCGGCATCCCGACGGAACCATGTTCAAAGTAACCAACGAAACCGGACGGATCGAAGCCTGCGTGTACCTCCAGGTCAAG
>JBDSXW010000113.1:0-15603 GCA_039925965.1 Chitinophagaceae bacterium
CAATATTTCAAAGAACAAAAAGATAACCAATTGAAAATGTTCGACTTATAACGCAACGCTAGTGATATTAAAATATGACTTCGTGACCCAACAGGTATATGGCCAATTCCCATTTTTTCCAGTAGAAAGTATAACAATGGGGATTACTATTTACAGGTAGCTGAGCCACCATTTATCCCGGTGGAGTGTTTTATACCCGTCGTATTTTTTACAAAATGGGTATAATGAAATTACCACAAATGCCCATACAAGATACACCACGCCAAGGCTAAAGCCTTCGCCGGGCAATACGAAGAGAAAAGGCAATTTATTAACAGAATCGAGTGCTTCCTGCATTGAATGTCCCTTTGCGAAGAATGCGATTGCACACAACAGATGGATCAGGTAAAAATGAATGAGGTAGTAGAAAAATGCCGTACGGCCATAAATGCGCATAACGTTGGTAAATCCGTTACGTAGGTTTTCAAGCATGGCGAGCATAAGCAATGCCGGACCGATGGTCATGCACATGTACATAAGGGAAGGCGGATATTTTTGAACTTTAATAAATGAAAGAAAAGTGTACAACCCGTTTCTTTGGTGCGACCATGGGAAAGGATCACCGTACCTATTAATAAACCTAACCACTACAAACATTACAAGCAGTCCAAACCCGATCGTAGCTAATATTTTTTGCCGTTGTGCCGGTGTGTAGTCGGGGGTAAAAAATCTGCCGGTGCAATACCCTACAATCATTAAGCCGGTCCATGGTAAAAAGGGGTATAGGATGGCGGCGATATGGGTTTTGCCGAAGAAAATAGCCCCGCCGCGGTGAACCAGGTCCCAGAACAGATTACTTTTAAAACCAGCGGCCTGTTCGGGGAAGTCCAATGAGTTATGACCGACCACGATCACCAGTCCAATGGTGAGCAATACCGCCATGGGCAGGCGTATTAGCAGCGATAAAATGATCATGCTCAGACCAATTGCCCAGATCACCTGGAGTAAAATAAAATTGTAGAAGGGGTTGAAGGTGAGGCCGAATGCTACAATGACCACTTCTGCAAATACCAGCCAGAAGCCCCGCTTTAATAGGAACAAGCTTAACTCTTTTTTTGTTTTTCGCAGGCTTTGCAGGTATATAGATACTCCAGAAAGGAACACAAAAATGGGGGCGCAGAAATGAGTGATCCAGCGGGTAAAAAATAGCAGGGGGGTGGTGGTTTGTAAATTGAGTGGGTCATCGATATTTGCGGTGATATGAAAAAAATCCCTGGTATGATCCAGCGCCATGATCACCATCACGATACCACGCAGGATATCGATGGAGTCGATCCGTTTTTGCAGAGTAGGAGCGGCAGGCAGGGCCAGTCCTTTATGGGATAAAGCGAGTTCCATAGACTTTATTTTGGTTGCGGGTTGTTTGTATGGTCCAAAATAGAACAATCAGGTCATGTTTCAAAAAGTGTACGGATTTGTTTCAAGGTTTGTGGACCTGAACCTGTTCGGAGGCGCAGTTTTCCTAGCAATCATGCAAAAATAAAGGCCTTCAAAATACGAACAACCGTTAGTTTGCACTTACTTTTGCGGCACTAAAAAACGAGCTGATATGAATTTTCAATTGACCGAGGAACACCAGATGATCCGCCAGGCTGCGAGAGATTTTGCCCGGAATGAATGTCTCCCCGGCGTGATAGAAAGGGACGAGCTGCAACGGTTTCCTAAAGAGCAGGCGATGAAATTGGCCGAACTTGGTTTTATGGGCATGATGGTGGATCCACAATACGGCGGCAGCGGCATGGACACGATTAGTTATGTACTGGCCATGGAGGAAATCAGCAAGATAGACGCAAGCACCAGCGTAGTGGTGAGCGTAAACAACAGCCTGGTATGCTACGGCCTGATGGCTTATGGCAGCGAAGATCAGAAAGTAAAATATTTAACGCCAATTGCCCAGGGCCGCAAAGATGGCGAACTCTATATCGGTGCCTTTTTATTAAGTGAACCCGAAGCGGGAAGTGATGCCACCAGCCAGCGCACTACGGCTGAAGATAAAGGCGATCATTACCTGCTCAACGGCATCAAAAATTGGATTACAAATGGCAACTCTGCAGAAGTGTACCTGGTCATTGCCCAAACGGATGTTTCCAAAGGCAGCCGTGGTATCAATGCCTTCATTGTAGAAAAAAGATGGCCCGGCGTAATGGTGGGGGCAAAAGAAAATAAGCTGGGTATCCGTGGCAGCGACACCCATAGCATTTCTTTCACGGATGTGATCGTGCCCAAAGAGAACCGGATCGGTGCGGACGGTTTCGGTTTCACCTTTGCCATGAAAACACTTGCCGGCGGCCGAATTGGCATTGCTTCCCAGGCTTTGGGTATCGCGAGTGGCGCTTATGAACTAGCCCTGGCTTATAGTAAACAACGCAAGGCTTTTGGTAAAGAAATCATGCACCACCAGGCTATCCAGTTTAAGCTGGCCGATATGGCCACCCGCATTGAAGCAAGCCGCCTTTTATGCCTGAAAGCCGCGTACGAAAAAGACCAACATCAGGATTATACCTTAAGTTCCAGCATGGCTAAAGTATACAGCAGCGAAACCGCGATGTGGGTCACTACCGAAGCGGTGCAGGTGCACGGCGGCTATGGTTTTGTAAAAGAAGACCATGTAGAACGGATGATGCGTGATGCCAAGATCACGCAGATTTACGAAGGTACCAGCGAAGTGCAGCGCATCGTGATTAGCAGGGCGATTCTTAAATAAATGTGGAAATGTGCAGATGTGAAAATTTTGAACGCATCTTGATTAACTCGTCGTGTCTCAGTTAATGCGGAAATCAAAGCCATGGTTAACTGAGGTTGGAGAGATGCTCCATCTCTAAATGTCCAGCAGCTTAGAGAATTATGCGATGCCAAAAATAGCCGCCCTGAAGGTGCTTGACATAATAGCCGGGGGCACCGCCCTGGGTTTTGGAATAGATTTAAACAGGTAAGCCCTTAGGCGTGAAACAACACCTGTGGGCCAACTACCACTAGCACAATGGATCAATTTGGGATTCTATAAATGCCTATCCAACCTGCCCAACCCCACTAACTACTAGCCTGACTAATAATGCCCGTAAATAAAGAAGCATACCTCCAGATCAAAGCAGAATGTGATGCTGCTGGCGTTACACTGGTAGCGGTGAGTAAAATAAAACCCAATGAAGACATTATGACCCTGTATCAACTGGGGCATCGTGATTTTGGTGAAAACTATGTGCAGGAATTATTGGCCAAATATGAGGCCCTTCCAAAAGATATCCGCTGGCATTTTATCGGGCATTTGCAATCCAATAAGGTGAAATATATCTCACGGTTTATCCACCTAATCCACGGGGTTGATAGTGAAAAATTATTACTAGCTATCGATAAAGAGGGCCAAAAAAATGCCAAAGTGATTGATTGCCTGTTGCAGGTTCACATTGCCAGCGAAGAGACAAAGTTTGGATTTGACGAAGCCCAATTAGCTAGTATGTCAGTTAGCCATTTTGCAAATGCCAGGATATGCGGGCTGATGGGTATGGCCAGTTTTTCGAATGATGAAAACCTGGTGCGAAGTGAATTCAAAAAATTAAAAGCACTTTTTAACCAGCTAGAACAACGCATAACGGCAGCCGCTCAATGGTCAACGATTTTAAGCATGGGCATGAGTGGCGATTATAAGATCGCTATAGAAGAAGGCAGTAATATGGTTCGCATAGGTAGCCTTCTTTTTGGTATGCGGGGTTAAGTTTCGCGAAGAAGTCATGTTGCAGAAACTTGCCTTCTTTTACACAGCATCTACAAAACCATTTTATGACCAATTCCCCGAAATTCATTGTCGCTTTGCTTATTCCGCTTGCGATTGGCGGCATCTCCGGTTACATCACCGCTACCAACGTAGAAGGGTGGTTTAGTACGATTCAGAAACCCTCCTTTAACCCGCCAAACGCAGTTTTTGCGCCGGTATGGACTACGCTATATTTCCTGATGGGAATTGGTTTGTTCCTGGTGTGGAAGCAGCCAAAGACTACATATTGCCGTACTACCGCGATTGCCTTTTTTATCGTTCAACTGGCGCTGAATTTCTTTTGGTCAATCTTGTTTTTTAACCTGCACCATCCCGCATTAGCCTTTTTGGATATTGTGCTGCTATGGATCTCGATCCTGCTGATGACCATCTTTTTTTATAAGGTGAAGCCGCTGGCAGGCTTGCTGCAAATTCCTTATATCTGCTGGGTAAGTTTTGCCAGCGTCTTGAATTATTCCATTTGGCAATTGAATAAATAAAATGATTTCATTTTCAAATAACAAAAGAGGGTGCCTCAAAAAATGAGACACCCTCTTTTATTTGGTTATCTGATGGACTTGCTTTTCTATTATTGGATTCTCAGCAAAATGGTCTTTCTTTTGACGCCTACTATCTTTTCCTTTTTTACAGTCACCTATTAGCCATTGCCCACTTAGCACTGGCCCGGCTTTACTTCAAATTGTGAAACACTTTCTGAACGTCTTCATCCTGTTCTATTTTATCCACCAGTTTCAATAGGTCTTCTGCTTCAGTTTCGCCCAGTTCTACGGTGTTTTGTGGTATCCATTCCAGCTCGGTGCTGATCGGTGTCAGTTTTTTTTCTTCGAGGGCTTTTTGCAGGGTGCCAAAATCTGCAAAATTGCAACGCAGCACCAGAACCGTATCGCCATTCTCCTCTACGCTTTCACCCATTTCGTCGAGGCCGGCATCTATCAGTTCGAACTCCAGTTCATCCTGGTCCAAACCGGTGGGGTTGAGTTTAAAGACGCCCATTTTCTTAAACTGGAAACTCACGCTGCCGCTATTGCCCAGTACGCCATGGCCTTTGGTAAAAATGCTTTTCACATTAGCCACTGTACGAACATGGTTATCGGTGGCTGTTTCTACAATAATGGCTACCCCATGCGGGCCATAACCCTCATATAGGATTTCTTCATAGTTGCTGGTATCCTTACCCATGGCCCTTTTAATGGCCGCCTCTACACGGTCTTTTGGCATACCACAAGACTTGGCATTGAGGTAACAGCGGCGCAATGCAGGGTTGGTACTAACATCGGGGCCACTTGCTTTTACAGCAATGTTAATTTCTTTACCGATACGGGTAAAGTTCTTGGCCATTTTGTCCCATCGGGCAAACATGGCGTGTTTTCTAACTTCAAATATTCGACCCATCGTTTTCAGGTTTAAACAATTAGCAAATTGGCTAATTAGCAAATTAGCTAATTGCCTTGGCGGGCGGCAAATTTAGTGGAAGGGATGAAAATAAAAGCGGTTATCTGTGAGGAGATAACCGCTTTTATACTTTTTATGGATACCTATTTGTTGGGATTGTTCAGTTTACTGTTGTAGCGGCTATAGCCGAAGTAGATAATAAATCCTACTGCCAACCAGCCGATCAGGCGGGCCCAGTTAGTCCAGCCCAGCCCAAATATCATCGCGCCGCATACGATAATACCCATGATCGGAACGAATGGTACCAACGGTGTTTTGAATTCCCTTTTCAATTCAGGGTTTGTTTTGCGCAGCACAATAACCGCGGCGCACACCAGCATAAAGGCAAACAGGGTGCCGATACTGGTCATGTCGCCCACAATATCGCCTGGCACAAAGGCAGCAAATAAACCTACCAATATCAGGATAAACAGGCTTGCTTTATAGGGTGTTTTGTATTTCGGGTGAATAGCACTGAATGTTTTTGGCAACAGGCCGTCTTTACTCATGGAATAGAATACGCGGCTTTGACCGAGTAGCATTACAAGAATTACCGAAGAGAAACCTGCCAGAATAGCCACGGTAACCAGTTTGCCCAACCAGCCATAACCGATCATGTATTTATTAATAGCAAAAACCACAGACGCTTCTTTACCTGAAGTTCTAAAATCTTCGGTGCTGGCAATACCCGTAAGTACGTGGGCAAAAAGGATATACAATACAGTACAAATGACCAATGACCCGAGAATACCAATTGGCATGTCTCTCTTTGGATTTTTTGCTTCCTGGGCTGCAGTACTTACTGCATCAAACCCAATAAAGGCAAAGAAAACCACCCCTGCCGCGCCAAGTATACCCATAATCCCTCCGAAATTATGCGATACGCCCTGGTGATCGGTATAAGTGGAAGCTGGTGGAATGTATGGGGTATGGTTAGCCGGGTTAATAAAACTCCAGCCGAAAATAATGATCAGTATTACGATGGATACTTTGGCAATTACAATGATACCGTTTACTACTGCGGACTCCTGTGTACCTCTGATTAAAAGTAAGGTAAGCAGGCAAACGATCCCAAGTGCCGGCACATTCATAATGCCATGGCTTAATCCATCTACCGAATGTTCAAAAGGCGAATGACACCAGGCATAAGGTATGGCCTTCCAATGGAGTACATTGACCAGCAGGTTATTGAGGTATTCGCTCCAGGCGATACCCACAGTTGCCGCACCTACGGCATATTCCAGAATAAGATCCCAGCCAATAATCCATGCAATTAATTCGCCCATGGTAGCATAACTGTAAGTATAAGCACTGCCAGCAATAGGTATAGAAGAAGAGAGTTCAGCATAACACAAGCCAGCCAGGGCACAACCAATGGCTGCCACGATAAATCCAAGTGTTACCGACGGCCCCGCATTTTGAGCGGCGGCTGAAGCAGTACGTACAAATAAGCCCGCGCCAATAATGGCACCGATACCAAGTGCAATCAGTGAACCGGCTGTAAGGGTTCGTTTAAGCCCTTTTTCGCTGTCGGCCGCTTCGGCTAAAAGCGTGGCCATTGGCTTCCTTGTAAATAAACTCATAGTAAGTAGTTATAGTTTTGAAATGGTAAAATAGCTACAAATTGTTAACCCACAAATTTGATGTCGATAAAAACGCTCAGAAACTGATATACGGTGGCGTTCAAAGATTGTAGTACAAAGATTGTAGTACAAAGATTTTAGTACAAAGATTTTAGTACAAAGATTTTAGTTCAAAGACTAATGCCGTACGTTTCGGCGGAACAAATATCCCATTATGAACGAAGTGTTTCGGGCTTCCTTCCAGTCTTTGTACTAAAATCTGAAAATCTTTGTACTACTACAGCCTTTTCACCACCCTCAGGTATTCTTTGCAGATGCGTTCGATGGAGAATTTTTTCTGCATCAGCAGCCGGCCATTTTTGCCCATTTTACGCAGTTTATCCTTTGGCATTTCCATCATCATTTCCATTTTATCGGCCAGGTCCACGGGGTCTTTAATTTTGCAAAAGAGGCCTGTTACATGGTTGGTGATGGCTTCTTTGCAGCCTTTTTGATAAGTAGTGATGATGGGTAGCCGCATACTGGCTGCTTCCATCAGGCAGCGCGGTAAGCCTTCATTATAATAAGACGGCAGCACGAAACAATCTGCTTCCGCAAGCAGCGGGCGCACATCTTCTGTAAAGGGGTGAATGGTTAAAAGCCCCTCTTCCTGCCAGCTAAGTAATTGGTTCTGGCTGATACTATCGGGGTGGCCCGGATCTGTGACACCCACCAGCAGGCAGGCGAATTGGTGCCCCTGGTTTTTTAGCACCCTAGCGGCATCGGCAAGGGTGCCTATGCCCTTGCTATACAGGAGCCTGGTAGCAATAATAAAGGTAAAATGACGGTCAGAATTGGGCTCATGCGGGTATTCATCTGGGAGAAAGTGCTCGGTATTAATGCCTTCACCGTGGAGGATGTGCACCTTTTTCACGTTTACCATCGTGTGCTGGATAAAAAAGGAGCCGTCTTCATTATTCAGGAACCATACTTCGACCGGTATCTTTAACGCATGCCGGTACAGTCTCTTTACCATTTGGAATAGCAGGTTCCGTTTTGTGAAAGCGTAACCAATACCATTTACGACGGCGATACATTTTACCCCTGCAGCTTTCGCCGCAAAACTGCCAAAAATGTTGGCCTTGATCGCATAATGAAACACGCAAAGCGGCCGGTATTTCTTGTAAATCTTTTTCAGTTCAAAATACAGGCTGAGGCTGGCAAACGGGTTTCTTGTCTTATTACTGAATTCGTAGTTGATGAACGTGATTGCCGGGTCGTCAAAGGCTTCCACTTTGCGGTCTTCCGGTGCCACGATGAGCACCTGATAACCTTTGTCAATAAAAAAACGGATAACATCCCACCGGTGTATGAATATATACCAGGCGCTGTTTGAAACAAATCCTACCCAATTTTTTTGCGTTTGACCTTTCACTAATATCTTTTTTTTGCTACCGGCTTTGTTGCCACAAATGCACTAAGACAGGAGGAATAACAAAGCTTTGTTTATTCCGACAAAGACCAAACAATAAAGAATAGCGCAGCACATGTGGCAGATACTACTTCCTTTGTAATTCTTTGAGCCTTGGTATCATTGTAGCGATTCGCTCAAAAGTATAACTTAGCCACCATTTATTAATTTTCACTTTCTCATCTCCCCAAGGCCGATGCAGTTGATCGATTCAATACGTTTTCATCCTGGTATACTGCATGTGTTTATTAGCCCTGTGTATTTTATAAGGCGGCCATTGTACTGTTTTATCAGGGACAATGCTCCGCAAATGAAAGGAAATATGGCGGATATTGGATGCGGCAGCAAACCTTACCGAAGTTTTTTTAAAAATGTTGAAAATTATTCAGGCTACGACATGGCCAATGAGGGCCACAGCCATACCGGAGAACATATTGACGTGTTGTTTGACGGCAAAACCATCCCCGCTCCGGCTTCCAGCTACCAGAGTGTCATCAGCAGCGAAGTACTGGAGCATGTTTTCTGGCCTGCTCAATGGCTGGACGAGATCAACCGAATTTTACAAACCGGGGGCAGTTTTTTATTGACCTGCCCGTTTATGTTTCACGAGCACGAAGTGCCTAACGACTATGGCCGGTATTCGTCGTATGGCCTTAAATATTTGCTGGAGCAACATGGTTTTGAAATAACAGTGCAGCGTAAAGCCGCTGCCGGCCTGCAATGCGTGGTGTTGCAATGGAATGTGTTGTGGTGGAAAGCATTTGACAAAATATTGCCACGGCCCATTGCCTTTCTATTATCGTGGTTCTTCTTTTTCCCGGCTAATATTGTGGGTCTGCTATTTGGCTGGCTATGGAAAGACAGCCATAGTTTTTATGCAGGTAATATGGTGGTTTGTAAAAAAATAAGTCAAGTAAACAGATGAGTGTATTCGTTTCCTATATCAGTCCGTTGCTATACATGGTATTGCTGGCCTTTGTATTAACCCGCATAAAGTGGTTGCAAAAGACCGGATTTACCAAAAAGCTGGTCGTCTCTTTCTTTGTCGCAAAGTGCCTGGCCGGCTTTGCCTACAATTTTATTGCGCTGCATTATATCCCTAATCGCGGCGATATCTGGCCGTTTTTTGATGATGGGCTGTATTTATACCATAGCTTCCTGCAATCCCCGTCGGCCTTTTTTGATACCTGGTCCAAAGGCTTTCACTACAACGATCTCAATGCGCTCAACACCGATTCCGGGCTTATCCGGTCGGCTTTTGAAGTCATCAAAACTTTTCATTTTTTACTGGATTTTCTAAGTTTCGGTAGCCTGCCCGGCAACACCGTCATCTTTAATTTTTTAGCTTCCCTGTGTTTTTTTTATTGCTGGAAATTTTTCAAAGAGCAATTTGCGAGCCACGGCATTGTGGCAGGGCTCATCTTCTTCCTGTTGCCATCTATGTTTTTTTACTCGGCAGGTATTTTAAAAGAAGGGTTCGTGATTAGCCTTCTATGCCTGCTGGTGCCGCTGACCCATCAATTGGTGACGCGTAATTTTAGTGTAAAAATCATTTTAGGCTGGGTATTGGCCCTGGCTTCTTTGTGTATACTCAAATTCTTTGTGGCGGGCATTTGGCTCTTTTGTACAGTGGTATGGTGTGCCCTGGCAGTTTTTTCAATAAAACAATGGCTGGTGGTACTGGGGGCGGTGGCCCTTGCCTGTGCTTGTTTCTTTTACAGCGTGCGCTTGTTTCCTGCAATCGATTTGCCTGGTTACCTGGTACAACGCCAGGCCGAATTTCTGTCCCTGCCTGCTGCCTCTGCTGTGCCGGTTGCCGTACTCACTCCCGATCCACAGGGGTTTCTGAAAGCATTGCCGATGGCCTTGAATAATGTGTTGTTCAAACCACTTCCTGGTGAAGGCGGAAAATTGATGTACCTGCTATTTTCAGCAGAAATGATCTTGTATTGGTTTGGCCTGGCCTGGCTGTTCATCCGTCGCAAAAAGGCTGATTCAATATTGCCCCAGCAACGATCGCTTGCAACTGTTTTACTGCTTTTTGCCATGCTAAATCTACTGGTGATTGGCCTTATTGTACCTAATATTGGCGCCTTGCTTCGTTACCGAAGCATTTTCTTTCCCTTCCTGGCTTTTTTTGCCACTATTACAACAGGGTGGGAGCCATCAGGGGCAAACTGGTATCGAAGGCTGTCGAAATGGGTGGCAGCCTAGGATGCCAAAAGCAGATCGGTAGGACTTCCATTCTTCCGTGTTTTCGCCTCTTTCAGGCTTTCACTGCTCCGGAATGTCGTTGCTAATTTATGTCAAATTATAGAATAATTTTAATTGTATTATTTTGGCGATTCTATTATGTTTTTTGACTGATAGTTAATTTAATTTCATGTTTATGAAATAAATTCTTTGCATTTGGTGCAATTTGCAAATATTTTACGAAGCTTTTTTGGCGATCATTGCTTTAATTTGCATTTCTTAAACTAAAATAAACACTATGGAGTCATTACGTTTTAAAGCTTTACAAAACATTACCACGATCCAGCCCGAACTGGTTGCTGGAGGTGCATCCAAAATCACAGCTATTTTTGGTGAGAATGTATTTACCCTTGACAAAGCAAGAGAGTATTTAAGCGACGAGGCTTATAAAAGCCTGAAAGCTTCCATTAACAGTGGCAAACGTATTGATCGCAGCATGGGTAACCAGATCGGTAGCGGGCTTCGTGCCTGGGCCGAAAGCAAAGGGGTCACTCATTTTACGCATTGGTTTCAGCCGTTAACCGGTGTTACTGCCGAGAAACATGACTCTTTCTTTACGATCAAAGGTGATGGCACTGCCATTGAAGAATTTGATGGCGCTGCGCTGATCCAGCAAGAGCCTGACGCCTCTTCATTCCCGAGCGGCGGCTTGCGTGCCACTTTCGAAGCACGTGGTTATTCTGCCTGGGATCCTTCTTCTCCAGCCTTTATTATGGAAGTAGGCCAGGGCAAAACGCTTTGCATTCCTACGATCTTTGTTTCCTATACCGGCGAATCGCTGGATGCAAAAACACCTTTGCTTCGTTCTTTGGATGCTTTGAACAAAAGCGCAGTAGCCGTTGCTCAATATTTTGATAAAAACGTTAATAAAATTACTGGCACCCTCGGTTGGGAGCAGGAATATTTTGTAGTAGATGCAGGTATGGCCAGTGCCCGTCCGGACCTTGTGATGACCGGCCGTACCGTTTTCGGACACGCACCTGCAAAAGGTCAGCAACTGGAAGATCATTATTTCGGTTCTATTCCAGAGCGTGTGTACGCGTTCATGCGGGATTTCGAATTTGAATCTTACAAATTGGGTATTCCATTACGTACCCGCCACAATGAGGTAGCACCTTCACAGTTTGAGTGTGCACCTATCTACGAAGAAGTAAATATAGCCGTAGACCATAATACTTTGTTGATGGACGTTATGACCCGAGTAGCCAAACGCCACAACCTCGTGGTATTACTGCACGAGAAACCGTTTGCCGGCATCAACGGTAGCGGTAAGCATAACAATTGGAGCATGAGTACCGATACCGGTATAAACCTGTTGGCACCTGGTAAAACGCCTAAGACCAACCTGATGTTCCTTACCTTCTTTGTAAATACCATCAAAGCCGTTCATGATTATGCCGACCTGTTGAGAGCCTCCATTGCTTCTGCAGGTAACGATCACCGTCTGGGTGCCAATGAAGCACCGCCAGCCATCATTTCTATCTTCATCGGTAAGTATTTATTTGATGTACTGAACGAAGTGAAAACCCGTGTAGGCGACAACTTTACCGAGCAGGATGAAATTTTGTTGAAATTAGACATTCATAAAAATATCCCTGAGTTACTGTTGGATAACACCGATCGTAATCGTACTTCTCCATTTGCCTTTACCGGTAACAAATTTGAGTTCCGCGCCGTGGGTTCTACAGCCAACTGTGCTACCCCAATGACGGTACTGAACACGATCATGGCTGAAACGCTGGCCCAGTTTAAAAAAGATGTGGATGGCCTGATCGAGAAAGGAGAGAAGAAAGAGATAGCTGTGATGCTGACAATCCAGAAGGCGATTGTTGATAGCGAAAAAGTATTGTTTGAAGGTGATGGCTATAGCCAGGAATGGCACCATGAAGCGGCACGCCGCGGATTGCCAAACATCCCAACTACGCCGCTGGCATTGGATGCGTATGTTACTGAAAAGTCGAAGCACCTGTTTGAGTCAATGGGTATTTACAGCCATGCCGAACTGGAAGCCCGCCACGAGATCATGCTGGAAGAGTACATCAAGAAAGTACAGATTGAAGCCCGCATCATGGGTGAAATTTGCACCAGCCATATCCTGCCTTCGGCGATTAAGTACCAAAACATCCTGATTGCTAATATTAAGGGATTGAAGGAAGTGGGGTTGCCGGAAACTGCTTATGCCAACCAATTACAGATACTCACAAAAATCAGTGAGCATATCAGTGTAGCTGCAGATAATGTGGAGAAAATGATTCAGGCCCGCAAAATAGTAAACGCTATCACCGATACCCGCACCAAGGCCATCGCTTATTGCAGCCAGGTGAAAGAACCATTCTTTGACGCCATCCGCTACAATGTAGATAAGCTGGAGTTATTGGTAGACGATCAATATTGGCTCCTGCCTAAATACAGAGAAATGTTGTTCCTGCGTTAATTGAGATTTTTTTAGTTTGATGAATATTAAAAGCCCAACCTGGATTTAGGTTGGGCTTTTTAAATGGGTGATAAAGACTTATTTTCTATTTTAAGTTGTAGTCTCTTTTAATTTCCTTGTTTGAAAATTAACCCGATTGGAAATGAAAAATGGCTTTTGAGTTTTGCTGGGAATGATCAATAAATTTGTCAAAAACAAAAAATGGTCGGCACAATAATCATACCTAAGGAAAGTAGTTTATCTATATCCATACCCAAGGACTTAATCGGCCGGGAAGTAAAAGTAATTGCTTTTGCAATTGAAGATGAGGCTGAGGTAATTGAAACCCTTTCTTCAGCATTGCATGCTGATAATGATCAGATATCCATACCCCAGTGGCAGAAGGATCTAGTATTGGCAGAACAGAAAAGGGTACAACAGAATCCATCGCTTTTAACAGATTGGGAAACAGTAAGAAAAGGACTAAGAGCAATTAATTAATAAGCAGTTACATCAATGGTATGTCGTATCCTGATTTCACCTGCGGCCCGGCAAGATATAATGGATGCTTTTTGATTTTTATGAACTTGTTGTGGCTGGTTTGGGGGAAAGGTTTGCGGATAGTGTATCAGAACGATTGAATAAGCTTTCAGTTACTCCCGAGGCTGGGTCAATCAGGTACGAAAACATAAGGTGTACCCTTGTTAAAAAATTTCCATACCTGATACATTATTCGGTAGATAACGAACTTCATTCAGTAACCGTCCTCCGTGTTTTTCACACTTCCC
This sequence comes from Chitinophagaceae bacterium, assembly GCA_039925965.1. Taxonomy (GTDB): domain Bacteria; phylum Bacteroidota; class Bacteroidia; order Chitinophagales; family Chitinophagaceae; genus JAZKFT01. The sequence goes on from JBDSXW010000113.1 coordinate 13,730, forward strand.
AAAAGCCACTATGGTAATCGCATCTCAAAATTTTTTTTACCTTCTTTGGAGGAGTTAAAAGGAGAGCCCAAAAACCTAAACTGAATATTTAGAGATGCCCCAAATTGTTATTGGCCTCACTGCCGAATGTGTGCCCTCATCTCGGACAGGCTCCAATCCACTAATAATTGCCCATCTCTGAATACCTCTTTCAGTTCCCCCTGTTGTTCTTCTGACCAGCTGCACTGGTCATTGAGCTTGTATTTTCCCTCGCCATCTTTTATAATTTGTATAAGGCCTTTGGCCGATTTTTTGGTACCGTCGTCGGTTATTGGGTCTTTGTAGATTTCCCGGTGATCGCCATTTACTTCACCGTAGGTGGCTTTCATGGCGAATCCGAATGTGTCGCGGGTATTGTATTGGTAGGTAAAAGAGCCAATGCCTAATACTACATTGGTGGAGGCAAACCCTTTTTGCTTGAGCCGTTCGCAGATGTTTGTCGCACGTTCAATGGTAATGCTGTCGCCATAAATAGCACCAATTTGTGGTACCAGCTCCTTATAGCCTTTTGCATTGGTGCTGCCGCCAAATACATCCCAGAGTAATTCTATAACACCCTTCTTTTCTACTTCTGTGTGGCCGGCAGGGTCGCCACAAATAATATCTACGGGATCACCGCTGTCGGGCCTGATCACCACTTTGCCTGGCCGGTTGACGATCTCATTTTTCAATCGGGGTAAATAATCGGTCAATACTTTCCATAGGTCCCAGGTGTCAGACACAATGGAGAGAATGCCTTTGGGATATACTTCGCAGATCAGGCGTTTAAAGGTCTCGTATTCGCCTTCGGTAGTGCCCATACACATGACGGAGTGCTCCGTGGCAGCTACGGATCCGCCAATCAATTCGGTATCGGAATTGGCATTGTAGTATTCTTCGAAGAAGTCGATAGCAGGGATGGTGTCTGTGCCTGTAAAGCTCAGCAAGTGACCGGCGGCTGACGTAACGGCTGCATCGATTCCAGCCATGCCCCGCATAGAGAAATCATGGCCCTGCCAGCTTACAAATTCTGGTGTGGAAGAAGTTTCGGCGGCAAACCGGTCCAGCACCTTACGATATTGTCTGGCGATTGTAGCAGAATTGCAGGGCATCCAGATGGCCGCCGACAAAAGTGTTTCAAAGTAGTTGGTCAGCCAGAAAAATTCGGGTAGGGTGTTGTACATCGTAAACATGGGCACGCGTAATGGCACACTGGCACCTTCCGGAAGGGCCTTAAAAACCATCGGTATATAACCCAGGTCGTGGAGGTCTTCAATATGTTTTGTACCTACCAGGTTTTCGCCAAGGTAGTTGTTGATTCTGCGGGCGTACTTTTTAATGACTTCGTCTTTGGGCTTTTTAAAGAACTGCTCATCAAACTCCCGGATAATATATTTTTTGATAAAGTATTGCAGGCCAAAAAACACGACTTCGTCGATCGCTGGTATCCTGCTTTTCCTGGGGGTCCAGTTTGAGTACACCAGCGTAGTGCCTTCCGGGTATTGCCGTCTGTGGTCTACTTTGTAGCCATCAGTTAATAGTAGCGGGTTCATTTTTTTTGGTTTTGCCTTATAAGGAATAATATATCATATAAGGTTGTGAGTTATTAAGGAGGAGTTTTTTGTAACCATATAAGGAATATAAGGCCATATAAGTTTTGAGTTAAGTTGAAGTGTCGGAAAATGTTAGTTAGTTAGTTAGTTAGTTAGTTGGTTAGTTAGTTAGTTGGTTAGTTAGTTAGTTGGTTAGTTAGTTAGTTAGTTAGTTAGTTAGTTAGTTAGTTAGTTAGTTAGTTAGTTAGTTAGTTAGTTAGTTAGTTAGTTAGTTAGTTAGTTAGTTAGTTAGTTAGTTAGTTA
>JBDSXW010000114.1:0-3650 GCA_039925965.1 Chitinophagaceae bacterium
TTATAAAAAGCCCGTAGGTGAAGGGATCAGGGTTGATGACGGCTATGAAGAAGGCATGTCGATTCCCTTGTATTACGATCCCATGATCGCCAAACTCGTTACTCACGGAAAAGACAGGATGGAAGCCATTGAAAAAATGAAAGCAGCCATTGCTGCATACCATATAGAGGGCGTGGCAACCACTTTACCCTTTGGTAAGTTTGTCTTTGAACACGAAGACTTCCTTTCAGGGAACTTCGATACTCATTTCGTAAAAGACCATTATACGCCGGCAGCGCTGTTGAAGAAACAACAAGGCAATGCTCATCTCGCTGCGCAAATCGCCCTGAAATACTGGCTGAATGAACAAACGCTTACGAGGGTAGCCGAAACCGTACCATCGGCATGGAATAAAAGGAAACAATAAAAAACTGAAAATGAATTCGAAAATCGAATTGCTGAATCAAAAGTTAGCAGAAGGAAAAGAAGGCGGAGGAAAGGCAAGAACAGCAACGCAGCATGCAAAAGGAAAACTTACCGCAAGGGAGCGTATCGGCTTATTGATGGACCCGGGATCGTTTGAAGAAATTGGTGCGCTGGTAGTTCATCGTACCATTGATTTTGGAATGGCTGACCAAAAAATTTATGGTGATGGTGTTGTTACTGGCTATGGCACCGTAAATGGTCGGCTGGTATATGTTTTTGCGCAGGACTTTACTGTGTTTGGTGGGTCCTTATCTGAAACACATGCTGAAAAAATTTGCAAGGTGATGGAACTCGCGATGAAAACCGGCGCACCAATGATTGGCCTCAACGATTCGGGTGGCGCCAGGATACAGGAAGGTGTTCGTTCGTTAGGGGGTTATGCTGATATCTTTTACAGGAATGTGCGGGCATCAGGCGTAATTCCGCAAATATCGGCCGTTATGGGTCCTTGTGCCGGGGGAGCGGTTTATTCGCCAGCCATCACGGACTTTACCCTCATGGTAGAGCATACCAGCTATATGTTTGTCACCGGCCCAAGCGTAGTGAAAACAGTAACCAATGAAACTGTATCGGCTGAAGAATTGGGTGGGGCAAGCGCACATGCGGTAAAATCGGGAGTAACACATTTGACTTCTGCCAATGATATGGAATGCATAGCGCAGTTAAAACAACTGCTGAGCTACCTGCCACAAAATTGTGAAGACCGTACCCCGAAAGTTCCTTATGTTTTAGGAGATGAAACAAGGGAGTTGCTGGATGATATCATACCGGAAAATGCCAACAAACCATATGATATGCGTTTGGTGATCACGGGCATTTTCGATGAAGGTTCTTTCTTCGAAATACATAAGGATTTCGCCGAAAATATTGTTGTTGGTTTTGCAAGGCTTGCAGGACGGACAGTAGGTATTGTTGCCAATCAACCGATACGGCTTGCTGGAGTATTGGATATAAAAAGCTCCAGGAAGGCGGCCAGGTTTACGCGTTTTTGCGATTGCTTCAATATTCCTTTGCTGGTGCTGGTAGATGTGCCTGGATTTTTGCCAGGTACAGACCAGGAATGGCATGGAATAATTACCAATGGCGCAAAACTATTATACGCTTTAAGTGAAGCCACAGTTCCCCGCATCACCGTGATAACCAGGAAGGCTTATGGAGGAGCATATGATGTAATGAATTCAAAACATATCGGCGCTGATATGAATTTTGCCTGGCCTACTGCAGAGATCGCCGTTATGGGTGCCCGCGGCGCCAGTGAAATCATATTTAAAAAAGAGATTTCAGAGGCTGAAGATCACGCCAATAAACTTGCGGAAAAAGAAGCTGAGTACGCAGAAAAGTTTGCGACTCCATATCTCGCAGCTGAACGGGGTTTTATTGACGAAGTGATCGAACCAAAAGAAACCCGTAAAAAACTGATCAAAGCTTTTGCCATGCTGGAAAATAAAGTGGCTGTTTTGCCAAAGAAGAAGCATGGGAATATTCCGTTGTAGTATTGGATAGTAATGCTGAAGCAACCGATTATGAATAGAGGTATTCAAAGAATAAAATTTGAATGCTCATTTGCTTTTTTGATTAGTGAGGCGGCACGCATTCCGCTATCCAAAGCCGCCTCCACCGTTCCCGGGTGATCGCCCGAATACAGAGCTTCTCCTGCGAAAAATAATGTTTGTTCAATAGGTGTGGTTAATGCGGACTTTGCTGCTTCCGCATTCAGCGTAGGATAACTATAGCCACCTATGACGAATTCACTTTTTTGCCAATTGAACACCCAGGATTGAACCAACTCTTTTTCAAGATCTAATATCCCTATATTGAATATAGCAGCAAGAGATGCCAGCGCCTTCTGCAGGATTACGGAATCGGTATCGTTGGAAATGGCTGCAGCCGGAGGGCCACCCACCCAGCCAGTGAGCCGCGGTATTTTATCGGGCAATTGCGTCCACCAGGTAGGAAATATTTCGTTGCTCAGGATAAAGCCGGCATCTTCTTGCCAAAAGGCTTTTCGAAATTGTAGTATCACCTTTATCACTGCGCCAAAACCAATGTTTACTGCATTGTTTTCTATTAGATCCAGCACAGGTAAAAACTCAATATGCCCTTTTGAAAGTGATTGTTGTAAAATGCTGATTGGGACTGTTACTAGCAGCTTGTCCACAGTATACTGCTGCCCGTTGATGGTTTGTAATTTTACAACTCCCCGCTCCCATTGAACGGTTTTCACCTGTGAGTTTATTTGTATGCTAACTCCCGCTTCAATAGATTGATGTTGCAGAAAATTTATAAGTGCACTGTATCCAGCCGGTATCCTGTAATTTTCTTCTTCTTCCGCATTCCATTCGTCACATAATGCCTTTACAGAAACTTTTGAAATGTCAGCAAGATCGAAGCCTGCTGCATAAGACTGAACATTTTTGCGCAACAATTCATTCTCAGGGCCAATGAAATGTTTTTGTAAAAGTTCTTCCATTGTACAATCTTCCTTTAATTGATTCATTTCCTGCATCAATCTGTCCCACCCTTCTGTCATTTCCTTTACGACTGCAAGATGCCCATCTTTTTTCCGGTACATCTCACCCGAAATTTCTACATAATCGATACCTGCTTTTTTCAAAAGCATCTGTGTAACAGGCAGATTTCCATGAACAAACTCGGCACCAGCTTCTATGATACCATCATCAGATTTAATGGAATGTATACGCCCTCCTATACGAGGCAGTGCTTCTAATATAATTACATGATATTGGTTACACAACTCTGTTGCCGCCATGAGCCCGGCAGCACCTGCGCCAATAATAATAACAGTAGGTTTCATAACAACGCTATGGCTAATACTGCGCCAGATTAATGTTTCAATCATTTACAAAAATGCAGTATACGGTTGAATTAGGCTTATTGAATATTAGTTGGATTTAAAAGGTAAATCTTGTTGTACTCCATCGCAATAGCCTGTTAAAATAAATTATCACATTAAACTAGTTATGGACCCAAACAAAAAAAGATAAAATGCTGATTTCGCAACACTTTATCTTTTGATAAAAATAACTATTTATTTAGCGCCGGTTTATGGATGTGGCGGTAAAGGCGGGTGAGGCGGAAGCCGGAAATGCGGGCGGGGATGCGGTCCACGGGGCGGCCGGGGATGATGCAGCCGCAAGTGCTTGTGCTTATGTTTATGCTTTCTT
>JBDSXW010000115.1:0-12407 GCA_039925965.1 Chitinophagaceae bacterium
CGGAAACAAACCTTACCCTGCGATTTGAAAGCGATAATGCAATAAGGCCCCGTTTCCCGCATCACTTCATAGATCAGGAACGAATTCTGAAACGGGAAATAATATTCAGCAAAGCTTTTCTTTTCGCGGTTGATACCCAGTTTGAGAGAATCGGCATTGTAGAAATAAAGGATGGCCCGCAGCAGCGTGCTCTTGCCTACGCCCTGGGTACCGATCAGGTGTACATTACCGTCAGACAGCACATCCGCGTAGCGAATGGTGGCACTATTTATAAAAACGATTTTATTGAGGAATCTCATATTGAACTTCTTCTGCTATATGTATGCTTACAATTAATTGTTCCAGGTATTTGAATGCGGCGGTTACTTTATACGTTTGATTGATTTCGTTTTCCAATTCCAGCATACCAAACTTTTCCAGGTCGTTGATGATGCGGTCTACCCGCTCCTGGTTGCTTACCTCACCGCCGCTTTTCTTGATGGTGGCGAGTTTATCTTTCAGGCTGGCATCCATTTTTACCTGCACCAGAATATCGCTGGGTGCAAAGCGAAAGCCGGGGCCAAAGCTGTTGTTAAAGGCCTTACAGAAATCCATGATATCGATCCAGCGATAGGCCTGCTCTATCTTTCGCTCCAGGTCGGCCCTGTTTTCGGTTCTTGAAAAATAGAAATATTCCGCTCCCCTCTCCAGTACAAAGCCAATAGCCGAAAAATAGGCGGTCAGGTCTTCAAAATGCTCTTCCACCACATTGTATAATTTTCTTATACTATCATCCACACTGTTGCTGCAAATAAATTGCCCTTTGCTTAGCATGTCGAATATGTCGGCCGTTTGGCGGGGAATGTTCATGGTCGTTTGTTTAATTACTTAGTCGCTATTTATTTACGATTTAGGATTTGGGATTTACGATTTGGCTTTGTCAAAGTTGCATTACGGCCCTGTCTTCTATAACTATTGATCACCATTTTCAACCACTACATCCCTCACCGATTTAGTGTTTATAAAACCTCACGATTTCTACAAATCGTAAATCGTAAATCCGAAATCGTAAATTTTACGATGTCACCACCGCATATTCTACCTCCTGGTCGCGCAAATATTGTTCACTCACTGTAAATTCATTTTCATAGATCGATACCATCTGGCAAAAGATCGTCATGCGTTCTTCGTAGGCTACTTGCCGCGGGTAACGGTAACCCATGATGAACTGGTACAGGTGTTTACCGGATGCGCGGAATCCGTTTCGCATTTCTTCCAGGTTGATAAAAATTTCTTCTTCAGTTTCTGTTTGCAGGTAGCTGTCGCTGATGCTTTCTGCCACTGGCAGGCCTGCCCTTTTCTGCAGCTTGTTTTTTAATGCTATTTTCTGAACGATCTGGTTTCCTTCATCTGTCTGGAGGTGGTCCATGGACAGTTTGAGGGAGTAAGCGGGCCGGGGCTCAAAAATCACGGCCTGATTGGCCTGCAATAGTTTTACAAAATTGGTTTGCACTTTCAGTTCAAACTGGTCTTTGAGGTATTTAATCTGCCGGATTTTTTCGATGATGCGGCTCTGGTATTTTACCTGGTTCAGGTATTCGATGATCTGCTTCTGTGTTTCAATCAGGTTGTGACGGCTTTCTGTCAGTTGGCGCCGCAGCTGGGTGACCACCTGTTTCAATTCATCGTCCAATGCAGTGATAAAAAAAGTGGCTTCCTCTTCTGTTACCAGGTATTCTGTTTGTTCGATAAGGCCATAGATCGCACGGCGTTTTTCGTCGAAACTTTCCAGCCGGGCTATTTTGATGGCGTAGTTTGGCTCCGTTTTAAAGGCGTTCTCAATGTTGCGGTTGAGGTCAATGATATTGCGCAAGGTGATCCGGCCAATTTTCCGCAATGCGCTTTTTACCTGTTTCAGGTAGGCGTATTTCCGGTTTTCGTTGTTTTCCTGCAGGTAAAAATTAATATGCTGTTTTACCTGCAGGATGTTTTCATTGATGTACGATGTATTGATTTCTTCGTTCACTTCCAGAATTTGCTCAAAAAACACCTGGAATTGCTCGTCCATTTCGAGATAGGGGCCGTTCCGGCGAAGCATGCCCTTGTTAATCAGGGTGTCGATCCGGTCTTCCTCCAGCATTTCCATGGCGTGCTCGTACTGGTACAAAAACGACTTGCGCTTTTCAAACATTTCCACCAATAACTCCCTCGCCCAGGCCAGCGTGTTAATGATTTCTTTGATGGATTGAAAATGCGTCATGGTTACTAGTGGGCGGCGAATATAATGTTTGTAGAGACGTTACCGGTTAGGTATGAAATCCAGCAGCGATATGGGAAATCGGTGTAATAGATTTCCGTGGGGTAATTGTGGTATCGATTTTTATTGTGGATTAGACGCCATGCATGAAGACGCCATGCATGGCATCTCTACAAAACGCGAAAACCTCATGGATAAACTCAACAATAAATACAGAATACCGTCGGCCAGGTTGCAAACCTGGGATTATGCGTCTGCAGGTCTGTATTTCATCACCATTTGTACTAAAAACAGGAACCATTTTTTTGGAGAAATTGAAATCGGCGAAATGCTTTTAACCGGATTAGGGACCTTAGTACAACAGGAATGGCTAAATACACCTTCTATCCGCCCGGATATGCACTTGCAATTGGGTGAATTCGTGGTAATGCCGAACCATTTTCATGGTGTATTAGATATTGGCAAGAATGCGTTTAATACTGCGGTAAACAGGAATTCATATAAAGGCGTAGCATCAGCCAATAAATATGGCCCGCAGTCTAAAAATCTGGGTTCTATCCTTCGCGGATTCAAATCGGCTGTCACCACGTTTGCCAGAAAAAATAATATTGGATTTAATTGGCAGGAACGTTATCATGACCATATCATCCGTGATTACGGGGAATGTATCCGTATTTCCAATTGCATCATCCACAATATCGCGAATTGGAAAGACGATAGATTTTATCAGGGTCCGCCGTCGTAGAGACACCATGCATGGCGTCTAAAATCCAGGTGATCGACACCGATTATCCGATTTCGTGAATTTCAGTTTTTAAGACGCCATGCATGGCGTCTCTAAGACGGCCAAATATTTCGGTCGCATTTTCGCAGGCTATACTACGTCATTTAAAAATTCTGGTCAATTCACAAACAGTTTTTCTATCATCCTGTGGTCGTGCCCGTACACATCATCCCGGAAATTGAGTTTACCTGCTTCATCTACCCAGGCGGTAAAATAGGTAATAATCACTGGCAGCGATTGTTTCAGCTTTACAAACTGTTCCTTGTCGTTGTTCATGGCGGCATGGATCTTCTCCGCCGTCCAGGTGGTGCTATCGGTACGCAATACATAATTCGCCATTTTTTCAGGTTCCTCCAGGCGGATACAGCCATGGCTGAACGCCCGGTTTTTGGCATTGAACAGGCTTTTATTGGGGGTATCGTGCAGGTAAATATGGTAGCTGTTGGGGAAAAGGAATTTTACTTTACCCAACGCATTCCAGGGGCCAGGTAATTGGCGTATAGTGGGTGTAGTACCATTTCTGCCCACAATTTCCATATGCTTCCGGGCCAGGTAATTTGGATTCCGTTTTATTGCCGGCATAATTTCTCTGGCTACAATACTTGCCGGCAGGTTCCAGTACGGGCTAAACACCACTTCGTTGAGATCGCCGGCAAACATCGTGGTGCGGGTACCTTCATCACCAGTAACAACCCTCATATCGAAGACTTTACCTGTGGGTTCATAAACTTTTAATAGAAACTCTGGAATATTGACCTGTATGTAACTAGCCGGCAATTGCGCTGGTAACCATAGCATCCTGCTCATATTCACCAAAAGCTCGCGAAGCCGGTAAGCCGGGGGCCTGTTGAGTTCGTTCAGAAGGGATGATGTAATGATACCGTCTGGCTTTAATCCCATGCCCTCTTGTAATGCCTTAACAGCCATTTCCAGGCTATCGTTAAACTTCGCGGTGGTATCCGACCCAGGAAGATCGCCGGTCAGTTGCAGGCGTCTTTTGAAGGCTTTTACTGCCGGAGATGCATTCCCTTTTCGAAGGGTGCCCTTTATTGTAATCGTATCCCAGCTGCCAGTTTTAGCTTGCGACATGTAAGCAGCTAATTTGTTTTGCAACAGGTAATAAGGATTTACCGGGGTGCCCGTTGTTCCAGCATTTGGTGTCACATGCATAAAAGAATCTGCCAGCGACAACGCGTCCATTTTTTTGGATGGCAGCAATAAGCCCAGCGGAATTTGAGATATGAGTTGCTTATTGTCGCTACTACCATAGTAGTCAATAAATTTTTGGGTAAGCGCAATTTCATTATGGAGATAGGCTGAATCTGTTTGCCCACTGGAAGTATCTGTCGAGTTCAACATGGTATCCATTTGCGCAGCCAGCCGTTTGTCTTTTGTGGTCGATTTTTGTTTTGTAAGACCACTATACATATAGGCGTTCCAAAAATTCAACGCTTCAGCAGTAAGGCCGGTACCGTCGAACCAGGCATATTCAAAATTTCGCCGGATATAGAAATTCCTGAGGATGGCTGCTTCGTCCGTGGCCAACTTATTTGTTTCGATATACGTTTCGACGGTGCTACTATCCAGAAACAGGTTATTGTAGGCGTTTTCCGCGGTAATCGTATAATCTCGTATGCCCGGCTCTTGCAGCGTGGCATCCCGGGGTATTACTGCCACTTCTTTGGTTGAGGTATCGGCAGGATCAATTGTTTTTGACGGAGAACCTGGCTGATTGCAGCCAAAAGCAAGGATAATAAAACCTAAGAAACATAATTGATTTTTCATAAAACCCGGGGTACAAATACCATGCCTTCCCGCAGCATTGGTCATTGACCGAAAACTGAAGCAGCAAATGGCACCAAGATTTTTTATAGGGTAAATTATTTCAAAAACCAGCAGGCGCACATCGTCTCCGATTGGGGAAGACATGCAACGATACGGGTGTAAAATCAGGGCTTTACTGATCGTTCTGCGGAAAAATGCGGAGCACTTTTACGAAACGGGCCACATAGTGCGGGCTAAGCAGTGAAATGGTAACGCCATAGGCTTTCCCGGAAGTAGAATGAATGAAATATTGCTGCCCGTTTTCATTGGCAGTGATGATACCCATATGTCCCACTTTGCGGTCGGCACTATCAATTTCGGTACCAGTAAAAAGTACGATATCTCCCGGCTTACACTGTTCGAGATCAATTTCCCGTTCCAAATAAGTAAAGTCGATGGTAGAGCGCGGCACAGCGATATTGAAATGATTGAAAACGTGGGTAATAAACCCCGAGCAGTCAAAACCAACGGCAGGATCTACTGACCCATATTGGTAAGGAATACCGATAAGTGTTTGGGCAAATGCTAATAGCTCCTCAGGGGTAGTGGTTCCGGTATAAATCTGTTTGGCGGCTCCGGAAAAAACGATTGTTTTGGGTGGTGCAGCCCGGATCGTATCCTGGTGTGCAGTAAAATCAGAATCTACCAATGGAGCCGTTACGGGCTCATTGGTATTTGGGTTGGCGCATGAAACCAGTAAGCCAACGGATATAATGAAAAAGTTCCGACGCATAGGAATGGCGGGCAAGAATCAAACCAATTAAGAATCCTATTATTGTTACCGGTTCACAAAAAGGACCCACAACCAATGCACCTCACTATCACCGGTTATTCCACCGCCTTGTTCTCTAACAGGTAATTTATTGAAGAACTGGGCAATATAGTCTTAGAATAATCCATTTTCAACCCTTACTTTGATGTTGGCTTTCTGTGCCTGCCCGTTACTTATTTTTGCGAGTCGGTCGGCTAACATCAGGGCGCAGCTTAGAATTTCCCACGCCAATAAAACCACGCATTTCCTAATTTCACAAAAACCCACACTCAATGGCAGAAGTACACCCGATAGACCTCGCAAAAATTATAAAACGCCTGGAGCTGGTCAAAATCTCGATTGCTTTGGAGGAGGTGGACGAAATAGATAGACATGTTGCCAAACTCGAACAGCAGGGCGATAACGGTGATCTTGCAGCCATTAACTAGGCTTTCTGAAAGAAAAATTGTATGGTAAAGCCGTGGCCGGGATAGAACTTTTTATGAACGCCAAAAAGCAAGTTGGCTACCACTTGCGCAGGCCTCCCGGCCTGTGCTGCCACGTTACTTGTTTTAAAATATCAGTCAGCAAAAGGATCATAGACAAGTAACACCAAGGCACAGGAACCCGCCCACAACCCCACGCCTCATTCCTGCGCCAGTCTTTAATTCAAGCTCAACCGCGGTGGCGCGTTAGGGATTGCAACGGAAATCTTTTTTGGCCCCCGGCTTCGGCCAAAAAAATTGCAGTGGAAAGCCCGGCCCCGGCCTGTATTCGCCGGGGCAACGCCCAAGAATTTCATTCCCATTTTCGTAAGCGTTGCAATCCTTTCAAGAAGTCTACTTGTCGACTCAGGTCCAATTCTTACAACAACCAATGCGCTAGGGCATCAGATAATCATCATCCGCTAACCTTGGAATAAAAAAACCTTTGATGCAATTGGGATTTCTAATACAGATTTGGATATGGTTCTTATCGTTAAACCCCGCATTTCGGTATAGTGGGTTGCCCTCTACAAAAACACCTTTTTACAGAATCAAACGGCCTCAGGTTATTCTTGGCTCTTTGGATATGGAGGTTCTCTATAACCGCACAATCGAGATTGCGTAGTAGTAAATCGTTGGAGAAGTGTGTTCCCTTGTTTGCCGGCATTTCTAATCCTAGGAATTTACAAGTAGAGCGTAATGTTTCATAAGATTCCAACACCAGTTTAATACCACTGGCATCCGTCAGGTCAAGACACACGCCCATATCAATTATTGCCCCAATTACGGCAGACCTTTGAATAACACTCTTATTGCTTGGATTATCTTTTAAATCGGTGGCAAAATTCAATGCCCGTTGTTGGTTGTTTTCCCAGAAATACATGCCGTTACCTAACCAATCGTAATCATTCTTGCTGGCATTGAGCATGGCATTACCTGATGCTAAACGATCTCGTACCAACTGGTCGCAACCATGGAAACCGATTATTAATCCAGGTTTGGAATCGTATATTATTTAGCAGCTCTGAATGCTTTTTTCAAATTGCCTTTGGGTGTAAGCATACCAAGTTGGTTAAGCAGTTTTCTGGCAGCCACTTTAGAAGTAGTAACCTCCCGGCGTTGTTTCTCTAGAATAGCCATAAATTCTTTATGCTCTTTTTCGCTCATGATAGCGTTAAAGTACATTGAATAAGGCAGGTATCAAACAACAAGAGAAATATTCCAATCCCAACTTCGCAGGATACCCTATCCCATTTCCTTCTAATTTCGCTCCTCATTTAACACCAACCACCCGTGATCCACAATTTTAACGGCGGGCCAAGTATCCTGCCAAAAGAAGTTTTTGAACAAGCCAGTCATGCTATCCTGAATTTTAATGATACCGGCCTGTCTATATTGGAAATTGGTCACCGTACATCGCTTTTTCAGCCGGTGCTGGATGAGGCCATAGCGCTTGCTAAAGACCTGATGCAACTGGACGATGCACATGAAATCCTGTTCCTCCACGGTGGCGCCAGCACCCAGTTTATGCAGGTGCCTATGAACCTGTTGGGCGATAAGGAAACCGCTGCTTATCTGGATTGCGGTACCTGGGGGCTTAAGGCGATCAAGGAGGCGAAATTGTTTGGAAATGTAAATGTGGTGGGCAGTAGTTCCGACAAGGGGTATACTTATATTCCGAAAGGCTATGACATTCCAGCAGACTCAAAATATTTTCATTACACCACCAACAACACCATCGAGGGCACCGAAATATTCGACATTCCGGAAACGAATGTGCCACTGGTGGCCGATATGAGCAGCGATATTTTAAGCCATGTTATGGACTTTAACCGCTTTGACCTGATTTATGCAGGTGCCCAGAAAAACATTGGCGCAGCCGGCGTAAATATGGTGGTGGTGAAGAAAGATATCCTGGGTAAGGTAGACCGGAAGCTCCCGTCTATGCTGGATTACAGGCAGCATATCGCCAATGGCAGTATGCTGAATACCCCACCAGTTTTTGCGATCTATGTGTGCATGTTAACCCTCCGCTGGTTGAAAAAACTCGGAGGCGTAGCAGCCATTGAAACCACCAATAAACAAAAGGCGGCATTGCTGTACGACACCCTCGACAGCCTGCCGATATTTAGCCCCTTCGTGACCAAAGAAGACCGCAGCAGAATGAACGTGGTATTTGTGATGCCCGATAAACAACTGGAAGAGGAATTCAAAGCCCTGGCTAAACAGGAAGGGATGATAGGCATCGGCGGCCACCGCAGCGTTGGCGGCTTCAGGGTATCACTGTACAATGCATTGCAGTTAAGCAGCGTTGAAGCTTTTGTGGCACTGATGCATCAGTTTGCTGAGAAAAAAGGATAATATGTTTTTCTGAGTTCAGATTATTGGTAAATTATCACTGGCCTAATGCCTCTGGTTGGTGGATACACCAGAATGTCTCGTTTTTGAGTCAGGGGAAAAGCTATCACTATAAACACTTTCTATTTCCACGGGCATGGAATACTTCCCTTTTCTTTGTCTATCCCCCTGATGATAAATGATAACTCAAACGTCTTTGGTCTTTCGGCAGCCTGGCTTAGTTTTGAAATGGTAATATCGTAGCTGAGGCCAAACTGTAGGTTTTGATACAACATACCTATATATGGAATAACGGCATTCTTAGACCAGTACCACAATCCAGCATTCAATACAACATCATCGGGGTCGCCGCTCAGGTGATACCCCAGACCGCCACCTATTGAAAAATAACTCGCTGTTTCCTGGCGCTGGTAAATACCATTGGCATTAAACACCAGTTGGCTGGTGAGGTAGGTTTCGAAATTGGCATGGACCACATATCGGGGTGCCAGGTATTGTTTGGGGTTTTCTAATACCGACTGTTTAGGGCGGTTAAGATGATAGGCTGCTGCCCCAATATCAATATTGGAATTGTCTGTCGTAATGCTGTATAAAAGGCCAACCGATGTGGAGAGATATGGTTTCAAATTGGTCAGGGCTGCTTCTCCGGTGGGTAGGTTGGTATCAAAGCCAGAACCAGTAAACTGCTCCCCGAAATTCAGTTTATTAAAATCCACCCTTTTATTAGCATAAATGCCGCCGATGCCGATACCCAGCCTGTGCGTGGATGCTCCCTCGTACACCATCAGGTTAAAAGAAGTGTTTAATGAAACGGCAGTGCTTGTAAGTGCCCCCTGCATGGCCTGGTCGTATAATACCATCCCCCCTATGCCAAAAGTGCTGCTTTTCAAAACTTTATCTTCAAGTACTTTCTGGTCATACGATATGGTTCCCGTGGTATATGGGCTGGCGGGGCCAATCCACTGGTTCCGGAAGTTTGATATAAATCGCCAGTTGGCATTAATATTTGCGGTTAATGCCGGGTTGATATTGAGGGGGGAAGAAAAAAACTGCGAAAAGCTGGGATCCTGCCCCCGGGCAGATACCCATATTGATGTGTATAACACCAGCACAATAAATTTAATAACTCTTTTCATGACACTCATATTTTATCGCAGCAATGCTGAGTTACCTGATTTCCTAAAGTATTTTCCATCAATACCAATTCCTTCTGCTGTCCAGGTAAATACATCCATCGCCTGTGGTTTTCCTTTAAACATGCCATCCCATCCCTGTAAAAGCTGGTTGGTTTCGTATACCAGCTGACCCCAACGGTTGAACACCCTGAAGAACTTCAGCTCCCTGATATTAGCTGGTACCGGAACCAGGTAGTCGTTCCTTCCATCCCCGTTTGGAGTCCAGGCTTTTGGCACAAAAATATTTAATGCGCTGTCCGACGGCGGTGGCAGCACTTTCACCAGTATGGTATCGATAGTAAGGCAACCAGCATTGTTTTTCAGTGAAATGAGGTACTCGGTGGCTTTATTGTAGGTAAATAAAGGATTATAAATATTGTAGAAATTAAGGCCCACTGGTGGAGTCCAGGTATAACTGTACCCGTTACCCAAACTTCTTGCCAATAGCTGTCTGGGCTGATTGGTCAATGCAAGTTGGGTAGTGTACCGGACGCCTTGCTTAGCAGCTACGACTGTAACAGTAGCTGTGCTGGTAACTGAGGAATTGGTGCATTTGATATCAGCCACACTTATAATGCTGTAAGTGGTGGTAACAACAGGCGTTACCCCAATTTGATAAGGCGAAGCAGGAATGCCTCTGATCGTATCGGCAGTAGTGCCATTTGTATATACCAGCGTCCACGGACCAGTCCCTGTAAAGGTCAGGTTTAGCATGGCAGTACCACCTTTACAAATAGTTCCTCCACCTGAAACAGATGCTGCAGCCAGGGGAGTTATATCCAAAATAAGTGTTGCCAGAGAATCGCAACCTGCCTGGGTAGTTTGCCTGTAAGTATAGGTACCAGGTTGCGTGTAAGATTGACCATTCCAAATATATGGCACTTGTGAGGCACATATACTTACGTTGGTCGTAGAAGTCAGCACGGCTTTAACCTGCAGTTTGAGCGTAGCCATTGAATCGCAACCAAAACTGCTTTGTAATCTCACTACATAAGTGCCCGCTGCCGTAAAGGTTTGCCCATTCCAGGTATAAGGTAGTTGAAGTGTACAGATGGTTATGTCGGTTGTTGAATAGAGGATTGGGTTGACTTCTATAATCACCGTAGTAGCAGTGGCACATAGGCCGGCGGCTGGGGTAAATGTATAAGTAGTTATACCCGCAGTTGTCGTATTGATCGTTGCAGGACTCCATGTTCCGGTAATACCATTATTAGATGTTGTTGAAAGTGCTGGTGCTGTACTATTTTGGCACAGTGTACCTATAGGTGTAAATGCAGGTGTTATCTGAGGATCTATGGTAACACTCAATATAGCCCTTGTAGCGCATAGCCCCGTAGTTGGGATAAATGTATAATCAGTTATGCCCGCAGTTGCCGTATTAATTATTGCAGGGCTCCAGGTACCATTAATGCCATTGGTAGAAATGAGCGGCAAAGCCGGTGGCACACTGTTTTGGCACAACGGTCCTATAGCTGTAAACGCCGGGGCAATATTAGAGGTGACTATCACAGTTAATGTAGTTGGTGTGGCACATTGACCGGCAGTTGGTGTAAAGGTGTATATAGTTGTGGCCATATTATTAACCGCAGGCGCCCATGAGCCTGTTATGCCTTCAATAGACGTAGGGGGCAGTACAATAGCTGCTCCGCTACATATCGCAGCAATCGGGTTAAAAGTTGGAACAATGTTAGTGTTTACAGTGACTGTCAGGTTGGCTACTGTGGCACATTGTCCGGCAGTTGGTGTAAATATGTAATCGATTGTACCTATTGTTGCCGTATTGATTGCACCAGGGTTCCATGTGCCGGTAATGCCATCGTTGGAAGTAGCCGGTAATGCGGGTGGTGTACTATTTTGACACAGTGGCCCTATTGCAGTAAATAGAGGTGCCACAGCGGGCTGAATGGTGAGGTGTAAGACTACCGTGTCCTGACAGCCCTGGCTATTAGTAAACGTATAATTATAATTGCCGCTTGCAGTATAGATCACACCGTTACGGCTCCAGGTAAATGAGCCACAGGCGGCAGCCGTAGTATCGGTCTGGACACCATTGTTGATCATCAGGTGCAGCGTTACAGTATCCTGACAGCTTTGTGCATTAGCAAATGTATAATTATAGTTGCCGCTTGCATTATAAGTGACACCGTTACGGCTCCAGGTAAATGAGCCGCAGGCTGAAGCAGTGGTATCAGAATGCACCCCAATGTTTATTGCAAGATTCAGCACAGCAATGGTATCACAACCGCTGCTACTGAAAAGGGTATCCCGGTAACTGCCGGCAATAGGGTAAGATTTTCCATGCCATGTATACGGCAGGTCATTGGTACATACCGCGGCGTTGGTGGTATCGGTCAGCCGTGCAGTTACGCTGAGCGTGAGTTTACGTATTGTATCGCAGGCGGCAGTGGTGCTGTTAACCGTATCGGTCACAGAACCGGCTGCGTTAAATACATGACCGAACCAACTATACGGCAGCTGACTGGAACACACAGACCTGCTCAGGCTACTGGTCAGCAGCGGACTTACCACAAGGTTCAGCACGGCAAGGGTATCACAGCCGGTGGTACTAAAAAGGGTATCGCGGTAACTGCCGGCAATAGGGTAAGATCTTCCATTCCAGCTATACGGCAGGTCATTGGTACATACAGCTGCGTTGGTGGTATCGGTCAGCCGCGCGGTCACGCTCAGCGTCAGCGTACGGATCGTGTCACAGGCGGTAGTGGTACTGTTAACCGTATCGGTTAGCGATCCGGGGCCGTTAAATACATGACCGAACCAACTATACGGCAGCTGG
>JBDSXW010000116.1:0-39816 GCA_039925965.1 Chitinophagaceae bacterium
ACAACAAAAGTTTCGATATTGGCAGCATTATTGGTAGTCTCACCGGTGGAGGAGCAGGAAGCAGTGGTGGAGGGATTGGAAGTCTTATCAGCCAGTTTACGGGTGGTGGAAATGGTGGCGGAATTGGTAGCTTAATCAGTCAATTCACAGGCGGAGGAAATAGTGGGGGAGGCGGTATTGGCGATCTCATTAAGCAGTTAACCGGGGGAGCCCAGCAGCAGCAGCAGCAACAGGGCGGGGGTGGGCTGATGGATCTGATTAAAGGATTTATGAAATAAAAAGGTCAGAAGATGACCTAATTAATCTGTCGAACGTTAAAAGAGGGTTAAGAGGTAAAAATATCATGATAAAGATTAACCTTTTTTGAAAAAATTGCATCTATCTTTATGTTAGCAAGTAACAAAGAGGAAATTAAAGAAAAATCCTTTTAAAAATTTGCCGGGACTATTAGAAATTTTTTAACAGGAGGAGGGTAACAAAAGTTCAAAATCGGCGTTTCAATTGTATAAAGACATTAAATAAGAATTTTCTCATAAGCAGTTAGTTTTGGTTGCGGCCCCGGTTTCTACCGGGGCTAATTTTTTGTGGGTATACCAGTAAATTTACCTTACTCATTTCGACGACTTATTTCCACGATCAATAATCTGCCTGGCCGGAATAAGAGGCAAGAAGCTGCCGGTGCCATCGGCTACAATATCAAAAAAATCAAAACTCCGGTTAGGTATCCAGGATTTCTGCACAAACTCCATGGCGATGCCATAGGTTAATGCTGCAAGTGCAATGTTTACAAGGATCAATTTCTTTTTTTCAAGGCTTATCGGCTCCTTAATAAAGGGGATAAAGAATAGCA
Source organism: Chitinophagaceae bacterium (assembly GCA_039925965.1). Taxonomy (GTDB): domain Bacteria; phylum Bacteroidota; class Bacteroidia; order Chitinophagales; family Chitinophagaceae; genus JAZKFT01. The sequence continues at coordinate 851 of JBDSXW010000116.1, forward strand.
ATACCAGAATAAAAAACAGGCCGATATGAACCATTTTTTCAAACTTGATATTTTCAAGCCAGCTTGAGTTCGGAAATGCCGTGCCGGGTAACGTGAGCAAAACAACGGTCAGGACTACAATAGAATGACCGGTAAAAATTTACGATTTTTTCATGATGGCATAACTGTACCCATGTAGTCAATTTGTATGTTTTCCAAAAAGGCCCATCATGCTATCGTTGTTGGGGTGTTTTTTTAACAACGGCAAGTGAAAGGCTAGCAATTATTAACAATCAGCTTCAAGAATCTAAACGTTCCTAGCCTTAGTTATCATCGGTGCCTGAACCCAACTATAGTAAGTTTATTAGTGGAGGAGATTGTTGGTGCAAAAATCCAAAAAACGAGTCGGTGATGCCAATCCTGCGAGGCTGATTTTATGGGAACACTTACTTGGGTGAAAAATGTTAGCCGCCGGGCTTTATGCAGAAAAGAAATGACATAATCAGCCAATAAAAAAAAGGAGCCCATTCTGGCTCCCTTTTTTTATTGGTATTAACTGGATTGTTTACATTTTTGGAAGAACCACAGTGTCTATCACATGGATCACGCCATTCTTTTGAAATACATCTGCGATGGTAACCATTGCCATACCACCATTTTCGTCTTTCATTATGATATGCTTGCCTTTCTTCATAAAGGTTAATTCCCCACCCTGAACCGTTTTGGCTGTATAGCTTCCACCGTTATTCTTGATCATTTTTAGCAATGATTTTGAATCAATGCGGCCCGGAATTACATGGTAGGTCAATACTGCAGTGAGCTTATCCTTTGATTCTGGTTGCAAGAGGCTTTCTACGGTACCAGCTGGCAGTTTTGCGAATGCTTCATTGGTTGGAGCAAACACGGTAAAAGGTCCGTCACTTTTTAATGTTGCTACCAGGCCTGCGGCTTTCACCGCGGCTACCAACGTTGTGTGGTCCTTGCTGTTTACAGCATTATCCAAGATGTCTTTTGCAGGATACATGGCGGCACCACCTACCATAACTGTTTGTGCATTAACATTGCTTGCGGTAAGAAATAATGATGCGGCAATGATCCATTTAAATGGTTTGAAAGTGAGTTTCATGCTTTTTGATTTTGATTTTTTTAATTGGTTAAATTCTGTGGATATCTACGAAACCATTTGGAGGTTGGTTTAGAAAAAAATTATTTTTTTAATTTTATTTTTTCAGGATGATCTGTAATTCAATGCGGTAAAAGGTTTTAGGCGATCCATGTACTATTTATAGTATATTTATAATTATCATTTGTATAAATATTAACACTGCAGTAATGTGTTTAATTATAAAAGAGTAAACGGAGATTGAAGGTGAACAAAAAAAATGCCCGGGTTTCCCGGGCATTTTTTTATTGATTTATATATATAATTTAAATAAAAACTAAGCATTCGGACTAAGTCTACCCACCACATACATTTGCTGCATATCTGGCGTAGGACTTCCACCTTTTCTTTCCAGCGTTATGGCAAACATTTGCACATTGCCGGTGATACTTTTCATATGCACCAGCCCCTTAGCACCTGCTGTCATATCAAGCATTCCGGCGTCAACGGGTTTCCCGTCTACAATAGCCCAAAGCTGGTATTGTTTATCTGTAGGATGTGCAGGAAGATTATTCACCATGAGGTAAACATCCCTGGAATTTTTATCCCATAAAACGGTAGCCATAGATCCGGCTCTTTCGGGCGCGGCTGGTCCCATTTTTATCTGGGTCATAGCAGTGTCCTTCAGCATGTGATAATTTGCCTCGAGTTCTGTATTTCTGGCCACCATCTCGGTTTGCTTTGCAAGCAAGTCGGTGTATTGGCCGTTGTATTTTTTATATTGACTGTAGAAATAAAAATTTAGAATAGAGCTCCCCAACAGTAATAATATAGCGGCAGCAATAGCGCCCCGGAGCCATTTTATTCCCTTTGGCGCGGAAGTGAGAGAAATTACTTTTGCAGGTTCCGGCGAAGAACTTACGGTATCAAGAGGCAAACCAGCGGTTAATCTCATCCCTTCTGTTTCCAAAGCAGCCATTATCTGGGCCTTCAGTGCGGAAGGAGGTGCCACAGCATTATCAATTGCCTGTTTTTCCAATGCAAGTTCAAATGCACCGATTGCTGCCTTTATTTCAGGATGTTCTGCGGCACGTATTTCTACCTCCTGCCTTTCATCCGCTGAGACGAGGCCAAGCACGTAGCTTTCAATTATTCCACTTGATATGTAATCTTGTATATCCACTTTTTTTCAACTATTCATTTTGTCTAAGCCCTGCTTAATTATTGTTTAATACTTTTATTATATGCTGGAATACTACAAGTATTGCTGCATTCCCTATTAGGCCTCTAAGCTGCATTAAAGCCGCTCTCAGTCTTGTTTTTACGGTACCTAACGGGATGCCCTGGATTTTTGAAATTTCTTCCTGAGTTAAACCTTTGAAGTAGGAAAGATCAATGAGTTCGCGATATTCCGGCTTTATTTTTTCAAGCAATTTTCCTAAACCTATCCTATCGATATTTTGCGTTACACTGCCTGCTTGCTCATATACGGCTTCGGTAACTTCATGGTTTTGTTTTGAATTTCTATAGCCTTTGCTCCTAACAGTATCTATCGACTGGTTCCTTGCGATATTCAGCATCCAGGTGTAAATACGGCTCTTAGACTGATCGTAGCTGTCGATTTTTCTAAAAACGTTGACGTAGACTTCCTGTAGTACATCGGCGGCAAGATCGCGGTCTGGCACAATGTTGAGGATGACGGCAAACAATGCGCCGCTGTAATTATCGTATAGGTAGGAGAAGGCGTGGTCACTTCGTTGTTTTAATAACGAAACCAGTTCCTGCTCACTATATTTTTTGAGTTCTGCCAAAAGAAGGTGTTAGATTTTGGTTTAGAAGTATCGTGCCATTACTTTATACTACTATTTAATGGCGGGAGAAAATCGCCTGTGTTACTCAAGCAACCGTGGCTTCATAAGCCGAAGCATCCATGAGGGCTTCTACATCTGCAATATTCGTCACTTCCACTTTCACCATCCATCCATCGCCATATGGATCAGTATTCACCAATTCGGGCTGATTTGCCAGAATCGGGTTTACCTCGAGAATGGTTGCTGCTACAGGCAGAAAAAGGTCGCTTACGGTTTTCACCGCTTCCACTGTTCCAAATACCGCTTCTGCTTCCAACGCTTTCCCAATTGTATCAATATCAACATATACTATATCGCCCAGTTCTCTTTGTGCGAAATCGGTAACGCCAATCGTTGCAATATTACCCTCTAAAGAAATCCATTCATGGTCTTTTGTGTAGCGGAGGTTGGCCGGAAAATTCATGGAATTGTATTTTTAATTTTAATTGAACGGTTAAAAGTAATTGGAAGATGTTAACAAGAGCTGCCTTTACCTTGTTTTCTTTTTTATCGTTTTTTGCGTAGCAGGTTTTATGATTTTTTTATTGGCCTGTTTCCACAGGTCCGCAAATTCCGCGTCGGTTAATACTTTCATTTGCATTCTTACATCACTAACGGGCCGGTCGCCTGGCGCGGTTGGTACGCTGGCAATTTTGTCGATTATGCCGATACCAATTTCAACCTCGCCAAACACCGTATAGTTCTGGTCCAGGAAGGGAGTACCACCCAATGTTTTATAGGCAAACTTTTGTTCAGGCAGCATAGGCTTGCCGGTTTGCATGGCCATCATCTCAATTTCCTGGTCTGTCATTTTTTTGCCCTGCACAATGTAAAACTGGCAATTGCTGCTGGCTTTTTCAGGATTGTTATCTCTTGCTGCGGCAAGAGCACCTTTCTTGTGAAAAAGGGTCGGTCTGAATTCCGCAGGTATCCGATCGCCGGGAGCGGAGCCCATACCGAGCATCTCGCCTGGTTGGGCATGTTTACTGTTGGGATCACCGCCCTGTAACATAAAACCTCGTATTACCCGATGAAAAAGAAGGCTGTCGAAGAAACCCTCGTTTACTTTTGCTATAAAGTTGTCGCGGTGCAATGGTGTGCTATCGTACAGGCGAACAACCATGTTGCCACTGTCCGTGGTAATCAGCACCCGTGTACCCGGCACCATCTTAGGCGTTGCAGGTTTGGAGGGAGCTACTTTTACCGCTGGTTTTTTAACTATTTTTTTCCTGGGCTGGGCTGAAAGGTTGGTGGTAAAGATGCCGGAAACGGCGATAGCAATAACAAAAGCTATGCACCTGGCTACACTCAATGACCTCATAATTCTGGATGGTTTTGTTGATCAAAATACAAAAGAACATGATCTTTCAAAAAATCTTCCTGTTCTTTCAAAGAGAGCGAAGGTAAAGGTTTCAGTTGTTTGAAATGAGGCCAACCATCTTCATCTTTTCCTTCCAGCGTGTAGTAGCCGCTGGGGGATAATATGGTGCAAACCGCCACGTGCATGAGGTCTTGTTTCTGTTCTTTGGTGATCTTTTCGGCAAACATCTGCAATTCCTGTAAGCCGATGAGGTAGAGTACGGCGTCCATATCGGGCTTTTTACCAAAGCGTTCAACAAGGCCTGATTCAAAATTCCACCACCGCTGCTGGAGGTCGTCGGTTATATGATTCATGGCGGCAAAGTTAGTCGGGAAGCAGGGAATTCGTTACAGGTGTTTTGATGACCAGCAGCCGACTGCCAAGCCCTCTAGAAAGTTGTGGCAGCAGCGCAAGGGATAGCAGCGAAAAACCCACAGGCCGCCAACGATACGCAGAACCTGCGAAGCTATACAGCTTTTGTGCGGCCGAGGATTTGCAGCGGATAGCCCGACGCCGGCTGGTTTTCGCCGGGGGTGCGCCCGATGAATCAGACCTTTTGTGAATGTCGGTAAGTCAGTAGGTTAACAAGTCAACAAGTCAATTGATAATTTTGGTCCAATCATCAGCAATCAATTAGCAATTATTAATAACAAATGACCGCCAATGTGTAATGACTTAATGACCTCTTAACCCAATCACCCAATGACCGTTCCCTATTCGCCTCATCCTTATCTTTACCGCCTCCCAAAAAAGAAGGGAATAACAATGCTGGATATTAAATTGATCAGGGAAAATGGCGCCTGGGTAAAAGAACGCCTGGCAGTAAAGAATTTTAGGGAGCTGGAACTGGTAGATGAAATTGTGTCGCTGGATGGGCAACGCCGCAAGGTGATGTTTGCCATGGAAGAGAATAAAGCGAAACAAAATGAAGCCAGTAAGGCCATCGGTGAACTGATGCGGAGCGGCAATAAAGAAGCTGCAGAACAACGCAAAGCCGAAGTGAGTGACCTGAAAGCCGCCATTGTCTCATCCGAAGAGCAATTGAAACAACTGGAAACTGAGCAGTACGAGAAGCTGGTGGTACTTCCTAATTTACCCGGCGCCCAGGTGCCGCTGGGTAAGACGCCTGAAGACAATGAAGTGATTCGCAGTGGTGGCATGGTGCCTGAACTATATGCGAATGCAGTGCCACACTGGGATCTGTGCAAACAATACAACCTCATCGACTTTGAACTGGGCACTAAAATTACCGGTAGCGGCTTTCCCGTTTATATTGGTAAGGGGGCGAAAATCCAGCGCTCATTGATACAATATTTTCTCGATTTTAACACGGCAGCCGGTTATACCGAATACCTGCCGCCATTTATGGTAAACGAAGAAAGTGCGTTTGCTACTGGCCAGTTGCCGGATAAAGAAGGCCAGATGTACCATGCAACGGGGGACAATTTTTATATGATACCCACGGCGGAAGTACCGGTAACCAACGTGTACCGCGACGTTGTGCTGAAAGAAGAAGACCTGCCAATCAAAATGACGGCTTATAGCCCCTGCTTTCGTCGCGAGGCGGGTAGTTATGGCAAAGATGTTCGTGGGCTCAACCGGCTGCACCAATTTGAAAAAGTCGAGATCATCCAGATCGTTCACCCCGAAAAAAGCTATGAAGTGTTGAACGACATGGTGCTGCACGTGGAGAAACTGCTGAACGAGTTAGAACTTCCGTACCGCATTCTAAGACTCTGCGGTGGCGATATGGGCTTTGCCAGTGCCATCACATACGATTTTGAAGTATGGAGTGCGGCCCAGCAGCGGTGGCTTGAGGTAAGCAGTGTGAGCAACTTTGAAAGCTTCCAGACCAACCGCCTTAAATGCCGGTTTAAATCTGAAGGCAGCAAGACGCAACTTTGCCACAGTTTGAACGGATCGTCTTTGGCACTGCCAAGGATACTGGCTTGTTTGCTGGAGAATAAACAAACGGCGGAGGGCGTGCAGCTGCCGGAAGTGTTGCACCGGTATTTTGGTACAGGGCTTATCAACTAAACAAAAATGCCATTGCAATGATGCAACCGATAACCAGAAAATGGTTTAAAAGAACAGCCCGGATATTTCTCGGGCTGTTTCTGTTTTTTAATATCGTGATGGCCTTTAACGCCTGGAAATTTACGCACTATTACGACGATTCGGATCTTCGAAAGCCGCAATCAAAGGGCTTCTTCTCCACTGTTGGTAATATTGTTTTTGGCCAGAAGACGGCAAAGCGGCTGAATGATTCGGTACCATCGGTGCCTTATGAAAAAGTGATTTTGAAGAATAGGGATGGATTGAAGCTGGAGGCGTGGAGTATTGCAACGCCCTATTTTAAGATTGATTCTTTCCAATTCAAATCTTTGGCGCCAAAACCGAAAAATACTATCATTATGTTCCATGGTCAGGGGAGTTGCAAATCAGCCATTCTGCGAGAGGCCAATGAATTTTTGCATTTGGGTTACGATGTTTTTATGATCGATTTCAGGGCACATGGAGGTAGTGAAGGGGAACAAAGCACCGTAGGTATCAAAGAGGCTGAAGATGTGCGAATGGCTTATGATTATGTGAAAGACAAAACCAAACAGGCGCCCATACTCTACGGCATTTCCCTGGGTGCAGCGACCATCACAAAAGCGGTTGCCAATTACAACCTGCACCCCCAAAAGCTGATCCTTGAAATGCCTTTTGGCAGCTTATTGAACGCGGTGCAGGGCTTTATGCGGATCAAACATTTACCGCAGGCTTTCGCGCCATTTCTTACCTTCTGGGGCGGCACATTGAATGGCGAATGGGCCTTCGATCACCAGCCAACGGAGTTTGCTAAAAAAATAACCTGCCCGGTATTGCTGCAATGGGGCGCCAACGATCCGAGGGTTACCAAAGAGGAGGAGCAGGAGATTTTCAACAATATAAATACGATCCAAAAAAAGCTGGTGGTGTACGAGACTGCAGGGCATGAAAGTCTTTGCAAGAAAGAACGTGAGAAATGGCTGAGCAGTGTCAGTGAATTTTTAGCTGCATCCCAATAATAAACACCTATAAGCTTTGCCGGTTTATGGCCAGGAAAGGCATAGATTATCGAATTCTTTCTCCAGGTCTTCAAAAAAACTTTTCTCCTACATTTGAACCTTACTTAAGACATCCTATCTGCACATGAAATTACTTGAAAATAAAACCGCTATCGTAACCGGCGCAGCCCGCGGCATCGGCGAAGGAATCGCCCTCAAATTTGCCGAACATGGCGCTAATGTGGCTTTTACATATATCAGCGATAGCAGCGCTGACAGGGCAAAAGCGCTCGAAGAAAAATTGACTGGTATGGGTGTAAAAGCCAAAGCTTACCAGAGCAATGCCAGCGAGTTCGCAGCCTGTGAAGCTTTTGTAACGGATGTATTAAAAGAATTTGGCACCATCGATATCTGTGTCAATAATGCGGGCATCAGTAAAGACAGCCTCCTGATGCGGATGAGCGAAGAGCAGTGGAATTCGGTGATGCAGGTAAATCTCAACAGCGTTTTTTACATGACCAAACAGGTGATTAAACCCATGATGAAAGCACGAAGTGGGAGTATCATCAATATGAGCAGTGTCATCGGCGAAATGGGTAACGCCGGGCAAAGCAGCTATGCTGCTTCTAAGGCAGGTGTAATTGGATTTACCAAGAGCGTAGCGAAAGAATTGGGCAGTCGCAATATCCGTTGCAATGCCATTGCGCCGGGCTTTGTGGAAACCGATATGACCAGCTATTTAAAAGATGGTGCGGGTGCTGATAAATACAAAGTTGGTATTCCGCTGGGAAGGTTTGGTACCACTGAAGATATAGCCAACGTAGCCTTGTTCCTTGCCAGTGATATGGGCAGTTATGTGACCGGACAGGTGATCAGTGCATGTGGTGGATTGAATATTTAACCTTCGCCATACATGCTCAACAAATTCTATTCAAAATCTTGATAGCGATTTATTTATAGCTTTAGGTACTTTGTCCGCATCAGACCTTTAGATGCATTCAATTTGATGTTTTTTTCGTTTTTTTTTTCTTGATAAAAAAAAGGTAACCGTAATTGGAGGTTACATAAAAAAAATCAAGGCTGCGAAATAAAAGCTACCGAAATCACTTCGTTCATCGGTACAAGTAAAAATTATTAATAAAGCCTAAAGCCGGCTAAACTCGCCGCAACAGTCAAGATTTGCACCGGCCCGAAGGGCTCAAACAGCGCCGGCTTCTTAACCCGGGAATGTAGCCGGGACAAGCGGCTTTACTCATAATTTTCTTAACGCTTTTATTTCGAGGCCATGCCTAGGTAAGGATGCGTATAAACTACCTAATCCCATTTATTTGTGAGCTTGTTCGGCTGTCAAACTTTTTGTAAAGTCATTTGCAATTGAAAGCGGAAGCGGAAGCTATATTTGCACAAACCCATGCTTTACAAAAAGATCATAAATCTGTTACTGATAGCAATTCTTTCTGCTACGATTCTTCCGTTAAAGCAAGTGGGCAATCTTATTTTTAAAAGGCAACTCACCGAAGAGATCAGCGAAATACAGGATGACTATGAAAAAAAAGGTGATGGAAAATTTGATCTTAAGAAATACACCTGCTGTTTTAATGATGCGTTGGACATCCACTCGCAGTTAATCGCTTCTTATTATTACGGCGAGTTCAATTCTCCACTTCCTATATCTCCGGTAGCTGATATTCATACGCCGCCCCCCAACTCCATTTAGTTAAACGAATACTCCATTTAATGATTTGCCTGCCGGAGTAAGTCTTATTGTTTAATTAAATGTTCCATTTTCATGAAGAAATATTTTCAACATGCAGGTAGTGATATACCTGCATCCATAGTTGTGTTTTTAGTAGCGTTGCCATTATGCCTTGGAATTGCGCTTGGTAGCGGTGCTCCGTTGTTTTCGGGCATTATTGCAGGCGTTGTCGGTGGCATTGTTATAGGGATTTTAAGCGGTTCTCAACTAAGTGTTAGCGGGCCTGCCGCCGGGCTTACCGCCATTGTGGTGGTGGCCATTGGTAAGCTTGAAGTATATCCTGCCTTTCTGCTATCGGTCGTAATAGCGGGTGCATTGCAGTTAGTGTTAGGGTTTGTAAAAGCAGGTATTGTTGGCGATTATATTCCCAATTCAGTTATAAAAGGGATGCTTGCCGCCATTGGCCTCATATTAATTATGAAACAAATTCCCCACCTCGTCGGTTTTGACGCCGATTTTGAAGGCGACGAGACTTTTGGCCAGGCCAATGCCAACAATACGTTTTCCGGCATTACCCATGCTCTTGCAGCCATTACGCCAGCAGCAGCCGCTATCGGCAGTATTTCCCTGCTGATTTTAATTGTGTGGGAAAGCAAATTTGTAAAGCGTGTTAAGCAGCTACAGCGGATACCTGTTGCCCTTATCGTTGTAATCGTGGGCACATTAATCAATCAATACCTGCTCTCATCCCAACCCCAGAATGCATTAACAGCCAAACGCCTGGTGGCGCTACCCGTTGCCACTGGCATGTCTTCCTTTGTGTCACTGTTTACCTTGCCCGATTTTAATCAAATTGGTAATCCTCAGGTATGGATCACCGGCCTTACACTGGCCATTGTAGCCAGCCTGGAAACATTGCTAGGTATAGAAGCTGTTGATAAGCTGGATCCTTTAAAAAGGGTTACCCCGGCTAACCGTGAATTAAAAGCCCAGGGTATTGGCAATATCGTTAGTGGCATGTTAGGCGGATTGCCATTAACATCAGTGGTGGTGCGGAGTTCGGCCAATGTAAGTGCCAATGCCAAAACAAAACTGTCTGCGATTATGCATGGTATTTTATTGCTATTGAGCGTTATGTTCATGCCTGGCCTTTTGAATAAAATTCCGTTAAGTGCCTTGGCGGCGGTACTGATTTTTACAGGATATAAATTGGTTAAAATCCCTTTGTTTACCGCGTTTTATAAACGGGGCTGGGACCAGTTTATACCATTTATTGTTACGTTCCTGGCCATCTATTTTACCGATTTGCTGGTAGGTATAGTTGTGGGTATTATTGTAGGTTTGTTTTTTATGGTTCGGAGCAATTTCAGGTCTTCTGTTTTTGTGGTAAATGATAACCAGAATTTCCTTATCCGGCTGCGGAAAGACGTATCGTTTTTAAACAAGCCCATTGTAAAACAAAAGCTGGAACTGGTGCCACGCAACGCCAACGTTTTAATAGATGCGACACGTGCAGATTTTATAGACAAAGATGTGATCGAGGAAGTCAATAACTTTCTCCTGCATGCCCACTTAAAAAATATCCATGTAGAAATTAAAAAGAGTAGCCACAAGCCCATGCACCTATTATTTCACGAACCTAAAACCGTTTAATTATGAATCCATACGAAAAATTATTGCTCGAAAATAAAGCCTGGGCTCAAGAGAAGACAGCAGAGGATCCCGAATACTTTGACCGCCTGGCCCATATACAAACACCAGACTTTTTGTGGATCGGCTGTAGCGACAGTCGTGTACCTGCAAATGAGATTACCGGCACCCAGCCCGGTGAAATATTTGTACATCGCAACATTGCCAATATGGTGATTCATACCGATGTAAACTTACTCAGCGTGTTAGAGTACGCGGTGGCTCATCTCAAAGTAAAACACGTAATTGTTTGCGGCCACTATGGCTGCGGGGGCATCAAAGCAGCTATGACCAACCACGATTATAAGCAGGTGTTAAATATGTGGCTGCGCAACATTAAAGATGTGTACCGTATGTACGCAGACGAACTTACCAGTATCGGGGATGAAGAAAGGCGCACTGACCGCCTGGTAGAACTCAACGTCAAAGAACAGGTCATCCATCTTGCAAAAACCTCCATAATACAGCGGGCATGGAAACAAGAACAAAGGCCTCACCTGCATGGCTGGGTGTATGGGCTTAAAGACGGCCTTATCAACCCTGTTTTTGAAATGGAGCCAGGCGGATACCTGGATCCGTTGTACCAATATGATGATCTGTAGCAAAAAGCCCGGCCCACACAGCCGGGCATTTTTTTTATTTTGCTATTAATTGTGGTTGTTATCAGGTTGGGGTTCAATGCTCCATCCAGCTATCTTTGCCGCCATCATAAAAAAGCAGTTATACATGAGTCAGCATTTGAGCGAGCAGGAAACTATAAGGCGGGAAAAACTAACCACCCTGCAAAGCCTGGGTATTGATCCTTATCCGGCACCGCTGTACCCGGTAAATATTTCAGCAGCGCACATTAAAGCAAATTACAAGGAAGCTGAAAATAAAGCTGATTTTGCCGAAGTATGTCTTGCAGGTCGCATCATGAGCATTCGTGATATGGGAAAAGCGTCTTTTGCCGTATTGCAAGACAGTAGCGGCCGTATCCAGCTCTACGTAAAAAAGGATGATATATGCCCCGGCGAAGATAAAACCCTCTACGACCAGGTTTGGAAAAAACTCACCGACCTCGGTGATATCATTGGCGTGAAAGGCTATGTATTTACCACCAAAACCGGCGAAACATCGGTGCATGTAAAGGAACTGACCATGCTAACCAAGTCGCTGAAACCATTGCCTGTGGTAAGGGAGGCGGATGGCCAAACGTTTGACGCCGTTACCGATCCGGAATTCAAATACCGCCAGCGCTATGCCGACCTGATCATTAACCCCGAAGTAAAAAAGACATTTTTACAACGGACCATCATGATCAATACGATCCGGGATTTCCTGAACACCCAGGGCGCTCTGGAAGTGGATACACCTGTATTGCAAGCGATTCCAGGTGGAGCGGCAGCAAGACCTTTCGCCACACACCACAACGCGTTGGATACGCCATTTTACCTGCGTATTGCCAATGAATTATACCTGAAACGTTTGATTGTGGGTGGGTTTGATTGGGTGTATGAGTTTAGCCGTAATTTTCGCAACGAGGGTATGGACCGGATACACAATCCGGAATTTACCGTGCTGGAATGGTATACCGCCTACAAAGATTATTTCTGGATGATGGAGATCACTGAGCAACTGTTTGAAAAAATAGCCATGGCATTACATGGCACTACCGAGGTAACCGTTGGCGATAAAATATTAAGTTTTAAGGCACCCTTTAAACGCATCAGCATCCACGATTCCATAAAGGAAAACACCGGCATTGATGTAAGTGCAATGGATGAAGCCGGCTTACGGGAGGTCTGCAAACAGTTGAACATTTCCGTGCCTGGCAATATCGGCAAGGGTAAACTGATTGATGAAATTTTTGGAGCCAGCAGCGAGCATACCTACATACAGCCCACTTTTATCATCGATCACCCTGTTGAAATGAGTCCGCTTACAAAAAAGCACCGGAGCAAACCCGGGCTGGTAGAGCGTTTTGAGCTGATGATCAACGGCAAGGAACTGGCCAATGCCTATAGCGAACTGAACGACCCAATCGATCAGCGCGAACGCTTTGAAGAACAGCTGGCATTAATGGAGCGTGGGGATGATGAAGCAATGTTCATCGATCACGATTTTCTGCGGGCGCTGGAATATGGTATGCCACCTACCAGCGGCATCGGCATTGGCATCGACCGGCTGGCCATGCTAATGACCAACCAGCCCAGCATCCAGGACGTATTGTTGTTTCCGCAAATGCGACCGGAAAGGTTTGAAGGGGAAGAAAAGGAAGAGACTGCTTAACAGTATCAAATAAAAAAGCCGGTGTCGATTGCGATCCCGGCTTTGTTTTTAAGACTGCGAATAAAAATGCGAAAGTTCAGCCTTTTTGCAACTATGTTCCTGCTGCTGTTTTATTACTACGCTGCTACATCCTATAGTGGGTTTTACGGTAACAAATTTACTGATTTGCCCCTTTCCGATTATACGATATAACCCGGCTCTCGTTACCTTTTCTCCACTGCCACGGCCGTACCATAGGCCAATACTTCGGTAACGCCGTTCATTACTTCGTTCGCATCGTAGCGCATATTGATGATTGCATTGGCACCCCTGCTGGCGGCATGTTCTGTCATTTGCTGGAAAGCTTCTTCACGGGTTTTCTCACATAGCTCCTGATAGATAGAAATTTTTCCGCCAACTAGGGTTTGAAAGGCTCCGGCCAAATTGCCGAATATGCTCCGGCTCCGGACTATAATACCTCTTACTACGCCTAAATGCTTTACAATGGTGTATCCTTCCAGTTGATTGGAAGTGGTGATCATCTGATTGTCCATGATTAATTATTTTCTGTGAAAGAAACGATTATCCGTTCAATGGTTGCAGCCTTGGGAAAATTATTGCTGCAGGCAGAGCATCGGCACGTGCGTATGAAACGCCAGTTCTTTAGTATGGTTTTTTGTAAAAAGGTGGTGCAGCCAGCTATGCTTTTTCGGAACTACGATCAGCCAGTCAATACCGTTTTCAAACACGTATTTGCTTATTGCTTCGCTTAGATCTGCCTCTGTTAGCAGGGCAAATTCAAACGGCTTGTCCTTGAAAAATTTATGCAGGTAGATGTTTTCCTGCACCATTTCGGGATCAAAATCCTTTACATGATTGTTACTGTGCAGCACATGCAATTGCGCCTTGGTGAGTTCCAGCAGGTCGTGTATGATGTGAAGCGGAGTAGTTTCCTGTACATTATGGAAATCGCAGGCCCAGGCAATTTTATCTACACCGTGCCAGGTGGCTTCGGGGGGAACGATCAACAATGGCAATTTGGTATTATGTACAGCTGTAAGGGCGCTGCTGCCAAAGAATACCCGCTCCAGTCCGCCGCTGCCGGTAATGCCCATGATAACGATATCAACATGCATTTCTTCTGAGGCATCGTTGATACGCTGGCTAAAAAAGCCAAAATCCGCCATAGTCTCAATGGCAATCGCTGGATCACAAAATGGCCGAAGCACCATTTTGAGCGCGTCCAGACCGGATTGGCTGGCCTGTTTCAGTTGTTCCGATTCCATCAGCGCCCAGGTCATTTCGGTGGCGATAGGCATCGCATAGGCATTATACAAAATGATTTTTTCGGCATTAATACTATTGGCAAAATCTGCGGCATACCGGGCAGCATTTGCGGCAGCAGACGAAAAGTCAGTAGGAACAAGGATCGTTTTCATAAAGGGTGTTTTATATTGTAAAGCTACTATGGTATTACCATGCCAACAATGATCCATATCATAAACAGGCACGAAAGCAGCCCAGGGGTGATGCAGGGATTTTGCAGTTCCAGGGAAGCCGGGGGATGAAAACCATTCGTTTAGGTTTTTGTAAAATTGGGATGGTTATTGTAACAGTTAACCAACCTTTGGACAATCCCCGTAATTTCGGCCACATAAAAAAAACTGATACATGCAGACAGCTGAGGATATTAAAATTTTACAGGAAAAAATAGCACACGCATCTTCTTTCACTGACCGTATCAACAGCCAGATGCACCGCAGCATTATCGGCCAGCAGGTCATGATCGATCGACTACTGACCGGCCTCCTATGCAATGGTCATATTTTGCTGGAAGGTGTGCCGGGTCTGGCAAAAACGCTTACGATCAAGAACCTGTCGCAGGCTGTTAATGTGTCGTTTAGCCGTATCCAGTTTACGCCCGACTTGCTGCCAGCCGACGTAATTGGCACTATGATCTACAACCAGCAGAAAGGAGATTTTGTGGTACGCCGCGGCCCCATTTTTGCCAATTTTATACTTGCAGATGAAATTAACCGTGCACCTGCCAAAGTGCAAAGCGCTTTGCTGGAAGCTATGCAGGAACGGCAGGTAACCATTGCCGAACATACCTATAAACTGGAAGAGCCATTCCTCGTGTTGGCTACTCAAAATCCACTGGAGCAGGAAGGTACCTATCCCCTGCCCGAGGCCCAACAGGATCGTTTTATGATGAAAGTGGTGGTAGACTATCCCACCAAAGCCGAAGAGCTGCAGATCATCCGCCAGCAAATCAGTGGCGGTCCTAAGCTACAGATTGAACCCGTCGTTTCCGCCTCCGAAATCACCAATGCCCGAAACCTTTGCCAAAGTATCTACATGGACGAGAAGATCGAAAATTATATTCTTGATATCGTTTTCGCTACCCGCAAGCCCAAAGATTTTGGCCTGGGTAAGCTAACCAACCTGATCAGTTATGGTGGAAGTCCAAGGGCCAGCATCAACCTGGCACTGGCAGCCCGGGCGCAGGCCTTTTTGAACAAACGTGCTTATGTGATCCCTGACGATGTGCGCAATATTTGCCCCGATGTGCTCCGCCACCGTGTTGGCCTTACCTACGAGGCAGAGGCAGAAGATATCAAAGTAGAGCATGTGGTGAGTGAGATTCTTAAAACGATACAGGTACCGTAGAAGGGATTTTTTGTTGTCGGATGTCGGATTTCTGATTTGTGATGTCTGATTTGTGATTTTGGTTTCCTGGAATGGTTCCACTTTCAAATACATCAGGCCATCGATCAACAGCATTTTTAGTGATGGGTGTGGAATTAAGTACGACGGGGATCGTTAGGCTTTGCAACCTCAACCGATACAAACATGCAATCTTCAAATGTAACGCTGTCTATCTTACTGTTCCTTAGCGTTGCTGCTTGCCAGTCCAGCACCGGCAACCCTACTGGTACAAAGAAAAATCCCGCTAAAATCATACTGAAAGAAAAAGAAAAAGTTGGCTACGACGGCAGCCTGCAGGAAGATACTGCTGTTTTTAAAAGGCATATCCTTAAGCTAAAACAATTTGCCGCCGCCAATAATTACGCTACCCAATACGCCATGGTCATCGATCTTGGGCTGCATAGTGGTGCCAAAAGATTTTTTATGGTAAGGCTTAGTGATGGCAAAACAATTCATAGCGGCCTTGTAACCCATGGCAGCAGCCCGACTTCCCTTGCACCAGGTGAACGTGCCTATTCCAATACCAATGGCAGCCTTTGTTCATCGTTGGGCAGGTATAAAATCGGAGCGGCCTACCAGGGTATATTCGGGCTGGCCTATAAAATGTACGGCCTTGATACGAGCAATAGCAATGCGTTTGCCCGCGCGGTAGTTTTACACAGCCATAGCTGCGTACCCGATGAGGAAACTGACGACGCAATCTGCCAAAGCTGGGGATGCCCGACCATTTCACCAGCATTTTTACAAACCATTGCCAGCTATATCGACAAATCGGCTAAGCCCATTTTGCTGGAGATTTACGATAGCAACAGGAAGTCGGCCAGGCAGTAGGCTGCTCAAGAAATTAGCTTTTAACCCCAAGGCAGTCGCAAGTAAATACATGCATGTAAGTCGGCGCCCCTGTCAATGGCGAGACTTAGTTTCGCCGGTAATGATCCCTGATTCTCACACACTTGCCCCCATCAAAAACAATCTCTACCTTTCTTATCTAATAAAATATCCTATGGCACTCAATGCATATCTCAAAATGAAAGGCCAGAAGCAAGGTGACATCAAAGGAAGTGTCACCCAAAAAGGCCGCGAAGGAAAAATCATGGTGATCGCTGTAAGTCACGAGATCGTGTCACCGCGGGATGCAGCGTCCGGCCAGGCTACGGGCCGTCGCCAGCATAAGCCTTTTGTGATTACCAAGGAAATTGATAAGAGTAGCCCGCTGCTGTACAATGCGCTGGTAACGAATGAGAACATCAACAGCTGGGAACTAATGTTTTATGCACCACAAGTGAGGGTCGGGGAGGGCGCGGGTGCTGAGGTAAATCATTATACCGTCAAACTGACCAACGCCAGGATCGTGGATGTAAAGAGCGTCATGCTGAACAATAAAAACCCGGAGCTGGTAAAATTTGCGGAATATGAAGAAGTGGCATTTGTATACCAAAAGATAGAATGGACCTGGGTCGATGGCGGCATTACCAGCTCCGACGATTGGGACTCTCCGATTGTGTAAGAACGGGTAGGCTTTAAACATACCGCTGGTATAAAAGAAAACGACGCGAGCCTTTCCGGGCAGCGTCGTTTTCGTGACAACCAAGCTTTTCTCCAGCAGCAAATGCATCCGCAGCGAGGTGGTGAACTTCTTCCATTTGCTCACTTTATTGCCATACAAGATTTCGGTGCACTACAACATTGTTTTGGAAGTATTGTGCGGTTGGTTAACGGATTTGGCCTTCGATCAGAAAGCAAAAGCAAAAGTCAAGCTGAATTCATTTTTCAGACAGCCATTCCAGTTGGCACATGTATTGCCGATATATTGAATAGCTGCCGGCCTTGCAGGCAAGCCATCGGAGTATGAATGAAGAATATTCCCGCTGGCGGAGGCAGATACTTCAATGTAGCTCGTGAGTTTATCGTGGCATATTGGTAAGGCAGCTAAATTGATTTCAAGATCAGCGGTGCTGAAGGGGCGGTTTTGTTTGCGCTGTTCCCGGTCATATCCATCGCTGAACGAACCCTCAGGTCAAATTTTTTTAAATGGTATCGGTGGCAGCCAGGTTGCCGACTACGTTGTTACTATTAACAGCGTTGGTCATTTTGCAGGCAAGCAAAAATGGGGTGTCGATAAAAGAATTGAACGGATGAATCTGGTCTGCCTGGCAGGCGCCATTTTTCCACCGGTCTTGGTACCAATTCAGATCTGCATTGAGATTTTGAAAAATAATGAAATAGGCAATGGATAGGTTGTGGTAGCTATTGTCGGTGAGGTTGTCTCTTTGCTTATTGGTGTAATGGAATCTGGCTGATACATTAAGTCGCTCCCTCATTTTATAATTGGCAGTAAAAGCTGCTGTGATTTTTCCGAACCCTGTGTTGGGCATGATCCATTTATCCATTTTTGGTGTGACTGATAGAAGCGCGGGCCGATGCCTTTTCAAGCCCCCTTCGAGAGATACATTTTCGGGAGTGTATAACTGGTTTGCCAGTAATCTTTAATGCCGGTTAATATTCTAATAAAGTATGGTCTAAACCGGCTGAGGTCGCTATTGGGTAGATAGCCAGTTGGGTTAAGAAGAGATAGTGCAAGCCCGCCATCAATACTCCAACAACCATTTTATTTTCTCAGCAGTTTTTTCAG
The DNA here is from genome assembly GCA_039925965.1 of Chitinophagaceae bacterium. GTDB lineage: Bacteria > Bacteroidota > Bacteroidia > Chitinophagales > Chitinophagaceae > JAZKFT01. The sequence goes on from JBDSXW010000116.1 coordinate 19,150, forward strand.
CGTTGGGCAACATCGCTTTTTCGAGAATAATATTAATAGGAACAGCTGGTAGGTTCAAGGCCCCAACAACCTGTACAGGTGCATCTAAAAACCGGAAACAAGCATTGGCAATTCGACCAGCCAAAGCCTCAGCAAAAGAATTGTTTTGCTGCTCTTCGGTAAGCACCAGGCATTTACCATGGCGTTGTACGGTTTCAAAAACCAGTACTTCATCCAGCGGAAAAAGGGTGCGCAGATCAATCACTTCTACCTGCCCCTTAAAATGGATGGCAGCGGCTTTGGCCCAATAGACGCCCATGCCATAGGTAATAATGCAGCAGCTTTCGCCCTGTTTTATTCTGTTATCATCCGCTTGCAATACGATCCTTCCTTTACCCAGCGGAATGATATAGTCCCTTGATGGTTCGACAGATTTCGCTTCTTCCGTTCCGGGCACTTTGCACCAGTATAGTCCTTTGTGCTCCAGCATGACCACCGGGTTAGGGTCCAGGAAGGCCGCCTTCATCAAGCCTTTCATGTCGGCGGCATTGGATGGATACACGACTTTAATTCCTTTTATGGATAGCAATGTGGTTTCGATACTGCCACTATGATAGGGTCCGCCACCACCATAGGCACCAATGGGTACTCGTATCAGTGTTTGCACAGGGAATTTGCCGCAACTGATATAACAACTTTTTGAAATTTCCGTCACAAGCTGGTTAAAGCCGGGGTAGATATAATCGGCAAACTGAACCTCCACGATTGGTTTTGCGCCGACAGCGCTCATACCGGCAGTGGAGCCAATAATATAAGCTTCCTGGATGGCGGTATTAAATACCCGATGGTCGCCAAACTGCTCGGCCAGCGTGGCTGCTTCGCGGAATACGCCTCCTAGTCTGCGGCCTACATCCTGACCGTATAAGAGTGCTTCGGGGTACTCTTCCATTATTTCACGGATGGCAAATAACGCGGCATCTACCATTAATACTTTTTCTGCACCCGCAGGCGACCGATTGCCTTGTTCATCGGTGATGGTAGTCTGCGCAAATACATGATCGCTAACGGTTGCAGCGTCTGGCTCAGGCGCTGCCATTACTTTTTCAAACGCCGCTGCGATATGGCTGGCTGCTGCTTTTTTTATGGCCAGCAGCTCAGCTTCACCGGTGCCAAGGTCCAGCAAACGCTTACGTAGTTTCGGGCCCGGATCTCTCACTGCATGTTGCGCAAGGTCTTCTTTGCTGCGGTACATTTCTTTGCGAACCCCGCTGGTATGGTGGCCAAGCAAGGGCACTTTGGCCTGCACCAGGTAAGGGCCTTTCCTGTCTCGTACATGAGCAATCACCTGCTCCATCATGGCATAGCTTTCTTCAAAATTGCTGCCATCGATGCGCACCCGGCCCATGCCTTTGAAGCCGGCGGCGTATTCGTAAGCATCCATTACACGGGCTTCGTCGCTGGTTACGCTGATGCCCCAGTCGTTATCCTGTACGAGGTAAATAATGGGTAGTTGTTTTAGCACGGCAAACTGGAACGCTTCGCTGACTTCGCCTTCGGTGATGCTGGCATCGCCGAGGCTACAGATAACAATAGGGGAAGCCTCACAAACCACTTCAAGGAGAGGCTCCCTGCCCTCCCCCGAAATAATCGGGATAGACGTCGGAGGGTTCTGAAAACCGTGTTTGTTTTGGTTGACGCCCGAATTATCGTGGACTAAAGCCCCTGCTTCGGAGGGGTTGGTGAGGCTTCCCTCGAAGTGGTTCGGACGTTTTTCCTTTGAGAGATTTTTGAAAACCATCTCCAAATATTGTATCCCTTGTGCCACACCCGTCGTAGGGATCACCTGCATGCCGGTGGCACTGCTTTGATGAATGATGGTGGGCTTGTCTTTTCCACGGTAATTAGGATGTCCATAATAGCTGCGTCCGCCTGTAAAAATATCGTCCGCCTTCGCCAATAACTGCAACATCATGTCGTAAGGCTCGAAGCCAAGGCCGAGCAACAGGCTCTCATCACGGTAGTAAGGACTTACATAATCGCAGGGGTGTAGCTGGAAAGCTGTAGCCAGTTGTATAGCCTCGTGGCCACGACTGGTACTGTGCACATATTTGCAGATGGCCCGGTTCGCCTCATAGGTTTCAGCCATATTTTTGGCCGCACACATCAGGCCATAAGCCTTTTTTAAAATGGCAATATCCATTGTAGGTTTCGTTGCTTATTGTAGCGGGGCAAATGTAAGCAGATGCTGGGGAAACTAACGGTCGTTAGTGTGTTTTGCGCTCGTTAATTGGGTTGGTGCGCTAGTAGTACCAATTGATCGTCTATGACTTGCAACGATTCTACAAAAGCTTTAAAAGCTGCATTATGATATGCCGCCGCTGCAATGTCTTTTTTATTTCTCCAATTCTGCAAAACTTTGGCATACGCCTTAATAGCTGGGTTGTCATTTTTTGCTTTTGGAGGAATGATATCCAAGTTCCGCCTGCTCAGCTCTTGGTTTAGCGTTGAGAGGCATTCTCTCCCGGCACTTTTTTTATTGTTTGTAAAATATATTGGGAGCAGCCAGCACTCAATTGAATGGATGCAAATGGCGAATAGAATTTTACTGCCATATTTTTCCCAGTATTTCAAGATGGATGAGGCTTTTTAATTTGCCAACAACCTCAAAGTATAGCTCGCTATTTGTTTTTACCTGGTTATTAGGATTAGTATGGCTGACGTCAAATGGCTTTTGCTGCGACTGGTCAGTATCTATCTGGATAATAAGAAAATCACTGTCAATAAATATCTGTTGTAAATCGTCTGCCCTGGAGCAATATTTCAAAACCTCTGGCCAGCCACCAGTTGTGCGCTGTTTATCGTTTACGAGTTGCGGTTGTATTTGTCGGATGGGTCCTAAATCATGTCCCTTGAAATACTTTTCAATCAGGTGCCGCATCATTTTATGTTCCGATACACCTTCTGTTATCAATGCAAACCGCATAGTGTTTGTGAGATTAAGCCATTAGAAATTATCGGGGAGTCCGCCAATAAAACCTTTTGTCCAAACTTCAGATAGTTTCATAGTTCGTTTCTCGTTATAAGTAATCCGTTCTGCCCTGGTATGACCTTCGCTATTTCTACTGATTACAAACAAACGCTGGGTGTCGGCTTTCAAATTAAGTCCGTCAAGTATCGCCGGATTCTGGGTGGTCACTATAACCTGTTTTTTATGCTTCTTTGCCAATATCGTAAGGCTTTTAATAAGCTGCATACAAAGCTTTGGGTTAAGGGATGCGTCGATATTATCTATGGCAAAAAAGGCGGGCGTATCTTTTGAAACAAATAAGGTGGCGTAAAAAAGCAAATACAAAAAACCTTCGTTGGTGCTGCGTTGGTCGAATTGCTGCAAGTTCTCGTTGAGGTATTTGTCTTTTATTTTTAAAGAAAATTCGTTTGACATCAGGTTGTCTGCCAGATCAAAATCCTCATACCAGTCCAGCAACTCCATATTTTGTTTTATCTCATCCAATATTTTTTTGTTCTATTTACTAGCTGCCAGTTCTTTTAAATATTGAAACAGGCCTTCACCTTTGATTCCAAGCGGATAGATTTGGTTAGTCTCTTCAAATTTCCGGAGGCTGCTTTGTTCGGGTGAATAAATGATGTAGTTGGCAATCGTTTGATTGGAGAAAGATTTTTCAGTATGAACAGTGGCTAAGTCATCCAAAATCTGTTCAACATCAAGCTCATCATGGAATTGATCAGTTATTTCTAGTAGATCATTTTGGTGTATTGCTCCAATGCTCTCTAAAATATCCTTGCGCTTTTCTGCATTTTTTTCCTTTAATGCCTTGTCAAAAATTAGAAAAATTCTCGCTTTTGCATTCATCAAATGAATGTTTTTCCATTTTCTTGTTTTGCTTTTGCTGGTTGTTAAGCTATATTTAAACGAGTGTTCATCATCCTTAACATCTATATCAATTGCTCTTTCTTTTTTTTCATTGGCAAATGCCGAAAACATAAACTCCGGATTCGATACCCGAATAGCTCGACTCCCTAAAAATTCATAATCCAGTTTGTCTGCGCTCGCTGCAGCTCCAAAAGCAATAGCTTCCAATATGTTTGATTTGCCGCAGCCATTTTCGCCAATCAATACATTAAAACTTCCCAGTTCAAACGAAAGGTCAACAACCGATTTGAAATTTTTAATCTGAATGGATGTAATCATTGAATTGTTTTACGAACAACAGGCAAATCTAATGTTCATTCGGTTGAAGTCTATTTAAGATTGTTCTGGAACTCACTTATTTCACCAACAATTCCATCAACTTTTCCCCTTCAATAAATCCTTCAAATACATCGCCCACAACCGCTTCACCTACGCCCGGAGGGGTGCCGGTGAAAATGAGGTCGCCGATATTGAGGGTAAAATATTGTGAGGCATCTTCGAGAATATTGTCAATGTTGAAGAGCATGTTTTCCGACTGGCCTTCCTGCACGACTTCGCCATTTTTCAGCAGCTTAAAAGAAATATTGTTTTTATCCGGCAGGTTATCTACCCTGATGAATTCGCCTACTACCGCTGACTGGTCAAAGGCTTTTGATTTTTCCCAGGGCAGGCCTTTTTTCTTCAGTTCGGATTGCAGGTCCCGCGCCGTAAAATCAATCCCAATTGTAATCTCCGTATAATACTGCCAGGCATATTTACCGTCGATATACTTGCCGTTTTTTGAAATTTTGAAAACCAGTTCGCCTTCGTAGTGTAGTTCGTTGGTAAAAGCAGGATAATAAAAACTCATTCCCGGTGTTAGTAGCGCGTTTTTTGGTTTCATGAAAATTACAGGCTCGTCAGGTACGGCATTGCCCAACTCTTTAGCGTGCTCGCTGTAATTTCTTCCAATGCAGATGATTTTCATACGGTGTGGCGTTTTTTAACTGTATCAAATTTAATGAGGATTGGTGTTCTGTTATAAGACAAATTTCATCTGGTTAGCCACATTCATTGTTCTATCAATGCCTGCAAGCACAAAATTTTCAATAAGCTCAGTGCAGGCATCGACCTTTTGCCTGATAAGGGGCCATTCTTCGTCCCTCCATTTGCCCAGCACGAAATCCACCTGCCTCCCTTTGGGATAGACATTCCCGATGCCAAACCTGAGCTTAGGATAATCGGTGGTTTGTAAGGTAGCCTGTATGTCTTTCAGGCCATTGTGCCCGGCATCGCTGCCGCTGGGGCGTATTCGTATTTTCTCAATTGGGAGGGCCAAATCATCTACGATCGTGAGGGTATTTTTAAGATCGATCTTTTCCTTGTCCAGCCAGTATTTAAAGGCTTTTCCGCTTAGGTTCATGTAAGTTGTAGGCTTGATGCACACCAGCGTCCGGCCTTTGAGCTTTACTTCTATTACTTCTGCCAACCGATCTATCCTGAAGCCGGCTCCATGTTTTGAAGCGAAGGCATTCAGTACATCAAACCCAATATTGTGCCTGGTGTTGGCATATTCGCTCCCGATATTGCCCAGTCCAACTATTAAAAATTTTTCCATTTGTAATAAAAGCAGTTACTGTTAACTGTTCGAAAATAGTATAAACCTCCAGTCTTCCATGAGGCAAAACTTCATAAAAAACAAAAAACCCCGTTCGGATGAACAGGGCCTTGTATAAGTATTCTTGAGATCTTATTTCTTTTTCTCGTCTTTGGTAGCGGTTTCTTCCTGCTTCAACTGACGGGTCATTACAACACTTGCCATGGGAATACGGGGAGAGTTCATGATTTCAATGTTCGGCAAAACCACATCCTGCACACGAATATTTCCGTTCAGTTCCAGTTTGGTAATGTCTACTTCAATGTTCTCACGAAGGTCTTTTGGTAACGCTTTAATTTTTAAAGATTTGATCTTCGTAATTAAACGACCACCGTTTTTAACGCCGATAGAAGTCCCTACGTATTTCACAGGTAAAGTAGCGATCACTTTTTTGTCGCCCACCAGTTCCAGAAAGTCTACGTGCTCCAACAGGTCGGTAACCTTGTTGAACTGCAGGTCTTTCATAATACATTTGTAAGTTTTTCCATCTACCAAAACCTCGGCCACCTGAAATTCAGATGTATAAACCAGGTTCTTAAAAGCTGTAGCCGGGGCAGAAAAATTAATTTCTGCAGCTCCGCCGTAAATTACAGCAGGCACCAGATCCTGAGAGCGAAGTACACGGGTGGCTTTCTTCCCGTAATCGGTCCTCAGAAGTCCTTCGATTGTAATTGATTTCATGTTTAAAATTTTGAGGCGCAAAAGTAGGGGAAAACTGCGAAGAATAGGACCCCAATTTTAACGCAGGGTGATCGCTGGCTTTTTACAACCGCCTGCTCTTGCTGGAATAGTGAAGCCTGCATTAATCGGTTGATGCTATAATTGGGTACTAAAAAACAGCATTATGAAAAAGCAATATTTCCTTTCATTTTCAACAAGGCTAATTGAAAAAATCCAGGTTGCGCTTCAGAAAAGCGGGCGAAAGTCCAAAAACCAGGGCTCAAGGTCCAGGTTTTGAGAGAATGCCTTGATCCTTGGATCTTGAATCACCTAAACATTGCAGACCACGATTTATTAACCGTTGTGTTGTCTCATGGGATTTTCGCAAATACCGTTCTTTTGATCATCCGTGTATCAATTTTGCCTTTACAGCAGAATCTTATTACTGTTGAATTTAAATGTCGTGTAAGCTAGAGCAGCTGGTAGTGGTATTCTTTTAAAACGGTGGACTCCAATGAACAAGCGTCAAAACATTATTGCTGATTTCTTTACTTTTTCGCGGTCGCAGCGCAACGGTATTTTTGTGGCTATCGGCATGATGGTTGTTTGTGGTGTGGTCAGGTATGGATACGGTTTTTTCTTATCTACGCAAACGGTTCCGGTGGATTCCAGTTTCTGTAAAAAAGTCGCAGCATTGAAGCAGGCCGACACCAACCATTTTACCGGTAATAGTTACGCTAAAAATTATAAGCGATACACTTATAACCGGGAAGACGACGATGGAACCGATAACGGGTCTGCGTATAAAAAAAAGGACTGGAAGGTTAAAGGTGAGCTGTTTGAATTTGACCCCAATACGCTGGATGCAGCTGGCTGGAAACGACTGGGGCTGCGGGATAAAACGGTCGCCACGATTCAAAACTATTTGTCAAAGGGCGGTAAGTTCCGGAAGGCGGAGGATATTAAGCGGGTCTACGGTTTGTTTCCCGATGAGGCGGAGCGGCTGCTGCCCTATGTAAAAATTGCCGGCGGAGCCTATCCTGCAGCGCATCAGGATCAGGTTTTTAATAAAACGGATGGCAATCACCCCGCCTATGACAAACCTGATTACACCCCGAGAACGATCGATATTAACACCGCGGACACTTCAGCCCTGATTGCCCTGCCTGGTATTGGAAGCAAACTGGCTTCCCGAATCATAACTTTCAGAGATAAACTGGGAGGGTTCAGTACCGTGGATCAGCTGGGCGAGACGTATGGACTGCCGGATTCGACGTTTCAGAAAATAAAAGCCAGGCTGGTACTGAGCACTGGTAACGTGCGGCAATTAAATATCAACACCTCGGATGCCAACACTTTGAAAGGCCATCCATATATCCGGTGGAATATCGCCAATGCCATTGTCCAATACCGAACCCAGCATGGAAATTATGGTGCTGTGAGTGATCTCAAAAAAATTGAGATAATTGATGAAGCCACGTTTAATAAAATTGCGCCGTATTTGAGCTTGCAGTAATGCAAATGGACCTTTTGGTTGGTAGATTTTACGAGCGATGACGTCAAAATATGGTGTTAGCACATACACTTTATTGTTGCAGCCGTTGATTTTGAAAAGAAACCTGGATGGAAATAGCATTAAAGGATTTTTTTTATTGATCAGTTATTGACCGCCCGCTTGGGTTTCAGGAAAAGTTTCGAAAAATCTATCAGCAACTGAAAATTGTAGATCATCCTCTGGAGGTAAAAGGCGTCACCCAAACGGCTACAAATCATTCCTTCAAAATCACTATCGGTACAACCAGAATCGGACTAAGCTGTAAAGGCTATAAATTGGTTTTCGTCTGTTTTCTTTTCCTCCCGTTTTTCCGATAAAAACTAACGCTCATTAGCCTACTTTTGCCGCTGTATTTATAAAACGACCAACTGCTTTTTTATGAATTTTGATACCAGCGAAATAACCCAACAGGTGGCCGCTTCGGCCCGTGAATTTGCCAACCAGCATATACGTCCCTACCTAATGGATTGGGACGAAAGACAGGAGTTTCCCATGCACGTTTTTAAACAACTGGGCCAGCTGGGAATGATGGGTGTATTGGTGCCCGAAAAATATGGCGGCAGTGGCCTGAGCTATTTTGAATACAGCGTTATCATACAGGAGATCGCTAAAGTGTGTGGCTCTATCGGTCTCAGCGTGGCAGCGCACAACTCGCTGTGTACCGGTCATATTATGGCTTTTGGCAATGAAGAACAGAAGCAAAAATACCTTCCAAAACTCGCCACTGCCCAATGGATCGGGGCATGGGGCCTTACCGAACCCAATACCGGAAGTGATGCCGGCAATATGAAAACAACTGCGGTGAGGGATGGTGACGATTGGATTATTAATGGTACAAAAAACTGGATTACCCATGGCCGAAGTGGCGAAGTAGCCGTGGTAGTATGCCGCACTGGTGAACCAAGGGCCAAGCAAAATTCGACGGCATTTATTGTTGAGAGAGGAACTCCAGGGTTTACCGGAGGCAAAAAGGAAAATAAACTCGGCATGCGTGCCAGCGAAACCGCCGAAATGATTTTTGACAATTGCCGTATCTCAGATACCCAGCGGCTGGGTGCAATAGGAGATGGCTTTGTACAAAGTATGAAAGTGCTGGATGGTGGACGAATATCCATCGCAGCATTGGGTTTAGGTATTGCTAAAGGTGCTTATGAAGCCAGCGTGAAATATTCAAAAGAAAGACACCAGTTCGATCAACCCATTTGCAATTTCCAGGCGATCAGCTTTAAGCTGGCGGATATGGCCACAGAAATTATGGCTGCCGAAATGTTGCTCAACGAGGCCTGCGATCTGAAACTGCGGGGAGAAAATGTGACGAAAGTATCCGCCATGGCCAAATATTACACCAGCGAAGTAGCCGTAAAAGTGAGCAACGATGCCGTTCAGATCTTTGGCGGTTATGGTTATACAAAAGATTTTCCGGTGGAGAAATTTTACCGCGATAGCAAACTCTGTACGATTGGAGAGGGTACCAGCGAAATACAAAAACTAGTGATTAGCAGGGAAGTGCTAAAGGGGCTTTAACGCTTGATTCCAACAGCATTTTAGGCACGCAATTGTCAACACTTTTTTAGACAGTGAAATAAGTGGATCAGGTTGTATTTTAATTGATTATTGCTTAGGTGGAATCTTATCAAAAACCGCCACCCAACCCTTCGGAAACACCTAATATACTTCCGGAACGCCGATCTGTGCCACCCAGTCCATCCTTTGCCGCGTAGTCAACGGCGGGGGGATTACCGAATAGGCGGCCTTTCAACCTAAAAAAGCAACCTAACCGCGCCTCTTTAAAAAATGGGATTAGGTAGTTTATACGCAGCCTTGATTTTTTTTAGGTAACCTGCCATTACGGTTACCTTTTTTTATTAAGAAAAAAAAGAAACAAACATCAAATTGAATGCATCTAATGTTCTGATACGGACAAAGTACCAAAAGCTATAAAAAAATCACCTGCCACAAATGACCGCTGAACAAAACCGCCTCAACGAATACCACCACGGAAAAAAGAACTGGCTACAATGGGGCTGCTACCTCAGCGAACGCCAATGGGGCACCGTACGCGAAGACTATAGCCCCGGTGGGGACGCCTGGAATTATTTCCCCCACCATGAAGCTACCAGCCGCGTGTACCGCTGGGGCGAAGACGGTATCGCCGGCATCAGCGACGAACACCAGTATCTCTGCTTTGCCCTGACTATGTGGAATGGCAAAGACCCCATCTTAAAAGAACGCCTCTTTGGCCTCACCAATGGAGAAGGCAACCATGGCGAAGACGTAAAAGAACTCTACTACTACCTGGAAAATACGCCCACCCACAGTTACATGAAGTACCTGTATAAATACCCGCAGGCAGCGTTTCCCTACAATGATTTGGTGACCGTTAACCGGCAACGCGGCAAAACCGATCCTGAGTACGAATTACTGGATACCGGCATATTTGACAAGCACCGGTACTTCGATGTCGAAATGGAATATGCCAAAGCAGACGCGGACGACCTATTAATTAAAATCACCATCAGCAACCGCGGACCCGAAACTGCCGTTCTGCATCTGCTACCAACCCTATGGTTTAGAAACACCTGGAAATATCGCACCACCAGCAGCTATATCACGATGGCGTTGGAACCCGGCGGCCAGTCGATCAAAACCCAACACGAAAAATTGGAAGACTATTATTTCTATTTCCAAAAGCCGGACCGCGTGTTGTTTACCGAAAACAAAAACAATAAATCGCTGCTATGGGGCGTGGCGGATAAGCACCCGTTCCGCAAAGACGCTTTTCATAAAGCCGTTATACAAAACGATTTTGCCGCCATCTCTCAAAAAACAGCGGGCACCAAGGCCGCTCCACTTTATATTATCACCCTGGATTCGCAAGAAACAACCACCATTTATTTAAGGCTTTGCACCCGGCAACTGAACGATCCTTTTGACACAGGCTTTAATGATTGTTTTACCCAACGGCAGCAGGAGTCAGATCTATTTTATGAGGGGTTGAAAAAAGATAATGAAACGGCCGGGTATACCCTGGTAAGAAAGCAGGCATTGGCCGGCATGCTGTGGAGCAAACAATTTTATAATTACGATGTAGCCACCTGGTTAAAGGGAGATGCTCACCTGCCAGCCCCGCCAGACCAAAGATGGCAGGGCCGTAACGCAGCCTGGACGGGTCTTAAAGCGGACGACATTATCAGCATGCCCGACAAATGGGAATATCCCTGGTTTGCCGCCTGGGACCTGGCGTTTCATGCCATCGCCATTGCGGACGTAGATATCCAGTTTGCTAAAAAACAATTGCTGCTTCTTTTTGGCGATAATTACCTGGCGCTCGATGGCCAGATACCGGCTTACGAATGGAACTTCAGCGATGTGAACCCGCCAGTGCAGGCCATGGCCGCCCTGGAAGTATGCCGGCTGGAACAAACCCGTTTTGGCCATACCGACCTGGCCTTCCTGGCTACGATCTATCCACTGTTATTGAAAAATTACAAATGGTGGCTTGGCCGTGTAGATGCCAACCATAACAATGTGTTTGAAGGCGGGTTCCTCGGCCTGGATAATATCAGCATTTTTGATCGTAGCAACGGCATCCCCGAAGGCGGCCGCCTCGATCAGGCCGACGGCACTGCCTGGATGGCGATGTTCAGCCTTAACATGCTGGAGATTGCCCTGGCGCTTAGTGAAACCGACGACCGCTTCGAAGACGAATGCATTAACTTTTTTAACCATTTTGTACAGATCGCAGAATCGCTCCACCAGATCGCCAACACCTGGGAAGATGACGATACCTATGATGATGGCTTTTTTTATGATGTTTTACAACTGCCCGATGGCCGCAGTATTCCGGTAAAGCTGCGTAACATCGCCGGCATTACCCCTTTGCTGGCAGTTCATTATTTTAATAAAGACCAGTTTACACACGCCCCCCGCCTCTACGAATTGATCTGCAATTTTGACGCTCCTGATTGTCGTTACCAGATAGTGGATTATGACCCCGGTAAGGAAACAATTTTGCTTTCATTATTGACACCTGCGCAGTTACAGGCTTTGCTGCCAGTGCTGTTCGATGAAAAGGAAATGCTGTCGCCCGGCGGCATCCGGTCTGTGAGCAAAGTCTATGAAAATGGTTTCGAGTTAGACATTGACGGAATAGATTACGGGCTAAAATATATGCCCGGCGAGAGTGAGAATGACATGTATGGTGGCAACAGTAATTGGCGCGGACCGGTATGGATGCCACTGAATTACCTTCTTGTGAAATCGCTGAGACGCTATGCCGCTTTCTATGGCGATCAGCTACTCTTCAGTTTCCAGGGCGATGGTATCACCATCTTTGATGCCGCCGAGGAACTGGCCTGGCGCCTTCGCCACCTGTTTTTGCCTGGCGAAAATGGCAACCGCCCCGTGCATGGCCAGGAAAGTATTTATGAAAACCCCCATTTTAAAGACCTGGTACTGTTCTACGAACATTTCCATGGCGAAACGGCTGAAGGCATCGGTGCCTCTCACCAAACCGGGTGGACGGGATTGGCGGCGTTGTTATAGGATTTCGGGAAAAGCCTCATCCCCGGCCCTTCTCCACAAGTGGAGAAGGGTGCCCCTGCGCAAGTGGCTAACCATTACTTTGACCAGCTAATTATTTTAACCACTGATTTTTTCGCGACCGGCGTTGGCTCCTCTCCGTGAGGAGCGGCGGGGGTGAGGCCCTCCTTTGCAATTCAATCACGCCAGGGTAAAACGGCGAGCTGGCTTAACACATTTATCGTTTCAGCTATTTCATGTGAGGGCCTCATCCCCGGCCCTTCTCCACAAGTGGAGAAGGGTGCCGCCGTGCGAGTGGTTGACACTTACTTTGACCAGCTACTTATTTTAAATTTTAACCACTGATTTTTTCGCGACCGGCGTTGGCTCCTCTCCGTGAGGAGCGGCGGGGGTGAGGCCCTCCTTTGCATGTTATAAACTCCATCCTCCTTCAACAACCCTAAACTCCTAAACATCTAAACTCCTAAACCCATTCTTACCAATACCGATTCTTTGATCACTAACATGCCGTATTATCCGCCGGGACTTTTACATTGGGGCAAAATTGAACATTATGAAACAGTCCCGCTTCCTATTCACGTTTATGGCCTGGTGCCTTGGCTTTTGGATTAACGGTGCGGAAGCACAGCAATATAAGTTTAGGCAATTGAGCTCCTTGATGAGCATGAAGAGCGAAACCACTGTATATGTAAAAGGGATGCGCAAACGCACCGAAGCCGGTGCCATGATGATGGGCATGCCCACGCCGCCGGTTACCATTGAGCAATGCGACCTGCAGCGCACCATCAAACTAAACGATAAAAAGAAGCTGTACTTTATTGAACCTTTCAACAAGGACGAAGAAGACCTGGACCAGGAAACGCCTACCCCTCCAGTCAAAACAAAGACGCCCGTAAAACAGGCCCCGCCCCGGAACGACCCATCCAAAGCGGTGCCTCAAAAAGGTGGCATCATCACTTCGACCTATGCCATTATTGATACCGGCGAACGCAAAATGATGCATGGGTTTAACGCCCGCCACATCTGGACCGTACGCAAAATGTCGCCTTCCCCCGATGCCTGCACCATGAAGGACAGTATGGTTATCAAAACTGATGGCTGGTATATCGACCTTCCCAAATTTAACTGCCCCGTCCGCAGCAGACCCAGTCAAAAAATGCTGCAGCAAATGCAGCGGCCCCAGGCAAACCCGGATGAACGAGAAGAACCCACCTGCAAGGATAGCTTTGTAAGCCACCAGAGCGGCAAGGGTAAACTCGGCTTTATATTACAGGAAACCAAGACGATGAAAATGGGCAACAACACCCAGAAAAGCGAATTCACCACCAGCATCGAAACACTGGAATTCTCTACGGCCAAACTGGATTCTATGCTCTTTGAAATACCTCCAGGTTACACCGAAGTAAAGGACGAAGCGGAATTGAAAGACAAAATGAATATGGCAGAGATGATGAAGGAAGCCATGAGCAACAATAAGATGGCGGGTAAAAATCCGATGCAACAAGGCACTGATGAAAAACAGGCAGGTGGCATACGGATAGGTGTATATGCGCCTACCGGCGACGACCAGGTAGATGCGGCCGAACTCCAAACCTATTTTGCATCATTGCTCAGCGGGGGCAAAGTAGATGCAGTGGCCATCAGTTCCGGAGAAGATGCTGCAAAGCAGAAATGCGATTATACCCTCACCACCACATTTACTAAAATAAAATCTGGCGGCAAGCTGGGTGGTATGTTGAAGGCCCTGAAAAATGCCGACCCTGATGCGATGTCATCTTTTACTATCGTTGCCAGCCTGGAGCTGCAACGCGTATCAGATGGCGGCATGGCCGGTAAAGAAAAAATCGACGGCAAGTACGATGGTAAACTAAACGAAGCCGCTAAAAGAGCGTTGGAAGATGGGAAGAAAACAGTGTTGAAGTTGCTGAAATGATGGGTATTATATTCCCTTCCTAAGTTTTTACAATTGGCCGGTGTTCGCACTGGCCAATTGCTTTGATAAACTGCTGTCGCAACGGGGATGCTGGCAAAAAATGAATGTGGGGGAATCCTTTAGTGTAGCATGCTTTGCTATCTGATGGTGAAAGCTGCATCTGCAATTTCCGATCCTTTATCAGACTACTGTATCCGCTTTCCAAAAGGCATCAAAGAAATCTCCAGCAGCTTAAAATGCTGGCGGGCAAATGGAATGCCGATAATGGTAATGCCCAGCAAGCAACCAAAAATCAGGTACATCAGTGCGGTGTACGAACCACCACAAACCAACCAGATAATATTACAGATCAAAGACATGCATTCTGTATCGGCGGTAGTACTTACAAATTACTTTCCACGAGTTTGAAGCATTCTAATCACCAAAGAATACCGATGACCATTATATGCGTTTAACGCTATTGCAGACATAGAGGATTGATGCAAAGTGGCCTCCAGGATGAGGCAGGTGAGATTACCTGGAGATTTATAAGGATTCCGATACTAATGAACAATTATAAAAGCTAAAGATATATTCGTTCGAAAAGTCATAAAAAGCTGCGCTTTCATTCAATAACACATTTAAGAAATAATACTTATATTCTAGTATCCCGTGATGAATTCCGCGATGACAATTAGGTCTAAGTCCTACTATATTTCTAACATCGTCAATTGGAACAACAATCTTTTACTGAAAATTCATTGGAATGAGATGATGAGACGCTATGAAAGGCATTTTAGTTCTTTCACTTATAAAGGTTATATGCTCAGGATTAATTTCGCATTTGTATCCACCTAATAAAAACCGAATTTTGCTAAAGCTTGAATTTCTATTATAAACTTCCCGGCCATTCATAAATCTTTTTTCGATTCTACCTACTGGAATTACTGAAATATCAATTAAATTTTCTGGCAGCAGGTCAATCTCTTCCTGAAATATTGGATCTAATTCATCAACCTGACCTAAAAGATTCCATTCTGATTCAATCAACGAACCGTTTTTTAAAACATCAGACTGATCAATAAATTGAAACCAAATCTCTCCTGGCCTGGGTTTAAAGCCTGCCTTTTTTGATCCGCCCGCCAGGATTATAATAAAATGGCAAGGCTGCTTATGGTCCGACTATGGTGCCCCGCCCACCTGCCTGCCCCCCCCTTCATTTGTTAAACATTCCAAAACTCACACTTGCGCGGATGCCACCTGTAGCTTTCCTATTTAATTTGTTCCATCGCCGATGTATCGGATGATCGCATCCCAATTCCTGAACTGCATGAACCGTGTTAACAACTACTAAAGTTTAAAACAAGGAATATGGAAATGTACCCGGATAAAAGATACGTTCACACAACAATTTGCAGGATCGCATCATCGATCTCCAGCCTTCAATGTTCAGCGTTTAGCGTCAACAAAGCCAAAAGGACAGTCCAAATCCAGGTAAACAGCCTTTCCCCACCTGGTAGCATCTTCCCAGCGGATTGTTTTGCCCTATCATAAGCAGGTGAAAACTCAAATCCAACGGTAGCAGTTTTTCACTGAGTGGTGAAAACTCGAATTCAGCGCCGGCGGTTTTTCACCGACTGGTGAAAATTCAAATCCATCATCGGCAAATTTTCACTGGCTTGTGAAAACTTGAATCTAGCGGCGTCAATTTTTCACCGGATGGTGAAAATTCCAATTTAAAGTCGGAAGCTTTTCACCGGATGGTGAAAACTCGAATCCAGCGTTGGCAGTTTTTCACTGAGTCGTGAAAGTTCTAATCCGTTAATGTGGGCTTTTCACCAGAAAATGAAAGCCCTAAACTTGATGGGCGAGCCTGTTACCAACATGTTATAAGGTTCAAAAATATATGGTGGTAGCGTTTCAATGGCTTTTAATTGCCGGGATGTGATGACCGGGGCGGTTGCAATGTTGCATGTTGATAAAACGACGCAGGCTGTGGTCGGTAAAAGGGCATCGGGTTACTTGTAACACGGAGACTTTGCTTAGGGAATCACTTAAATCATTTCAACTAACCCAATAAATACCCATCATGAAAAAACAAATACTTACTATTCACCTGGTCAACCTTCGTAATAACGACTATGCCCAGTTTTTGAATGACACCTGTGGAATCTTAGCCCGATTCGAACCCGCTGCACTTTTAGTGCTGGATGAATACGACGCGTTACGTGGGGCGTCAGGCCGGTTGCAGGTATTATTGAATAATAGCAGGAGCCATCCCCTAACCGCCAGCCTGAAACAGTTGGATGCCCGGCGTAACGAACTACTTAGAGGTATGCAATCGCTTATGACCGGGTATAGCCGCGGCAAAGACCTCGAAAGAAAGTCTATGGCAGGGCTATTGCTCGCTCGGTTCGCGGCTTTCGGCAAACCGATTGCCAGGCAGACTTATCAGAATAAGACCAATAAGATTAAAAACATCGTAGACGACTGGACTACCGACTCCAACCTTGCTGCTGCCATTACATCGCTCGATCTTGATGGATGGAAAACCGATCTGGAAACATTCAACACCCGTTTTAATGAGGTTTATATTAACCGCTCCATCGACGAAGGCACCGCTAACCCCGACCGGGCAAAGCCAATCAGAAAGGAAACCGACAAGCTATATACAGAACTGCGGAATACATTAGAGGCAGCGTACAGGGTGCATAAAAGAACAAAACCTGAGCCTTTTCTCTCCGCCATACTCGCTTTGAATGGATTGATTGGGGGGTATAAGGAGATGATGGAAAGGAGGACTTGGAGAAGGGCGGGAGGAGCAGGAGCTGAAGGGGAGGAACGCACAGCTTTGCCACCAACTGGTTATTAAAGGGCTGGATAAGAACCATGATGGTAAAATTATTGTTGTCATGGCATCAGTTTTTCAATGCCCGATCGGCTTTAGTTACCCTCTTGTAGCTTTCCGGGGGCCGGACCATTTTCAAACATCACCTCCCTCCATTTTTTAGTTCCCCTGCGATCCTTCTTCCGAAACCACTTAATTTCCGATCATGAAAAAATTACTGTTGGTAGTATTGGCGGGCATCGCGATGGTTGTAGCCAGCGCACAAAAAGATAAACCCGCCTATACCTTGTTCAATGCGCAAGGCAAAAAGATATCCTACAAGAAAATGCTGAAACAACTGGTACAACAGGATATCGTACTCTTTGGGGAACTGCATAACAATGCCATTGCCCACTGGCTGCAACTGGAAGTAACCAAAGATTGTAAAGAAAGCCGGAACCTGGTGCTGGGTGCCGAAATGCTGGAACAGGATAACCAACTGCAGGTAGATTCTTTTCTCGCAGGCACACTGAGCGAAAAAGGCCTCGACAGCAATGCCCGCCTCTGGAAAAACTATCCTACTGATTATGCACCGCTGGTGAATTTTGCCAAAGACAACCATATCGTATTTGCCGCCACTAATATTCCGCGGCGCTATGCCAGCATGGTGGCAAAAAAAGGTTTTGGAGTGTTGGATAGCCTGCCGGCAAAAGAAAAAGCCTGGATCGCCCCGCTGCCCATCGCCTATGATGGCGAACTACCGGGCTATAAAAACATGCTGACGATGATGGGTGGCCATGGCAGTGAAAACATTGCCCGTGCCCAGGCTATCAAAGATGCTACGATGGCCTATTTCATATTACACTATTACCAGCCGGGCAGCCTGTTTATTCATTTTAACGGCAGCTACCACAGCGAAAATCATGATGGTATCGTATGGTATCTAAAAAAGGAAAAGCCAGAACTAAAATACGCCACCATCACCACCGTTTCTCAAAAAGACATCAGCAGCCTGCTGGCTGAAAATATTGGTAAAGCCGATTTTATCATTTGTGTGGATGAGGACATGACGAATACGTATTAGCTGATTGGTTTATTGGTTTACTAATTCACGGGTTCACAAATTCACCCGTTTAAATCCTGCCATTCTTAAATCCCGAAAATCCGGATGCAGGAAAAAGGTGTCAAATGTCCAGATCCTCAAAATGCTGATGTATCATCAATGCGTATCCGTGCCAAAATAAAAGCCCCCCAAATAAGGATGGTCTGCATCGATCCCGGAGGGTAAACCGACAATGTATTTTTTGTTGTAGACAGATACCAGGTTTGGAAGCGCTCCCACAGGTCCAATATCCAGCGCTTTTATTTTGGTGATCGTGTTGCCCGACACATTATAAACGCCGTTTCCACTAAATGCATAGTTCTCATTTGTTACAGGATCTATCCCAGCGCTGTATAATCTACCAGGCATAATATTTACAGTGTCGGTCGACCAATCGCTATTAACCCGGTGTAATTCGTTGAGTTCAGATACGAAAAATACAGCAGCGTTCTCACTGATATCCACGGACCTGCCGGCCTGTAAACCATTAGTGAGGACTACCGGAGGCTTATAGGTGTGCGATTGGGTCCATACCTGGCCGGTTCTGTCAAACTGCGCTACCTGACCAACAGTGTAATACCCGCCGTACCGCCAGTCTGGTGCCCCTGCAATCAGTCGTGTTCCTGAAGCATTAATGGCAACGCTGGTACCAAAATGATCGCCGTTGGACGGGGCAAAATGCTGGATGATTTGTTGAAGTACGAACGACGATCCTGGCTTATTGTACACATTTACCGCTCCCGCCCCAACAGTGGATAAGTTGGCGCTGGATTCGCCTACGGCTAAATAACTGCCCGAGGGCGTAAGAGAAACCGACATGCCATAATTGGTGCCGGCAGCATTTCCGTAAAGTGTTTGGGTAGCGGTCCACGTAGTACCGTTATAAGTATATACATAAACAGCGCCGCTATTTATATTAGAATTATTCAGTTGGCCCGAAGCACCTACCGCCAGGTAATTTCCCTTCAATGAAACAGCAATACCAAAAGCCCCGTCTGTAACATTTACGGGCGGCAGCAACGTTGTAAAATATTGCCACAATCCGCCCACATTACGATATAGGTACACCCCACCTGCACCCTTTACCCCATTGTTCTTTTTAAGCGGCGCACCTATAGCCGCAAAACCATCCTGAATGGATACGCTGTAGCCTGTGAGAGAGGTGTCTGCAAGATCAGGTTGTTCAAAGTTGGTGACCACTCTCCTGGTGTCTGGCAGTGAAGAAAAACCAAGCCACTTGCTCCCATCATACATATACAATGTTTTTTCATTGAGATCATACACCAAAAGGCCTGGAGCGGGATTCACAATCGCGGCTCTTTCTGTGGAGGCCATCCTTGGAATTAAAACACCTTTCGTGGTGCTTTTTACATCGAGTTGCGCGCTGGCGTTGGGCTGGCTGCCATCGCTGCTAATACCTACACCCTGGGCCAGTATAACATTGCTCCATAATAGCAGTATTGTAAAGAGTATAATAGCGTGTTTCATGAGTACATTTTTTAATTACTCATGTAAACCTCTATACTTTCAACAGATCCTGTGTCCAGACTTCACAGAAGTAGGTATTGGCATTACCTACGGGTAGTTTAAGCTTACAGATGGTTGAAACAAAATAGCTGGTGATGGCTTTTTAGTTACAGTCTTTGCGAGGCGGGGTTCTTGCCCCAACTAAGCAACCTCACCGAGCCAGGAGCGGCTTTCCATTGCAATAGTTTTCAGCAAACATCCCAATCGGTGTACTTTTTTTGCTCTCAAAAACTGAATTAATTTATTTTATCTCTAATCTCAAAACTGAACAACCATAATAAAATGCACAAACAAGGCTACGTGTATATCATGACCAACAAAAACCACACGGTGCTTTACGTTGGTGTTACTTCCAACCTGAAAACCAGAACCTGGCAACATCGGAACGGCATATACCCAGATAGTTTTACAGCAAGGTATAATTGCACGAAATTAGTCTGGTTTAATACGTACCCTGACATACTGGATGCCATTCATCGGGAAAAGACGATGAAAGGCGGCAGCCGGAAAAGAAAGATGACGCTGATTAATGAGATCAATCCAAACTGGGATGACCTATGGGACGTTGTTTCGCAATGGTGATGTTGACGTGGCAACAATCCCCACAGTCTTTGCGAGGCGGGGTTCTTGCCCCAACGAAGCAATCTGTACAGCATTTGTAATGAAACATCGCATTACAGACAATCGCCCTAAGAGTTAGCGGGCAGATTGCTTCGGGCAGGAACCCTCGCAAAGACTGGCGGGGACAAGCGCAGGCAGATTGCTTCGGGCGGGGTTCTTGCCCCAACGAAGCAATCTGTACAGCGTTGGTAATGAAACATCGCATTACAGGCAATCGCCCTAAGAGTTAGCGGGCAGATTGCTTCGGTCAGGAACCCTCGCAAAGACTGGCGGGGACAAGCGCAGGCAGATTGCTTCGGGCAGGAACCCTCGCAAAGACTGGCGGGGATCCTGGCGAGGACTAGCGAGGACTAGCGACGACGTGGCAACAATCCC
>JBDSXW010000117.1:0-5098 GCA_039925965.1 Chitinophagaceae bacterium
AGTAAGTAGTAAGTAGTAAGTAGTAAGTAGTAAGTAGTAAGTAGTAAGTAGTAAGTAGTAAGTAGTAAGTAGTAAGTAGTAAGTATTGGGACCTTCTCCATCAATGTCACTCCGGGTAAAGAGGCACAGTGCTTTAGTGCGGCTAGACATTCGTTCTTACAATGATGCGCCTCATCCTCTTATCCTTCTCCTGCCGGAGAAGGCCGGTGCTTTTGTACTGATCCAAACATTAGTTCTTCCAATTCAGCTTAGGTATTTGTGCGGGCTCTTGTGTTTGAATTTATTCGTTTGCTGCATTTCCACACCTCCACATTTTCACATCTCCACATTATCCATTATCAATTCTTCCATTATCCATATTCCCTTATCCATATTTCCTTATGCATTATAACGCTATCCCTGCAAAGCCACCATCAATCAGCGGATGGTTTTTATCCCTTTCCGAAATAACCGTTGACTCCAGGGGCCAATCGATTTTCAGCCTTTCATCGTTATAACGAAGGCCCCCTTCGGCTCCTGGCTGGTAAATTGTGGAGTGCTGGTACAAGAGTTCAGCGTTATCGGTCAGGGTTTGGAAGCCATGTGCAAAACCGTCGGGAATATAGATCAATTTCTTGTTTTCAGCACTGAGTTCGCAGCCAAACCACTGCAAAAAAGTCGGAGAGTCTTTCCGAAGGTCAACGATCACATCCAATACAGCACCGGCGATACAACGTACCAGTTTTACTTCCGTGTGTGGCGGATATTGGAAATGCATGCCGCGGATACTACCTGCTGCCCTCGTAAACGAATGATTCATCTGCGGCCAGGCTGTATTTAAACCGGAAGCTGAGAAAGCATCCTCGGAATAATTCCTAAAGAACCAGCCCCGTTCATCTTCAAACAGTGTCGGTACAATAATAAAGGTACCAGCTAAAGTGGTTTCGGTAATGCTAAAGGGACCGTATGTTTTTGATGTCGGATTTATGATGTCTAATGTATGATTTTAGTGCAGGCTGACAGGGGTTTACGAAGCCAAAAACTTCATTAGGTTTTATAATATGCTATCCATGCCGGTTATTTTTCGTTTGTCTTGCTTCCAAAATAACAGCATCGAAGGAGTTGCTCACCTTCACTAATAGCTAAATTGTAGTATCTCATTTCAACTGCGTGCCGCCAGTGCCGCTTTATATCGCTACAAAAGTCCGGCTCGCAATAATCAGTTATTATTAATCAATAATTATCGCACTGCCAATGCCTCATACTGCTCTATCTGCTCCAATGCTATGCTCTGCTTCGTTTTCAGGAACTGCTTAAACCATTCCAGCGTCCACTCTATAGCTTCTTTATTCGTCAGCTTTGGTTTCCAGTGCAGTTCTTTATTGGCCAGCGAAATATCAAGTGTTAGCAGGCCTGCCTCGTGTGGCTGATTTGGATCACTTATATCCTGCCAGGCACCATTGCCCCAATATGCAATACCCAATTCCACCAGTTCTTTCACGGTGAGGTACTGTTCGGGCAATGGGCCAAAATTATAGGCTTTGGCAAAGGTGAGCGGATGATGATGCAATAAAGCCCCTAGTAGCAAATAGCCTTTAACGGGCTCTAATACATGTTGCCAGGGTCGTACGGCACCAGGGTTCCGCAGCCGAATGTTTTCGCAAGCAGCCAGTGACCGGATGATATCCGGCACGATCCTGTCTTTGCTCCAATCGCCGCCCCCAATTACATTGCCTGCTCTTGCGCTGGCGATGGCCTTTTGATGGACGGGATAGCTTGCAGCGTTAAAAAACGAATGGCGGAATGAGTCCACCACCAGCTCGGCACAGGCTTTACTGGCGCTATAGGGATCATAACCACCCAACCGATCATCTTCCCGGTAGGGCCGAAGCACTTCATTATTATGGTATACCTTATCTGTGGTAATAACCACTATAGAACACTTATTTGGCAAGCCAGCTGCAGCTTCGAGCAGGTTCGCCGTGCCGGTTACATTTACATCAAAGGTCTCAGCAGGGTGCTGGTAAGAATAACGAACCAACGGCTGGGCCGCGAGGTGAAAGATAAAATCAGGCTGAAAACCAAGCAGTTCTGCACTCAATTTTTCACGATCCCTGATATCGCCGAAAACAGAATTCACCTTGAAGTTTTCAGGTAAGCTATTATAGATCCCATCTGCATCTTCGGGCGGAAGCGCATACCCTTTTACCGTGGCGCCAAGGCTTTGCAACCAGGCCAGCATCCAGGAACCTTTAAAGCCGGTATGACCGGTAAGGAATACTTTTTTACCCGCATAAGCTGGTGCCAGTAATGGATGACTGCCTACCATACTTTCCATTTTGCATTGTTGGTGTTCCACATTTCCTCAAGTTCTATTTTGTCTCTCAGGGCGTCCATGCATTTCCAAAAGCCTTTATGTTTAAAGGCGATCAGTTGACCGTCCCTGGCAAGTTTTTCCAGGGGCTCGTCCTCCCACATCATATTGCTCATGTCGCCGTTGAGGTAATTGAATACGGCAGGTTTCAATACAAAAAAACCACCATTAATCCATTTGCTTTCATCCTTCGATTTTTCTTTGAATGCTGTAACGATATCGCTGTCATCCAGATCCATGCCACCAAAACGGGACTCAAGGGCTACAGATGTAACCGTAGCTATCTTGTTGTGTTGACGGTGAAAAGCCAGCAGGGAAGCGAGGTCTACATCGCAAACGCCATCGCCGTAAGTCAGCATAAAGTCCTCGTCCCCAATATATTTCTGCACCTGCTGCAGGCGTCCGGCAGTTTTGGTGGTGAGGCCGGTTTCCACCAATGTTACTCTTATCGGTTCTGCATTGGTGCCATGCACTTGCATTTGATTGTTGGCCAGATCGATAGTGATATCACTGTTGTGCAGGAAGTAATTCATAAAATATTCCTTGATGAAATAGCCTTTGTACCCCAGGCACACAATAAAATCGGAGAACCCATAGTGGCTGTAAATTTTCATGATATGCCAAAGCATCGGCTTGCCTCCAATTTCTACCATCGGTTTGGGGCGGATCTCCGTTTCCTCGCTGAGCCGGGTGCCGAGGCCGCCGGCGAATAATACTACTTTCATGGATGAACTTTTGATGGTATCGTCTTTGCTTCATTTAAGAGGCAAGGCAGGAGCAATGGATGCAGCAACTTTTCCGGAGGAGTAATAATTACTCCCGCGTGTTGCTTCCACCCTAAACCTTTTACCTTTGGCCGCACTCCAAAAAAATATTTTTTGGAGTGGCGACAAATGTAGGTAATCGGAGTTACGATTCACTTATCCTTCATCACAGCATTTTGCACCAAAACAGTTACCGATTAATGGCTAGTTCCATACAGCGACAAAGTATAGTCTCCACGATCGTAATATATGTAGGGTTTGCTTTTGGTGCCGTTAACCTTTGGTTGTTGCAAAAACTTATAGGCGGAGAATATTATGGTCTTACAAGGGTTGTCAACGATACGGGGTTTATAGTGGCCGTTGTTGCTACGTTGGGCAGCCAGGCCATGGTTGCTAAATTTCTCCCTTTTTATAAGCATTACCTTCCGGAGGCTAAAAACGACCTGCCATTTGTGGCGTTGTGTATGGCTGCCACGGGCGCCGTCCTGTCCTTACTTGCCATTTATTTTCTCAAGCCGTATATTATCATCGTTTTCGGTCGCAATAACCCCTTCTTTATTGACTTTTACTGGACAATCATTCCTTTCACTTTTTTATTATTAGCTTATCTCTTTTTAGAACCATTTCTCTGGCATTCCGGCAATGCTATATGGGGGCCGATTTTAAAAGAAACCCTTGTCAGACTGCTTACTTCAGTGATGGTGGTGCTGTTGTTATTAAAGTTGATAGATGCCCGGATGTTTGTATCACTGTTCGCCTTTCTTTACCTTTTGCCGGTACTGATAGCTATATATATCCTGGTAAAATGCAAGGGCATCGGTATACATGTTACCATAAGTTCTGTTACCCGTAGGCTCAAAGGCAGAATTATTGGATTCACCTGGTTCCTCTTCCTCACCAATATTTTTACCACTGCATCCCTTGTTTGCGATACGCTTTTTTTGGGAAGCATGAAGGGCTTCGCGCGGGCCACCGAGTTTGCCATTGCACAGTTTTTTGGGAGTGTACTGGAAGTGCCAAACCGCGCCATTATGGGCTCAGCCATACCCGTGCTGGCCGAATACTGGCGCACCAAAAACCTGCACGGCATCCAGAGCATCTACAAAAAATCAGCCATGAACCTGATGATCGCGGGCATTCTGTTTGGCGGCCTGATCATTATTAATCTCAAAAATGTACTGGGCTTTTTTCCGCCGGGCTATATGGTCATCGTGATTCCCGCCATCGTTAT
Source organism: Chitinophagaceae bacterium (assembly GCA_039925965.1). Lineage (GTDB taxonomy): Bacteria > Bacteroidota > Bacteroidia > Chitinophagales > Chitinophagaceae > JAZKFT01. The sequence goes on from JBDSXW010000117.1 coordinate 4,349, forward strand.
CATTCTGTCGAAACTCGTGGACCTGGCAACCGGACTAAATACCCAGATCATTCAAACTTCCAACCTGTGGAAATTTGATTTCTACAGCACCATCATTTACACAGTTGTTGCGATCCCGCTGAATTTTTTATTGATCCGTGAGTGGGGTATTTACGGCGCGGCATTAGCCAACCTACTGGCCAATTTTATAAAAAACGGTATTCGCTGGTGGTACTTGTATCACAAATTCAAACTACAACCCTTTACCTATAAGAACCTGGAATTAATCGTTATCAGTAGCGTGGTGGTAGCAAGTATCTGGTTTATTCCTGCAATCACAAATGTCTTTATTGATGTTCCTGTAAGGACCGGACTGTTCCTCCTGCTATTTGCCTTGCTGGTGGTTCAAAGAAAATATTCTGATGAAGTGATGTGGATCTGGCACAAGTACAAAACACTCCTGCTGCAAAAGATGGGCAGGTAGGTCATTATATTTTGAAGCGCAGAACTGAGAATGGCTTCCGCGCCGTTTTCGTCAGTAATCATTGGATTGGCATCAATAAGACACGAACCTACTAATTAGTGAATATTGGGTTGTGTGTCAGATTGAATTTCCAGTATCGTCCCTTTCAAAATTATGTCTGCGTTTCATTTTACAATGTAAGCCAGATTTGATATTGTGATAAAATGGCTTGTGATTAATTAGTTAATCACAGCCTGATTTTTCACAAACTCATTCATCACAACTTATTCCAGGCCTAATGGCTGGCA
>JBDSXW010000118.1:0-71366 GCA_039925965.1 Chitinophagaceae bacterium
AAGGTCCGGCGACATATTGCAATTCATTGTTGCTATGTTATGCATCCTTGCTTTGATTGCAGCACTCGGAACTTTCCTTGAAAGTAAAAGACACTGGTGGACTGCTAAAATTGGGTTGGTTTTACGGCTTATCTCTAATTATACTTTCAGCAAACCCCGGTATGCAGGCTCCTCAAAATAGGATCAAAGGCTAGCCATGCAGGTCTTTATTGTTTTGCCCGGTGCGCGCTATTTTTAAAATATACATGAAGCTTATACTTTCTCACCTCACGGGAAACGCCAACGTGAAAGCAGCGGCAGCGGGTTTTACGGAAGCACAGATCCTGTCGGGATTTTATGTATCCATGGCGGCTTTTCCCGGTAGTGTATTGCATAGGATGGGTGCATTGGGCCCTTTTTCAGAAGTCCGTCGCCGCAGTTTTGATCCGAAGCTGAGGCCATTTGTCAAGTCATGGCCCATTTTGGAAATCGGAAGGCTGTTCGCCTATAAATCCGGTATTTCAAGCCTTACGAAGGCAGGCGGAATATTTAATATTGACCAGGTTTGCCAAAACCTCGACAAGCGGGTAGCTTCCGGATTAAAAACGGCATTCAGGCGGGGTGCAAATGCGGTGTATGCGTACGAGGATGTAGCCGGGTATTCTTTCTCCATGGCCCGATCTCTTGGAATGCTTTGCCTTTATGATTTACCCATTGGCTATTGGAGAGCAGCTCACCAGCTCCTCGATGTGGAGCGGCAAAAATGGCCGGAGTGGATTTCAACTTTGCCCGGTTTTAGCGATTCTGAATTTAAGCTGGCCAGGAAGGACGAGGAGCTAACGTTGGCTGACAGGATATTTGTGGCCAGCAGTTTTACCGCGAAGACCCTCGAATATTTTCCGGGACACCTCGCCCCTGTTGAGGTAATTCCTTATGGATTCCCACCAGTAACAGCTATAAACAGGTTATATCCAAAACTAAACAAGCGACTAAAACTGCTTTTTGTCGGAAGCTTGTCGCAGCGAAAGGGAATTGCAAATCTTTTCGAAGCCGTAAAAGACTTTGGTGCGCACATAGAACTGACATTGGTAGGAAGTAAAACAGGTGGCCATTGCCCTGCCCTCGATGCTGCCTTAAATAGTCACCGGTGGATACCCAGCCTTTCCCATGATGAAGTGTTGAAACTGATGCGCGAAAGTGATGTATTGGTATTTCCATCATTGTTTGAAGGGTTTGGTCTGGTGATTACCGAGGCGATGTCGCAGGGTACGCCTGTTATTACCACCGACCGTACTGCTGGCCCGGATCTGATTACAGATGGACATAATGGCTGGTTGATTGAAGCAGGCTCCACGGATGCATTAAAAGCTTCGATCGAAGAAATTCTTGCCAGGCCTTCGATGATTGCCGAAAACGGAAAAGCCGCACTCGAAACTGCCAGGCGACGACCCTGGGAAGATTATGGAAGAGAACTAGCCATGGCGGTATCAAAAGTCATTCGCAGAACAAGCGTTGTTTAGTGGGTACGAATTTTGGAGCGCCTTTCATTTATTATTAAGAAGCATTGTCACATACTACTGAGCTTATGAAACCCATCATATTTATTAATTCTCACCCTATACAATATTTCGCACCGCTATACAAGAGCATGAACGATAGTGGCATTCCAACTGAAGCATGGTATTGTAATGATGAATCTGTAAAAGGTGGCCTGGACAGGCAATTTGGTGTGGAAGTAAAATGGGATATTCCTTTATTGGAAGGATATAAAAGTCGGTTCTTTAAAAATTACTCGTGGAAGCCATCTCACTCCGCTGGCTTTTTTGGACTAATGAATTTTGGAATGGTTCCTGAACTATTCAGGATCCCGAAATCAGTGATTGTGGTCCATGGTTATCACTATTGTACACATCTTCTTATTTTATTATTTGGCAAAATAAAAGGCCATACCATTTGCCTCCGTTGCGAGATGCCATACAGCCAGGAAACATTGAAGAAAGGATGGAAACAGACGTTGAAGAAATTCTGGTTAAAACGGATTCTTTTTCCGCGGATACACTACTTCCTGAATATTGGCACGCAAAATAGGTTGTTTTATAAAAGCTTTAATGTTGCCGATAGCCGGATTGTATTTTGTCCCTATTCGGTTGATAATAGCAGGTTTCGAACCGAAAACGATAGGCTGACTGCATCGAAAGTCAATATCAGGAAGGAATTAAATATTCCCGAGACCGCAAAAGTGATAGTCTACTCGGGTAAATACATGGACAAGAAAAAACCGCTGGATCTGTTACAGGCCTACATCCGGCTAAATGATCCCAACTGCTGGCTGATCATGATCGGAGAGGGTGAGTTACGGCAGGAGATGGAAAATCTTATCAGCGGGCACCAGCTCACAAATGTCATTCTCACCGGGTTTGTAAATCAATCAAAGATATCTGAATACTATGCCGTTGGAAATGTATTTGTAATGTGTTCTACGATAGGAGAGACCTGGGGCCTTTCTGTCAACGAGGCCATGAATTTCGATCTCCCCTTAGTCGTTTCAGATCTGACCGGCTGTTCAGCCGATCTCGTAAAACCTGGTGTAAATGGCTATGTTTTCAAAACGGGGAATATTGAAGAACTCACTGCCAAACTGCATGATGTGCTGATCGGAAAAAAATTATCCTGGAATAATTCTTCCCAACATATCGTTGACCTGTACAGTTACAGCACGATCTGTAAAAATATCCGCCAGGTAATTTAATCAAGCCATATTTTATAGACTAAATTATTGTAATGTCATTTGTAAATTTAATGTCACCGGGAGTTTCAGCGCATCATGCAGAGGTGATGCAAAGAAAGATGGCCATTGATGGTTTGACGGAAAGTGACAGTCTACTAAAAAAAGGTATTTGGATTTATTTTTTGCTGGTGTTATTTGAAGGCGCTTTGCGCAAATGGGTATTGCCCGGTCTTTCAACACCGTTGCTGCTTGTTCGCGACCCGATAGCACTTTTCCTGGTTATTAAGATGATCAACCGAAAGATGCTGCCTTCCAATGGTTATATTACTGGGATGGCATTGCTTGGTATTGTAGGAACAGTATGCACGCTGTTATTCGGGCATGGAAATCTTGGTGTTGCTTTGTATGGAGCAAGAATCTTCTTAATTCACTTTCCAATGATATTTATTATGGGAAAAGTGCTTGACAGGGAGGATGTACTAAGAATTGGCAGGTTTATAGTCTGGCTATCTCTTCCAATGACCGTGCTAATTGCACTCCAGTTCTACAGTCCACAGGATGCATGGGTAAACCGGGGTGTGGGCGGTAATATGGAAGGCGCCGGATTTAGCGGTGCGCTTGGTTTTTTTCGTCCGCCCGGAACTTTTTCTTTTACGAATGGCAATACCCTTTTCTATAGTTTCCTGGCGCCGTTTATTTTTTATTTCTGGCTGAATCCGAAATTGATAAATCGTTTGATACTGATCGCGGCCACTATTTGTCTTTTTGCTTCGATTTCCTTTTCTATTAGCCGCAGCTTATTTTTCCAGGTAATTATCACGCTCATTTTCGCAACGCTCGCTATCGCCAGAAAGCCTCAATATCTTGGCAAGATGATCATTGCCTATATCGCAGGTTCACTGCTTTTTATAGCCCTCAGTCAAACCAGTGTGGTGCAAACATCGATAGAAGCATTCACCTCGCGTTTCGAGGGAGCAGTTGAGCATGAGGGTGGGCTCCAGGGAACCCTCGGCAACCGCTATATCGGCGGGATGCTTGAGGCCGTGGCTGGGTCTCCCGGTTCACCATTTTTTGGATATGGCCTGGGCTATGGTACCAGCGTTGGCGGTACATTGTTACAAGGCAAAGAAGGACTCCAGATCAGCGAAGATGAATGGGCACGCATGATTGGTGAAATGGGCCCCCTGATGGGATTGATCGCCGTCTTTCTTCGGGTGGGGTTATCGCTGAACATGGCCATGCGCAGTTATAAAAAACTAGCCATTGGCGACTTGCTTCCCTGGATGCTTTTGAGTTTTGGATTGATAAACGTGATGCAGGGGCAGTGGGCTCAGCCCACGTCGCTGGGATTTGGAATTGTTATCGGGGGCTTGTTAATGGCCTCCCTCAACGATGAAAAACAGCGCGACCAAACTGCGCCAGGCAGAAAGTTACACGTTCATGGGCCCGCATAATACTACAGACAAACTTATAATGAAATCATATCCTTCGTTTATAGAATCATTAGCTGAATTATCCCAGGTGGTGGCTGCGAGCAACAGTCTTGCAGAAACCGTGCAAGCTGCCGGGGACGCCATTATCAATTCCATATTGCAGGGCGGCAAATTGCTGACTTGTGGCAATGGTGGTAGTGCCGCCGATGCCTTGCACCTGGCCGAAGAACTCGTAGGCAGGTACAAGGCCGAGCGAAGGGGGCTACCCGCTATCTGCCTCAATTCAGATGTAACAGCGCTAACCTGCATCGGCAACGATTATGGCTACAACCGCATTTTTTCAAGACAGGTGGAAGCCCTTGGAAAGCCTGGTGATGTGCTGGTAGGATTTAGTACCAGTGGCAACAGCCCGAATGTGCTGGCTGCGTTTGAGTTGGCAAAAAAGGCGGGCATCATCACCATTGTATTGGGCGGAAAAGATGGCGGTGCTGCAAAAGGAACCTGCGATTTTGAATTGATCATCCCCAGCAATACCACGGCCCGTATCCAGGAAATTCATACCGTAATTCTTCATCAGTGGCTGGAGGCAATTGATGCCGCAGACTGGAGCCATTTATAATACCTCAATATGTATTTACAATCCTTACTCAGCCAGTTACAGGAACTCCGGGTTTTGGTAATAGGAGACCTGATGCTTGATCATTATATATGGGGTGATGTGCACCGCATTTCACCCGAGGCGCCCGTGCCTGTGGTGCAGGTAAGCAATGATTCATTTACAGCTGGGGGCGCGGCCAATGTGGCGCTGAACCTTACCAACCTGGGCGTTAGGACATCAGTGATGGGGTATATTGCCCATGATGATGCCGGGAATAAATTGGAACAAATTCTTGGCGATAGCCAGGTCGCTGTACTGAACCCATACCAGCATTCAACAATTCCTACCATTATTAAAACAAGGGTGCTGGTGCGCAGCCAGCAACTATGCCGGATAGACCGCGAACTGGGCCGGGAACATTACCGGATTGACGCCGCCCCCGGTTTTGAAGAGATGCTGGAAAACGCGTTGGCAAACACCGACGCTGTCATACTTTCCGATTACGCGAAAGGGGTGGTAACGCAGACTTTAGTGGATTGCCTGATGAAAATGGCAAAGCAATTTCCACGGCTGCTGGTAGCTGTGGATCCCAAACCTGCCCGTCGACTCAGCTTTACAGGTGCCGGCCTGCTTACACCCAACCGGGCGGAGGCGCTGGAACTCGCTGGCATGAGTACCCTGCAGCCCGAGGAGAATTATCCTTTGCATGAAATCTGCGCCCGCATTCATGAAATCTACAAACCTGATTTGCTGGTAATTACGCTCGGGGTAGAGGGCATGGCGATATGCAATAATGGTAAGGTGGTGGAACATTTGCCCACTGCTGCGCAACAGGTCTTCGATGTGTCTGGCGCCGGTGATACGGTGATCGCCATACTTACTGCCGCACTGGCGGCTGGCGCGGAACCCTCGCAGGCGGCCAGGCTGGCAAACGCTGCTGCAGGATGCGTAGTTGCTCATATGGGCACTGCACCGGTAACCCTTGAAGAATTGCATTTTTCGCTGGAGCGTGCATCCGGCGTGGTCTTATAGTCTGAAAAGCAGGGTTCCTAACGGAGCGACATTTCAGTTTAACATAGTTCAGGAAAGTTCCAGTCTATAGAGATCCTGACTTTCCTGAACGTAGGAAAGCTTCACTCTATATAGATCCTGACTTTCCTGAACGCTGGAAAGCTCCAATCTATAGGGATCCTGACTTTCCTGAACGCAGGAAAGATTCAAGCTACAGGGATCCTGACTTTCCTGAACGCAGGAAGCCCTAAACAGTGCTCTTGCCAGTTTTTCTGAAAAAATTCCCCGCCAGGAATTCCAGCAGCTTAATAATCCAAAAACATTTCTATGGGTGCTCCCGGAAGGAACATTCTTATATACCGCCTTGGAAGCCTGGGAGATACGGTAATGGCCCTGCCCTGCTTTCATCAGGTGCGGAACCGGTTTCCCGATGCAAATATCACTTTACTTACCAACCGCCCGGTTATGGCTAAAGCTGCGGCACTGGAGGCGGTATTAGGTAGCGGATATTTTTATGACGAGGTATTACATTACCCGGTTGGTACCCGTAGTCCCAGGTTGCTGATGCAGCTCATCAAACAAATCCGGTCGCTCAACATCGACACAGTTGTCAATCTCACCGCTACCCGGTCATCAATGTCGGGTAAACGTGACTGGCTATTCTTCAAAGCCGCAGGCGTCAAAAAATTCATCGGTTTTGTGAAACCTCCGAAGCAGGCCCAATTGCCCGTTATTGTGTATAACGGTTTACAGAAATGGGAGGCTAAAAGACTGGTGGAGCAAATTGAATCACTGGGCCCTGTTTCGCTGGAAGACGATTCGAATTGGGATCTCAAATTGACCCAGGGAGAAAAAAATAACGCATCATCTATACTCGATGGCGTGTCGCCTGGTAGGCCAATTCTGGCTATTGGTACCGGCACCAAAGCGCAGGCCAATGATTGGGGAACTGGCAACTGGCTTCAGTTGATGCAGCAATTAAAGAATGCATTGCCCGGCTGGCAATTATTGGTAATCGGTGCCCCGGAAGAAGCCACAATGGGGGATGTTTATTTAAAAGCCTGGGGTGATGAAGGCCTTAATCTTTGTGGAAAGACTTCACCACGTGTCTCTGCGGCGATTCTTGATAAAACAGCCATCTATATTGGTCACGACAGCGGTCCGATGCACCTGGCGGCTTGCATGGGAACACCATGTGTTGGTATATTTTCTGGCAGGAACCTGCCGGGGCGATGGTTTCCACGTGGTACCCACAATAAAATCATTTACCACAAAACAGCCTGTAGCGGTTGCGGACTTGAAGTTTGTATTGAAGAAAAAAAGAAATGTATCCTTTCTATTTCTGTAAATGAAGTGCAGCGGGCTGTTCTTGAATTAAGCAGCATACACATTGCAAAGCAGGTACAGATTTCCTGAGGCCCTGTTTTATTTTCAGGCTCATTTCCGGCCTGCAACTCCATTATATTCTATGAACATATTGCATGTAATTGGCAGCATGAATCCTTCTACCGGCGGCCCCTGCCAGGGTCTGAGAAATTCGATCCCTGAGCTGGAGAAGTTGGGTATACATAGAGAGGTGGTAAGCCTGGATGATCCCGGTGCATCATTTCTCGGTAAAGATAGTTTCCCGATACATGCTCTTGGCCCCGGCAAAGGCCCCTGGTGCTATAGCGCAAAACTAATTCCATGGCTGGTGCAAAACCTCGAACGGTTCGACGTGGTCATCGTAAACGGATTATGGCTCTACCATGGCTACGCGGTAAAAAAGGCACTTTATCAATTTAAGTCAAAGAAATCTGGTCAAAAACTCCCGGAGCTCTTCGTGATGCCCCATGGAATGCTTGATCCCTATTTTCAGAAAGCATCGGGAAGAAAGCTGAAGGCGCTTAGAAATTGGGTCTACTGGAAAACGATTGAAAGCAAGATCGTGAACAGTGCCGATGGCCTGCTGTTTACCTGCGAGGAAGAACTGCGATTGGCAAGGGTTCCTTTCAGACCCTATCGCCCCAAAAAGGAAGTAAACGTAAGCTATGGCATCGCTACACCACCCGCTGCGTCGGAAGCCAGCAGGATGGCATTTGCTGGCAAGTGTCCCGAACTGGGAGACGAACCCTACCTGCTGTTTCTAAGCCGCATTCACAATAAAAAAGGAACCGACCTTCTTTTGCAAGCTTACAAATTGCTGTTAGAAGAACCAGGCATAGATATAAACTCAATCCCTAAACTGGTCATAGCGGGTCCGGGGCTGGAAACGCGTTATGGAAAAAGGCTGGAAAAAATCGTTGCTGAAACACCCATCCTTGCGGACAGGGTATTTTTCCCTGGCATGCTTAGCGGCGACGCAAAATGGGGCGCATTTTACGGATGCGAGGGTTTTATTCTTCCCAGCCACCAGGAAAATTTTGGGATCGCTGTCGCCGAGTCGTTGGCCTGTAGCAAGCCAGTGCTGATCTCGGACCAGGTGAATATCTGGCGCGAAATTATCCAGGCAGGAAGCGGTATCGTAGCCCCCGACACATTAGAAGGAACCTTAGAATTATTAAAAACCTGGGTAGCCCTGCCTGCGAAAGAAAAAAGCAGGATGGGCGTAAAAGCCAAACAAACCTTTGAGGGTCATTTCGCCGTCGGCCCAGCCTCCCTGCTGTTTCTTCAGGGCATAGCACAAGGACTTACCTGATACATCAACCAATAAAATACTATGCGTATTGCCATCTTACAGGGCGCTTTTCTTCCCGTGCCTGCCTTACTCGGAGGAGCCGTTGAGAAAATGTGGTTTTCCCTGGGAAAGGAATTTGCAAAACGTGGCCATGAGGTTTTGCATGTTTCGCGCAGCATGGAACAATTGCCTGATGATGAAATCATCGAAGGCGTACACCATGTTCGGATTAAAGGGTATGCCACACCGTCTTCAGGCCTGGTATTAAAGGGCATGGACCTGCTCTATACATTGCGTGCCAGGAAGTTGCTCGGAAAAGATTTTGACGTGGTGATCAGCAATACTTTTTGGGCCCCGATACTCCTGCCACGCAGCGCCCGGAAAGTGTGCATGGTGGATGTACAGCGCATGCCCAAAAAACAGATGAAATGGTATCGTAATGCGGCAAGACTCCGCGCCAATTCGAACCCGGTGGCCACTGCCATTAAATCTGAGCTTACCGCAAACGACCATGGTATGGTGGTGATGATACCCAACCCGCTTCCCTTTGCGCCTGTAAAAACCATTGATGTCAGCGCCAAAAAACAGGTGATTCTTTATACCGGCCGCATACACCCCGAAAAAGGATTGCACCTACTGGTGCAGGCATTCAGGCAAACCGTGCAGGGATATACTTTAAAAATTGTCGGTCCCTGGGATGTGGCCGCAGGAGGAGGAGGAGCCGGTTATCTCCAATCGTTGAAAGAAATGGCTGGTAATACACCCATAGAATTTACAGGCCCGGTCTATGACATAGCTATCTTGAATCAACATTATATAGATGCCGCTTTTTTTGTATATCCATCGGTAGCCGAGAAGGGAGAAACTTTTGGTCTCTCGCCACTGGAGGCCATGGCCTGGGGATGTGTGCCGGTGGTTTCCAACCTTGGTTGCTTTCAGGATTTTATTACCCATGGCGAAAACGGGCTCATATTCGATCACCGCTCCCCAGACGCGGTGGAGCAACTGGCAGCCCAAATAAATATGCTCCAGTCGGACAAGAAAATTATCGGGGCGTTGGCCGCTAATGCATTGGCAGTAAGGCAAACCCATTCCACCAGTCATATTGCCGGATTATTCCTCCAGGAATTCAACAGGATCGCATAAAGGCCTGCAGATGCGACGAAATCTTAATGCCCCATTTTATGGTTTATAAACAAGAGTTGGATTCAAAGATGATTAGTAGCCAGGTACATGAACAGGATTCACCCAACGACAGCCCATGGACCTTTGGACAGCGCATTAAAATGGTAATATGGGATTATATATGGCTGCTATTTTGTTCCTGGACGCCGAAGCCCGCCAACCCCTGGCGCATACTCTGGCTCAAGGTATTTGGAGCCCAAATGCATGGTAAGCCATTCGTCCACCAGCGTGCCCGTATCCAGATTCCGTGGAACCTTACGATGCACCATTGTGCCTGTCTTGGCGACCGCGCCAATGCATATACATTGGGAAAAATTGAAATTTTAGAATATGCAATCGTGGCGCAGGAAGCTTACCTGTGTACCGGCACCCACGCCTTCAGCGAGCCGGCAAAGAACCTGATCACTTCCCCGATTACGATCGGTGCGCATGTATTTGTTGGAGCGCGGGCCTTTATTATGCCAGGTGTAACGATAGGCGATTATACGGTTGTAGGTGCCTGTAGTGTGGTAACGAAAAGTGTAGCTGCCAACCAGTCGGTAAAAGGAAACCCCGCCCGATAATTCGCGATACATGCCCTGCGTTGAAAACAGCGTTTAACAATTACCAGAAATTAGCAATAGTACCATGCTGCAACCTCTTGATTTAACGATCGCTATTCCCGTACGAAATGAAGAACAGAACCTGCCCGGTTGCCTTTCGGCAATCGGGACGGATCTGGCTGCCAGCATTGTTATTCTCGATTCCGGAAGCACCGACGGCACCAGGGAAGTGGCCAAACAGTTTGGTGCAGCCGTGATTGATTTTGTATGGGATGGCAAATTTCCAAAAAAGAGAAACTGGTATTTACGAAACCATACGCCTTCTACCAAGTGGGTACTGTTCCTGGATGCCGACGAATACCTTACCATCGATTTTAAGGATAAACTGCGTAATGCTTTGCAGAAAACAGATAAGGTTGGGTTCTGGTTGAATTACACCATCTTCTTCCTGGGAAACCAACTAAAGGGCGGCTACTCGCTGAAAAAGCTGGCCTTGTTCCGTGTTGGGGCTGGTGAATATGAGCGCATTGACGAAGACAAATGGAGCAAGCTGGATATGGAAATACACGAGCACCCTATCCTGGAAGGTGAAGTGGGAACCATCAAAAGTAAAATTGACCACCAGGATTTCCGGGGCGTATCGCACTATGTGGCTAAGCACAACGAATACGCAAGCTGGGAAGCCGGCAGGTTTTTGAAGGCTTATGAAAATGAGAAAATCGCAGGCAACTGGACCTGGAAACAAAAGTTTAAATACCGGCTGATGCGTACGCCATTGATCGGCCCCGTATTTTTTTGCGGCAGCTATTTTCTCATGGGTGGTTTCCGCGACGGCCGGCGCGGATTTGCTTTTGCCATTCTCAAAATGTCCTATTTCACACAGGTATATTGTAAGATAAAAGAGCAGGAGGCAATGGCCGGCAAAGGATAGCAAACACGGTTGACCAAAGCCTTTTTTTCATGTTAATCTGTTTCATGACCAACACAAAACCATCGATACTTATTGTTGGCATCAACTTTTTTCCTGAGCCAACGGGTGTTGGAAAATATACATCGGAAATGGCTTTCTACCTTGGGCAAAATGACCATCAGGTAAAAGTGGTGACCGGCTTTCCCTATTACCCTGCCTGGAAAGTATTCCCGGGATATAAAAACCTGTTCTACAAAACGGAAAAGATCAACAATGTTTCGGTAACCCGTTGCCCGCTCTACGTTCCGGCCTCGCTAAGTGGATTGAAAAGGATGATGCAGGATTTTAGTTTTTTTTCAACTTCCCTCGTCTACGTGATGGGGCTAATGTTGCGGGGCAGGCGATACGATGTCGTTTTTGTTGCCTCGCCTTCGTTCATGTCGGGATTTGTAGGCAGCTTTTACCGGTTCATTTACCGCAAAACGAAGTTTGTGTACCATATCCAGGATCTTCAGGTAGATGCCGCTGAAGAACTGGGCATGATTAAAAGTTCCCTGCTGCTGAAAATACTAAAGCGCTCGGAAGGTTTTATCCTTAAAAAGGCAAGCTGGGTAAGCACCATTTCCCTGGGCATGCAGAAGAAAATCAAAGACAAGCCCTTTCCCATAAAAAGAGAATACCTTTTTCCTAACTGGGTGGATTTCAGCAATATTTTCGCAAAGCCGGTAGATGCTGAAAAGATCAGGCCCCTTGGGTTTCCGTTAGATAAAGAGATGGTGTTTTACTCAGGTGCCGTAGGAGAAAAGCAGGGACTTGAAATGGTGCTGGCTATCGCTAAAAAAGCTTTAAGCGCTTTGCCGGGACTGGTATATGTTATTTCAGGGTCCGGACCTTATGTAGGCGTGTTGCAGAAACATGCTGCTGATCAAAATTTATCCAACCTGTTTTTTATAGACCTCCAGCCGCTGGATATTTTTAATGAGTTACTAAATCATGCTTTTATACACCTGGTTATTCAAAAAGGTAAAGCCAGCGATTTGTTGCTTCCTTCCAAACTCACCAATATCCTGGCCGTTGGCGGGTTGTGTATCGTTACCGCCGCGGCAGGCACTTCGCTTTGTGATATCGTGGATGGGAATCAACTTGGAGTAGTTATTCCGCCGGAAGACCCCAGAGCTTTTTGGAATGCACTCAATGATTGTTGTACATATCATGACCGGGCTCAGGTATTAAAGGCTAATGCCAGGAGCTTTGCCGAAAAAAATCTAAGGAAAGAAAATGTGATCAATGCATTTATATCGGAATTAAATGACAACTATATATGAATAAATTAAAGTTGGTGATAACTGGCGCAAATTTTGAAGTACATTGCAGTATCCAATATCCTTGCGAAACTTCCTGAGCGGTGAAAACAACCGCAAGCCCAGAATGATTTTGCTGGTACATTCAAATATCCAGCTATGAGAAAACCAATGTTCATCCTCTTTACAGCTTTGTTTTTTAACGGAGGTGCCCAAATAATCAACCGGTCTGTAAATTTTTCTTTTACCCTTTCCGTGAAGGCATCTACCAGCGCCGGCGTCTACAAATCCGATAGTACCCTTGTGAGAACATTGTGGGGCGGTATCTCCTATGAGGCTGGCGTGCACGCCGCCAAATGGGACGGTGTTGATGACGATGGCAGGCTCGCCCCCGACGGTAGTTACCAGGTAAGGGTACTTTCAAATAATGTAAAATATAAATGGGAGGGTGTGCTTGGTAATACCTCAGATTCATCCACAGGCCCGGGTGTGCATCATGGGATGGACGTTATCAATTGCATAGCTTTTTCGGGAAGCAAGGGCTATTACGCCAGGAATTATAATGAGAAAGAAGCCAGCCAGTCCAGGTTTGATACCGCCAGGCCTCAATTGAAAATAGGGATACTTCCAGTACCCAATGCGGGGCAGGGATCACGATTTGTGGTGGCAGATAATACCAATGTGTTTTGGGCGGGCAACGATCCGAACGCAGATAAATGGTTTGTTTTTGCAACGGGTACCGGTAACGATGCCGAAACGATCTTCACGGGTTCCACCCCGCTCCAAACTACTTATGGCAGAAATTACCCTGGAGCGATAGATGTTGTAAATGCGTCTAACGGGGCTATTTCCGGCTTGGCTGTTCAAAAAAACGGGAGTTATTTATTTGTTTCCCACCAGGGGTTAAATGAAATACATGTAATCAATAAAGCGACCGGCTCATTGACACAAATCATCGCAATATCAGCGCCAGCCGCATTGGCTACGGATGGAAATAATGCCCTTTGGGTTACCTATGCAAACAATGGCCTGGTGACAGTTGAAAATTTTACAGTTGCTTCAAACGGTACGCTTAGCCCGGCTGCTGTTGCAATTGCGGGCCTTATAAACCCTTTGTCACTGGCCGTTTCGCCGGATGATGCAACACTGCTGGTGGCGGACGGCGGTAACAGCCAGCAGTTAAAAGCATATAACAATATCGATGGCACCATGCTTTGGACATTCGGGCAGGTAGGTGGCTATTTTGTTGATGCCACCGTAACAGATGATAAATTTTATTTCAGTGATGCCCGGCGGGTGTTGCCAACGTTTATCGCCTTCCAGGCTGATGGCTCGTTTTGGGTAGGCGATCCGGGTAACTCCAGGAGCCAGCATTACACCGCTGGTAGAAACCTGATCAACCGGATCATGTACCTGGGTGCTTCTTATAAAGCATCGGTGGACATGAATAACCCCGTCAGGGTGTTTTCTGATTATCTCGAGTTTAAAATCGATTATGCAAAGCCGCTACAACCGGGAAATGGTTCCTGGACTCTGGTGAAAAATTGGGGCGCTGTTGTTCCAATCAGCTACGATGACCGGTATATTAAAATGAAAGGTGTGGCCACATTGTCCAACGGCCGGACTTATGGGACGGTTTTGAATTTCACCACCAATCGGATGCAGGTGGTCGAACTCCCAGCTTCCGGACCCATGCGGATCACGGCGACTAGTTTTCCCCGCGACAATAGCCAGTTGTATCCTGACGGTGCATTGTACAGGCAAACCATGATTGTACTTGGAGCACCTACAACATGGAGCAAGCAGCCCCTCACTGGTTTTGACGCGGCGGGCGATCCTCTTTGGGGCGCTTCAACGGTGGTTGCGAGTTCGCCTCCAGCCACCAGGCAGGACCCGTTATTCTGGGGCAACCTCACAACGCTAAGATCTGGTGAGGTTACATCTTCAGGAGTAGTGGTGGCATTTGATGGCGCCCTTCCCGCCAATGGCAGCGACGGGTGGCATTTAGGCGGTATAAAAAAAGGAACTGGTAAATGGCTATGGCGCACGGCCATGAGCACAAATAAATTATATACCGGACCTTTTCCTGCGGACGGTGCTTATGACAACGGCAACCTTGTTGTTTATCCTGGCAGCATGGCGATGGCGATGGACCGGAGCATATTCTGGGGTTATCATGGGGAATTCTGGAAGAATACCCAGACCAATAAATGGAACCAGGTATATGACGATGGATTATTTATTGGACAATTCGGAACGGTCGGCTTGGCAGCAACTGAGGCCGCCGCTCAGATGGCGGGTAATTCGATGACGGGCACCGTTGTAAAGGATGCGAACGGAGATGCCTACCTGTACCATAATGACGAGAGCTGCCACAGTGGCATTCATCGCTGGAAAATAACAGGTCTCAACACCATCTCTGAAGCAACGATGCCTGTGGTACTTTCTTCCGCGACACATGGATTACTCGGGCAATATTACAGTGGCAAGGATCTCGATAATGCCAATATTAAAACTGTCAGAATCGACCCCGCAATAAATTTCAACTGGGGCACCGGCAACCCAACCGGCACCGCCATTACCAACGTTGATTTATTCTCCATTAGCTGGACAGGGTTTGTGCAGCCTCTATATTCCGAAACTTATACCTTTTATACCATCACTGACGATGGGGCGAGACTGTGGATCGATGGAAAACTGATTATTGATTTTTGGCAGAGCGGAGGAAACAGGTCGGGCCAAATAACCCTCGAATCAGGTAAAAGGTATTCGATTCGAATGGAATATAATGAAAACCAGGGTGGTGCCTCTGCAGCCTTATTCTGGTCGAGTCCGAGCCAGGTAAAAGCGGTCGTCCCCGCTTCTGTAACTTACCCGGCAGATGCGCCCGACAGGACCAAGGGCCAGGATCTTTTGGAGGGGTTAACAGGCAATAACCTCCTTGAAAGCAACCTGTATGGATGGGTCAAAACCCCAGCGGCCAATGATTCGATTCCTTACAATAAGTGGTGGATCGCAAAGGCGGGCGTCAAATCCTACCAGCGATTTATGTCGCCGGATCTTTATGTGAAATTTAAGCAGCCTACGGGCAATTATAGCCTGATGCGGAACCTCGCATCATTTGGTGGTCAAATCCAAACCTGGACCGTTTCTGGAAGAATCAATTACGATGAAAATTTTGAGAACCATGACCTTACCGGCGGAGGCTATTTCGAAGTGTTAGATACTGCAGGTAAAATCATCAGCCGTCTCTATACAAAAAGTGTCTGGAACGATATTGACCCGATCATATCGGTTTATGTAAACAATCAACTCATCGTGCAGGGAGGTAGAAGTGTGATTCAGCCCATATTACAACAGTACCAGCCCTTTACAATTACCGTGAATGCGAGCGGTGTAACTGTGAAGCTGGGACCGTTTGCGCCTGTTACCACTGCGCCGCTTGATGCACAGAGCAACTGGAAAAAGCCTAAAATTCTCAGGCTCAGTTTCTGGACGACGACCAGCAATTATGACCGTATTATTGATCTGGAAGGATTACGTTTTTCAACTACGACCATGCTTCTTGTTCCTGATATGCTGATCACCACTGCTGGGAAACACTATGCATCAAATAGGCGGTGGTTGGGTGACTGAATGCTGGCGGGAATGTCATTGCGCCAAGACGTCAGAACCCCGGTCTTGTATTATTCTATATGAACGACACCTGTGAATATCCATTGAAGATCGCGGAGAAGAGACATCAGGTATGGAAATATTTCCTGGTTGTTCTTTCTGCATGGCCGCCGGTTTTTACAGCCGGGCAAAAAAATGATTCTCTGGAAATCGTTATCAACACCACAGCCACCACGGCTGCAAAAAGCTATCAGCCACTATGGCTAACAGCGAATCGGTTTAACAGCATCAGCGAACAAAAAACTGACCTGGCTGTTGCGGTCAGCATATGGAATCAGGTTCCGCTGAATTTCCTGCACTGGCATTTAACAGATAGTAGCGGGCCTCGCTATCCGATTCTTTCGTACGGGCTGGGCATTGAAAATAACAACCATTTTAAAACCTTTTTTCTACAGGAGTATTTTGTCAAAATTGGTCGGAAACGTTGGTTGATCAGCGCGGGCAGGTACCGGGAAACAACCGGTGCCAATGATGCTGACCTCTCAACCGGATCGCTCGGTATCAGCAGCAATGCTTTACCTGTACCCAAAATTTCAGTAGGGTCCAATAATTATGTAGATGTACCGTTTTCAAACGGATGGGTACAATTGAAAGTGCAGATCGCCCATGGTTGGTTCGGAGCGAATCGTTACACAAAAAACAGTTTGTTGCATGAGAAATTATTATATATCCGTTTGGGAAAGAAAAGATTCCGGTTTTTCGGCGGTCTTCAGCATTTTGTGGAGTGGGCCGGCAGTCGGGAAGGCCGCGAATACGACCATTCGTGGGAAAATTTTTTCAACGTATTTCTTGGCAAGGAATTAAAAGGCGACGGTGCCCCGCAGAACACAGCCTTACTTCCGAACAGGGAGGGTGATCAACGCGCCGTTGTTGAATGGGGCTTTGATTATGACCTTCCGCATTTCCTGGTTCATTTTTACCACCAGACACCACTGGAAAACGCCCAGGGCATCCACCTGCTCAACAATCGCCTGGCTGGTGTCGGAATACAACCGAAAGAAGCGGTGTGGTTAAAGCGGATGGTCTTCGAGTTCATTTCCACCGTTCAGACCGACGATAATTATCCGGCGCTCTACAGGCAAAGTTTCTACAATAATGGCGTGTACAGATCCGGTTGGGATTACCACGATAGAATAATCGGCACTCCACTATTTATCAACCGGCAAAGAGCTTCGAAATATTTTCCGGGTGTACCGCCATTTAATCCAGATGCTGCGCCGGACAGCCTGTCTTCTCTCAATAATATTTATATCAATAATGTAGTAGGCGGGCATATCGGTGTTATGCTGGGCAATAACAACCTGAACACAAGGACACTCGTTACCTATACCCGCAACCATAACCTCGTCAACGGCAGATCGTACAACCAATGGTACACCCTGCAGGAGGTTAGCTACCGGCTGCTTAAACAAAGGCTGACCGCTACTGTAGCTATCGCATTTGATGCCGGAGAGTTAACGAAGAATATAGGCTTACTCGCGGGTATCGAATGGCATTTTGCAAACAATACGAGGATCCGTTAAATCGCCAGTGTTACGTTCTCAACTAGGTCCCGCACGCAGTTACATCACGATACCAGCCATTTACTACAGGCGGTATTCGGCTTGCCTTTTTTAAGGCTCACCATCATTTATTTACTTATGAACAGCCGCTTTCTCCGCCACCTTCAGTTGTCGCTGCTTACATTGGATTTTCTCTGCATCAATGCTGTTTACTTTATTACGCAGTATTTTTTTAGCAAGGAACTACTGATCGTAAATGCCAGCGAGTATAGCTATTTTATCATGCTGTTAAACCTTGCCTGGCTTTTGGTTTCACTGGGAGGCAATATTTACCAGGGAAAACATATCATGTCTTTCGAGGCATTTACGAGGTATTCAATGTATGCCTACTTATACTTCCTCATCCTGAATGTATTGTACCTGTTCTTCTTTCACCAGTTTATAATCTCCAGGGTATTTATTACGGTGGTGCTTTCGGGCATTTTTGTGGGGATTATTTTCAACCGCTTTCTGTACCTGGCCATCTACCAATATTTTAAGAAAAAAGATTACCTGATCAACAAAGTGGTGGTGATCGGCTATAACAATTTATCAAAAAGACTGGTGAGTTACCTGGAGGATGAAGGTATTAATAAGGAGATTGTCGGCTACTGCGAAGACTCGCAGAATATTAAAGAATTATCCCGGTATCCCATACTCAGCGGCATTAGCAATACGCTGGACGTTTGCAAAACTTTTGGTGCAACCGAAATCTATTCTACGATCGCCCCTGAACAATATCCGTCTATTTACAAGCTTATGCAGATGGCAGATGAGAACTGTATCCGGTTCAAAATTGTTCCCGATATTTCCTTTTTTGTAAAGAAAAAGGTGCGGGTCGATTACCTCAATGAAATACCCATCATCTCGCTTCGCAACGAACCGCTTGAAGACCTGGGCAACCGGATCAAGAAAAGAGCTTTCGATATTGTTGTCAGCACCATGGTTATCATCTGTTTTCTTTCCTGGATGATACCGCTGATCGGGTTACTGATATGGCTTGAATCACGAGGCCCTATTTTCTTTATGCAGGCAAGAAGCGGTAAAGACAATAAGAGCTTCCCATGCCTTAAGTTCAGGAGCATGAAGGTGAACGACAAAGCCAATGAACTACAGGCTAAAAAGAACGATGCCCGCGTTACCCGTACCGGAAGGTTTCTCCGGAGAACCAGCCTGGATGAGTTTCCGCAGTTTTTAAATGTGTTTATCGGGAACATGAGTATTGTAGGTCCAAGACCTCATATGCTGAAGCATACGGACGAATACTCAATCCTGGTGAAACAATACATGGTGCGCCAATTCTTAAAGCCCGGCATTACAGGCTGGGCGCAGGTTAGCGGCTACAGGGGCGAAACGCAAACGGTAGAACAAATGCAGAAAAGAGTAGAGCACGATTTGTGGTACCTAGAAAACTGGAATCCGTGGCTGGACTTGAAGATAATTTTCCTCACAGTCTTCAATACACTTAAAGGAGAAAAAAACGCTTATTAGATCCCAATTATTACCACCCCTGGCAGATAGTATGCCCTTCCCTTTTTTAGTCAATACCAAATTTAATTAAAGAAAATGCCTGCCAAAAAAAGGATCATCATTAACTGTTCGGACTGTACCTACATCCTGTCCACCGACCAAATCGTGTACCTGGAATCAAGTGGGTCGTCCACCTCTTTTCTGTTAAACGATAATTTCAAATTTACATCCTCATACCCGATTAAAGACTACCAGGAATCCCTTTCGGAGAGCGGATTCCTGAGATGCCACCGCTCTTTCCTGGTGAACCTGGAGCATGTATATAAAATCGATAAGGAGGGTTATATTGTTCTTAAAGACAAGTCATCGATACCTATAGCACAACAACGGATTTCCGCTTTTATAGAAAAGGCACATGAGTTTTTTTCGAAAAAGGAGATAAAGACCGCAATATGAAAATATAGAACAATAACGGTTGCAATGCCAGTTCAGTTGTCGTCATTAAGCCACGGTTCCGGGGCTTAATTTATTTGGAGGCTGATCGTAAATTCCTTGTATTAAGAAGGGTTCGAAACAGTAGACACAGCATTGATTTGCTGATGACTTTTCAGAATGCTTCTCCTGTGGAGTCAACCTCAGGTCTTTACTTTCGTATAAGCATATGCCATAATGCCAGTCAGGTCGCCCGGGTTAAACCACTGCACGGATGTATCTTTTTTAAACCAGGTCATCTGCCGTTTTGCGTATTGGCTGGTATTGGTTTTAATGAACTCTATGGCGGCATCCAGGGAGCAAAGACCATTGAGGTGGTCAAAAATTTCTTTGTAGCCTACGGTTTGCAAAGCGTTCAGTTGCTGATAGGGTTGCAGGGATTTTACTTCATCCAGCAATCCCTCCTGCACCATCCTATCTATACGGTGGTGGATCCTTTCATTTAGTTCAGGCCGTGGGAGTTCAAGTGCGGTTTTTACAATATTGAATGGCCTTGCAACAGGCTGTTTATTTTGAAAACTTCGTATCGAATTTCCTGTTGTCCGGATCACTTCCAATGCCCTCATCAGCCGGTGGGGGTTTTGTATTTCTCCGGTTCCGTAGTACTGAGGATCTTCAGCTGCCACTCTATCGCGCAGCCAATCAATGCCATTTGCTGCATAGCCATTACGTACTATTTCCTGCGTTTCCGCACTGATTGCCGGAATACTATCCAGCCCCTCACAAAACGCCCGTATATACATACCGGTTCCACCCACCATGATAGCCACCGGATTAGTTCTGAAAATTTCGGCTGCTGCCTGCAAGGCAAAGTTTTCAAAAAGGGCAGCGTCCATCTTGTCTTGTACCGAATGGGAGTTGATGAAATAATGGCGAACCGATTCCAGTTCGGTCACCGAGGGTTTGGCTACGCCAATCGTCAACTCCTTGAAACATTGGCGGCTATCAGCAGAAATAATAGATGTATTAAAATGTTTGGCCAAAGCAATAGCCATGGCCGTTTTGCCAACAGCAGTAGGTCCCGCTACAATTATAACGGTGTTGGAAGTTTCTTTATATGTCTGGTTATTTCAGTGCATGGTCTTTCAGTTTGCCTTCGTCGGTGTATTGATGAATGAATATTTGAAAACTGTTTACCTGACATTGGCAGCTAGCCTCCGGGTCCAGCGTTTTACTGTTTTACCGTTTTTATCACGATGTAGCAGATCACGACGATCAACAGAACGGTTGCGATTGCGAGGAGGATCCATTTTTGATCTTTCCACTTACGGGTTTCAACATGGCGTTTTTTTTGGGTGGTCAGCTTCTTTTGAAGGGTCTTGTTCATTTCCTTTGCAATCCTTTCCAGCCTTGATTTGTCTTTGATGGCCTGCAGGCCTTCGATGGCATCCTGCATCATGGCATCGTCCAGCTCCTGCGATTCCATTTGCTGGCGTTGGTCTGCCTCCAGCATACCTGTCAGGTAATCAATGATCTGCTGATTTTCGATCGGCACCTCTTTCGATTGTAATATATTCAGCAGTTTATTATCCATCTCGTTGATAAAGGTTCAATTTTCAGGGTTCAAGGTTCAAGGTTCAAAGTTCACTAGTTTAAAAGTGCAATGGATCAGCCCTAAATGTTCGGTCTTAATTCTTTGTACTAAAATCTTTGTACTAAAATCTTTATACTAAAATCTTTCTACTAAACCAAACTTCACACATTACATTTCCGAAATAAAATATTATCTCCTCCGCTCCACCCATATCTTAATATTGCGTTTGCCGTTTTGGATATGGCTTTTCACCAGCATCATGGTGAGGCCGGTAGCATCGCTGATCTCCTGGTAGCTTTTTTTTTGTAAGTAGAATAAAGTTACACAGGTTTTTTGATCACTGTTAAGGGTTTCCAGACCTTGTTCGATCAGTTCCATCAGATTTTCCTTTTCCTTCTTTTCCTCTTTTTCATCATCCTGTGGTAAAACCCGGCTATGTTGCTCTTTCAACTCGTCGGGGATATGCTTATTATGGTCACGCAGGTGCATGAGGCAATAGTTTTTTGCCACCATATAAAGCCAGCTTTTAAAATAGGTGATTTCGTAGCGGGGCACTTCCTGCAGGGCTTTTAGAAATACCTGTTGCACACCATCTTTTGCCAGTTCTTCATGTTTCAGGTACTTCATGCACACCCCAAAAAGCAATAATGTATATCGTTGTAGCAATTGGCCCAGTAGCTCCTGATTCCTATCAGAATAAAACAGTTGCAATAATTCCTGGTCGGTCAGGTGCTGGTATGTATTGGGGTTTCGCAAATATAGTTTGGGTTAAAAAGTGACCTGGTGTTCTTGCGCTGTTCTACCTTTTGCTACCGACAGGCCTGCTTCTCGCTGTTCCCGTTCTGCTTCCGTCGTGGTGCGTTTTACTTCATGCATTCAACGTATTGTCTTCAGAATATTGAAATCCGCAGGCCAAGGACGCAAGTAAAGGAAATTTCCACAATCAGAACCTGTCGATTTTACCAGTAATGAGTATACATTTAATGAAAAAAATGCCATGAAGAGAAAAATCCCACTATACCTTTTTAGTTTTCTGGTGATTGCGTCCGCGCTGCCTGCCCAAAAGGCCAATAATTGTGGTTTTATTATTCCACCACGCACGACTTTAAAAACCAATTTTAGTTCGGTGTACGAAGCCAGGGATATAGTAAATACTATGCTGGACACCATTCAATGGAAAGAGAATTTTCAATTACAGGAGCAGAATGGTATCAACAACGCCTACGCGACAATTATACGCAATCGCAGGTATATCGTGTACGACAATGATTTTCTCGAAAGGGTCGATGGCTTTGCCGGCACTAAATGGGCTTCTATCAGTATCATGGCCCACGAAATGGGGCATCATTACTATAATCATGTGGTGAGTGCGGGCGGTAGCACGCTTCCGAAAGAACTGGAGGCGGATGGTTTTTCGGGCTATGTGATGAACCGGCTGGGCGCCAGCCTCGATCAATCGCTGGCCGCTATGCAGAAAATAGCCAGTGATAAAGCAAGCGCTACGCACCCGGGCAAACAAGACCGCCTTGCGGCAATTACCAGCGGCTGGAACAAGGCCAGGGCCGAAAAGCTGGGCGGCACTAATACAGGCAATGGCAATGGCGGCACCAGCACCACCACATCCGATCCCAACTGGATTGGTCTTTCCATGCAGAGCAATCAAAATCAAACCGTTTACCTGAGCGATGATGGCAAAACGTACCAGGCTGCCGAAATAAAAGCTGGTGAAACCTTTGTCTTTAAATTTGAAATCTACAACTATGGCTGGCTGCGGTTACCTTATTATAATGGCAACCGCACGTTCAAGCTATTCCATGGTAAAGACTATGCCATTATTCTTAACCGGAAAACAAAAAACTGGACGGTGGTAGAAGTGCCGGACTAGTACCGGTACCATCGTATATAAATTAAAATCGTGAATTGGTCATACAGTCATTTGTTGATCGTTCTCTATCCAATTAATTTTACAAGCGATGACTTACTGACTTACTGACCCGATGACCCACTTTTATACTGCCTTTTTTATCCTCCTGTACTTACGTTGAGAATAGGATGCTTAGCCGGTCGCATGACAGTACATGACAGCCTTCAATACGCATACTTCTATCTTTAGCCAAGATTTGCTTCCTTAGAAAAAAACAATTAAACCATGGGTGTTATCCTCGGAGTTATTTTCCACTTTATTGGTGGCTTTGCGTCTGGTAGTTTCTATATGCCTTATAAAAAGGTGAAAGGCTGGAGTTGGGAGAGTTTTTGGATTGTAGGTGGTTTATTTTCATGGCTAATTGTTCCTCCTCTGGCTGCCTATTTAACCATTCCGGGGTTTGGCGAAATTATCAGCAATTCCTCGGGTAGCGTTTTAGGTTCCACTTTTACAATGGGTTTGCTTTGGGGAATCGGCGGCCTTACTTACGGCCTGGGAGTGCGTTATCTGGGTGTATCCCTCGGTAGTTCCATTATATTAGGATTATGTTCTGTTTTTGGCGCTATCATTCCTTCAATTTACTATCAGTTGCACCCCACCTCAGGAAAGGATACCATTTCAGAGTTAGTGGGAAGTACCTGGGGACAGTTTGTACTGGCTGGCCTTGCAGTTTGCGTACTCGGCATCATCATTTGCGGCAAAGCGGGTGGCATGAAAGACAGAGACCTTGGCGGCGCCAATACTGATGCTTCCGGGAGCGAATTCAAGATCGGGCTTGGGTTGGCACTGGCCATTATCAGTGGTGTGTTAAGCGCTTGTTTTAGTTTTGGAATTGAAGCTGGCACCACTATGGGTGCCGCGGCCAATGAAGCATGGAAGCTGGCTCATCCATTGGAGAAAGGCGAATTTCTATTTAAGAATAACGTGATTTTTGTGGTAATTCTTTGGGGTGGATTGACCACCAACTTTATCTGGTGTATGATCTTAAATGCCCGCAACAAAAGTTTTGGCGACTATACCAATAAGAAATCGCCGCTGGCCAAAAACTACCTGCTATGCGCCCTCGGTGGTACCATGTGGTTCCTGCAGTTCTTTTTTTATGGCATGGGCGAAAGCAAAATGGGAAATGGAGCCAGTTCGTGGATTCTTCATATGTCTTTCATAATTTTAGTGGCCAACATGTGGGGACTGGTTTTAAAAGAGTGGAAAGGGGTGACGCGTAAAACCACCAACACCATAATCATCGGTATTGCCACCATTATCCTTTCCATCTTAATAGTTGGCTATGGAAATTACAAAAAACCAAAGGCTCCGGCCACCACACCGGTAATTGAAACAAACAATAAATAATTCATACATCCAAGAAAATACCATTTTTATGTCAGTATCCACCGCAACCCAATTTAAACATGTAAGCTACTTATGGGATGAAGAAAAAGCGGCAGCCCTTGCCGGAGACGAAGTAGGCTTATTGATCTATCGCTCCAACTTATTGGGTGCCGATTTACGACTTACCAACTATGGAGGTGGAAACACATCCTGTAAGGCTATGGCCAAAGACCCGCTTACCGGCGAAGAAACCGAAATTATGTGGGTAAAAGGCAGCGGTGGCGATATTGGAACACTTAAAAAAAGCGGTCTCGCTGCACTATACGTGGATCGCCTGCGCAGCCTGAAAAATGTGTACCGTGGCCTCGAGCATGAAGATGAAATGGTGGAACTTTTCAACCATTGTATTTACGACCTGGCTTCCAAAGCACCTTCTATTGATACCCCTTTACATGGCTTCCTGCCGTTTAAACATATTGATCACCTGCATCCCGATGCGGCCATCGCTATTGCGGCAGCCAAAGACGGCGAAAAGATCACCAAAGAATTATTTAACGGAACCATCGGTTGGGTCAAATGGCAGAAGCCGGGTTTTGAATTGGGGCTGATGCTGAAGCAGTGCCTTGACGAAAACCCTGGCATCCGCGGCATTATGCTGGGATCTCATGGCTTGTTTACCTGGGGCGATACTGCTTACGAAAGCTATATGAATACACTCGAAGTGGTGGAGCGTTGTGCAGCCTACCTCGCAGATAATTATGGTAAAAAAGGACCTGTTTTTGGCGGTGCCAAATTGGAGTCTTTGCCAAAAGATGAAAGGCTGAAGCAAGCTGCATCTCTGGCCCCGATTCTGCGTGGCTTATGCAGCAGCGCGGTGAAAATGATCGGTCATTTTATCGACGACGACCGGGTACTGGAATATATTAACTCTAACGATCTCGAGCGCCTGGCACCATTGGGAACCAGTTGCCCCGACCACTTTTTACGTACCAAGATCAGCCCGCTGGTACTGCCGCTGACCGCCGGAGACGACCTAAGCGATGTTGCCGCTATCAAAGCGAAACTGGCCCCTGAATTTGAGGCCTACCGTAAAATGTATGGTGAATATTATGACACCTGCAAGCACCCCAACAGCCCCGCTATCCGTGATGCAAATCCGGTCATTCTGATCTATCCCGGCATAGGAATGTTTGCCTTTGCAAAAGATAAACAAACCGCCAGGGTAGCCGCTGAATTCTACACCAACGCCATCAATGTAATGAAGGGCGCCGAAGCGGTGTCTGAATATACTTCATTGCCCCGCCAGGAGGCATTCAATATAGAATACTGGTTGCTGGAAGAAGCCAAGTTGCAGCGTATGCCCAAGCCAAAATCTTTGAGCGGCCGTGTAGCCCTGATTACCGGCAGTGCCGGGGGTATCGGTAAGGCTATTGCCAAAAAGTTTGCTGAAGAAGGTGCCTGTGTGGTCATCAACGATATCAACGAAGAAAGGCTCCAGTCTGCTACCGCAGAATTTCAAAAAGCCTACGGAAAAGATACAGCCACTGCAGTAATCCTGGATGTAACCAATGCAGCTACTATCGCCAAAGCAATGGATGATGTAGCGCTGGCCTTCGGTGGTGTAGATATTGTGATCAACAATGCTGGCATCAGTATTTCAAAATCCATTGCCGAACATACCATCGAAGAGTGGGACCGGCTGTATGATATCCTTGTAAAAGGGCAATTCCTCGTGTCACAGGCGGGCGTGGTCATTATGCGCAAGCAAGGTTTCGGTGGCGACATCGTAAACATTGTTTCTAAAAACGCTGTGGTTGCTGGTCCGAATAACCCGGGTTATGGCTCCGCAAAAGCAGCACAGGCGCACCTTACAAGGTTGATGGCAGCCGAACTGGGTGCCGATAAGATCCGTGTAAATACCGTAAACCCTGATGCAGTAATCAGTGATAGTAATATCTGGGCCGGAGGTTGGGCTGAGGGCCGCGCCAAAGCATACGGTATAACCGTGGCAGAATTGCCAGCCTATTATGCCAGGCGCACTTTGTTAAATGAAATTATATTGCCTGATGATATCGCCAATGCCTGCTTCGCATTTGTAGGCGGCCTGTTGAATAAATCCACAGGTAATGCGTTGAATGTTGATGGTGGGGTAGCGATGGGATTCTATAGGTAAAAAGCAGGTCCATAATAATAGTTCATTGCAATAATATTTTACAGTCATTGCGAGGGTTCGTGCCCGAAGCAATCTGCCTGGAATTTGTAAGGAAAAGTTGCTTTAAAACAACCGCTCATTACTACGTCTGAACAGATTGCTTCGTTGGGCAAGAACCCGCCTCGCAAGGACTGTGTTAGAGTCCGCTTCGAATTACTCACATTACTCGCATTTCCCAGATCTCGTACTACAAAGGCCTCGTCACAAATCACAAATCCTAAATCATAATTCTCTTGCACCGTATTGCTTTCAAAATGAAACTCTTTCCCGGCCAGGAAGCTGAATACCAAAAGCGCCACGACGAAATCTGGCCCGAACTGGTAACCTTGCTGAAGGATTCGGGGATCAGTGAATATTCCATTTTTTTAGACCCTGAAACCAACGCCTTATTTGGGGTTCTAAAAGCCGGGGCACCAGTAAAATTGGACGAATTGCCATCCTTTCCCGTTATGCAACGCTGGTGGAAATACATGGGCGATATCATGGAAAGCAATCCCGATAATTCACCTGTGAGCATTCCGCTGAAAGAAGTATTTTACCTGCCGTAAAAAGGCAAAGAGCAAGTAGTTAGAAGCAAGTATCAGGAAGTAAGTAGTAAGTAGTAAGTAGTAAGTAGTAAGTGGTAAGTAGCGACAGGCAAAACCCATAAAGCACAATGTAGTACGAGAAGCCGCAGTACGAGTTAATCAACCACGTGCTGCGGGGCACCCTTCTCCGAGAGGAGAAGGGCAGGGGATGAGGCCAATCCGCCGCATGGAACCATGCAAATAAAAAAAACGCACGGTTCTAAACTCGTGCCTCACAACTCATCACTCACGCCTAACGCGTTCCAAATCAGACATCAGATATAAAAAAATCCATTAACCCATGTTACTCGATAAGCAAGCCATAGCCGACCATAACAGCAGTGCAGCGGCAGAACACCAACGCAAATTTGATTTTGTATCCGCAGGTATATCTAACCTGGAAGGAACAATCGATAAATTACAAGCCTTCCAAATCGCCATCCCAAGCTGGGCGCTGGGTACCGGCGGAACCCGGTTTGGCCGTTTCCCCGGCGGCGGTGAGCCACGTAGCCTGGAAGAAAAAATCGAAGACGTAGGATTGCTCCATGCCCTCAATCAATCGAGCGGCGCAATTTCCCTGCATATTCCCTGGGATATTCCTGAAAACCCGGCTGCAACAAAAGCGCTGGCAGATAAGCATGGGTTGAAATTTGACGCAGTGAATTCCAATACTTTCCAGGACCAGCCCGGCCAGGAGCATAGCTATAAATTTGGTTCCCTGCAACACGTAGATAAGGCGGTGCGCCAGCAAGCTATCGACCACAATATTGAAGTAATCAGACAAGGCGTAGCGCTTGGTTCCAAGTCGCTTACCGTTTGGCTCAGCGATGGCTCCTGCTTTCCCGGCCAGTTAAATTTCCGCAAAGCCTTCCAGCGCACATTGGAAAGCCTGCAGGAAATCTACAAAGCCTTACCCGACGATTGGAAAATGTTTATCGAATACAAAGCATTTGAGCCCAACTTCTATTCCATGACCGTGGGCGACTGGGGCCAAAGTCTTTTGTATGCTAATAAACTTGGTCCAAAAGCGTATACATTGGTTGATTTGGGTCACCATCTTCCTAACGCCAACATCGAACAGATCGTGTCGCTGTTGCTGATGGAAGAAAAGCTAGCAGGCTTCCATTTTAATGATTCCAAATATGGCGATGACGACCTCACCGTAGGCAGCATCAACCCATATCAGTTGTTTTTAATTTTTAATGAATTGGTTGAAGGCATGGATGCCCGTGGCATGGATCATACGGCCGACCTCGGCTGGATGATCGACGCGAGTCATAATGTAAAAGATCCTCTGGAAGATTTGCTTCAGTCGGTGGAAGCTATTATGATCGCTTATGCCCAGGCATTGATCGTGGATAAGGAAGCACTGGCAAAAGCACAGGATGTCAGCGACGTGGCAGCTGTGCAGGAAATACTACAGACCGCCTATCGTACCGATGTACGTCCACTCGTGGCTGAAGCCAGGAAACGTGCTGGTGGTGCACTTGAGCCGCTGCAATTGTTCCGCCAATTAAAAGTAAGAGAGAATTTAATTGCTGAAAGAGGACAGAAGACTGTCGCAACCGGATTATAAGGCGAAGCAGGGGCAAATTGAAAGGCTATTTTTTTAGAAAATGGTTTAATTTTATAAAAACCTTTTTATGGAATCAATTGATAATCAAAATATCACCGAGGAGGAAAGAAGAAAAAATCAGGTGATTCTTTGTAAAACGCTACTTAAAACAAAAAATAATGCATTGAGTGAAATGCAGTACGAATATGATAACAACCCAAGAATAAAGGAAATTTTCACAAAGCTGGAATCGAAAAAGGTTGTTGACTCAAAGTGACTATATGCCCTACGATTTCGATTTTGAACAGACCACAGCTGGCAACGGAACAACAGTGTTTAATTATTTCTTTAGCACAGCTGAGGGGATAAATTATCAGGTTCAATTCAGGGAGTCTTTTTATACTTTTTTGCACTTTCCGAATTTTTCAAACGATACGTAGGATTTTATTACTGGAGTCTTAAATGGTAAAACATCAACTATTCCATTTGACGAAAAATTGCCATCTACAATAGCGGCTGTTGTGGAACATTTTTTTGGATTTAATTCTCAAACCATTGCAGTATACATATGCGACTCATCTGACAAAAGACAATTGGTTCGTCAACGAAAATTTGAAGGCTGGTTTAATTATTTTAAAGGTACAGATTACATTAAAATGGATGAGTCCATTAAAGATTTAGATGGCATAGTTTTTCCTATATCGCTCATTATTAAGCGGAGCAATCCATTTCGGACTGAAATTTTTGAAGCATTTACAAAAATGGTTGAAGGTTATAATCATGATAAATAGCACACCCGTAATAGCCATATTTGATGTCGGAAAAACGAACAAGAAATTATTTCTGTTCGATGAGCATTACCATATTGTGTATGAAGAATCGACACAACTTACCGAATCGATAGATGAAGACGGCGACAATTGCGAAGACCTGACAGCGCTGACTGTCTGGATCACCAGCACTTTCGCCCGGCTGACAGAAGAAAAGAAATTCGATATTAAAGCTGTGAATTTTTCGGCCTACGGGGCAAGTTTTGTTCATATTATGGCCGAAGGCAGCCAGTTGTTGCCGCTGTATAATTACCTGAAAGTGTACCCTGAGGAATTGCAGAATACTTTTTATGAAACCTATGGTGGCAAAGAACAATTATCGAGGCAAACGGCCTCGCCGGTTTCTGGAAGCCTTAATTCAGGGTTGCAGTTATACCGGATAAAAAATCAGAAGCCGGAAGTGTACAAGACGATCCGCAAAAGTCTGCACCTGCCACAGTACCTGAGTTTTTTGATTACCAACCAAAAGTTCAGCGACATCACCAGTATTGGTTGCCACACCAGTCTCTGGGATTTTAAAGAAAAAAATTACCACGACTGGGTGTATGCTGAAGGCATCGACAAGATACTGGCGCCGATTGCTAAAGGAGATGAAGCATTCAAAGTATCTGCGAGCGGTGGTGTGATCATCTCTGGAATTGGGCTCCACGATAGTTCGGCTGCATTGATCCCCTATCTTATCAATTTCACAGACCCTTTTATATTAATATCTACGGGTACCTGGTGCATTTCGCTTAACCCGTTTAACGAACAGCCGCTAACCGATGAAGAACTTAAGAGCGATTGTCTCTGCTATCTTACATACAAGGGCAAACCAGTAAAAGCCAACCGCTTATTTGCAGGTTACGAGCATGAAATACAGACCAAAAATATCGCTGCCCATTTTGGTGTGGCCAATGATTTTTATAAAAAAGTACAGTTCAATCCGCTAACGCTGCAAAAGGTGAAAGCGCTGAATATTCATACCGGTAAAGGTTCTGGCGGCTTTGCCGAATTGGAGGCAGCCAGTTTTGAATCGGCCGAACATGCTTATTACCAGCTAATGCTGAACATTATGGAGCGCCAGTTGGTTAGTACAGGTATGGTGCTGCAAGGCACCACGGTAAAGCGCCTTTTTGTAGATGGTGGTTTTGGAAAGAACAGCATTTTTATGAACCTGCTGGCAGCCGCTTTTCCAAACGTTGAAGTGTTTGCGGCGAGTATGGCACAGGCTACAGCCATGGGGGCGGCCCTGGCTATTCACAACAGCTGGAACACCGTACCCCTGCCAGGCGATATGATTGAATTAAAATTTTATAGTGTGGTTAGTCCGACGGCGGTATAATTGTCAGTCCTTGCGAGGAGGGTCCCTGCCCGACGAAGCAATCTGTACAGATTTTGTTAGGGTTGATTGCATTAGAGACGACCGGGTTACAATATGCAGGCAGACGGGTTGGGCAAGAACCCACGCAATGACGGCCAATCGGAAGAAAAACATATGTTACCAAAGCCCGGCCAAGCTGTTAGCCTAGTTACAATATTAAAAAAACGCTTTCATGAAAGTCGCTCTATTCCTTCCTTGTTACGTTGATCAGTTTTACCCGCAGGTAGGTATTGCCACTTTACAGCTCCTTGAAAAACTGGGCTGCGAGGTCCATTTTCCGATGAACCAAACCTGCTGCGGGCAGCCGATGGCCAACTCCGGTTATAGTCATTTAAGCAAGGGCTGCGACAACCTGTTTATCAAGAATTTTGCCGGCTTCCACTATATCATTTGCCCCTCGGGCAGCTGCACATTGCATATAAAAGAGCACCTGCATGATGAGAACAACCAGGCGCAGGCCGATGTGATCCGCCACAATGTGTACGAACTGTCTGAGTTTATTACGGATGTGTTGAAGGTGGAACATATCGCAGCCAGTTTTCCGCACAAAGTGGGCATGCACCAAAGCTGCCACGGTCAGCGCGGCTTGCATTTATCGCAGATGACAGAACTGGTGGCAGCCCCCTTCAGCAAGCCGATGCAATTACTCAATATGGTAAAAGATATTGAAATGGTAACGCTGGACCGTAAGGATGAATGTTGCGGATTCGGTGGCACTTTTTGTGTGGCGGAAGAATCAGTATCAGTTAAGATGGGCAAGGATCGGGTTGCAGATCATTTGAAGCATGACGTAGAATTCATCACTGGTGTGGATATGAGTTGCCTGATGCATATGGAAGGCATATTGAAACGTCAGAAAAGCAACGTGAAAGTGGTACATATTTCGGAGATCTTAAATGGAAATGGATAACAAAATTGCCGGTCATTGTGAGAAGGGTTCCTGCCCGACGAAGCAAACTGTATAGAACTCAGTTAGATTGCTTCGGGCAAGAACCCTCGCAATGACGCCGCAATGATTGACAATTCAGGTTGGGAAATAGGATAATATTGATTGGTGAATACACCGGAATTTTTTTTACCGGATCGTGATAAACAAAAAAACATGAGTGCTACTCCAACCCATGCCGGCCTGGCGGAAAAGTTTAATGAAGACGAGCCCCGCGTGGACTGGCACGATGAAACTTTATGGTGGATCCGCCAGAAACGTGACAAGGCTGCGTGGACCATACCCGAATGGGAAACCCTGCGGGAAACCGCTTCACAGATCAAGAACAATGTACTATCCAATTTACATGCATATATAAGTCAATTTGAAAAAAACGCGCAAGCCAATGGCATTACGGTTCATTGGGCTGCCGACGATAAAGAGCACAATTCCATCGTGCTGGAATTACTTCAGGAGAATGCAGTAAAAAAAATCGTAAAGAGCAAATCGATGCTCACTGAAGAATGTCACCTAAACCATTTCCTGGAAGAGAATGGTATTGAAGTAATTGACACCGATCTTGGCGAACGGATTGTGCAACTGGCCGGCGAAGTGCCCAGCCACATTGTATTGCCCTGTATCCATTGGAAGAAGGAAGAAATAGGGGAGTTGTTTCACCAGCACTTAGGCACGCCCGAAGGAAACGCTGATCCCAAATTATTGACCGAAGCGGCGCGGATACATCTTAGGGAAAAATTTATTACAAGACGCGTGGCCATGACCGGCGTTAATTTTGCCGTAGCCGAAACCGGCGAATTCGTCGTGTGCACCAATGAAGGCAATGCTGATATGGGTGCTCATCTTTCGGACATCCATATTGCTTGCATGGGCATTGAAAAAATCATTCCCGAAAGAAGACATTTAAGCGTGTTCCTGCGACTGCTGGCGAGAAGCGCTACCGGGCAGCCGATCACAACGTATTCCAGCCATTTCAAAAGACCAAGGCCTGGTCAGCAAATGCATATGGTGATTGTAGATAATGGCCGGACCAAGCAATTGGGTAGGGAAGATTTTCGCAACTCCCTGAAATGCATCCGTTGTGCGGCTTGTTTCAATACCTGCCCGGTATACAGGCGGAGTGGCGGTCATAGTTACCATACCGCTATTGCTGGTCCTATCGGGGCCATCCTGGCGCCAAACCTGGATATGAAGCAGTATGCCGATCTGCCCTTTGCATCAACTTTATGTGGATCCTGCAGCAATGTATGTCCGGTAAAAATCGATATCCATCAGCAGTTGTACAAATGGCGGCAGGAGATCGTAAAATCCGGATACAGTCCTACCTCGAAGACGATTGGAATGAAGGTGATGACTACCACGCTCAATAGCCCGAAACTCTACCGCATGGGTGGATCGGTGGGCCGCTGGGTTATGCGGAATATGCCCTGGCTTACCAATAACAGGCTCAATCCCTGGTACAAGCAGCGGGATATGCCGGCGTCGCCAAAGGAGTCATTTCGGGATTGGTATAAGAAAAATAGGGGATGATTTGTTAATGTGACAATGGATAATCGAAAGTTAGGCAGGGAAGAAGCCGACCACTAAAACTGGAGCCATTTTTACCAAACCAGACGGCCCTTGTGTACCACCAAAAGGTGATGGAAAGCAAACCCGCCAGCAACTAATCGTATCCTTTTAATCGTATCCGTTTAATCGTATCCGTTTAATTGTATAGACCCGCACTGGCGATATTGGATCTTATTCGTGTGTCGTTGTTTGTTTTTGTATCAATGCAACTGATCGCCTTAAGAATTGACAAAACATGCCTCCCAAAAAATTAGACATCCAAGATCCTGCAACCAAGATATTATCCCACATATTCACTTAACTCGAGCCACCGCATTTCCTTCTCTTCCATCAAAGCTGTAATTGCTGCGATACGGTTCGCCATAGCTTGCAGCTCGTCATAATTGGTAGCGCCGTTATTCATTTTTTCGGCGATAGCGGCCTTCTCTTTTTCCAGTGCCGGCATCTCTTTCTCCAGTATTTCAAATTCCCTTTTTTCCTTAAATGAGAATTTCTTCTTAGGCGAATCAGCGGCTGGCGCTACTGCTGTTGCGGCAATTTTTATGGTTACATCTTCTGCACCGATATTGCTGCCACCGGTTAGGTCGCTGCGGTTGAGTTTTGGGGTGGTGTCTTTTTCTTTCGCATCTTCTTCAATGCGGTACTGGGTATAGTTTCCGGGGAAATCTCTCACTATGCCATCGCCATCAAAAACAAATAAATGGTCTACCAGCTTGTCCATAAAATAGCGGTCGTGGCTTACGATCAGCACACAGCCGGGGTAGTTTTGTAAAAAGTTTTCCAGCACACCAAGGGTGGGTAAATCCAGGTCGTTGGTAGGTTCATCCAGTATTAAAAAATTCGGATTTTTAAACAGCAATGTCAGCAATTGGAGTCTCCGTTTTTCACCACCACTCAGGGCACTCAGGTAAGTGTATTGCTTATCGCCCATAAATAAAAACAGTTCCAGAAATTTTGCTGCGGTTAATACACCGCCATCGGCCAATGGAAAAGTTTCCGCAAATGTTTTTACATATTCTATCACCCGCATGTCGTGCTTAAATTCAAGCCCATTCTGGTTATAGTAGCCAAACACTACGGTGTCGCCAATATTTATTTTACCACTGTCGGGCTCGGCAATGCCCTGTAAAATATCGAGGAAGGTAGACTTACCCACGCCATTTTTACCTACAATACCAATGCGTTCTCCTTTGCTGAATGTATAATCGAAACCTTTGAGTATTTGCAGGCTGCCATAGGATTTGTATACTTTCTTAGCCTCTATCACCTTGCCGCCAATGCGGTTCATTTTAAGGTTCAATTGCATTTGGTCGTCGGTAATTTTTTGCTTGGCTCTTTTTTCTACTTCGTAAAAATTATCCTGGCGGCTTTTGCTTTTTGTAGTTCTTGCCTTTGGCTGTTTACGCATCCAGGCCAGCTCTTTTCTAAACTCGTTTTTGGCTTTATCTATACTGCTTAACTCACTGTCAATTCTCGCTGCTTTCTTTTCCAGATAATTGGCATAATCGCCAGTATAGGTGTAGATCTTTTCACGTTCCATCTCCCATATTTCTTCGGCCACGGCATCCAGGAAGTAGCGGTCGTGGGTCACCATTAGCAGGGTTACATATTCGCCATTTAGATAATTTTCCAGCCACTCAATCATCTCCACATCCAGGTGGTTGGTGGGCTCATCCATTATCAGCAGGGCATGGCTGTTCTCAAATCCAATATCGATCAGGGTTTTGGCCAACGCGACGCGTTTTCGCTGGCCACCACTTAGGCTGCCCACTTTCTGGTCCAGGTGGTGTATGTTTAGTTTGGTTAATATCTGTTTCACTTTGGCATCAAAATCCCAGGCGTTCAGTTCGTCCATTTTGTGTAGGGCCTCGTTGATGGCTTCGTGGTCTTCACCTTCACTTACGGTTTCGTAATCCCTGATGGCATTGAGTACAGGGTGGTCGTGTTCAAAAATATTTTCGGCAATGGTTTTGCCTTCTTTAAATTTCGGGTCCTGTTCAAACAGGATCACATTCACATCTTTGTGGATCCATACCTTGCCTTCGTCGGCTGTTTCCTGCCCGGCCAATATCCTCAGCAGTGTTGATTTGCCTGTACCGTTACGGGCTATTAATGCAATTTTTTCGCCTTCATTAATCTCGAATGAAATATTGGAAAACAACGGCGTGATGCCGTATGACTTAGTTAGATTTTGTACTGAAACGTAATGCAAGATTTATGATTTTTGATTTGTGATGTTGATTTACCCTGAAGGGCTGGCTTTCGGCCTGTCAGGGTTTCCACTGTTAAGGTTGTTTGGCTTCTTCCCAAACGAAACCTTCGTGTTTTGGCACTTTGTCAAATGCCTCGATTAAAAAGGACTCTGGTTGGTAGAGTTTTCTTTTAGCGGTATCCATCCAGGCTCCGTCGATGGTGAGGATGGCGGCGAGGGTATTGTCGTTCTTCCAGATCTCGTGCACTATCGTCCAGCGGCTGTAATCCTGCCGGGCTTTGACCATCGACGCATTGACAACCACTCTGTCGCCGAATTTTATTTCCCGCTTAAATACACATTCTTCCCTGAAAAGAATCGGACCAAAATGGTGTTTCATAAATAACTCAGGAGTAATGCCCAGTTCTATCAAAAAACAGGTTCTCATAAACGCTCCAAAATCATAATACACCGAATGACGCAGGTGAAAATTCGGATCCAGGTCGCTCCAGCGCACTTCTACCTGTTTGGAAAAATAGTTCAATCTTTAAAGTTTAGAAGCTGCGAAATTAAGGGTCAGGGTCCAAGGATCAAGATTCGAGGCACAAAGTACAATGAGATATACCAAATGCTTAGTCCCGGGCACGTGCACGACTATGGGTAGGAAAGCAGGAATTGAATGGTGAAACTATTGCCATTACACAGTTTCCTGACGCTCTTGCCAGCAAAAAGCCCCCGGGGTAACCGGAGGCTTTAATGTTTTTCTGAAGGCCTTACTTATACATAATCTCGTAATATTCATGTGCCATCCGGTTACTATCAAACTGGAAGCGCACGTCGCGCATGCCATTCTTAACTATCTGGCGCCAGGTGTCTTTATGGTCGTAGTAAATGGGCAGAATTTGTTTTTCCAATATTTCATACAACTGGTTCAGGTCGTATTCGTCCTGCTGTTGCACGTGCATGTTTTCGTAATCTACCGGCGGCACGAGGAAACCATTGTTACCGCTGTTGATAAATTCACAGATCCAGCCATCGTTGGTACTGAAGTTGACAGATCCGTTCATGGCAGCTGTCATGCCGCTTGTGCCACTGGCTTCGCGGGGTACACGCGGGTTGTTCAGCCAGATATCCGAGGCTTGTTTCAAACGTTTGCTCAGGCTTAATTCGTAACCGATGCATACCGCTACGTTTTTATAACCCTTGCTTAAATGCACCAGGTGGTTAAAGTCGCTGATGGCTGGATAGTCAACAGGGTAGGGCTTTCCAGCCCAGATGATCTGCACCGGATATCGGGCATTGCTCAATAAGGCTTCGAAACGTTTAAGGTCCCTGGTAAGTAATTCGGCACGTTTGTAACCGGCAAATCGACGGGCCCAAACGATGGTCAGCACATTGGGATCAAACAATTTGCCGGTTTGGTCAGCAACGATATCAAAGGCCCTTTTCTTTAAATGCTTTTTCCGGTCATCAAAGCCATTGTCATCGGCTGATTCCATAAAACGGTATAACTGCTTATCGGCCCAATAATGCCAGTTTTGAGCATTCGTAATCGATTTGATTGCGCAAATGCCTTCATAATGACTCCACATCCTTCGGCTCACTTCACCATGTAACTGGCTTACACCATTGGCAAGCCTTGCAAAACGAAGTGCCACAAGTGAATGGTTAAACTGGTCGTCTTTCAGCCCCGTGATCTCCCGGACTTTTGCAAGTGGCATGCCGCAGAAATAACTCATTTTATCGCAGAGATAGATATCGTGTTTCTCGTTGCCCGCTTCTTCGGGTGTATGGGTAGTAAATACCAAACGTTTTTTTACATCTTCCAGGTTGCCAAATTTCTTGAGCAGATAAAAGGCGCTGCTGATGGCATGGGCCTCATTCAGGTGATAAACATCAGGATTAAACCCGATCTCGTCCATCAGTTTCGCCCCGCCCACACCTAACAATATAAACTGCGCCACTTTGGTAGCCACATTAGCATCGTATAAGCGGTGGCAAATGGTTTGAGACACATAATCATTCTCCGGCAGGTCAGTGCTCAGCAGGAACATCGGTGCGGTATTGAACGTAGTTGGGTTTAAATAAAAGGCCTTTACCCAAACAGGGTGTTCATGAATGGCTATCTGGAATTTAATACCGGTATCCTCGAGGAAATTATAAATTTTTTCATTCCATTGTACCTGTAGGGTCTGGTCCTGGTTGCGGGCCTGATCGTAATAACCATATTTCCAAAGTATGCCGATACCTACCAGGTTTTGGCGTAATTCATAGGCACTCCGCATATGGCTTCCTGACAAATATCCAAGACCTCCGCTATAAATTTTTAATGGTTGATGAACCGCAAATTCCATACTGAAATAAGCAACTTTCTTCGCGTAACTCTCATTGATCTGGTAGGGTACACTAAAATTCTGAAAAGACATAAGCTATCGTTCTTTTTTGGTTTAGAGTGCCGAAATTAAGGGGAAACAGGTTAAAGATGTGTCGTCTGTACACGTTCAGCAATTTTGGTGTGGACAATTCATTCCGGATGTTAGGTGGAAATTGTACTAAGTATTTGAAGATGAATAGGATGGAAGATGTTTGGGTAACGCTTTCAGTCCTGTCAAAGTGAACTAATCTACTATAAACAGGCGGC
This sequence comes from Chitinophagaceae bacterium, assembly GCA_039925965.1. Classification (GTDB taxonomy): domain Bacteria; phylum Bacteroidota; class Bacteroidia; order Chitinophagales; family Chitinophagaceae; genus JAZKFT01. The sequence continues at coordinate 38,179 of JBDSXW010000118.1, forward strand.
AACCTTCCTTGGTTTTAGTGCGATGGGCTTCATTTCCATCACCTACCTGGTAGCTCATTCCCTGTTTAAGCACCATGATACGCCCATCCTCAAGTGTCGTTTCCATCTCGCCCTGCACACATAAAATAATATGTCCCTTACTGCACCAGTGGTCGGCTTCGTAAGCGGCGCTGTATTCCACCATGCGCACACGAATATGGCCCACCTGCAACACCTGCCAGGTAGCCGTTCCGCTGTCTCCCTGGTGTATTTCCTTTGCAATGTGATCCCAGTCTGTTATTTGGAAAGGATGAAAGGGTATAGTCATTTTGGTTGATTGGTTAGATGGTTGAAGGGTTAATTGACCATACTTGCCAGGATTCCTGTCCGAAGCAATCCCACCTGCGTTAGTTGTTGCGACAATTTGGGACGCTCCAAAAAATCGTGAACTATTAAACTTATAAACTAGTGAACCAGTTAACCGATAAACGAATTAACTAATTAACCAATCAACCAATCACTTCTTCTTTTCTTTCGCTTTGACCGCCGGTTTTTGCTTAAGGAAACTGCCATTAAAGCTGCATTCCATTCCGTGCCGGTTGCCGCAGTTGGTTTCGGTAACACGGATGCTGTTACTTGAAAATTTAAAGCCAAGTGAGCACGGTTCACCGCTACCTGTAAACGTAGCCGAATCCGCACCAGACATGATGGCTTCACCTTTCAATTGTCCATCACAAAACTGGGGTTCCTTCTTTTCGATATGGATGAAGAACCTTACCTGCTGCGGTTTTGAGCCATCCCGTATGGTTAAAATATTACGTTTGTCCTTTGCATAGTTGGCTGCATACTTATTTTTTCTGGATAATGTATCATTCGGGTCTACAATCGGGAGATCGGTGCCGGCTGGCACGCCATCGGTCAATATCACCATAAATACTCCGGCATTGTTATAGGCATACACCTGGGTGACTGTGGAGCTGGAACCATCGGCTGCTCTTGTGTCGTCGGCATGCGTAAAGTTGTACTTGCTGTCGACCGTTAATCTTTCGCGACCTGGTACACCGGCTGAAGACAGCACTGGTACGGCAGCGGTAAATTTATTTTCCTTATTCATCGCGGCTACATATACGTGCTGGCTGGCCGGTGCGACCGCACGAAACAGCAGGTAGGTTTCTTCTGCACCATTTCTGAATTTGCCGAGGGCGAAAATCTTCGGCAAAGTCTTGCCAAATTCTTTTTTTAGAATGCTATCATTGATAAACTGTTTGAAAATAGCGGCTTCTATCTGCGAGCTATCGCCTGGCTTTTTATTGAACAGGGAATCGGATAATGCCAGGGGAAGGGTTACATCATCAAAGAAGGAAATGAAATCGCCTGCTTCTACCTGCTCATCACCTTTCATTGACTTTTTTCCACCGCCCTTGCAGCCTGCCAGTGCAATAAATGCGATCAGGATAAACGGCATAATTTTTTTCATGGCAAATTATATGTTGATGAAAAATAAAAGAATTTATGGGACTTAGCTATTAAAAAATATATCGGCCCCCGACTTGCCAACAAAAACTGGCTTTTTTATTGCAATTAGTAGCTTTTGTAACCTTCTGTTGCAGAACTTAGCGGCCCTAACAAATATGACCTACTATATGAAACTGCTTTCCATCTTAATAACAGCCGCGGTATTTTTTGCCGGTTGCTCCACCACAAAAAAAGTGCCACAGGGCATTACGGTCATAAATCCTGGCCCTGCCAAAACCACCCCCATTGTGGTAAACACAGAGAAAAAGCCAACAAAACCTGTTATCACCAGTAACCCCAATATGAAGATGACTTCGCTTACGGGCAGGTGGAAATTTGAATCTTCATCTGAAAAGGACTTTGAAAAAGCAGACCGGCAAACCTTGCCGGAACTTAATTTTAATGAGTCGGAAAGAAGGGTAAGTGGTAACACCGGATGCAATATTTTCAATGGTTTCTTTTTTACTACCGGCGAATTGTTCAATTTTAGTCCCCTTGCCGTAAAGATGAAAAAGTGCCCCGACCCGTCGGTTGAGCGATATATCACTGGTTTTTTAAGGAATGTAGGGTTCTACAAAACAGAAGGAGATAAAGTATACCTGATCAACAAGAACGACCGCAGCCGGTATGTAGTGTTTACAAAATCTGGCAGGTAGCCATATATTGATAATTTGCCAGATGTGCGGACAGCCTTTTCCGCTTTCCCTGCAGAACTGCAGGGACACTGCGAACCTATCATTTACCAAAGTTTAAAACCGGGAATTAATTTCTCGATTTTACGTGTCAGTGCGTCAACGGGTCCTGACCTAATGATTTAGCCTAATGACCTATTTGTCAAGCTGCCTTCTGCGGCTTTAGGATAATATAACCACGCTTACATGAATGCTATTGAGATTAGATATGCTACTGAAACCGACGCCGGGCTTATTGCCGATATGAGCCGCCATACTTTTCTTACCACATTTGGCCCGCAAAATTCACAGGCGGATATTGATACATACATGAACGTACAATTTACCCGGGAAGCCCTTATGGCAGAAGTTGGCGCTGCCGGTAATATTTTTTTACTGGCCTGTATTGGCGATGTGCCGGCGGGCTATGTACGGCTAAAGGAAAATAGTTTTGAAGGTGGATTGAAAGCAGTAAAGCCCATCGAAATAGCCCGGTTTTATGCCATGCCTGCGATGATAGGTAAGGGCATTGGTAAGGCTATGATGCAATACTGTATTGAAATGGCGGAGCTGCTGCAATTTGACGTTATCTGGTTGGGCGTATGGGAACGAAACGTGCGGGCCATTGATTTTTATACTGCTTTTGGTTTCAAGAAATTTGGTGAGCACGGTTTTTTGGTGGGGAACGATTTGCAAAATGACTATCTGATGAGCCGGAATCTGTAGTCGGAAAGGCTGCAAACTCGTAAATAGGTCCTTGGGTCAAAAGCTCATCAAGTGATTCCCACTAAGCCAAAGACGACATTATTCTAACGGATATACGCCCAACGAAATTTCTGTTTTGTAACTGGGGACGCATTGCTTGCCACGCATTGAACGCTTAGAATAAATGCCCGGCGAAAGCCACCTGATTTATAGGCCGCACCTGGTTGCGGCTTTTTCTATTTAACTATTTCCGGATAGCAGGCACCGGGCAGATGAAAGCTGTGTCCGTTACAGCACTTCACTACCCATTCAATTCCTTTTTGGTGCCAGCAGCGCTATTTATAAAATGTATAATTACTAAAATTTGCCTGGTCCCGGAAGGCGTTGATCTAACAGGTTCTGATTTTATATCAATCAATTCAAAACGGCTATCGGTGTAACTTTCTTGTAAAAGCCTGATTTAGAAAATACTTTCAATGTATCAATTCTCAGTATGGCCATGCTGATACACAGGAGTAGCTGAAAACCTGCAAACCGAGTAGGCATATTTTTCAAATTAATTTTTGTGATCATGAAAGCAAAATCCAAATGGGTTGCAGCCGGCATATTGCCATTGCGGTCCACTCTAACCAGTTTCGCCCGTGATGGACCACCCGATACAATAGAAACACTGGCCTCCTTACAGTTCACCACTCACATCAACCGGAATTATGAAACCAACACTTACCCTACTTTTGGTGACGGTGGCTTTCCAGTCCTTTTGCCAGCCTGCTGATTCCGGGCGTATTTCGAAGGCTACTGAAATGGTACCATTGATAAGTACAAGGCCGGAAGTGCTTACGGGCGGCTTTATCGACATTGTGCAAACCGGCCAGATGAATGCTTCAGCCAGGCTCTTTAAACTATACGTCGGCGAACCAGGGAAATTCCAGGTACCAGTCAGTTTATACTCTGGGGTCAGCGCCAATAGCTTTGGAAATAGCAAGAATAATGAGGACTTCGTACACCACCTGATCAATCCCTCAGCCGGTATATTCAACCTGAGTTTTGATGGAAATATCAAATTAGCCGGACGTAAAGGCAGGATTACCTGTCTGCAATTGCAGTACATGGGCAGTGTGCGCCTGTTGTCGGGTTATGATTATACCTTATCAAGGAACATCACGCTGTTCAACAGCAACGAGAGTCTCGGGCTGATGTTTATTACCGGTGCCTGGGAAAGGAACAGGGTAAATAATCCCGGTGTGTTCTGGGTAAATATCAGGGGCATTTATTCTATAAGTCCGACCGGGCAGCTGGCAGAAATTTTCGGACTGTCTGTAAAAAGTATCATGCTGGGTTACTCACTGGGTATGGGCATCGAGATTAGCCAGGCCGTCAATGTGCGGTTACTCTACTATCGATATACCGCCGCATTGGAGTTGCCATCTTTTCTGCAGCCATATTTTCAGGTAAGCTTCAATTACACCATGAAGTAGCACGCTTTCAATCCACCCGTTTTCCGGGTTCTCCATATATCAACGCCTGGAATGGAGCGTACGATCCAGCCAGGTTATTTAAACCACATAAAAAACCATATTATGAACAAAGAAAATTTTGAATTTTTAGGTGAGCAACTTAAGTATCTCGGCTTTGGCGAAGACCTGAAAGCCTTGCTGGAGCAGCTTCTCACCGAAGGCCAGGCCGCGTTTCAGTTGCCTTACAAAACACTGGTGAATAAAATACCTTTTGAGGCAGTCCTCAATTTCCGCAGGTCTGATACCACCCACACCTACTTCTTCAACACCTATCACGCCAGCCTTTCAAAAGCGAGCGGTGAAAAACCGGAACAGACATTTTATATTAATAAGGGAAGGGGAGTCACCCGGAAAGAAGCATTCAACTTATTAGATGGCAGGGCTGTATTAAAGGATCTTTTTACAAAAGAAGGCGAACCTTACAAAGCCTGGATACAGCTAGATTTTGAAAATAAGGACAAGCACAATAATTTCGAAGTCAAACATTACTACAAAAATTACGGATTCGATCTGAAAGCAGCTGTTGAAAAATTCCGGGTAGCTGATATGGAAGATCCTGAAAAAGAAAAGGTCTTGCTGCAATCGCTCCAGAAGGGCAACCTGCAGGCTGTGGCCATTGTAATGGATGGAAAAGCGCAGACGGTATTTTTGGCAGCCGAGCCCCGGTATAAAAAAATCAATGTGTACGATGCCAGTATGCAGTTGCTCACGAAAGATGCATTGGAGCAGTATAAAGCAGCAGCCACCGCCGATTTGAAGGAGGTGAAAGCATCTTAATTCTCGTTCACCAATTTGAATGAGCTACCATATCCGGATGTAACCGGCATGGTAGCTCTTCGGGTTTAAATAAGACCTGACAGCGTTTTTCCATAAGATGGTGAATGACGGACATACGTTAAATATTTCCTTACATCACGTGCTAAACAAAGTCTGCTGCTTATCTGTCGCAATTTTTTCTATTTTCGCCCACCGAATGAAAGTCGCTGCTTTTATAATACCCTTTTTTCTAATGCTAATGGGAAGCCGTGTACATTCCTTATCGGGAGTGTGCAACGATAGCGGCAACCATTCTTCTACCCTTAATACTAAGAAATGCGAACCGGTAGCGTTTGCCAAAACAAACCCCGGCCGGGCTACTTCCTTTATCGAAAATGACTCATCCGACGAGGATAAATACCTCATGTGCGACGATGTGGAAGATGAAGACGGAAGTGATCTGTCAGTTAAAAAGGACAGATCGCTGATGGATGCCGGCTTACTGCCCATCTTTCAATCTTTTTTACACGCACGCCCCAGCCGTTACGGGGCCCTCCAGTTGGTTTGGCACCGGGTATCCAGCCTCTACATTCTACAGCGGAATTTACGGATCTGAGTTCATCAGATATTCAGCAGTCACCGGGCTGACACAGCCACGCGTGACTGATTCTGATTTTATTTCTCCGGCACTTTATTGCTGACGGGTAGCCTTACCTGCCAGAGCTTTTATAGCGAAAGGTTACCTGTATCCTATCACCCATCCGTTTTATTTCCATTTACAATCATGAAAAGAATTCTCCTGTTGCCCGGCTTGTGCGCACTCGTGTGCCTCGTAAGCTGTTCGCCAAAGAAAGAAGAAAAAGTAGAGGAAGGCAAGTATGCCGTTACCAGCCCACTAAGTGTGGATACTGCATTTAACAAAGAATACGTAGCCCAGGTTCGGTCGCTGAAAGACATCGAGATAAGGGCGCAGGAAAAGGGATTCCTGGAAAAAGTCTATGTGGATGAGGGACAGTTTGTGCGGGCCGGCCAGGTCTTGTTTAAGATCATGCCCAAAATCTATGAGGCGGAACTTTTGAAGTCAGAAGCTGAGGTGAGCGCTGCAGAAATCGAACTACAAAACACGAAGGCCCTCGTGGAAAAAAACGTCGTATCAAAAAATGAGCAGTTGATGGCACAGGCCAAACTGGATGGGGCTAAGGCCGAAATGTCGATGGCTAAAATCCACCTTTCTTTTACTGAGATCAGGGCCCCGTTTGATGGTACTATTGACCGCCTGCCAAAGAAGCTGGGCAGCCTTATTGATGAAGGCGATTTGCTGACAACGCTGTCAGATAACAGGGAAGTTTACTCTTATTTTAATGTTTCCGAACCGGAATACCTGGCCTACCAGACAGACGTAAAAAACAGGGGAAACAGCGAAGTCTCATTGCTTTTGGCGAACGGGGACTTGCTTCCTTACAAGGGGAAAATAGAGGTGATTGAAAGCGAATTCAATAGTGAGACCGGGAACATTGCATTCAGGGCCAGGTTCCCAAATTCCGACAGGCTGTTGAAGAACGGTGAAACGGGCAAAATCCTGATGACCATTCCACTCCGGGGTGCCCTGATTATACCACAAAAAGCCGTGTATGAAATCCAGGATAAGAAGTATGTTTTTGTGGTTGATAAGAACGATGTCCTGAGCTCCAGGAACATTACCATCAAGGGGGAAATGCCGGATTTATATGTGATTGAAACGGGCCTGAAGGCAGACGATAAGATACTGCTGGAAGGTGTACAGAAGGTAAAAGATGATGAAAAAATAAAGTATGAATTCCAGAAGCCGGAAGACGTGATTGCGCATTTGCGCTTAAAGGCAGAATAGGGGTTAATGGATAATTGATAATTGGATAATTGGATAATTGATAATTGAGTGATTGTTTTTGAATGGATAAGTTTTTCCTGATTCAGAAATAAAACGACATTCAAATTTAACCCTTTGATCCAGCTATTGAACCTTGATCCTTGGCCCTCGACCCTTGAACCTTTAACCTTGAACAGGAAAGGCTTACCATCTTTCATCACCTACAATTCACATAATTTATGTTTAATAAATTTATAAAGAGACCCGTGCTGTCGATAGTGATATCACTGATCATCGTCTTTTTGGGCGGACTGGCATTAACTACGTTGCCGGTGACCCAGTTCCCTTCCATATCACCGCCCAAAGTAAACGTAACGGCCGACTATCCGGGTGCCAACGGCGAGTTGATGATCAAATCGGTGATTATCCCTTTGGAAAGAGCCCTTAATGGTATTCCCGGAATGAAGTATATGGCCTCCGACGCAGGTAATGATGGAGAGGCAAGTATACAGATAATTTTCAATCTGGGAACCGACCCCAACCAGGCGGCCATCAATGTACAAAACAGGGTGGCTTCGGTAGTTAATAAGTTGCCGCCGTTGGTAGTGCGGGAAGGTGTAAAGATTACCCGTGAGGAATCGAACATGCTCATGTATGTAAACCTGTATAGTAAGGATACCATCTCCGATCAGAAGTTCCTGTTCAATTTTGCAGATATCAACCTCTTGCCTGAAATTAAAAGGGTAAATGGCGTAGGCTATGCAGACATCCTGGGAACGAGGGATTACGCCATGCGGATCTGGCTAAAACCCGACCGTATGCTGGCGTACAAAATATCGGCGGATGAGATCATGGGGGCCTTATCTTCTCAAAGCCTGGAAGCTTCGCCGGGAAAAACAGGCGAAAGTTCCGGGAAAAGATCCCAGACTTTTGAGTATGTGCTGAAGTATTCCGGAAGGTTCACTACCAAAGAGCAATATGAAAATGTGATCGTGCGCTCCAGTGCCGCTGGTGAATTATTACACCTGAAAGACGTGGCCAACGTGGAGTTTGGAAGTTCTATGTACGATATTTATTCTAACATCAACGGTAAGGCGTCGGCAGCGATCGTGCTAAAGCAATCGTATGGCAGCAATGCGAGCCAGGTAATCAAGGACGTAAAAGCCAAGCTGGAGGAAATAAAGAAAACGTCTTTTCCCAAAGGGATGGACTATGAAATCAGTTACGACGTTTCCAAATTCCTCGACGCGTCTATTGAGAAAGTATTACATACGTTGGTGGAAGCCTTTATCCTCGTAGGCCTGGTAGTATTTCTTTTCCTGGGCGACTGGCGGTCTACGCTGATACCTGCTATTGCGGTACCCGTGTCACTTATCGGAACTTTTATCTTTATGCAGGCTTTCGGTATTACGCTGAACCTGATTACGTTATTTGCATTGGTACTGGCCATCGGTATCGTGGTAGACAACGCCATTGTGGTAATTGAAGCGGTGCATGCCAAGATGGAATCCAAACACCTGCCGCCGCGACGGGCCACGGAGGAAGCCATGCATGAAATCAGCGGCGCTATCATTGCGATCACTTTTGTAATGGCGGCGGTGTTTATACCGGTGGCATTTATGTCTGGACCTGTAGGGATATTTTACCGGCAGTTTTCCATTACCATGGCTACTTCCATCGTTATTTCGGGTGTGGTGGCGCTTACGCTTACCCCGGCGCTTTGTGTAATTATGTTGAAAAATACCCATGGGAAACCCAGGAAAAAAACGTGGCTGAACAGGGTACTGGATGGCTTCAACGGTTGGTTCAACAGGCTTACCGGACGATTCCAGAAGCTGCTTGGAAAAATGGTTAATAAAAGAGTCATCACATTTCTGCTGTTCATTGGGTTTACCGTAGGTATCTACTTTTTAAACAACAGTGTTTCCTCCGGTTTTATTCCAAACGAAGACCAGGGTATGTTCTACGCGGTCATCCAAACCCCGCCTGGTTCTTCTCTGGAACGAACCAATCAGATAGCGGAAAGATTACAAAAAGTGGGGGAAGGGATTGAAGATGTACAGTCGGTATCGGCGTTGGCGGGCTATGAGATATTGACAGAAGGTACCGGCTCTAATTCGGGCACCTGCCTCATTAACCTGAAAAGCTGGGATGATCGTAAACACAATGTGCAGGAAGTGATGGACGAACTCGAGGAAAAAACAAAAGATATTGCGGGTGCCACCATTGAATTTTTTCAGCCACCTGCGGTTCCCGGTTATGGCGCTGCCGGTGGTTTTGAGTTGCGCTTGTTGGATAAAGCGGGGTCGGGGGATTATAAAAAAATGGAACAGGTGAATAATGACTTTGTGACGGAACTCAATAAACGCAAAGAGTTATCATCGGTATTCAGCTTTTACAGTGCCAGTTTTCCACAGTATATGCTGAAAGTAGACAATGAACTGGCGCAGCAAAAAGGCGTTTCAATAGATAACGCCATGAATACCTTGTCCACGCTTGTCGGCAGTAACTATGAAATAAGCTTTATCAAGTATGGTTTTAACTACAAAGTAATCGTACAGGCGGCACCGGAATACCGGGCTTTGCCGGAAGATATCCTGAAATTATATGTAAAAAATAGCCGGGATGAAATGGTGCCTTATTCCGATTTCATGACCATGGAAAAAGTATATGGCCTGTCGGAAATTACCCGGCATAACATGTACAATTCTTCGGAAATCAGTGGGGCTGCAGCGCCAGGTTTTAGCAGCGGTGCGGCAATCAATGTAATACAGGAGGTGGCGGCCAAAACCCTTCCAAGAGGCTTTGGAATCGACTGGGCGGGCATTTCGGCCGATGAAGTGGCGCAGGGAAACCAGGCCATCTATATATTCCTGATCTGCCTCGGCTTCGTGTACCTGATCCTGGCCGCACAATACGAAAGTTTCGTGCTGCCGCTGGCAGTTATCTTATCCCTGCCCGCCGGTATTTTCGGAGCCTTCCTGTTATTAAAACTAACAGGGCTGGAAAATAATATTTATGCCCAGGTGGCTATGGTAATGCTGATCGGTTTGCTCGGTAAGAACGCCGTGCTTATTGTTGAGTTTGCAGTGCAACGGCACCGTGCGGGTAAATCGGTGTTTGAGGCAGCCATGGAAGGCTCCAAAGCCAGGTTCCGCCCCATTCTTATGACTTCCTTTGCGTTTATAGCGGGCCTGATCCCATTGGTTTTTGCCAGCGGCCCGGGTAAAGTAGGCAACCGGACTATCGGTTCTGCCGCAGCAGGCGGTATGCTGATTGGAACCATTTGCGGGGTGTTTATTATTCCGGGCCTGTACTACCTTTTTGCCAAAATTTCAGAGAAGAACAAGTTGGTAAGAGATGAAGAAGAAAATCCATTAACCGAAGAAATTGATAGAAATGCTTAGACTCAGAATACCTGCCTACACGGTGCTTGGCGTTTGTGTTGCCATGGCCAGTTGTAAAGTGCCGGCAATCGTGCAATTGCCGCAAAGCAAAGCTGTTCCGCAAACTTACGGCAGCAATATGGATACGACAAATGGAGCAGCCATTAACTGGCGTGCCTTTTTTAAAGACCCTGCCCTGGTAAGCCTGATTGATACAGCCCTCCAAAACAACCAGGAGCTCAATATCACATTACAGGAAATAGAGATTTCAAAAAATGAGATCAGGATGCGCAAAGGGGCATTGCTGCCAACTGTTGGGGTGCGTGGCGCTATTGGTATTGAAAAAGTGGGCAGGTATACCAGCCAGGGAGCCGGAGATGCTTCTGCTGAAATTACTCCTGGCAAGATTGTGCCCGAAAACCTGACAGATTTTACCGGGGAAGCTTATGCCAGCTGGGAAGTTGACATCTGGCATAAGCTGCACAATGCCCAAAAAGCGGCCGTAACGCGTTATTTGTCATCCATCGAAGGCAGGAATTTTGTGCTGACCAACCTGGTGGCTGAAATTGCCAGTTCCTACAATGAACTGGTGTCGCTGGATAACCAACTGGCAATTGTGCGGCAAAGTATCGGACTTCAGAAAAGTGCACTGGAAGTGGTGAAAGTGCAAAAGGAGGCTGCCCGGGCAACCGAACTAGCCGTACAAAAATTTCAGGCAGAGGTACTTAAATCGGAAAGCCTTCAATATGATATCCTGCAGCAGATCAAGGAAACGGAGAACCGGATCAATTTACTATTGGGCAGGTATCCGCAGCCGATCGTCCGGGATACCAGCAATGTACTGGACCGGCTTCCGGCGATTGTCAGCGCTGGTATCCCTTCACAGTTGCTTGCGAACCGTCCTGACATCAGGCAGGCAGCGCTGGATCTTGCTGCCGCAAAAATTGATGTCCAGGTGGCCCGCGCGGAGTTCTATCCTTCTTTGGATATTTCCGCTGCCCTGGGTATACAGGCATTTAATCCAACTTACCTGGTAAAAATCCCGGGATCAATATTGTACTCGCTGGCCGGCGATATTGCAGGGCCATTAATCAATCGCAATGCCATCCAGGCCGAATTTTCGTCTGCCAATGCCAGGCAGCTACAGGCAATTTATAATTATGACCGCACCATTCTGAACGCCTACCTGGAAGTGTCGACGCAATTGTCGGGTATCGACAACCTGCAAAAAGGATACGATTTAAAGTCGCAACAAGTAGCTGCCCTAACGCGGTCGATAGATATCGCCAATGACCTCTTCAAATTTGCCCGCGCCGATTATTTTGAAGTGCTGATGACCCAGCGGGATGCGCTGGAAGCCAAACTGGACCTGGTGGAAACCAGGAAACAACAATTGAATGCAGCAGTAAGTGTGTATAGAGATCTGGGTGGTGGTTGGAAATAGGGTGTGGACTAGTGTGAGTGGTAAAGAGTCGGCCCCGTGCCGGCTCTTTTTGCTTCCGGTGGGACCTGGTGGGTCAGGTTGCCAACTTTTAAACGTTAGCAACCTTTTCACTGATGACCGTACCGACCGCCTTTGCAGGCCTTTGCAGGCGCCGGAATGAGGCATGTGCCTGGGTTTCTGTGCCGGCGCTTTACTTATTTAAATTAGCGATGATGTATCTGAAAGCACCAGTATGTCGTCCGGATAAGGTTGCGGATAGGTTGGTACTGGAGCTGGATGTTTGTGAGCTGGTGCAGGAATGAGGTGTAGGGCCTTTGCCAGAGTTCTTGTGGCGGGGCTTTTCCTATTTTGGACAGGGTGATGTTTCTGAAAGTTGCAGAATGTTACGCAGGTATACCTGCTAAAGCTAACTGCGAAAAAGAAACAAAAATAAAAGAAAAGGAAATTGAAGTAACGCTTTAGCAAGCTTGTAATATTGAGGGGCAGTGTAGAGTGACGCGGACACAAATTTGTTGTTCCAGGATTGGTTTTTTTGAAGTTTGCCAACTGTAAGTTTGAAGGACACCGGGCAAAAATAATTGCGGACAAGAAGGAAGAATATACTGAAATGCCTGACATCTGCATCCGATGGATAACGGGTTGTATCTCGGGCTGGACGGCGGGTAGCGCACATGCCAATTCGAACGCACTGATGATGGTGTGGGTTGACTTGATGATGTATTGATTATTGATGATAAGTAAAAGCGTTAATGGTTAGCTGTTTCCTTCCTGTTTGGATTCATCGCAGCTGGATTGACCATGGATCTTAGTCGTCATTTTATTAGCTCCGTTACTGATCTGCAGGGTACCGGTTTCAATTTCTATTTTGCCTTTTTTGGCAAGGGTGGTGGTGGAGACAATTAAGGTGTAACCGCCTCCAATATAGGTGGCGATATTTGTTTGTCTTACAGTTTTAGCGTCAGTCAGTGTTAACTTTACCTGTTTGCCCCCAACTGCCAGCAAACACTGGTTTTGCAAGTCCACCACCAACATAAACTGCTTTTTTGCCAGCGCCACGGAATCGTATGTGTACAGCACGCCGCAATCTTTAAAATGGGCAGGCACTTTCCCAAAGTAATCCAGTTTTATTGCGGACTGGGCTTTAGCCTGCGCAAAAAATGCTGATAGCAGGATACCCAGAAAAAAATGACGTGTTTTCATATATTCTTTTTACTAAAATTAGCGTGCAGACTGCAGCTGTGGGGCCAGAGTTTACCTGCGGGAGTTTTTAAATCAAATGCGGCGGTAAGCAGGCTAGAGTCGCCAATCCATTCGTTGCCTACCCTTTGAAGGTTGGCAACGCTTAAAATGCAAATTTTCTAAGTTTTTGGAATAGGATAGGGCTGCACCCGGCGTCGCTTGCTCACTCTTTCGTATGAACGGCACGCAGTGCTTCATGCATTCACCTAAATTCGCAATTCACTTTTATGCTTATGAAGTTTACCAGGCTCGTTTTATTCGCCAGCTTTTTTTCGCCCCCCGCTATATTGGCGCAATCGCCCAAAACCTATACTTCTTCCGAGATTTTACTACAATTGAAGAAGCTGAATGTACTAGGTAGTGTGCTGTATATCGCAGCCCACCCGGACGATGAAAACAATACCTTGTTGCCCTACCTGGCCAAGGAGAAATTATACCGGACCGCCTACCTGAGCCTTACCCGTGGCGACGGCGGCCAGAACCTGATCGGCGATGAGCAGGGTATTGAGCTCGGCCTCATGCGCACCCAGGAACTGTTGGCTGCCCGCCGGGTGGATGGCGCGGAACAATATTTTACCCGTGCCTACGAGTTTGGGTTTAGCAAAAGCGCTGAAGAAGCGTTACACATCTGGGATCGCGAAAAAATATTGGCTGACGTTGTATGGGTAATCCGTAAATACCAGCCGGATATTATTGTGAACCGTTTTCCGCCCGATGCGCGGGCCGGACATGGCCACCATGCCGCTTCAGCGGTGCTGGGCGCTGAAGCTTATGCAGCTGCAGCCAACCCGGAACGTTTTCCCGAACAGTTTAAATATGGCGTTAAGCCCTGGAAAGCCAAAAGGCTACTGTGGAATTCGTTCAATTTTGGCGGCACCAATACCACCAGTGAAGACCAGTTTAAGATCGACATCGGCGGTTACAATGCCTTGCTGGGAAAAAGTTATGGCGAACTGGGTGCTGAAGCCCGCACCATGCACAAATGCCAGGGCGAGGGACGGCCAAGACGAAGAGGCCCTTCTATCGAATACTTTTCTACGCTGAATGGCGATGCGCCAAAAAACAGCCTGATGGACGATGTGGATATCAGCTGGAAGAGAATACCGGGGGGTGAGAAGGTTCAGCCAATGATCGATGCGATCATCAACAACTATAAAATGGAAGAGCCGGAATTGTCGGTTCCGGCGCTGGTAAAAATGTACCGGGCGATCAAATCATTACCTGAAAATACCTGGAAGGAGCAGAAACTTCAGGAAACCCAGGACATGATTGAAGCCTGTAGTGCTTTGTTTGTGGAAGCCACCAGCAACCAATCCAGTGTGGTACAGGGCGATAGTTTAAAAATGAGCTTCCTGATCAACAAACGGACCGGTGTAAACGGCACCTTAAAATCCCTGAAGCTGGAAACACTGGATAGCAGTTTTTCTGCCTCCATCGGCGTCAATCAGAATATCGTTATCAATAAAACCATTCCGGTAGCGGCAGATAAAAAAATATCGCAGCCCTACTGGCTGGAGCATCCAATGGCCCACGGCATTTTTGTGGTGGATGACCAGCTGCTCATCGGAAAGGCGGAGAACGATCCCTCATTTGAAGCTGCTATGACCATCAATATCGACGGCGAGGATTTTGTGGTACACAGGCCGGTACAATACAGGTTCACTGATGCTACCAAGGGTGATGTGTACCAACCCATACCCGTGTTGCCCAGGCTGGAAATCAATTACGCATTGGATAATTATGTATCTATCAATGGCGCACCCGTAAGAGCAGGACTACATGCTAAAGCCAATATTTCGGATGGGGTTTCCTATACCATCTCCGAACGTTTTTCGAACGCCTGGAAAGCAGATAATACCTCCGTTAATTACAACACCAAAGATGGCATGGACAACTACTGGATCAGTACTTTTTCACCGAAGACAACAGATATCAATACCACTGAAGAAATACGTCTGGTAGCGGGTTCTGGCAAATACGACGGCTATACCCGAACCATTAGTTACGACCATATTCCTACCATCACTTATTTCCCCAAAGCTACTGCCAACCTGGTAAAAGTGGATATGAAAACAGTTGGTAAAAAACTCGGATACATCAATGGCGCCGGCGATAAAGTACCCGAGGCGCTGGAAGCGATGGGTTATGAGGTAAAGACTTTGTCCGAAGCCGATGTGACTGACGATAACCTGAAAGCGTTTGATGCTATCGTCGTGGGTATCCGGGCGTACAATGTATTTGAATGGCTCACCAATAAGAACGACATTATGAACCGTTATATCGCCAATGGCGGCAACCTGATTGTTCAATATTTAAAGAGCAATAATGTGGGTCAAAAGCGGGTGAAAGTGGGTCCTTATCCATTTATGATCAATGCCGGTATAAGGGTCACCGAAGAAAACGCGAAAGTGAATTTCCTGCTGCCCGATCATCCGGCGCTCAACTATCCCAATAAGATAACAGAGAAGGATTTTGAAGGATGGGTGCAGGAACGCAGCACCTACCAGGCCGAACAAGCCGATAATCATTTTGAAACCCCTATTGGCATGAATGATACTGGTGAAAAACAATCGAATGGCAGCCTCGCGATTGCAAAATATGGCAAAGGCAATTTCGTGTATTGCAGCCTTGTATTCTTCCGTCAGTTACCCGCTGGCGTACCGGGCGCTTACCGCATGATGGCCAACCTGATTGCGCTGCCTAAGCGGGATTGAGGTAGTGGATAATTAAATAATGGATCATTGGCTAATTCCTATTTGCTAAATCACAAATCGCTAATCGTAAGTCCGAAATCACAAATCGTAAATCAAAATAATGTTTAACCCGACCAGGGCTCAGGTAGCTTTTTTTATTGCAGTGGTGGCCGGGGTTATTATCGGCAAGCTGATCAAGAATTTCAAAATAGGTTTTGCCATTGCGATCATACTGGGGCTTTTACTATCTTTTGGCAACCGTAATAAAAACAGGAAGCCGTAAAACTGTAAATATGGACCGGTCAAAACTTAAATGGAGAATGCTGTATGCTACCGTGCTGTTGGTATTGGTGGTGGAAGTATGCTTTTTTCTTTGGCTGACGAATAAATTCAAATAGTGGGCTCCTATGCAAATGCGCACTCAAAAAAATAAGCAAACCAATCAACCAGTCAACTAATAAACCAATCAACTAATTGACTAATCTCGACTGGATCATACTCGCCGTTACGCTTGCCGGCATCATTTGCTACGGTTTGTATAAAAGCAAACACAGCAAGGACCTCGACGGTTATTTTCTTGGAAATAGAAGCATGCCCTGGTGGCTGGTAGTACTCAGCATCATGGGAACGCAAGCGAGTGCGATCACGTTTCTCAGCGCACCGGGCCAGGCGTATAGCGATGGGATGCGGTTTGTACAATATTATTTTGGTTTGCCTATTGCGATGGTAGTCATCAGCATCGTATTCGTTCCCATTTTTAGAAAGGTAAAAGTCTATACCGCCTACGAATACCTCGAGCAGCGCTTCGACATGAAAACAAGAACGCTTACCGCCTTCCTGTTTCTATTGTCACGGGGCTTAAGCACTGGCATCAGCATCTATGCGCCGTCTATTATTATTTCTTCTCTACTGGGCTGGAATATTTACCTGACCAATATCGTCATGGGTGGCCTGCTCATTATTTACACGGTCAGTGGAGGTGCCAAGGCAGTTGCTTACACGCAGCAGTTACAGTTTCTTATTATTATGGCCGGGATGTTTATTGCGGGCTATATGGTGGTGCACCTGTTGCCCGAAAACGTAGGTTTTAAAGAAGCCCTGCAAACAAGCGGTAACCTTGGTAAAATGAATATCATTACCAGTGGCATGACAGAAAAAGGATTGAACTGGAACGACCGCTACAATATGTGGAGTGGTGTTATCGGAGGGTTCTTTTTAGCGCTTAGTTATTTTGGCACCGATCAAAGCCAGGTGGGCCGGTACCTTACTGCCAAAAGCAACCGGGAAAGCCGGCTGGGGTTATTGGCCAATGGTCTGGTAAAAGTGCCGATGCAATTCGCCATCTTGTTGGTGGGTGTGCTGGTGTTTGCTTTCTATCAGTTTCGTAGCCAGCCGATATTTTTTAACCAGACAAGGGTGGATGAAGCCAAGCAAACGCCCTATAGAAATTCGCTCGATACCGTGGAGCAAAATTTTGCCGATCAACGGGAGAATCAACAGGTCTACCAGATTAACCTGTTAAAAGCCAAGACCGTACCGGGCGCGGAAAAAATGATCGCAGTATACAATGATTCGCTGAAAACTGGTGCGGCCAGAATGCAGGTGCTAAAAAACCAATATATCGCCTTATTAAACAAAGCATTGCCAGCCGGCGACAAGAGTGATACCAACTATATTTTTCTCTACTTCGTAACCCATAACCTGCCCAAAGGTCTTGTGGGTTTGTTGATCGCGGTGATCATCCTGGCGGCCTGGGGTAGTATAGCAGCTGCACTGAATTCGCTGGCCAGTTGTACGGTTGTAGATATTCATCGTAATATTTTTAAGAAGGATTGCAGCGAGGCGGAGTCGTACCGGCTTAGCTGGATGTACACCCTGGGCTGGGGATTGTTCAGCATATTCGTAGCAATGTTTGCTACCAATATGGGGAGCCTCATCGAGGCGGTCAATATTTTGGGCTCCTTGTTTTACGGGGTGATCCTTGGTGTTTTCCTGGTGGCCTTTATGTTTAAAAATATTAAGGGCACTGCTATATTCTGGGCGGCGATTATCAGCCAGTTGCTTATCGTGGGGTTTCACTTATTACAAAACAGCAGCATTTACCAGGGCATCAAATTTGAGTTTCTCTGGTACAATCCCGCTGGGGTGATCCTGGTGTTCTTCTTCAGTTTTCTGTTTAAAATATTTTCGGGCAGGCAGGTTAGGGTGGCAGGATGAGGTTGATGCGAGCCTCTAAGTATCTGGATTTAACCCCATTCTGGGTTGGATGTTTGAATCCTGGTTCGTAAGGCGCTATTGGATCTGATGACAACTGCGACTAACGACATGGTACCTCATCAATGCATCATTTGCCGCGGCGGGAAGGCCTGGATGAAAAAGTAAAAGCAGTAGGTAGAATGGCTTGCGTGGTTTGGAATGGAATTTCCTTAGCCGGGCTTTTCCCTTGCCCATTTTCCTTTCTTGCCGCTATATTACTTTTAATTGTATCAGCATTGCCTGAATTGGATTTTTTATAAACACTACCTTCAGTGATCATGCTGATTTTGGCCGCGTCAGGAATAGGAGTACATACCATATTCCCCATAATAATGGCTGTGTAAGTGGTAAATTGGTCCCTTTTAAATCCAACAAATGTAAACGTTGACCGGTGGCGCTTTTTTGATTTCTTCTTTAGTCTGGAAGACCCCGACCCCTCGGCATGCTGCGCATACAAAGCCTGGCTGCTAACTGGGTTTATCTCTACCGGCAACATTGCATTCCCAAAACAGATCAACAATACGATTAGAAACTTTTGCCAGTAATAAGTTTTCTTTTCCTGTAAAAGATAGGTGGGTAGGTAAATGGTGATCCGGTCGAGCTGCCTTGTTTTAAAACGGCCACAAACCGGGCTATCCAGATGTTGAATAAAGTAATCCTGTATGGCTTCGTCAGTAAGTTTAGTAAAGTCGATGACGGTTGTAGCACAACTGCCGCAAAAACGGCCTTCATTACTTATTGCCATCTTTTCCCAGCTATTGCTGCAGGGTTCGGGAATTGACAATTTTAATGGAACGGAATTCATTGCCTAAAACTAAGTAAAGCGCGGCGGGATATTCAGTTACCGATCCCTTCTTTTTAAAACCGCTACCGTCAATCGGCTGATGCAGCAGAGTTTTCCAGCTTCGTCGTGGATCTTAATATCCCAAACATGGGTTTGGCTGCCGAGATGAATGGGCGTGCAGGTGCCGGTAACAAACCCTTGCCGGGCGCTGCGTATGTGATTGGCATTAATCTCCAAACCCACACACATCACTTTTTCATGATCAATCACTAATGCACTGGCTACACTGCCCAATGTTTCGGCCAATGCGACCGAAGCGCCTCCATGAAGTAAGCCATAGGGTTGTTTGGTGCGATGGTCAACGGGCATGGTGGCTTTTAGAAAAGTCGCTCCCACCTCAGAAAATTGCATGCCCAGGTGCTCACCCATATTCCCATCCCCGAAGTGCAGTATATCGGCGAGTTGGAGGTTCTTATTGTACCAAATAGTATCGGCCATTTATTGTTCATTGAGATGTAACGATGCGATTACTTCGGGTGGTAAAAATTGGCGCACATCACCCTTATTTCTTAACACATCCCGCACCAGGGTGGATGCTACAGAAGTGTACTGCGGCGAACAGGTGAGGAAGATGGTTTCAATGGTATTGTCAAGGCTTCGATTCATATCGGCGATGGCCTTTTCATATTCAAAATCACTGACATACCGAATTCCCCGGAGGATGAAATTCGCGCCCACTTCATTGCAGCATTTTACAGTGAGACCTTCATACGCCACCGCTGCTACTTTGGGGTTGTCCTTATAACAATCCAAAATCCACTGCAGGCGTTGTTCTTCAGCAAACATCGGCTGCTTATTGGCGTTGCGGCCAATGCCCACTACCACTTTGTCAAACAAGGGCATGGCCCTGTCAATGATATCAAGGTGACCTAGAGTAATAGGATCAAAGGTTCCGGGAAAGAGGGCGATACGCATAATGCAGATGTTTTGATGTCGGATGTCTGATGTCTGATTTGTGAAGGGTGATGTCTGATTTGTGATTCGGGGCTGCTGCCATCTCGCCAATTGCCACTACCTGCTTGCCCTCCTTAATTTCTGTTCGACAATAAATATAAGGCGGCCATTCTTACTGCTACGCCATTTTGCACCTGATCGAGGATGATGCTATGGTGGCTGTCGGCCACATCGCTGTCCATTTCCACGCCGCGGTTGATGGGGCCGGGGTGCATGATCAATATTTCTTTATTCAGGCTGTCCAGCATTTTCTTTTTAACACCATAAGCCAGGTTGTATTCTCTCAGCGATGAGAAGAGCACCTGGTTCTGCCGCTCCAGCTGGATGCGCAATACATTGGCGGCATCACACCATTGCAGGGCCTTCATCACATCGTATTCCACCCTTACATTCAGCGCTTCCGCTATGTATTTTGGGATCAGGGTCGGAGGCCCTGCCACAGTTACTTCGGCGCCCATTTTGGTAAGGAGGTAGATATTGCTAAGTGCCACCCGGCTATGCATGATATCGCCGATGATCGCAATTTTTTTGCCCTCCAGCGGCCCCAATTTTTCCATTATAGAAAAAGCATCCAGCAATGCCTGGGTGGGATGCTCATTAATACCATCGCCGGCATTGATGATGGGAGCATCGATGTGCTTCGCCAGAAAATGGGGCGCTCCACTGGCACTATGACGCATTACCACCATATCCACTTTCATGCTCAGGATATTATTGACGGTATCCAGCAAGGTTTCCCCTTTGGATACCGAAGAGCCACTTGCGGCAAAATTGATGCTATCAGCACTCAGGCGTTTTTCGGCAAGCTCAAAAGAGATTCTGGTACGCGTACTATTTTCGTAAAAAAGGTTCACAATGGTAACGTCCCGCAACGAAGGGACTTTCTTAACCGGGCGCTGCAACACTTCTTTAAACTGCACTGTCGTTGACAAAATCAACGAAATATCTTCCGGCAGCAGGTCTTTTATTCCGAGGAGATGTTTGGTGGAAAGGCTCATTAAAGGTCAAAGATAAAGGGATTCAGGGTCGAAGGTTCAAGGGTCGAGGTTCAGGGTTCAGGGTTCAAGGTTCAAGGTTCAGGGTTCAGGGTTCAGGGTTCAAGGATAAAGGTTCAAGATGAAAGGCTGACGGTTCAAGTGTAATGGGTTAGTGTTCAAGTGTTCAAAGTTTAATGGATGTCATACAAGATCAATGAGTCAAGTTCTAAAGATTGATTTTTGGTGGAGGTTTGGGTCTGTTTTCTACTTTCATGATGATTTGGGAAAGGATCTTTGTGATTTGATTCGTCCATCATCATTCTTATCCTACCTTTTCCAGGTCGCCGGCTCCATAACTCAATATGTAATCCAGCCAATGACGGGATTCTTTTGCCTCCTTCCCGGAGATTTTCAATTTCATTCTTTCATCTGCCATACCCAGGTTTTCCCCAGCCTCAGTATAATTCGCAGCTATGGAACCGCTTGAGCGAACTAACTGCTTAATATAATCGAAGTTTATTACGTCTCGTTTACACCTTAAGCAAAAATCCCTAACGTCCTTTCCAAACCCATGAAACCGGTTTTCAAGCTCAACGGGCATACACTGATAAATTAATAGGTAATAAAAGTTTTCTCATAAGCTCGCATCTGTTCCTTAGCTGACGCTCTTGAACCTTGATTCTTGGCGCCTGATTCTTGGCGCTTTGTCCTTAATCTATCAACACCACTTCATCCGAACCATCCTTCTCGGCCCACAGTACTTTTACTTTCTGGGAAATGATGGTGTCGATCATTTTGCCGGTGTAATCGGGCTGGATGGGGAGTTCGCGGCTAAAGCGACGGTCAATCAATACACATAATTCCACTTTCGCCGGCCGGCCAAAATCCAGTAGGGCGTCCAGCGCGGCCCTGATGGTGCGGCCGGTGTATAGCACGTCATCGACGATTACCACTTTCTTATCTTCAATTGAAAAAGGGATATCGGTTTCATTGGCAATATGCAGTTGCTTTCTTACATCATCGCGATAAAAAGTAATGTCTAGTTTACCATATTGAATAGCAGGGGCAAGCTGCTGAAGTATATACGCCAGCCGGTTACTGAATGCAATGCCTCTTGGCTGAATCCCAATGAGCACGGTATCCTTGAAATCACCATGGTTTTCAGCTATCTGGTGTGCCAGGCGACTTATTGTTAAGGCTAACTGTTTGTCGTTGAGGATGGTCTTCAAAGGCTGAGATTTTGGGCGGCAAGATAAGTAACAAGTTGGAAGGTCCAATGATCAGGGCCAGGTGATCAAAGTCCAGAGTCCAGGCAGAAAAGTTCAAAAATTAAGGCTCAGGTTTTTTCATGGTTCAAGAAGCTTCTTGTGTCACCCTTCCCGCGTCATCCTACCCGCGTCGTTGCTGCTGCGTCCCGCATTCCACCGCTATCATCCAGCAGCTTCACATACCCCGCGCCCTGTTGCTCAAAGCCCATTACCTTAATAAAATGTTCATGGTTTTTGTGGGCGACCTGGTCGTACACAATTTGGCGGACGCCCTGGGATAACAGGTATTCTTTCTCTTTGTCAAATATAAAACGCCCCACTTTAAAGTCGCGGTAATTGGGAACGGTATAGTTTACTTCAACCGTGGCCCGGCCATTTTCGGCGAGCCTGGCAACAAAAATATTGGCGATCACCAGGTCTCTGAGTACCACAAAACATACCCTTCCATCGTTGGTTTGAAATCGAAAGCCGGGGAAATAAGCTTCCAGGTCATTTTTATAAAAGGACAGAAATTTTTCCACGAAGGCATCGCCTGTTGTAAACGGGACGTGGTGAAACGTCTCTTTGAAAGTCAGCAATCTTACCAGCTGGTAAATATTAATAGAAAACAGAATTGAATTGGCCACAATAATAGGAAAGGCCTGGATAAAAACGCCATAGACAATAAAGCAGATATTGCCCGAAATATTGAGCCAGCGGAACCGCAATGCGTTGCTCATCATCAGCGACACGGCCAGGATGCCGGAAGCGAGGTAACCAATCAGAACGACCATTTTCTGGCAAATATCCGGGAATGAAAGCGAATGATGGATTTATTCAGCCGGAAAGCCGCTTCGTCTGCAGGGTTTTGCGGAAGGGTTTTACGCGGTTTAATTCGTTTCTTTATCACTGCCCGCCGTAGCTGAAAACGTAGGACTGGCCTGTATTTCAGGTATTCACTGTTATAGCCTTTTTTGCCAGTCTGCCAGCCTGTCAAAACTTATCATTCACCGCTGGTGCATCTATTAGGCTATACCCCTACTTTTGCACTCCACTTCACCAAAAAAATATCCCCAGTCATGAGTGTGTTAGTTAACAAAAACTCCAAGATTATCGTTCAGGGCTTTACCGGAACAGAAGGTACGTTTCATGCTTCGCAAATGATCGAATACGGCACGCAGGTTGTAGGCGGCGTAACGCCGGGTAAGGGTGGCAGCACCCACCTCGACAGGCCGGTTTTTAATACTGTGGTAGACGCAGTAGCCGGAACTGGTGCTAACGTGAGCATCATTTTTGTGCCACCAGCATTTGCAGCCGACGCCATCATGGAAGCTGCCGAAGCTGGCATCGCATTGGTGGTATGTATTACGGAAGGCATCCCGGTACAGGATATGGTGAAAGTGAAACATTATTTAGCAGGAAAGACCACCCGCCTGATTGGGCCAAACTGCCCGGGTGTGATCACCGCCGACGAGTGTAAAGTGGGGATTATGCCAGGCTTTATTTTCAAGAAAGGCCATATTGGTATCGTGAGCAAAAGCGGTACCCTTACCTACGAAGCGGCCGACCAGGTGGCCAAAGCAGGTTTGGGAATTACTACGGCCATTGGTATTGGTGGCGACCCAATCATTGGCACGCCTACAAAAGATGCGGTTGAGTTGCTGATGAACGATCCGGATACGCACGGTATCGTAATGATCGGTGAAATAGGTGGTGGAATGGAAGCCGAGGCAGCCCGATGGATTAAAGAACACGGCACCAAGCCGGTGGTAGGATTTATTGCAGGCCAGACTGCGCCTCCGGGCCGTCGCATGGGTCATGCCGGTGCGATCGTTGGCGGTGCTGAAGATACCGCTGCAGCCAAGATGAAAATAATGGAAGAATGCGGCATCCATGTGGTAGCCAGCCCTGCCGATATCGGAAGCACCATGGCCGCAGCGATTGCCAAACTGAAATAAAGGGTTGCCAACCTTCAAAAGGTTGGCAACCCTTGTAAACGCCTTTCGAAAAGGTTCGTGATCAGCACGAACCTTTTTTATTGCAACAATCCAAGGGCCCCTAACTTTAGAGCCGGAATACACCAACAACAATCAACCATGGAATTTATAGATTATTACAAAGTATTAGGGGTTGACAAAGCCGCTTCGGACGAGGATATCAAGAAAGCCTATCGCAAACTGGCCAGGAAATTACACCCCGACCTGAACCCCAACGACAAAGATGCCCATCAGAAATTTCAGCAGGTGAACGAGGCCAACGAGGTATTAAGTGACGCTGAAAAAAGAAAGAAATACGACCTATACGGTAAAGATTGGCAGCATGCGGAGCAGTTTGACCAACAGCGTCGTGAATACGAACAACGCAAGGCGCAGCACGGCGGTGGGCCGCAGTTTGGAGGCGAAGATGGCGATGATTTCTCCGGTTTTTTTGAATCGATGTTTGGGCGGAAAAGCCGAAGTAAAACCAAATACCGCGGCCAGGACTACAACGCCTCGCTGCAGTTAAGCCTGCTGGATGCAATGGAAACGCACCAGCAAACCATGTCGGTGAATGGTAAAAATATCCGGATCACTATACCCGCCGGTGTGGAAAACGGCCAGGTTATCAAGCTGAAAGGCCATGGAGCGGCAGGCGTAAATGGCGGGCCCGCCGGCGATCTTTTTATCACTTTTGCGATTACCACGCATCCGGGTTTCAGAAGGGCTGGTAACGATTTGCATACCAACGCCGCCATCGACTTGTACACGGCTGTGTTGGGTGGTGATGCCACTATCGAAACGCTGAAAGGAAAAGTAAAATTGAAAGTAACCCCTGGAACACAGCCGGGTGCTAAAATACGCCTCAAGGGCAAGGGATTCCCGGTATATAAAAAGGAAGGCGAAGCTGGCGACCTGTATGTGACCTATGAAGTAAAATTGCCCACTCAACTTTCTGATCAGCAAAAAACATTGTTCACCGAGTTAAGTACGCTCCACTAAAACTTTTGTAATGCCAGCAGAAGAAATGATACCAGCCAGCGAGTTTTGCATCCACCATCATATTGAATTGTCCTTTATTGATTCGCTCCAGCAGTCCGGCTTGCTCCAGATCAGCAGGGTAGAAGACCAGGTGTTTGTACCGCTTAGCCAGATGCAACAATTGGAAAAATTGGTGCGTCTGTACTATGAAATGGACATTAACCTCGAAGGAATAGAAACCATCAGCCACCTGCTCCAACGCATGAACGATATGCAGCGGCAGATTACGGACCTTAACAACCGGTTGCAGATATATGAGGATTTTTAATTGATTGTTTATAGTAAGGTGAGACTGTAAGGTAGCCACGATTAGCACGAATGAACACGAATAAAGGAATAATGGTATTTGCAAAAGTATCCGTGCCCATTCGTGCTATTCGTGGCCTCCGAAAGCAACATACCGGTCAGCTTCACCATTTACAAAAATTCTACTGCGGGCATGTTGGCACTGGTCGCTGCTTCTTTTTCAACCGCCACTATTTTTAACTTGTTGGTTCTTTCGCCTACCTGCTGCCGCCACATGGCATAGTAGAGGCCTTTTTGGTCCAGCAGTTCTGCATGGCTGCCGGTTTCTACGATCTTTCCTTTTTCCAACACATAAATAATATTGGCATTCATAATCGTACTCAGCCGGTGGGCGATTGCGATGATGATCTGTTGTTTTTCCGAAGCAATGAGGTTGATGGTATCTGTAATCGCTTCTTCGGTAAGCGAGTCAAGTGATGCCGTCGCTTCATCAAAAATTAGAATACGTGGGTTCCGCAACAAGGCCCGGGCGATTGACAGCCGCTGCTTTTCGCCGCCGGATAGCTTGGTGCCACCTTCACCCAACACCGTGTCTAAACCTTTGGTGCTGTTCAGTAAATTATAGGAAGCTGATTTTTTAAGTGCCAATAGCATTTCTTCTTCAGTGGCACCCGCCTTAATAAACTGCAGGTTCTGCCGTACCGTGCCTGCAAATAATTGGGTATCCTGCGTTACAAAACCAATCTGCCGCCTTATCTTATTGTACTTGATATCCTTTACCGACACATCATCAAAATAGATATTTCCACTTACAGGTGTGTACAGCCCCACCAGCAATTTCACGAGTGTGGATTTGCCACTGCCACTCGGGCCTACGAATGCAATCGATTCCCCAATGCCAGCTTTGAAAGAAATATTATCGATTGAATTCTCGGTAGCCGTTTTATGTTTAAACACCACATTCGTAAATTCCAATGTGGCCACATCGCCCAGTTCAATGGGTTCTTCGGGCCTTGTTTCGACGGGCTTTTTCATCAGCAGGTCAAAATTCTGAAGCGAAGCTTCGGCTTCGCGGTAGGCAAGAATGATGGTGCCGAGATCCTGTAACGGCACAAAGATATAATTCATGATTACCTGCATGGCAATGAGCTCGCCAGCAGTAAGCACTTTCCTGAAAATAAGCCATAGCAGGATAAAGAGAATTGACTGCTTGAGAAAATTGAGGGTGATACCTTGTAAAAAAGTAAGGGTCCGTACTTTCTTCACCTTCATCATCTCCAGGTCGAAAATGTTTTGGGTAAAAGTCTTTAGCCGCCTGATCTCCGGGTAAGTGAGGCCCAGGCTTTTCACCAGTTCAATATTGCGTAGCGATTCGGTAATATTACCCGACATCACCGCATTTTCGCGGAAGATCTTTCGCTGGATAGTTTTTATTTTTTTACTGAG
Organism: Chitinophagaceae bacterium; assembly: GCA_039925965.1. GTDB lineage: Bacteria > Bacteroidota > Bacteroidia > Chitinophagales > Chitinophagaceae > JAZKFT01. Next base: position 64,917 of record JBDSXW010000118.1, read on the forward strand.
CATACCGGTGAGGCCACCCAGCAATACCACCCCAACTAAAAAAACCGGTACCAGCGCCCAGTGTTTGGTAACCGCATAGTAAATCAAAAAAACAAGACCTACCACCGTGGAGAAAAGGATATTGATAAACTGGGTTAGAAAATTCTCGGTATCCCTCCTCGTTTTTTGCAGGATGGAAAGCGTTTCTCCACTACGCTGGTCTTCGAATTCCTGGTACGAAAGGCGTAGTGTCTGTTTGAGTCCGTCGTCAAAAACACTTTTGCCAAACTTTTGCACCACGAGCCGCAGCACATAATCCTGGAAGGTTTTTGCCAGCCTGGCGCCAATGGAAATAAGCACTACCAGCAACAGTAGCGATAAGATGCCTTTTACCAGTTCCTGTTCGGTTTTGTTGCCGGGGTTAATCGCAAAATGATCAATGATGCGGCCGAAGATGACCGGGTCGAGAAAATTGAGTGCCTGCGCTACTGCCGCCTGCACCATTGAAAATATAGCCAGCCATTTATAAGGTTTCAGGTATTTCCAAAGAATTTTCATGTCATGTTGTTAAACGGGTGCCGCACAGAAAAGTTCAGCGAAGGTGTGCACAAAAAACGCTGAAAAAAGCGAATTGACAATCACCAGGTATGTTTTGATGTGCGGCGTCATGACTGCGGTTTGCAGCAAAACTGCTACTGGCAAGGAGAAAATAAAACGTCGGAATAAGGGCGTGGTTTTTGCAAAATTACCAACTGATCTTTATTTATAATTATCAGAAAATAAACTTGCTATGCAACAACTATCGGGCAAAAAAGTAGCTATACTAACCGAAAATGGTTTTGAAGAATCGGAGCTCACCAGCCCGAAACAGGCGCTGGAAGCAGCCGGAGCTACGGTGCATATTGTTTCGCCGCAAGAACATTCGGTAAAAGGATGGAAAGATGGAAACTGGTCCATTGAATTGCCGGTGGATGTGCAGGTATGGAACGCTGAGGCAGAAGACTATGATGGATTGGTGATTCCTGGCGGGGTAATTAATCCCGATTTGATGCGGCGCGATGATGATTGTGTGGAATTTGCGCAACAGTTTTTGCTACAGGGCAAAGTGGTTGCAGCTATTTGTCATGGGCCGCAATTATTAATCGAAACAAAAGCGCTGGACGGGAGAAAAATGACTTCATTCCATTCCATCAGAACCGATCTTGAAAATGCTGGTGCGGACTGGGTTGACAGGGAAGTGGTGGTAGATCATGGTCTTATAACGAGCAGGAGTCCTGAAGACCTGGAGGCCTTTAACGGAAAGTTGATTGAAGGTTTGCTCGAAGAAATGCATGAAGTTGTTTATTGAAAGGCTGCTACCTGTATAAGTTATTTTTGTTAACCATTAATTTTTGAATCATGAGCGAAGAATTTAATTTTCAACATGGAGATATCGCCGGCGCCATCGCTGTAAAAATGGCCAACAATCAAAACCTCGACGATCTTTGCCAGCATTATGTAGCGGAGTATAATCGCGACCGTTTTGAAGCGATCGCCATCCGGGTGTTTGCAGGCAAAGAAACCATTATAACCCTCTACGCGTTGGATAAATTAAGACAGGAAGATCAGGCGGGCAACCCGGACAGGCTGCCTGTAAAAAAGTTCAAGCTTACCAATGTGCCGGCAGCTGCTTTATTTAGTTTTTGTGAGTCTTTCAATTTTACGCTTTCCACCGGTGTACACCATATCGAGGATATGGAAGTGGTTAATAAATAGGCCGCAAATCCATCTGTAACATCATTCATTCAAGTATTAAAAATAACAACCATGAACAATACCGAAGCCAACCTGGATCTCACTGACGCTCCCCGGGACCGGGAACGACTAAAGGCAGACATCGCCATTATTGATTTGCCATCTGTGAAAGATATTCCAGGCCAGGAGCATGTGCGCCCTATGCCTGCCGGTGAAATGGCGGACACCACCATTTCCAGTGCCGACGAAGAAGGGGTGGGTGTTCTGGATGATTGGGATGAGGGTGAAGCGGATGATGATGATGATACCGAAGGCGATGATGGAATAGATATCGATGAGGAAGTAGTGATTGGTGAAGACGAGATGACCATCGGTGATGAAGACCTGCAGATGGATGACGCGGATAGCCAGGATGACGATGATGAAGATGAAGACGGCGACTCAGACGTAACAGCTATGGAGAAAGAGATGCTTGCCAACGCCGCCAGCTTTACGCCAACGGAAGAAGAACTTAGCTTAAGTGCAGCATCACCCGATGCAACTGACGAGGAGGGTGTTCTGTTAAATGAGGTGGACGTTGTGGGCGAAAAATTCGGCGGAAGCCTCGATGTGCCCGGCAGCGAATTGGATGATGCAGACGAAAAGATCGGTGACGAAGATGAGGAAAACAATTTGTACAGTCCGGCACAGCAATAATTTTAGAATAGTTAGTTTACGGGAACGGTGCAGCGATGCATCGTTTTTTTTTATCTGCTGTGTCGCTGGTTAATAATCAGGTTACAGCGGCAGGCTTAACCTATCTTACCCGCTTCAAACACGATCATGTACAACCAATTTGACTTGCTGATTGATAGTTACCTGGCTAATAATATCGGGATAGATGCAGGGTTTTTAAGTGCAACGCTTTCCAATGGCTTGCAGGATAATATCCGGCGACTGCAACGGGATGGCTTATTAACTGCGGCCGGTATTGGCAACGAGCTTGTGAAAGATGCTACACAGCAAATGCGCAGCGACCAGATTTACTGGCTGGATAAAAGCCACGATAACATTTTCGAACAGGAATTTTTACACCTCGTCGAAGGTTTTATAGAACGCCTGAACAGTACTTGCTATGCAGGTATTAACGACTACGAATTTCATTATGCGGTGTACGATGAAGGTAGTTTCTACAAAAAGCACAAAGACCAGTTCAAGACAGACAATAACCGCAAATATTCGCTGATATCCTATTTAAACCACAACTGGCAGGAAGAAGATGGCGGCCAGTTGAAAGTATACCAGAACGATTCGGTGCAAACGATTCAGCCTCATTCGCAAACTGCCGTCTTATTTAAAAGCGATGAAATGGAGCATGAAGTGACATTGGCGAACCGGGAAAGAATGAGTATCAGTGGTTGGTTAAAACGACGTAGCTGATGGTATCTTTCAACCAGCAAGACACTGATTGACCAAGCTATTACCCATAAAAAAATACTATGCGACTCGTACTATTGGTAATTTGGTTTCTAGTATCATTTGATACCATTGCGCAACCGGTAAGCTATACGGCGAGCAATGCACATTCACATAACGATTACGAACAGCCAGTTCCATTTTACGAAGCTTACAGCCAGCAGTTTGGCTCGATAGAAGCGGATATTTTTTTGCGGGATGGAAAATTGCTGGTGGCACATCAGGCAAATCAATTAGATAGTAACAAGACGCTTTCCACTTTATACCTGCAACCGCTTCTGGCGAAAATTACCAAAAATAATGGTTCGGTGTATGCGGATACAAGTCGCAGGCTGCAACTGATGATCGATGTGAAAACCAGTGCTGAAGCCACTTTGCAAGCCTTGGTCCAATTGCTGGCAGCCTACCCAATGCTCACACAATGCAACAGTCTGCAATTAGTAATTTCCGGTAACCGGCCCGATCCGGAATTGTTTTCAACCTATCCGACCTATATACTTTTTGACGGTGAACTGAATAAAACCTACAGTACAGCCGCATTGCAAAAAATTGTAATGCTTAGTGATAATTTCAAGCGCTACAGTGCCTGGAATGGAAAGGATAATATTCCTGGTACGGAGCTGGAAGCCATCCAACAAGGCATTGCAAAAGCCCATGCCCTTGGTAAAAAGGTTAGGTTTTGGAATGCCCCTGATAGCATCAACAGTTGGCGTGCGTTCATGACCTGGGGCGTAGATTATATTAACACAGACCAGGTGGCTGCGCTGGCTGCGTTTATTAAAAGTGATGGTAAGTAGTTGTGGGCGCCTGGCCCAATTTGGCGGGGTTTCTTTATTTTCACCCGATGCCGCCAATACATCCGCAAATACAAAGACTGTTGCAATGCATCGACCTGGAAGAAAAGGAGCAGGTGCAGCGATACAGCCTCGACCAGCAGCATTCACTAAAAGCACTCAAGGCAGAGGGTTTGGCCCTGCATCCGCTGGTAGTTACGCGTAAGGGTTTTGGCTATGCCGATTATCCCGAAATCAGCTTCCGGCTTACCTTTCCTGCGGAAACCACCCTTTTTAAAGATGGTGCTGCGATCGAGTGTTTTTTTACCGGCGAAGAGCCCATCAAAGGCATCCTGATGAACCTTGATGGCAGGAGTGGCGAGTTTCGGTTGTTTGCTCCCGACTTTCCCGATTGGATCGAAGACAATGGCGTGGGTATCAAACTGGCTCCCGACCAGCGCACCACTACGATCATGAAGACGGTGCTGAAGAACCTCGTGCAGAACCGGGACCTCTACCCATTGTTCGAACAACTTCATAGCAATATTCCGGCGGCTAAAATGCCGGTTGTTATCCCCGCAGTTCTACCCGATTTTAAAAACAAAAGCCTCAATAGCAGCCAGCAGCAAGCCGTGGCAGCTATCATGCAGAATGAGTTGGTCACTATAGTACATGGTCCGCCAGGAACAGGCAAAACGACTACCTTGGTCGAAGCCGTAGTACAGTTGGTGAAACTGAATGAAAAAGTGCTGGTAGCTGCGCCAAGTAATACTGCGGTAGATAATATTGCAAGAGGGCTGATTGCGCAGGGTCTGGAACTGTTACGGGTTGGTAATACAAGTAAGGTAGATCCATTAATTTTTGACCATACCCCCGAAGGAAAACTGGCGGGAGGCAAGCTGCAGAAAGAAATAAGAGAACTCAAAATCAAAGCGGAGCAGTATCGTAAAATGGCATTGAAATACAAGCGAAGTTTTGGCAAAGCGGAACGGGAACAACGAAACCTGTTGTTCAAAGAAGTCAAGAATATCAGGGATGAAATCAAGAAGCTGCAATCTTACTACGAAGAGAAATTGTTCGCTGAAGCAGATGTGATCCTCGGCACGCCTATCGGGTTGTATGATGCAAAAATCAACAAGCTGAACTTTCGAACGCTGGTAATTGACGAAGCCGGGCAATGCATTGAACCCCTTGCCTGGTGCATCTTTCCGCTGGCGGATAAGTTTGTGCTGGCAGGCGACCACCTGCAATTGCCGCCAACTGTGTTGAGTAATGAAGCGGCACGTCTTGGCTTCAACAGATCTATACTGGAGATCTGTGTTGCGGCGGTAAGCAATGTGTTTTTGCTCAATACCCAGTACCGCATGCGCCCTTCCATTGCAGGGTTTTCCAGTCAATATTTTTATGGAGGTTTGTTGATGACCGCCGACCATTTGAAAATCGATGGCACACAAATATGCTTTATTGATACCGCAGGTTCGGGCTACAATGAAGTTCGTGGTGCCGATGGTACCAGCCTGCAAAATGAGGGCGAACTGAGGATTGTACAAAAGCTCATCGAAACTGAATTATTGGATGCTGCCACCACCGCGGTTATTTCTCCCTATGCCGGGCAGGTATCCGCTGCAAAAGACGTATTGCCTGCAGGCATGCGGATCAGCACGATTGATAGTTTCCAGGGGCAGGAAAAAGAAACCATTATCCTGTCGCTGGTACGCAGCAACGATGACGGGGATATTGGTTTTCTAAAAGACTACCGCCGGATGAACGTGGGGCTTACCCGCGCCAAAGAGCAATTATTTGTAATAGGAGACAGCGCTACTATCGGTGCCGATGCCTTCTACAATGCCTTCCTTACGTACATTGAGAAGTATGGCAATTATAGGACGGTTTGGGAGTTTGAATTTTAGGGTATCCGGTTGCTAGTAAACGGTTGATGGTATACGATTAAAGTTAAAAGGTAAAAGGTTCAAGCGCCATGGATCAAGAAACAAGAGCTTGCTGCAGGTATACTGTTTTCAGCTTTCTTTGGTTCGGCGTCTGGTGCCTATTAATTTGTGGTTGCCCCCCATGAAAAAAATGCCGGCACCAGTTGTAAAACATGCGAGATATCCGGACTGCCGGTTCCTCACTCTAAAATCTTAGCAACAGCTCCTGAACCGTTATTGAACCGCCGGTAACAACTTAAAATAACTTGCCTTAAATCGGCCCTTCACTATTTTTCCCTGCACTTCGGCCTGCCTGATTTTTTTGCAAAATCCATCAACAAGCGGGCAGGAGGTACCGGTCTTATTTCCGGCCGCAAGGCTTTTCAAAGACCGATGGCGGATGGAATAGCGTTATTGAATGCGATTCAGGATGTGTACCTGGACAAGATGATAGATCACTAGCGTTGCGTTTAGAAATTATTTAGTTCTTTGAAAGTATTGTCAATATTGAGTTTGCGAGAAATTTACCTTGGAAACGATTTGAATTTTCGAAAAAACGGAGATTTGTAACTAATTGACAA
>JBDSXW010000119.1:0-19009 GCA_039925965.1 Chitinophagaceae bacterium
CGCTAAAACAGACAAAGCTTAAACCGTTCAAGCAAATCAAATTTGTAGTACACAAACCGCCACTAAATAGATCTGAAACCCGCGCTATATCTCAATTTTGTGACCCATAGCTGCAAGTTGGGTTAATTTATTATTTCTAAACTGGGAGTTGGGTTTAGAGGATTAGGGGTTTAGCGTTTTAGGAGTTTAGAGGTTTAGAAGTTTATTTTTAGCGATTTTGGAATGAAGGAGGTTGATGCCCGGTTTGCAGGCAATTAACTCGACAGGCAGGCTCACCGCCAGCCTGGCCGATGATTAGCTCAGCCTTTGCGGAAAATCTTCTGTTATTAGTTGCTATCGCCGGTTTAATGAATGATTTTCCGTCGATGCCATTACCATTAGAATGCTGGAACCCCTAAACCCCTAAACCTCTAAACCTCTAAACTTCTAAACCTCTAAACTTTCTAAGTGGTGAGCTGCCGAAAGATCTCTTCGAGGGTGCCGCCGCCTTCCTGCATAGAAAGGATATTGAGGTTTTTGTCGAGGGCCAGTTGCATCACCTGCTTACGGATAGCAGCGATATCGTTGCCGGCGAGTTGCCATTGGGTATCGGTAATTTTGCCGATGGATGTAGTTCCGCTTATAGCCCCAAATGTCGTTGCCTGCAGGCTTTCGGCAAAGCTCACCACTAACGCATTGGTTTTGCCTTGTTGTAATTTACCGAGGGTGTCATCGGCCACTATACTGCCTTTGTTGATGATGATCACGCGGTCGCAGATGGCCTGCACTTCCTGCATGATATGGCTGCTGAACAGCACCGTTTTTTCCTTGCCCAGTTCCCTGATCAGTTCCCGGATCTCAACGATCTGGTTGGGATCCAGGCCGCTGGTTGGTTCATCGAGGATCAGCACTTCCGGATTATGGATCAACGCGGCAGCCAGGCCTACGCGTTGCTTGTAACCTTTGCTTAACTGGCCTATCTTTTTATTAGCTTCGGGGATAAGGCCCACTTTCTCAATGCATGCTTCGATTTGGTTTTTAAGGTCGGCCACCTGGTATATCCCTGCTACAAAATCAAGGTATTCGCGCACATACATATCGTAGTAGAGGGCATTACTTTCGGGCAGGTAACCGACCTTCTTTTTGGCTTCCAGCGGCTGCAAAGCCGTGTTGATGCCACTTACCAGCGCAATACCATTGTCAGCAGCCAGGTAGCCGGTAATCATTTTCATCGTGGTGCTCTTGCCGGCACCGTTGGGGCCGAGGAACCCGACGATCTCTCCTTTGTTTACAGTAAATGAAATATCGCCGACTGCTTTTTGGGTGCCGTATATTTTGGTAAGGTGTTGTACTTCTATGGACATAATAGCTGTTAAAACGTAGGCCGCAAGTTATCTATTGCTGCTAAGGCTGCCAAAGATGGGTTGGAGAAGAGGTATTCAGCCTGAATTTTTTGTACAGCATGTTTATCCTTTTTTGCCCGCTGTCCGCCGAAGGGGTGCCTCTGTGCAATAGCGGGTTCTTGATGTGGAGCACCAAAATTACGGTGAAGAGGAACACATACTATCTTAGTAATTACTGCTCTAGCTGTGAAGGGGAATTACCTGATTTAATTTTACCCTTTGGCTCTGAAAGCTACAAGTCGCACAGAGGCACCCAATCAGGGAACCGGGGGCAAAAAAGCGGAGCATGCATGCGTCACAGCTCCCTCATAACTTATCCCATTTGATCTTCTCAATCTGCCTCCGATGCCTCAGAATATGTACAATGGCATGTTCCATCAATTGCTCTATATCGTACAATTGGCCCCAGCCGGTTTTAATTTTAAACCTGTCGTCAAGCTGCTCCAGGTCATTGTCGCAGATATTTTGAAACACGTTTTCAGTAAAGGCAAACATGCTGTCGATATCCTGGAGGTAGGGTTCAATGGTTTCATGAAAAACTTTGGCCGGTCTTGCCAGGTGATTCCCTCCTGAATTATGGATGCTGGTGGCATAGCCATAACCAGAGTTGACCACATGCGACAAAATGGTTTGAACGGACCGGCAATTATCATCGTTGGTCGCTGCGTCAATAATTTTTGAGAGGGCATCAGCAGGTATAGTTTCAATTGCAGCTTTTAAATGTCTTAAAGACCGCTCATACTCATCCAGCAATGCGCTAATCGCTCCATGTCTTTTATTTTCGGGTACCTTCATTTATTTTTTTTGGTGGTGTTTTGTATTGATGTACTCAACTGCGGCGTTAGCGAAATGGGCATTTGCTCAATGAGTCATTTGGTCAAAGGGTCATTAAGTCATTGGCATAATAATTAATGACTTAACGAAATTACTAATGATCCGATGCATTAATGATGGCTGCAAATAAAGTAACAACAATTGCAGTTTTGCTTGCTACCACAGTAATAACGGCAACAAAATACAACCTTACAAAAATAGAAATAGATTTGGCCTGCATTTATGGTACCATCCACTTCCACAATTTCCCAGACTTCGGGCGCCAAAGCCTGGCGTCGGCTGCGCAAAAATAAGGGCGCTATGTTTGGGCTGGTGCTTATTATGCTGGCCGTTGTGGTGGCAGTATTTGCCTATTTTATTGCACCGGATGCCTCGCCAAATGCCAACCGGCAAATAGTCGAGATCGGTCGCAAGAAGCCGGGCACATCACAGCAATTTTTGCTGGTACCTAAGGAGAAAGATGTGGCTTCAACCGGGTTTTTTGCCCAACTATTAAACGGCCGGGAAGATGCCGCCCGATACCTGCCCATATCCGGCTATTCCATTGTCGGCGACTCCATTATTGTAGACAAATTTATAGATGAAGGTGTGAGCGAAAAGCAGGCTTATTATGCTGGATCTCTTGCCAAAAATTCCGACCCTGGAAAAAACATCGTTACTAAAACCTACTTGCTGGGCACCGATAATTTTGGGCGCGACATCCTGAGCCGCATCATCATCGGTACAAGGGTAAGTCTAAGCGTAGGCCTGATCGCTGTCATCATTTCACTAAGCATCGGTGTTTTTCTGGGAGCGCTGGCCGGGTATTTCCGGGGCAAAACCGATGACATTATTATGTGGCTGGTGAACGTGGTGTGGAGCATCCCGACGCTGCTGCTGGTTTTTGCCATTACCCTGCTGCTGGGCAAAGGATTTTTCCAGGTATTTATTGCTGTGGGTCTCACCATGTGGGTGAATGTAGCCCGCCTCGTACGCGGGCAGGTGCTAGCAGTACGCGAACTGGAATACGTGGAAGCTGCAAGGGCATTGGGTTACCGCGATGGCCGGATTATTTTCAGGCATATTTTACCCAATATCGCCGGGCCGGTGCTGGTAATCGCAGCCAGCAATTTTGCCTCCGCCATCGTGATAGAAGCCGGTCTAAGTTTCCTGGGTGTAGGCGTGCAACCCCCGCAACCCAGCTGGGGCCTTATGATTAAAGAAAATTACAATTTCATCATTACGAATAATCCGGTGCTGGCGCTGGCACCCGGTATCGCCATCATGTTGCTCGTATTAGCTTTCAATTTACTGGGTAACGGATTAAGGGATGCGCTGGATGTGAGGAGTTAGTTGATTGGTTGATTGCCGGTTAGTTTCCTGGTTGGCAATAATCGTCTGTTCCAGGTATCTTTTATCACCGAAAAATTAGCACCAATAAACTGGTGACCTAAAACAACAAAAGCTGCCCTTGTTGAAAGGCAGCTTTTGCTTAATGTATCTATTAAAATTATTTAATTCAGTTTAAACTGACCTGTTACAAAATTTACAGTGAGTTTGTAGGTGCCGCTTGTGGCAGGCCCATTAAAGTTGGTCGACAGGTTGTATCCAAAATCACCGCCGGCTGCTGGCACAGTACCACCTGCCACAGCATACTTATTAGACCAATCGCCATTCACTGGCAACAGCAAATATTGCTTGCCTCCAATAAACGGAAGGGTGACAGACCACTGACTGCTGTTATCACGGGTCAGCTGCTGCGATGGTACCGGAACGGGATTGTTCCAGCCGCCTGCGGTAGCGTCGCCAACGATAAAAAGATTGGTCGGCAATACGCCAGTATATGGCGTTACCGTAAATTTCCCAGCCTGGAAGTCGAACAGAATTTTATACCAGCCTGATGTTGCAGGGCCAGGGAAATTTTGTGACTGGTTATAGCCAAATGCACCACCACCGCTAAGGCCACTGATAGTATTGTCAGCAACTGCAAATTTATTGGTCCAATCGCCATTTACGGGTAGGGCCAGGTATTGCTTCCCGCCTACCAGGTTAAAAATACCGCCGTAGGTTACCGAGTCGATTTTGGTAAATTCCTGTGTGGGAACTGGTACCGGATTGTTCCACCCGCCCTGTGAAGCGTCGCCTACTAAAAACAACTTACCAGATGTTGGCGGCACCACTTTCGGAGGTATTTTATAAGGCGTCATTTTTACCTTAATGGTGTTGGACCGGGTCTGATCGTTGTTGTTTCCGTAGGATGCAGTGATCCGGATGTCCATATCATAGCCCGTGTTAAAGGCAAAACCGTAACCCAGCAAAATATCGTTGAGTTCTTTAGCGGTATAAGACGTGCTGAGCGAACGGGTAACCGTTTTACTTACAGACTTTGAAAAGTTTCTGCCGGTTGAGTCTATCTCCACCACGTATTTGGCGGTGGTAGAATCGGATGCAAAAAACGGCCAGCTCCAGTTGAGTGTAAGTACCGGTTTTAATGAGTCACCGGGCAGTGGCACTGTGGCGGCCACAGAACTGCTAAGCGTTGGCGATACACCGCTTTTATAAGAAGGCAGATCGTCTACCTTTTTTTGGCAAGCTGCAAAAATCATTACAATAATTGCTGCCAGAACCAGTTTTACAGATGAAAATTTCATATAATTTCTTTGAGGTTGGTATTACAATTTGGTTACCTTAAAAGTACCCAGTTTAAAATCGAGCTGGATCTTATAGTTGCCAGATACAGCAGGTCCCGGGAAGTTATCGTTTGCATCAAATTTAAAATCGCCGCCTGCACTAAGGCCTGCGACAGTTTTATTGGGCACTGCATATTTATGCGCCCAGTCGCCATTCAGCGGCAGCACGAGGTATTCTTTGCCACCAACGAGTGGAACGGTGATCTCATAAAAAGTATTACTCACTTTTGTAAACTGTTGTGACGGCGTTGGTACCGGGTTATTCCAGCCACCCGCCGTAGCATCGCCTACCAGGTATAGGCCACCGGTGGTCGGTAATGGAACGGCCACATCGAGGTAGGTGGTAATAGTCAGTTTAAGCACATTGGAGTACAGCGGTAAATTGGTGCCGATTGACGACTTGACCCTGACTTCTACTTTTGCAGGCTTATTTTCCTGAATACCAACTTTGGCCAGGATGGTATTTAACTCACCCACGGTTAAAGAAGCACCAAGGTCTTTGGCAATGGCTTTCTCTTGTATGTTGGGATTGGTGAAATTGGAACCGGTGGTATCGAACTGCAGGGTGTAGGTAACATCCTGTGAACTAAGGCCGGTCGTAAAATAATAATTGGGATTGGTCCATGAGAATGTGATAGCAGGAGATGCTTTCTGGGCAATGGCCAGCACCATACTTGCCGTGCTGGAAGCCGATAATACCGGCGCCGTTCCGGATACTGCAAAGATCTGGTTCTCATCCTTTTTACAGCTCTGGAAAACCACGCCCGACAATACTGTCAGCAGTAGCCATTTTGCGATTGTTTTCATATTGATAATTTTTCTGTTTAATTATTTGATTAGTATCCTGTGTTCTGTTTGATATTGGGATTACTGCCCAGTTCTGCAGCCGGTATGGGATAGATATTTCTAAAGCTGGCTACACCTGTTCCGTTCTTTACACCACCTTTAAAAGGCCAAAGATAACTGCCATCTGTAAAACGGTTGAAACGAACCAGGTCGGTACGGCGAAAGCCCTCCCAGTATAGTTCCCTGGCGCGCTCGTCCAACACGAAGTCAAGTGTAAGACCAGCCGTAGTAATGGCGCCTGTCGCATTACCGTAAGCACGGGTGCGGATAAGGTTTGCATAGGTCAATGCGCTTGTGGCATCTCCGCCACCGCCACGCAATGTTGCCTCTATATAGATCAATTGCTGCTCCGCAAGGCGAAATACAGGGAAATCGATATCGGCAAATGTGCGGCTGGGATCTACTCCGAATCCACCTGCTTTGGTGCGATTGCGGTACTTGGTTACTGCATATCCTTCTTTAAATTCTGACACATTGGTTATCTCAAGCGCCTGCTGAAAGAACTGGCTTCTTTTGTCGATGGCTCCTGTAAAATCAGGGAACAGGAGCGGTAGATTTTTGGTGGCACGTAAACCGCCCCAACCGGTCAATCCGCTTACCGTTCTGTCCATATCGCCACCCACAGAGGCATTTACCAAAAAAGTGGTACCACCATAGTTTTGCGATTTCAGGCCATCGTAGTTCAGTGTCCAGATGGCTTCTGTATTGCCCACATTATTATCAGCAAGCATTAGCTGGCGATAGTCGCTTAGCAAAGCATAACCTCCGTCGATTACTTTTTTGCTGTAGGTAACCGCTTCGGTCCATTTGGCGGTGCCGGTGTATACCTGGGCATTCAAATAAATTCTTGAAAGTAGCGACCATACGGCGGCTTTGTCTGCACGTCCATACTCGTTGCCTCTCGGGGCCGGCATATCGGGTTCGATGGCTTTTAATTCCGTTTCGATATAGGTAAATAAGGCAGCGCGGGTAATTTGCGCTGGCCTGATGCCGGCGCCGATCGGGGTGTTCTCATCTACAAAGCCAGGATTGCCGTATACATCCATCAGCACGCTGTAGGCAAAGGCGCGGATAAACCTCGCTTCGAGCCGCATCTGTTTAATGCTTGCTGCGTTGGCAATGGCTCTTGCAGCCACTTTATCATCGGCACTCTCCCGAATAAACTCGTTGCTGATGGTGATGGCGTAAAAGCAGCGGCTGTACAGGCCATCCAGGATCGGGTTGCTGCTGCCCCAGTTCATATTGTGCAGGTCTTGTATTCCAGGATCGTTCCAGGCTACCACCGCTTCGTCAGTACTCAGTTCCTGCAGGCAGTACAATAAGCGGATGAAGTCGCTGGTTCCTTCGTCGATCCTGGCCACATCGCCTGAGCCGGCGGGGCCACTGTTGCCGGTAAGGGCAAGACTGGCGTATACTTTGCCCAATACCTGCTTGTAACCCGCTTCGCTGGTGTACAGGTTAGCGGCAGTAATATCGTTGGCAGGGAAACGGTCGAGTTTCTTGTTGCAACTTGAGGCCAGCATCGCCACCGCCAGTAAGCCACCCATTATTTTAATTGAAACCTTTATCATGACAATCAATTTATTTTAGAAATAAGATAATTAAAAATCAACATTTACACCTAGGGCAATGATGCGTGGCCTTGGGTAGATGCGGTTGTCGATACCACCGCCCACTTCAGGGTCAAGACCTTTGTAGTTGGTAATGGTAAATACATTTTGCACATTGGCGGTAATACGTACCCGGGCACCTTTAAACACTTCACCTGCATCGTAGCCAATATTAATATTGTCCATTTTCAGGAAAGAAGCATTCTGAACATAATAGTCGCTGAAGTACTGGTTGTTTACAAAACCGGTATTTAAGTAATCTGTGCTGGCATTACCCAACCATCCCAATGGATTCAGTATCTGGCGTTGAACACCATTGCTGCTATTAAAGTTGCTATAATTATAATTACCCAGGTTAATGCGGCTTACAAAGCCGGCGTTCCATTTGCCAATAATAAAGCTGCTGTTAAAGCCAATGAATACCGGTGCGTTCGGCGATTTGTAACGGTACAGATCATTCTCGTTGATGATACCATCGCGGTTCAGATCTTCGTAAAGGCCTTCGATTGGTTTTCCGGCCGCATCGTATATCTGCTTGCGAACAAAGAAAGAATTAGGACTATATCCCACCGTGTGTATCTGAATGGTATTGCCCGTTCCGCCAGATATACCACCTACCGGAACACCCTTAAACGTAGGATCTTCGTTGAGCAGTAATTTGGTGATCTCAGGATTAACATAGGTAAAATTGAATCCTATATCCCACTGGAATTTCTTGCTTTTAAATGGCGTGGCATTTAAAGTAACCTCTACGCCCTTGCTCTCAATCCTGCCCACATTGGTAAGCAACTGGTTGCTGAAATTGGTTCCCAAAGCTACCGGCACTACCGAAAGCAAGTCTTTGGTTTTACGGTAAAACACATCTACTGAACCGCTGATACGATTGTTTAAGATTCCGAAATCAACGGCAGCATTTACGTTGGTAGTGGTTTCCCATTTCAGGTTCGGATCGTAAGCTGTAGGGCGGTAAAGGCCATAAAAAGTATTGCCAAACTGGTAGTTCGCCTGGTTGTTGCTGGCTGTGTAGCGGCTCAGGTAACCATAATAATCGATCCCATCCTGCTGACCGGTAACACCGTAACCCACCCGCAATTTAAGATCGTTGACTACTTTCGAACTCCGTAGAAAATCTTCTTCGTTGATCCTCCAGGCAAAGGCAGCACTTGGGAAAACGCCCCAGCGGTTGTCTTTGGCAAATTTTGAAGAGCCATCGGTACGAACCGTACCGGTCAATACATATTTCTTTGCCAGGGTGTATATCAAACGCCCATAGTAAGATATCAGCGTGTACTCACCTTCGCTGCTCGCAAATACCGGCGTGGAGATCACCGATTTGTCGTAGCGACGATCGGGAAAGTTTTTTGTTTTAATCAGGAAATCCTGGTAACCTGTACCTGCCGTAAAATCTACCCGGCTGTTGATGGCTGCAATATCATTTGCATAGTTCAGGTAAAAATCACCCAGCAGGTTCTGGCGGCTTTGTTCGTATTCATTATTGACACCACCCGCATTCACCACTGCATTATTTACTATATTCCTGCGGCGATAGGTGCTGGGTGCGCTGTCGCTGGTAACCGTAGTGCCAGATCCTTTTTGAACATCGTATCCAACATTCAGGTTTGCATGCAGCCCCTTGATCCAGGGCAAAGTATAATCTAGTTGCAGGTTGCCGATGCTGCGAAGTACTTCACTTTTATTATTGGTCATTTCAAGCAGACTTACCGGGTTGGCAGGACTCAGGTCCGTGGGTGGGCCACCTAATTGGCCGGTACCAATATAAGTAAAGAAACCGCCGAACCTTGGGCTGCTCACCCTTACTGGTTGGGTAGGGTCGAAGCTGATGGCACTGCCGATGGCGCCTTCGTCCGCAAACCGGTTGGTCGTTCTGGCACCTTTCAGGTTAAAGTCTACTTTTAGTTTGTCTTTTAAAAATTTAGGACTTAGGTTAATACCCAGTGTCTGGCGTTTAAAATTGCCGGTTTTCAGTATGCCGTCCTGGTTCAAAAAGCCACCGGAAACCCGAAAAGGTAATTTGCCATTCATAACGGTACCCGAAGCACTAAGGTTCAGATCCTGCCCCAATGCAGTCTTATAAATCTCGTCCTGCCAGTTGGTATTGGCAGTGCCGATCTTGGCCATATCGCTGGCACCTACTCCTTTAGTTCCAACAATAGTTTTTATCTGGTCTGCGTTCAATACATTTACGGTACCAGGCACTGTCTGGCCAAAAAACTGAGAGCTGAAATTATATTTTACTTTACCGCGGCTACCCTTTTTTGTGGTGATCAGAATGACTCCGTTAGAGGCCCTGGAACCATAGATAGCGGCTGCGGACGGATCTTTCAGGATCGTAAAATTTTCAATATCGTTTGGGTTGATCATGTTTAGCGGATTTGATGACCCCGACACGCCACCGTCTACCGGCACACCATCTATCACGATCAGCGGATCGTTGCTGGCATTAAGCGAAGCACCACCACGGATACGGATGGTACTGCCCGATCCCGGAGCCCCGCCATTTGAGGTGATCTGTACACCAGCCACTTTACCGCGGATCAACTGTTCCGGGCTTTGAATAGCACCCTTTACAAAATCCTTTGACCCGACAGATGTCACGGCACCAGTCAGGTCTCTCTTGCGTTGCGTGCCATAACCTACCACCACCACCTCGTTGAGGTTGGAGGTACTTTCTACCAAAATAACATTAGCCGTGGCACCGCTTACATTCATTTCCTGCAGGGCGAAGCCGGTGGAGGAAACAAGCAGTGTGGTGGCACCAGCGGGAACCTTAATGGTGTACACACCTTCTACATTTGTTTGCACTGCTGTTTTTGTTCCCTTTACCGTAATGGTAACACCAGGGAGGCCGGTTCCGGTTTTTGAGTCGGTTACCTTACCGGTAACCACTTTGTCCTGGGCATTTACCGCTGTACCCAGCACCAGCAGTAAAACGGGCAGCACAATAGCTTTCAGCAATCGTTTGAAAATCATGATCGACAGTTTTGGTTTTGAAATATTAAAAAATATTACCCCGGTTTGGGGATGTGCTCAGGTGTTAAGGCGGTTAGTGTTGTATCGCAAAAATTTTAGATACGGTGTTTTTTCCGGTTGTTGCTCTCAGTAAATAATTTCCTGCCGAAAGACCTTTGACATTAATCGGAATAATAGTGTTGCCCGATGAAGCTGGTGGTATAGTTTGCTTTTTAAGAACCCTGCCGCTGATATCAGCTATAGCTATTTCCATTCCTGCCAGGGCGGTTTCGAATGAAGTCCTGATGTACAGCAACCCTCCCTCTACCGGGTTAGGATAAATAGCAATGCCACCACCGGTTACAGGTGCAATGGCCACTATATTGGAGTAAGAAAAGCTCCCATCCTTATCAAACGACTTCAACCGGTAATAAATGGTGGCTGATGCCTTACGAACCATTACATCTATATCGCTATAGGAATAATGTGTAACTGAAGATCCGCTACCACTATGTGATATAACGGTTCCTGCCACTGTAAAATCCCTCCCGTTATAGGAGCGTTCCACATCAAAGCTTTTTACGTTCACTTCGTTCGCAGTGGTCCAGGTAAGATCCACCGCAGCTGATGAGCGTATGCCACTGAACGACAATATTCCAAGGGGCAGTGCCTGCTGCGCATCAGTATTTGTGTAGACATAATATTCTCCAGGCTGCAGGGAAATAAGTTCCGCGGCACCTGTAGCTACACGCGTGGTGCCGGTAAGGTAGCTGTACCAGGTACCTGCATCCTGGAAACTAACCAGGGCCGATTGCGGGTAAACATCAAAATTGCCCAAGATCAAAACCTTCAGTGCGGCCCCGTTTATTTTGATCCATTTTACAGACCCGCCTAAATCGTAGGTAACATCATTGCCGGTAAAAGTGCCCGTATAAGGCGGGAAAGTTTTTAGCTTGTTTAGTTTTGCATATACATCATGTAATGCCAGGCGGTTGGCATCCTGTAAATAATTCCAAACGATCGGCTTGGGATCGGTGCGGCAGGTATTGCTAATGGTAGTGTTTTCGCAACGGTTAATGGAAAAATCGTATCCGAGCTCTCCAAACTGCCAGATTAGTTTAGGGCCTGGAACCGGAATTAAAAATGATGCAACCATTTCCTGGCGCTTTAACGCAGTTGCCAAATTTTTTACATCGTAGGCCGGGCTATTGTTGCTATTGCCGTAATTAATATTTTTAAAGTTTAGTCGTTCTTCATCGTGGCTTTCAGCATAGCCTACCAGGTTGGGCGTGGTCCAGCCTCTTTGAGTTGGCACTACCCCCTGAAAGTTAGAGGTACCCACATAGCCCATTGAAGCCTCATTGTAGTTATAGTTGAGGTTTCCCCAAAGTAGCATACCGTAATTGGCCAGTTCCATCTCTTCGGTATTGGCGCAGAAATGTTCCAGGATGCAATATGAGCCATTGGATACGGCCTGCATTTTATCGTAGATGCGTTTTAAAATTGCTATGCGGCTGGCATCGTAAGCCTGAGAAGCAGCATCCGAACTTGCCGGTCTCTGGCTAAACCCTTTTGTAAAATCCCAGCGAAGGCCGTCTATTTTGTATTTAGTAAGCCAGTAGGTAATCACCCGGTCTGTAAAATCTTTGTAAGGCTGCGCATCCTGGTTGAAATCGTATCCAAATGATAGCCAGGTATGTGGTGCTGTTACATTGAACCAGGGACTATTTGCTGCCGGATTGCTTCCCGCCCAGTACATTTCAGCCATTGGCACCTGATGGTAGTCGCCGCCCGATCCGGCATGGTTAAGTACCATATCCATGATCACCGCAATTCCACGGCCATGCGCACTGTCGATGAAACGACGCAGGTCGTTTTCAGGTCCGTAATATTTATCAGCTGCAAAATAGAAGTTCGGGTTATAGCCCCAACTGCTATTGCCTTCGAATTCATTAAATGGCATCAGGTGAACCGCATTTACACCCAGCTTTTGAAGGTAGTTCAGGGTATCGGTAAGGGTGCTCCAGTTATGGTTGGCCACAAAATCGCGTAAGAGTATTTCGTAGATCACCATACTCTTTTTTTCCGGGCGGGCAAATGAATTATTGGCCCAGGTATAAGCAGGCTTATTCGTCTGCAACACACTTACCAATCCTGTAGTCAGTCCGGTTGGGTAGGGTTTTAAACCTGGGTAAGTGGCGTTGCTGATATACTGGTCGTTATTGGGATCCAGTACTTTTTCGGTATTGAAATCGGCCACTTTAATACTGCCATCTATCAGGTATTGGTAACCGTATTCAGTGCCGGACACAAGCCCATCTATACGGAGCCATAGCCTTTGTCCATCGGGCGTTTGTCGCATCTGGTAGGTATTGTTCTGGGTCCAGCTATTAAAGTCCCCCAACACATAAGCGCCCGATTTATTAGGTGCAAACAAAACAAGCGTAACTGAAGTGCCATTGGCATCATAATTAATACCATCCACCACACCAACCGGCAGATCCTGAATCACAGTAGCGTTGACAACATTGAAGTCGATAGTATCTCTCCTGTAATTGCCTGCCAGTTCTGCTTCCGAAATTATTCGCTGGCTACCAGCTGTCGTAATCATCGGGCTGGCAGTAATATCTGTTCCGTTGAGTGCGGCTACCTGCAATCCGTTGAGAAAAAGTTTCAGGTTTCCAGCCTGGCTGCTTTTTGCTTCAATGCTGATATTGTTTCCTACAAATTTTGTGATTGGTTCAGTTACGGGTACATATGTTGGTTGCCTGAAGGGATCAATAATCTTGGCCTGGAAGCTTCCATCATACACCGGGAGGTAGATATCGCTGGCATTTGTATTGCGCTGTACCTTGCTGCCATTGCCGTTGCGAAATACCATCGACAATTTGAGGATATGTTCGGCGGGATTGGAGATGCCAAAAAAGGCGCGCATGTCAGTGCCCGTTAGCGTGTAGGTAAATTTATTGTTACCAATCCCCACCAGTTTAGCATTCGGATCTGTGGTGGCCCAAGTAAAATTTACATATTTCCAGTCACTGGGAGCGGTGCTGAAATTAGTGATACAACCCAGATGGATGTACACGTCCGTAGGATCGTAGTCTTTTAAACCCTGGTTGCCTTTTGCAGCATCCAAAGTAATCACAACTCCCGCATCTGTTTCCTGCGGAAAAGAAGTAGTGGTAACGGCCAACTGGGCCTTACCCCAAATAGCGGACAATAGGAAAATAGCAATGGTTACTTTTTTCATAAGCACAAGCAAACTAGTTAACAGATTAAATCATGACAACAGAAAGACGCTTAACGCTGTATATTCTGTCAAAAAAACCTTATCAACAATCGCTGACAAAGATGTGTATTATTTACACAATAGCAATAAAATATTTTGAAAATTGCACAGGAGTTGAGGTTGCGCTGTAGGTGATTGAGCATTTCATTAAACAAAAAGTGGAACCAATCAGGCTTTACCTGTCACGGGGTGCCATAAAATTTGCGGACTAACAATACCAATCACAGCATATGTTTCTATAACTGCCGGAAGAATCGAAAGCTGATGCCAGGCAGCTGTGGCACAGCACTATACGGCACTATACTGCTCCCCACTTGCTTCGTACTATTTCCTACTTCCTACTTCCTACTTCCTACTTACTACTTGCCGTAACTCGGTTAGAAGTCGATCCCAAACCATTTCTTTTTGTTGCGTTCGTACTTTTTAAAGTTGAATTTGTAGAGTTTGCCTGGGCGATGTGGCACGTCTACCTCCATTTCACCGGTATCGATGAGGAAATCCATGGTGAAGAATTTTTTGCGAAAATTTCTTCGGTCGAGTTCCACGCCGAGGATGGCTTCGTACAGGTTTTGTAATTCGCGCAGCGAAAATTTGTCTGGCAGAAGGTTCAAACCCATTGGATGCTCCTGGATCATTTTCTGGAGCCATTTGTAGCAGGCGTCCACAATTTGTTTATGGTCAAAGCCCATGTCTTTCAGGCTATTGAGCGGATGCCAGTGCAGTTCGTTATCGGTAATTTTAAGCTGGTGGTGGCCAACATCCAGCAGTGAAGCATAGGCAACCGTGACCACCCTTCCGCCTGGATGACGGCCCGGACCGCTAAAAGAGCGAACCTGTTCGAGGAATACATCGGTCATACCGGTTCTTTCAAGCAGCACCCGGTCGGCAGCGTCGTCCAGTTCCTCATTGTCGCGGATGATGTCGCCCAGCAGGGTCCACTTATTCCGGAAGGCTTCCAGGTCGCTGCGGATCAGCAGTACCTTCAGTTCGTTTTCCTCGAACCCAAAAATCACACAATCTACGGTGATGGCTAATTTGGGATAATTATCCACCAGGCTTTTCGCATCCTTTATCAGGATCGTTTTTCCTTCGGGTACGGTTTCGGGTTTGTGGCCGTTCTTCTTCATGGGCAGCATCTTGAAATCTTTGGGTTAGCAATGGATGTCGATAACCATTTATTCACGTGCCGGTAAATGTAGGCATTAGTTTGTTGTGTACAAAGTACATAATAAAAGCTACCGGAAGGATTATCAGTCAAAAAATATGCCCGGCACAATAGAATCTCGAATGGCCTGAACTAGCAAAGCCGGTTATGTGAGGCCTGCTGCCCGATTTCCTTTACGCAGCAGGGTATTGGCGGCAGATAGCAACCGGAAGTGTAAAAATGTGGAAGTATTAAAATCCCCGACGGCGGACTCGTCCAAATGATCGGTGGGGCACATTAGTTGGTGGCTTGCTTAACATGCTACATCTAACAAAATAAAAAACCTGGTGCAGGGGATCCACGTTTTCCATCATTCGTTTTTCAGCAGCATCGCCAATATGCTTTCATACCCAAATTTTCACAAGGCCATATTTCCACATTTCCTACAGGCGAAAAGTAAGACCGAGGTTAAGTGCATAATCTGCAAAAGCGGCGTCGCCCTTTTTGTAGGTGCCCGTTGCAGCTGATTGTAATTTATCAGCATTGCTCTGCGTGCGATCCCTCACTAAAGCGATGGGAGCAAACAGGTAGGCAGAGATTTTTTTAAATTTATAGGCAACGCCGGGCTCTGCCGACACAATAAAGCCGGGCCTTCTGAAACCGCCATTACCACCTACCAGGTCGCTGGCAGGAATGCATTCTTTGCGGATCCCTGCAGAGGCAGTAAAGCCTTTATTGGTATAGTTGAACCCCATGCGGTACATATATTGATCAGGTACGCTCATGGTGCTGGTTCCGAATTGGATAGCAGCTGCAGAAATGGTTGTGCTGCCGCGGCCGGTCGAAACACCGTTTTGCTCACGGGGATTAATCAGGTAGTAGCAATTAGCATAGGCACTAAAATGCTTTGACAGGTTATAGTAAGCGTTCAGTTCGGAGGTAAAGCCGGTGCCACCATCACCCAGCTGGATAGATTGATCAACAGGACCCAATACTTTGGTGCTGTCGGAAGTATAAAAGAAATCCAGGTATTTGTAATCGCCGGTAGCGAATTTAATACCAGCACCCAGCTGGATATTTCCCTTTGGCATTTTTGCCGGGTCCAGCAGCCAGCGGTAAGCCGCTACACGAATATCGCCCAGGCCAAAAGCTTTTGTTTCGTGGCGACTTTTACCGCCATGCTCGTAAAGTGACGAGCGGGTATTGGATATTACAGGCAGGTCGATTGAGAATGACCAGTATTTATCCTGAATTTTTGTGAGGGTGAAATCGGCTGTATAGGCATGGTTTATCACTTCGGTGCCGAGTTCCACACGTTGCTTTTGCTCATCGGTACCTACATAATGTTTGTACGATTTAAAGTAACGGTTGTTCATATTCAATACCCATTTGGATGGGTCTTCCATTTTACCATCGTGCTGCTCCATGGTGCAAAAACCACCCGTGCTACGAATAGCTACACAGCCCTGGGCTTGCAACAGGTTATTGGAAAAAATTATCGTGATCAGTAGTAAAAAAAACGTTTTCATAAAAAGTAATTTGGTATGGGTAAGTACGTTTTGAATAAATAAGCAGGTGCAGAATCGCCGGTATGGCCTGCCTTTCATCTGATAGAAAACTTGCATACAAACAGGAACTAACGCCAATTAAAACCCATTTGCTGCCATTCTTGTTATCCTGTAAAAGGCAGGCCTGTCCAGGCTGTGGTTCATTATTTTCTAACGCCAATTAAAAAATAAAAATGAAAACTGATGTTGTATCGTACGGAGGAAGACAGCTGACTGGCTTTACAGGTCAATGCTGCTATAGTGGAATTTGGTACCAACCGGAACTAACGCCAATCAAAACCGGTAGGTAAACAAACCACCTTTAGAGCTAACACTGTCGCACAGCAACCAATCGTTTCTGCGGTCTTTGAGTCAACATCAATAAGGGACATTAAGCCTGAGGTGGCTGATAAGGGAGAACGTCGAATCCATTGGCCAATCTAACGTTGGCGCTTAAATATGCTGGATCATCGTTTGAAATGGGAGCGATACGGATACGAAACTGGGTGTTGGTAAAATCATCCATCGCCTTTTTAAAACTTAGCGATTTACCCGTATCCTGTTTTTTGGAAGGATCAATTTTATTCGAATCAAATGCCAGTTTATAAAATTCGTTCCTGGCATTAGATACCTTGTTTTTGTCCTGGTTGGGGATGCATTTGTAGATCATCTTCCCATCCACCATTTTCTGCATCACGTAGTTGTAATGCTGGCCATTGAATTCTATGGAGCCATCAACCCGTTCAAAGGTGGTCCAGTTGTTGGTATAGGGGAGGTTAGTAGGAACGGTGATTTCGATCAGACTGGATTCGTCGTATTGTTGTGCATCCAGTTGCCGGGCCATTTGCAAATCCGCCCTGGTATCCAGCCAGTTCATCAAAGGCTGATACCCATACCAGTCAAAGAGCAGTATGGCAGAAAGCAATATGGCAGCGAGTCGTTTCAATTAATCGTGATTGAAAATAGATGGAATGGGGATGTTTCACCAAAATAAAAAGCCATCCAGCTGCCAAAACTACCTTCCGCAATCGATTTCTGTGGAAAATATAATTTGCAAACGGGCAATTGCAGGCCTGCTGCTAATTTTTCCAGCATTAAACGACGACCTTTTTTCTACTAAGGCCGCTTTTATTTGTGTTATAGGATGGGGGCCATTGCCAATAAGGGGTAGTGAGCCTGACCCTTGCAGCCCCCGTTGGGTAGTTTTGGCGAACGTAGTCGGCAAACCTATTTGATCTGCACTTTCTTTTTTGCAGCCGGAAAAGTCTTTGTTACTTTTGGAATCAGTGTTATTTTTAAAACAGAGAATAGATTACCACTGCATGTAAAATGCCCGGGGCAAAGTCTTTTTCTACCGGGCAATTATAACATCTGTTTTGTCGGGTCATTCCAGCAGCCCTTTTTTCAGCGGCAGGGGTTGCCAATCTTTGAAAGGCGGGCAACCCTAGCCCAGCCGATCCAGCTGCTGTTGCATCGTACGCCTTCCGGTATTTGTTTTTGCGAATGAGCAGGCCGCTCTAAAATTCTGCAGCGCCTTCGCTTTGTCGATAGTGGAATACAAATGGCCCAAAAAGGCGTGGTAAAAAGGATTGCCAGTTAACTGCAATTTCTCCGCTGCGACAATGGCCGTTTCCACACCTGCTACTTTTGATAATGCATAAATTCTATTTAGTGCCGTTACAGGTGAATAGTGGCGTTCCAGCAACTGGTTATATAGTTGTAAAATAAAATGCCACTTTTCGTTACTGTCTAATTTGATAGTATGCCAGTAAGCGATAGTCGCCTCGAAGTGGTAACTGGAAATCTCGCTACCCTGCGATGCCCGGTGCAGATGGTAGGCGCCCTTCGATATTAACTGCTGATCCCAAAGCGATTCATCCTGGTCCTCATAAAGAATCATTTCATCCCGGCTATTTTTCCGTGCTGCGAGTCTTGAAGCCTGGAAGCACATCAGGGCGTAGCAAGCGTTTACAATTGGAATATCGGTAAGCGGGCTCTCCACCAGCAAAACCGTCAGTCGCATCGCTTCATCACATAGATCTTTCTTAACGATCGCATCATCGCTTTCAGAATAATAACCTTCGTTAAAAAGAAGGTACAGGGTGGTCAAAACATTTTCAAGCCGCTGGCCGATCTCATTTTTGTCGGGGAAAATGACTGGTGCATTTTCCTGCCGTAGCCTCTCTTTGGCGCGGTACAGACGCTTGTTGATGGTTTCCTTACCCGTTAAAAAAGCATTGGCAATTTCGTCGATACCAAAGCCGCAAAGAATCCGAAGCGCCAGGCCGATTTGTGATTCGACGGGCAGTGAAGGCTGGCAAATGGCGAATAACATCTGGAGCTGGCTGTCAGTAATATTGCGGTCCGACAAATCAATGTCTATATCCATATTTTCTGTAATAATACCTGCAACAGCCGGCGCCACTTTAGTGTTGAAAACCTGGACCCTATTGATATAATTCCTTGCTTTATTTTTTGCCACTGAATACAGCCACCCTACCGGGTTCTCAGGGATTCCCTCATACGACCAACTTTCCAGCGCCAGTAAAAAGGTTTCGCTGGCAATGTCTTCCGCTGTTTCGATATGCTCCATACCAAAGCGTTGGAGAAGAACGGAGCTTATTTTACTAAACTCCGTTCTGAACAGGTGTGGTATTAATTCGCTATGATTCATGGAACGATTTGTTTTCAACCTCCTGGCCTTATTTCCTTGCAATC
>JBDSXW010000120.1:0-4329 GCA_039925965.1 Chitinophagaceae bacterium
CAAAATTATTACGGAAAATGCAACGTTTGATTTGCACAGGTGTGGCCGCAGGAATGCCATACGACAGCAGCGCCGCGCCCACGCTATGATCGCCATCGCCAGGCGCATCGGCATTACCTTTTTCAAAAATGAAACCGTCAATAACCAGCGCACTGGAACTTACCGGGCTGCCACCGATGTTGAACAGGCGGTAGCTATTATCGCTCATATCACCAGGAACGCCAATATCACCGCTAATGATGGTTGGGTTCGCAACTGGGTCGGCATCTGTGGCATTTACTTCCCCACCGGCAAAACCACCGAGTATTTGAAGGTCTGCGCGGGTGGTGGCCATTACAGCCGTACGGTCGGTGCCGTTGGTTGGGGTGTAGGTACCAGCAGCGACCCAGATAGAAGTGATACCAGGATCGGCATTCGCAATAGTGATCGCATCACTGAGTTCATTGAGCGCACAATTCCAGGAAGAACCATTGCCAGGATTCGTATTGCTTTTATTTACGAACAGGATGGTTGTAACCGGATCGCATTGACCACCGCCTTCTGTATATCCATTGCCCTGCATCGCAAAGTCGTAGACACCTTCATCAGCATCATCATTATTTACCGTAATGGTTGCTGTTTTAATACCAGTTGTTGTGGGCGCAAATGTTACCGTGAATGAAGCAGTACCTCCCGGAGCAATAGGGCCGGCAGGGCTTATACCGCTTGCGGTAAACAATCCTGCGTTGGCGCCGCTTACAACAATGCTGCTAACAGTCAATGGTCCGGTCCCTAAGTTATTGATGTCAAAATTCTGTGTGTGACTGCCTCCAATAACTGTGTTGCCCACATCTGTATTGTCGGCAAAAGTCGGCGTCATATCACCATCAACGATGGAGATGCCGTTACCAGTAATATCTATTTCAGGCGCTTCAGCACCTACTGCATTACCCTGTATGGCAAAATCATATACAGATTCATCAGCATCATTGTTATTAACAGTGATCGTGGCGGTTTTAAGACCCGGGGTGGTGGGGGCAAATGTAACTGTAAAGGTGGCTGAACCTGCCGGGGCAATAGGACTGGCAGGGGTTAAAGCGCCCAAAGTAAACAAGCCCATATCAGGTCCACTTACAGCAATGCTGCTAACAGTTAGGTTGGCCGTGCCAGAATTGGTAACGGTGTAAGTTCTTACCAGATTGTTACCTGTGGTCACATCGCCAAAGTCGGTATGATCCGTCAGCGATGGCGTTACATCACCATCGGCTATTGACACGCCATTGCCGGTAATGTCTATCTCAGGAGCTGTAGGAACGCTGGTTACCGTTAAAATACCACCGACAGATGACTTAACCTGCCCATCGGGATTGGTAACTGTAATAGATTGCAAACCGGCGCTGGCACCAGTGGTGTTTACATTTAATGTTATTGAAGTAGGGCTCGTATATGTAATACTGTTTACTGTTACGCCTCCTGTTACTGTAGCTGAAATATGATTGAAGGGAAGTGCAGGTGCCGCCAGGTTGGACCCCGGATCGTAGAAGCCGCTACCGGATACTGCGGTACCCGTGAGCAGTACGTTAACGGAAGTCTGCCCTGATGCTGTCGTAGGCGGCACACAAACTGCAGGTGTTGCCGGAACAGGTGCGAGCAACTTTGTCACCCCGCAACCATAAACATTGGTGCCTACACAATATTGATTGATACACCACATGGTCATATCATCTAAAGGATCTAAAGAAACATATGAATAATCGCCCCATCGTCTGCCTCCGGCACCGCCCGGATCGCCAGCGGGATTATAAGCAGTAGAACTTGTGGTTAACAGGATAGGTGACTGGGTAGTACCCGAAGCATCGCTGCTAAAACGCGTAGCTGCCGCAGAATTGGCTCGTTCTACGCCTGCTGTGGTCATTCCAAAAATGGCATGGCCCTGGCCCGAAACCATGATGGATGGAATGGAATACCACCTTGCACTGGTGGCAGTGGCATTGGGGTCAAATATGGTACCCGACTGATTTAAAGTGGGAACGCCATCGAGGTTTTGCAATTGGTACCAACGTACCCCGTTACGCCTTATGGTTCCCGAAGATGCAGCAACACCGGTCGTATTTACTGATATATTATGAGCCGTCCACAGGCTTCCATTCCTGATCATCGCGGCATACAGCCGGTCATCCAATGCATCTAATTTGCCATTTGTACCACCAGTGTTTCCTAAATGAGGCACCGTCTGCGGAGCAGCGGTTGCGGCCACGCTAAGAGGTATATTTGCTGAAATAGTCGGCACGGTAGCCGGGGTGCTAACCCTCCTCAACATCAACGTACCATAAGTGGCATTGTCAACACCCACAAAATATCCCTCGGTAGGTGCAGCATCAAAATTATCAACGCCCTGGGGTGTGTAGGGTCCGGCACCGGCACCGGCTGCCAGGTCGGCAAAAGTATAAACCGTATAAGGGAGGTTTGCCATTACATTGGTTCTGTTTATTACATAGCCATTGGTGCCTACGAACGACCCTGCCAATGAAAACATATTACCACCGATATAAATGCCATTCTTGTCTATGCCCAGTGTCGGATAGTCCAAAAACTTACCGGCCTGGCCTGTAAACTGGCTAAAGGTCCATGTAGTTGCAGCAGTAATGGTAGAGGTATTGCTTACAGCTATCAGGCAGCGGTTAGCGGCGGTTTGGCTGCAAGATGAATTGGTACAGGGTACATCAATAATTATTAAGAGCCACCTTGCCGATATCCTGTCGAAACGAATTCTTGGATCGGAAGTAAATACCTGAAGCACACCGCCACCCAGAGGGGTCATCACAGAACTGAAGAAGACATCGGGGTTAGCATTTAATACCCCATCGGCGACACCGGTGGCTTTATTAAAAGTTCTTAACCTGCCGTTTACAAAAACCACATACTGGGTTGGGCCTACTGCGCCCATATCATCCGGCGGAAATGCACCCGTTTCTGTTGGCCCCGTTACGCCGTTAAACGTTAAACTGGCTGTAAGGTTGGTTGCAGCAGGAGCTGTAACAGCAGTGGTAGCCGGGAAGCCTGCAATTTTAGGAGCCAATGGGTTTTGCCTAAGATGCTCCCGGTCGGGACCCTCCTTTTCGGGGCGGTCTCTAAAAGCCTGAGGAGGGGCAAGTCGCTGCTGTTCCATGATGGAAGCAACAGTTTCACTTTTAGCCGGCATAATTAGCGTGGCTTCGGAAGCAGCAGATTGTGCGTTGGCCGGGTTTAACCCAGCGATCAGCAACAGTAGAAATGCAATGGAATTAATTACATAAAGAACTTTTCTCATAAAATTGGTTTATTCAGTTATTGATTAATAAAATCGCAGGTTACGGGATACCAACGAAAGGACACTTCAAGAGACGATAAACCCAAAAGTGTCCAAAGGAAATTTTATAAACCTCGTACAAAGTATAGGATAAATTCTGTATTCCGAAATTTTTTGGATACTAATTATTCAGTAATAAAGATTTGTTCTAAAGCGTCCGGAGAAAAATTAAAAGGAGTAGTCAAAATTATCTTAAAGGGGTTACTTTCTTTTTTTTACCACAAACTAATTCACTTTAGACCTTCTCAAAAAGTTTCTTTCTGCAAAAGTCTTTAATGTCATGGAAGGTATCCGCTGTATAATATATTTTCTTATATTCTATTGTCATCCGCATATTCGGTCAATTAGATTCCCTGTCCTGGTTCCAGGTTGCGGTATATTCTTTGGTGGTTCTTTCGGCAATCCTTGAGCTGCCCCACATTTTTTGACCTTTGCTGAGCAAACAGTTATGCAAGCACACTTAGCTCATGAATACCCAAGTTTCAATTCGCTATGGATCCCAATGGCTACGATACCTGCTCCTGCATTGGATCCCAACACCCTTTTTATAACAGTTACCTGGCTTTCAGAAAATGCTCCACTTTTTCTGCAGAAGGATTTTTTTTGAAAGGCCCCTTTATCAAACTAAAGCTCACGGTATCCCTGCTCCATCAATAATGATGTTATGACCGGCAAGAAGCAAAGCTTTGAATTGGGCAGTGGGTTTACCCCAAAACAAAACTGTTCCGCGGGGGCGGAACAGTTTTGTTGATAATCGTTATAGCCATGAAGATGGACTACAATCTTACCACTTTGAAATTCATCTTTTTACCGGAAGCCGTGATCATCACCACCTGGTACATGCCGCGGGCCCAGCTGCTGGCATCCGCATGGGTAACGCCTACGCTGATATTGCTTTTAGTCCACATCTTTTTGCCATTTGCAGACAATACAGTCACTGCACATTTTTCCGCTCCGCTGTAACGAATCTGCAGGTCGTTATCAAATGGATTAACGACCAC
>JBDSXW010000121.1:0-2666 GCA_039925965.1 Chitinophagaceae bacterium
CCGCAATACAGGGAGTTTAATTATCCTGCACCGGCCCCTTCAGGTTTGAGCCCGGCCAGTGGGTTTCCAATGATCAATGTTACCATTACGGGTACCAATCTCGACACGTTGAAAGGGGCTGTTAAAGTTTGGTTTGGCGGAATAGAGGCAACCAATGTAGTGAGTTCAAATGGTAGTCAAATAGTAGTGCAAGTGCCGTCCAATGCAGTATCAGGAAAAGTTAGCCTGCAGGTATGGACACATAAAGTGGATTCTATCGGAACGTACACTGTAATAGCTCCGCCTGTGATTAATTCTGTTGCTTCGCAAAATGCACAAAAAAATGCTGCATTGCCGGGAGATACTATATCAATAAAAGGTATTCGTTTTGGAACAGATGTTTCTAAGGTCGCAATAAAATTTAATGGAACAACCGCTACCAACATTCCCTTTATCAATGACACACTCATCAGGGTTGTAGCGCCCAATGGATTTTCTTCAGGTAATGTCACTCTTACAATGGGCGGTTTAACCATTACAGCAACACCTCCGATAATCAATCCTAATGCACCAGGTACCGTTACGCCTTACTTTTTGAGTAACACCGGCGACACGGCAAAAGGGGGTGGATTTACTAATACCGGTGCGTTAATTTCCAACAGGTGGGGAACATTAGCTGCTCCCTGGATTACAAATACGGCCGGGAAGAATAAAACTGAAGGCGGATACTCTAAAGACGGAGGCGGTACGCTTTGTTGGGAAACATGGGGTAATACACCTATTACTGATGGAATTATTTATCAGCCAACTTCCATGCCTTTGCCGGCCGGAGACTACAATCTAACCGTTAAGTATTATTCAGAAGTTCAAAAAAATTCTACTGTTCACCTTGAAGTAGCAAGTGGTAACACTGGCCTTCCAACATTAGCCAATATTTCCAGTGCTTTAGCATCTGTGGCACTTGCAACCCCGGCAAATGTTGGTGCTACAACTCCCAATATTACTGAAACTAAAACGCTCAATTTTTCGTTGGCATCGTCGCAGGTTGTTTCAATAGGGTTTTTAGCCAACGTAGCGTGGGGTGATGGAACTGCTAATCCAGGTTGTTATATAAGAATTGATTGGATCAAATTAGTTAAGATCTAGGCATCTCTAAGCTTTGGAGAGGGGAGCATCTCCAAAGCTTTTTATTCAAATTACAATACAAGTGATACAACCTGCCGGCCAGAGCGATTAATTTAACATAGTGAAACAGATGCTGTCGCATGGATAATTATAAAAAGAGAAGTTCGGTTTACTGAAACGTTTAACATCAGATTTATAATACAGACGGCATTACCAACAGCAAACTTCTATTATGAATATACTAAAATTAACATTTATGCTGACAGCGATGGCCTTGTCGTCGATAGCAGCTTTTGCCCAAAAGGATTTTAATGAAGTAAAGCCCGGCGAGCTATGGCCCGATAATAAAAATGAGCATATCCAGGCACATGGGGGAGGAATTATAAAACGGGGGAAGCTCTATTATTGGTTTGGAGAAGACAGAAGAAAAAACAATGCAGCGGATATGCGGTATGTCGGATGCTACTCGTCAAAAGATTTGGTTAACTGGAAATTTCTTGGCCAGGTATTTAAAGCTTCCACTTTGGAGGGCATCAGGGAAGGCACGTTAATTCTTGAGCGTCCTAAAGTATTTTATAATCAGAAAACCAAAAAATATGTGATGTATATGCACCTGGACAGTACCAAGTATACATTTGCCCGTGTTGGGGTGGCAGTATCCGACAAAGTTGATGGTGAATATAAGTTTGTGAAAAGTTTTCGTCCGCTAGGTTTGGAGAGCCGTGACATCGGACAATTCGTAGACGATGACGGGAGTGCTTACCTGGTGTTCGAAAGCAGACCAACAAAAGGGTTCTACATTGCTAAGTTATCTGATGACTACATGGATGTGGAAAAGCAGGTGGCTTTTGTCAGCGCTCCGCTCGAAGGTGGTGCTATTGTCCACTTCGGCACCCTTTATTATGCCATTGGTTCAGCCTTAACCGGCTGGCGCTCAAATCCAAATAAATACGCCACAGCTACTTCACTTGCTGGCCCATGGTCCGAATTTAAGGACATAGCTCCGCCTGAAACAAACACATACAGCTCTCAGTCAACCATGATGATAAAGGTAGTGGGGACTAAAAAAATAACTGTAGTTTTTATGGCTGATCAATGGAAACCCGCAACACAATGGGATTCCAGGTATCTGTGGATGCCCTTAGAAATCGGAAACGGCAATCTGTGGCTGCCAAAGCCTCAGCCATGGATGTTGAACGTGAAAACTGGTGAATGGAAGTATTCCTACGCAAAGAAATAAGCCCATCAATACTTATGCTAAGCTGGAGGCTTCAGGAAGACAAGCGGTCTGGATAAGACCTTGTAGAAATGCCTCATTAGCTTCAGTTATTTCAATTTTTA
Organism: Chitinophagaceae bacterium; assembly: GCA_039925965.1. Classification (GTDB taxonomy): domain Bacteria; phylum Bacteroidota; class Bacteroidia; order Chitinophagales; family Chitinophagaceae; genus JAZKFT01. Next base: position 2,446 of record JBDSXW010000121.1, read on the forward strand.
ATAAACATACCGATGAGAATTAAGCTCCTGATTTTGATTTTATTGTTAATAAGCCATGCACAAATAGTGATGTCTCAGGAATACCAGGTTCGCTCACCCGATGGTGATATGCGTATGCGAATCCTGGCGAACAACGGAAAGCTTGTCTACAGCGTAAGTTTTAACCGGAAGGAACTTATCAGCCAATCTCTTCTGGGGCTGGTAGTGAATGGGCAGGATAT
>JBDSXW010000122.1:0-83601 GCA_039925965.1 Chitinophagaceae bacterium
GGGGTACCCCTGGAGGTAGGGAGGGGTACCCCTGGAGGTGGGGAGGGGTACCCCTGGAGGTGGGGAGGGGTACCCCTGGAGGTGGGGAGGGGTACCCCTGGAGGTAAGCTGGCTGACCTCTGAACACAGTTCACTTAGCTTTTACCTGAGCCAGCTTACCTCGGAGCTGAGTTCGCTTAGCTTTTACCTCGGCGCGCTGACCTCTGAACACAGCTGGCTTAGCTTTTAGCTCGGCTGGCCGAGCTTTTGGGTACCCCCTATTTGGTTTTGAGCTCGGCGCGCCGGGGTAAATGCCCGGCGCGCGGAGCTCAGAGGTGAATGTAATTGTGCTTTTTGGTAAGAGCACTAAGTTTTAGGATGGGGAGGCGTTGGGTGTTTAACCATGTTGCCTACTGAGAAGCCTTCCATTCCTAAGGTGCAAGCGTTGTTTAGCTCCCTGTCATCCGTTTCGCAGGTTCCCGACAGTGGCAATGGATGACAACATTTACAGTGTAAAGCTGAAATGGATTCGGATGGTGTTTTTAAAACCTCACCACCCCCTAATCTCCATAAAAAAAGCTGCCCTTTGAGGTCAGCTTTTTTAGTATTATTAAAATGGAGTAAAAATCTCTTGTTCGCATCTACCCAAAACTTCTGAATTACAATTTCAAAACATTATTGCGGCAGCAAAACCCTGTCAATCGTATGGGTTACACCATTGATGGCATGACGGTCTAATGCAATAGCATTTGCGGCGGGGCCACTAAATGGTGCACCACCTGTGGGCAAAGTACCGAGGCCGGTGAATTTTAAGCCGGTTGCAAAAGGCCCGGTAAACGAAGCCTGTGCCATAATGCCCGGGTGTATTGCGAGGGCACTATTAACAAGCGTGGTAACAAAGCCAGGCGTTGTCGGAAAATTGGGCGAAAAAGCCCTGACATCCGGCTGGAAGGCGGCAGGATTCGTATTCTTGGAAGCCAGGATATGGTACACTACAATACCTTTTACAGTGGCTGCCGTTAATGTTCCATACAGGGCAGGATTGCTGAAAACAGTGGGAGAAGCTGCAAGTGCTGTAGCCTGTGCTGCAGCAGTAGCCGATGGCAATCCCTGTGCAATCAAAGCCCGGCGGATATTCGTGTCCAGCACAGCCATGAAAGCGGCATTGGTGGGTGCCAGGACGGTCATACTAAGGGGTGGGTACCTTAAAAGAGAATCAATCTTATTCAAACCGGTGGCCCCGCTATCAGCACGGGCTATGGCAGCCGAAAAATAAGTCAGGTTCGGATCTGTATAAAGGATCCCCGCCAGCACCGTTGAGGGCGGGCTCACCAGAGCTGCCATCTGGTGCACGGTACCATTTGCCAATGCAATATCCGGGCTGGAAACAGGTATATTATTTACCCAATTGGAAGTACCCCTTCTGGAAGGAAAAATACTCATCCGAAGAAACGGAGCCGACAAAACCAGGCTGCTGGCCTCCTGAACATTCGGAAAACTTGTTGGAATTAAACTAGTGGTAAGCGATTGACCACCTACAACATGGTATTGCACAATGGAGGTAACCTGCGCGGTGGGCAAGGCTGCAATAACCGCCTCACTTGCAATACCTGAAAAACGGAATGCTGCATTATTGGGGGCATACACGGTAAATACCAGCGACCTGTCGGAAAGCAACGGAAGCATCCCGGCCTTAACTATCGCAGCCTTGAAAATACTGTACGTGGTATCTGTATTGAAAAGGTCACCGATCGTATTTCCTGAAGGCAAAGTGGTCACAATTGGAACAGCAGATGGCAATTCTTTATTACAGGAACTAAACACAAAAGCCGCAGCCAATGCCGCCATTCCTGTGTTCTTTATTTTATTAAGGGTCTTCAATTTCATGACTTAAATTTTATTTTTTGGCAAACAAAAAACGGAATGGGATAAATTAAAATATGTTATAACCAAAGCTGAGGTAATAAAGTCCACCAATGCTGGAGTTACCAAGACCTGTGCGGTAATATTGGTTGAGCAGATTAGTAGCACCCAGTTTTACCATGGATTTGATTTCTGGGAAGCGGTAATTTACCTGGAAATCCACGTTATGATACGCTGGTACCTCACCAAAAATAAAGTCGCTTTCGTAATTGAATTTGTCCTGCCATTTCCAGGCCAGGCTGGCACCAAATAATTTCTTAGGACCAAAACCGGAATTAGCAACAATCAGGTTCGTGCGGTATTTAGGCGTATTAAAACCTGCCTGGAAGCCGGCTGGCACGTCCTTTAACACATCAGAAGACACGTTGCCTGTGATAGAGAAATTAGCGGGCAGCAGGTATTCTACGCTTGCACCCCATCCATAAGTAGTCACCTTACCAGGCGCATTCACCACGATAGACACACCGACTCTTTTTGTGGTATTGCTAAGGTCGCTTACCGGCCCATTAGGATCTATTTTCTGAATCGCATCCCTGCGGCTCAGAAAATTCTCGTATTGACCATAGTAACCATATACATCAAGCAAAAACTTTTTCGCTATCAACGCTTTATATCCCAACTCATAAGAAGTTACAGACTCTGGCTTGGCATTTATATAGCTTAATACCACCGGGCTGCCAGCTGCTACCGATTCGGCAGCGTAGGCAGGGTTGGCCGTTAGGTTATGTTTATCCCATACAAATTTGTTACAACCCAAAATATAGTTGCCCGATCCCGTAGGCAGATCAATCCACTGCTGTTGGGTAGAAGGAAAGCGATAGGCAGTCTGGAAGGACAAACGGATATTATGATCTTTTGCTGGCTTGAAAACAATGCCGAGTCGCGGTGTAAAGCGGCCATCAAAATTTTCGTTTTTATCATACCTGCCAGACGCGGTTAACTTTATTTTATCCTCCAGGAGGGCTTTTGATATTTGCACATAAGCGCCATATTCTTTAATGGTAATGGGCGCGCCTGGCTTATCTGGAAACAATGTACCCTGGCTGTTAAGCACATATTCCTTCCAGTTGCCGCCCACCAGCACTTCCGCAAATTTTACGGCATCGGTAAGGTTGTACTGGCCTTCAATCATATAGAGGTCGCTACGGTCCAAAAACAGACCCCCAAACGGAATCGGCTTTTTGCGAACCGCTTCGAACGTGCTCTTAAACTGGTCGGATCCTGCTGCAGGACGACCCACGTCGGCGGCAGCTCTGGCGGCTGTATGTGCCGCAAGATCAGTTGCGCCCCCTAACTTGGCAGCCAGGTAAGTTTGCCCATAAATCGGATACCAGGTGGTGCTTGGTTTCCAGGCTTCATTGAATAGCTGCGTGGCTACCGTAAGGTTATGCGCTTCGCCGGAATTCTCCTGGGTGGTATAAGCCCTGAAGAACCAGTTCTTGTGATTGAGTTCGAATTTGTACTGACCTACTTTCAGGTCCTTCAATGAGTAACGCTGGCTACCGGTATAAACCGTATTACCAGTACCAAAATAGCCGGTGATATTGGCTTCAATTTTATCAGTGATTTTGTAATGAATAGCGCCGGACAACTTCAAGTTCACCGTATTAGGATTCACCACTTCTCTTTCGGTATAACCCGTACGTGACACTGGGATACTACCTGGTAAAGTGGCGATATAACCTTGTAAAAAAGGTGCTGCCGCTCCGATTCCGTTCAGTACATCCCTAAGGTTCACACTGGTTTCATCACCGTATACATTTACGCCATCGTAGTTAGGGTCCGTTTCGCGTGTACCGTCTACCAGACTTCCTTTCGTACCAAATCTTTTATAATTACGGTAATCATCCCCCTGCCAGTCTTTGGCCTGGATCAGTTCTGCGCCGATTTTAAAAGCCAGTTTCTTATTTACCTGCTGTGCCCAACGCACATTCCAGTTATAATAAGGAGAAGTTGTGCCCTGCAGTTTATCACCTGCATGCATAAACCCGGTTTTTACCTGGAAGCTGAGGCCCTGGTATTTAAATGGATTTTTGCCATTTACGAGCATCGTTCCCAGCATACCACCAGGTCCGTACAGCGCCGATGATGCACCCTGCAGCACTTCAACACTTTCCACATCCAGCTCCGTGAGGCCGATAACACTACCCACCGAAAAATTCAAACCTGGTGCCTGGTTATCCATACCATTCATGATCTGGTTAAAGCGGGTGTTACCACTACCCGAAAAGCCACGTGTAGTAGGTGTTTTAAAAGTTAATGAGGAAGCGATCACATCAACCCCCTTAAGATTCGCCACCATATCGTAGTAGTTGGAAGCCGCAGTATTGCGGATATTGGCCGCACTGATACGGTCAATACTTACAGGCGACTCAAGTATTCTGGTTGGCGTTCTGGTGGCAGAAACCACAACCTCCTGGCCAAGACCTGATGCTACTTTAAAGTCCACATCAATAACCTGGCTGGCATTGGTGACCCTCACTTCCTGCGATTCAAAACTTATTGAGGTAAATAACAGTGTAAGCGGTGGTCGTTGGTTAGTCGAAATGATGAAGTTGCCTCTATCGTCGGTATAAGTTCCTTCATCTGACCCTTTAATGGTAACAGACACCGCCGGAACTTTTTCATTGTTCGAGGCATTTCTGACACTCCCTTTTATGGTTGTGTTTTGGCAAATGGCGGAAAGGGCAAAGAGGTTTGCAATCACAGTGATAGCCATCAACCGGAGCTTTTTTCTCATAATAGCAGTATTTAAAATCGTTTTAACGGGGCAAAATAGGGATTTGATAATTCCTTGTGAAATTAAATTTAATCACTTATCCACTTTTTCAATAACTAATTTCAAGTTTATTCCCTTTTGGGGAGAATAGGTGCGCAAGTAATTGTGTAACATTTTTATAGCTGCTTTCCATTGCATATTACTTTTGGCGAAAACCAGCGGCATTCCAAAACCCCAAATCACCATACAAGGCATCGGAGTTTGTGAGGTCAGCATGCATTTCCTGATGATTACAGTTGTAAAGTCCACCTGGCAAAAAGTACCTGAATGAAAAATTTAAACAACCGTTGAAGAGACCGGGAAATTTACTTTTTAATAAAAACTAATTTATACGATGGGCTTCCAATTCCAAAACCAAACGAATTTTTATTCTGGCAAAGTGCGGGATGTGTATTCCGTAGGCGCCGATTTGCTGGTAATGATAGCAAGCAACCGCATTTCAGCCTTTGATGTAATTCTCCCCGAACCTATTCCTTACAAAGGACAGGTATTGAACCAGATTGCTGCATATATGCTGGAAGCTACAAAAGATATTTGCCCCAACTGGCTGCTGGATACCCCCGCACCCAATGTGGCAGTAGGTAAACGATGCGAACCATTTAAGGTAGAGATGGTGGTTCGTGGTTGTCTTGCTGGTCATGCATGGCGTACCTATTCATCGGGCAGCAGGGTCTTGTGCGGCGTTACCATGCCGGATGGCTTAAAAGAAAATGATTTCTTTCCCACTCCAATTATTACTCCCACCACCAAGGCCACCGAAGGTCATGATGAAGATATCAGCCGGGAAGAAATTATAGCGCAGGGTATAGTAGGCCCTGAAGATTATGCCATCGTGGAAATATTCACCCGGGCACTCTTTGAACGGGGCCGCGAACTGGCAAAAAAGCAAGACCTCATCCTGGTAGACACCAAATATGAATTTGGAAAGATCGGTGATACCATTTACCTGATGGATGAGATCCATACGCCAGATTCTTCACGGTATTTCTATGCCAATGGTTATGAAGAACGGCAGGATGCCGGCGAAAAGCAAAAACAACTCAGCAAAGAGTTCGTGAGGGAATGGCTGATAGCGAACAATTTTATGGGCAAAGAAGGCCAGCAGGTGCCGGCAATGGATCTGGCCTGGATCACTACCATCAGCAACAGGTATATTGAATTATACGAAAAAGTAATCGGTAAAAAATTTGAGCCCGAAAACTGGAGCGATGAGCAAATGCAATTGGCAATTGATGCAGCTTTGAGCCGCTATTAATGTTGTTTAGGCTGAAAAGAGGTGTAGGTTTCCGGCCGCGGAAACCCAGCGATGTTGTTATAGTTAACTCCAATACCGGCTGTTCTGAAATATTTAGCAACCCACTTTTTCTTTATCTTTAGTCGTTATCAACGCTAATTTACTGGCATGAAGAAGTATGCAACCATTGTCATCCTATCGCTTATTTTTCCAGGGGTATCGGCCCAATTTTCACGGCAGGTTATCCAGTTAAAGAATAAGGCTTTCAGTATTTATTCGCTGGCAAATCCTTCGCAATACCTAAGCCCAAGGGCCATCCAGCGGCGAACCCGCTATGGTATCAGTATTGACAGTACCGACCTTCCGATTACCCAACGCTACCTGGATAGCCTCAGTTCAGTGCCAGATGTGCAGGTACTTTCTGTAAGCCGGTGGCTTAACCAGGTGCTTATCAAAACCACTAGTGCCGTAGCCCTGGCGAAAATCAATAGTTTCCCGTTTGTACAAAGTGCGGCGCCAATAGCTCCTGCGCCTCCGGGTCAACCATCGGTTGCATCCAAGTTTAATGAAGTGATTACCGGTACTGATCCCGAGCCCAACAGGCCACAACAACTTGATGGCGACACGCTAAACTATGGTAATAGCTACGCCCAGATTCATATTCACGAAGGGGAGTTTCTGCACAACAAAAAATTTACCGGCCAAGGCATGGTGATTGCAGTGCTGGATGGCGGTTTTCAATCATACAAAACAATCACCGCGTTCGACAGTGTGCGCCTGCAGGGCCGGATTTTAGGGGAAAGGGATTTTGTGGCTTTTGACAACAGTGTTAATGAAGACCACCCGCATGGTATGCAATGCCTTAGCATCATCTGCGCCAACTGGCCCGGACGCATGGTGGGGTCGGCTCCCGGAGCATCGTTTTGGTTAGTTCGTACCGAGGATGTAGCCAGTGAATACCCGGTAGAAGAATTTAATTATGTGGTAGGTGCCGAATTCGCAGATAGCGTTGGTGCCGATATGATCTCCTGCTCACTTGGCTATAATCTGTTCGACGATCCCCAGTTTAACCATACTTATGCGCAGCTAAATGGCAATACGATTTTCGCCACTGTTGGGGCAGATCTCGCTGCCAAAAAAGGCATATTACTTACCAACAGCGCAGGAAACGAAGGCAGTAATAGCTGGCAGTACATCACTGTACCAAGCGACGCAGACAGCATTGTGTGCGTGGGCGCCGTAAACAGCAGCGGCGCTATTGCGGGCTTCAGCAGCCGGGGCATACCCAGCGATCCAAGAATCAAGCCCAGTGTAGTAAGTGTGGGCGTAGGCACTGTGATCGCAGGGGCTAACAACCAGCCCTCTTTTGGGAACGGCACTTCTTACAGTAACCCAAATCTTAATGGATTGATCGCGTGTTTATGGCAGGCATTTCCTGAATTCAACAATAAGAAAATAATGGATGCGGTATACCAAAGCAGCGACCGGTATGCCAATCCCGACAAAACGTATGGCTATGGTATTCCCAATTTTAAAATAGCTTACTATATACTCAAAAAGCAACGCAACGATGTCAATTTTGGAACCGAATGGCTGAAGGCTAATCCTAACCCGTTTAACGACACGATCAGGGTCGATTTTGTTGGTCAGAAAGATGGAACTGCCATCATTGAGTTACTGCAGCCTAATGGTACGATCATTGCCCAAAAAACGATTGCAATAACAGAGCAGGATATTTTGACGACACAATTTCTCAGCCTCGCCAACTTACCCCCAGGTACCTATAAAGTGCGTTATTCGGATGGCACCGGCACCCGTATGGTAACACTGCAAAAGCTTTCCGGCCTGGACTTTGCCCAGGATTGGATGCTCGTTTTCCCGGTGCCGTATCGCACCCAGTTTACGGTAGCCATCAAATCCCCGGTCTCAGGCACCGCAACTATCAGAATTCTTAAAGGAAGCGGCCAATTGGTTGAAAGCTATTCCCGCCAGGCGGCGCTGAACGAAATCTATTCTTACCAGTTTAAGACGCCACGAATACTTGCTTCGGGCATTTACTATGTAGAATATAATGACGGGTTGAATAGGCGGGTGAAAAGGGTTATCAGGCAATGACAGTTGATTTTGGAAATATGCGTACTATCTGTTCAAGCATATATACAGCTGATCTCAATAACTCATGGGCCTTTTGTATTCCAGGCTAGTCACTTAACATTGATACCAAACTATTCGTCAACTATTTTACCGTAGTCAATGAATAATTCTTCTCCTGTTTTTATATCCCTGAGTGCCTCAAAAAATTCGCCATCGTTTATCGAGACTACGTTTGGCTCATCGGAATGATTCAGGTAATTTACCAGATCCATCAGCTTAAAACCATAGTCAGGTACAAAGTAATTTTCATTGTCCCAAAGACAATAGGTTTCTACCAGTTGCCGTGAATGTGGGGGCAAGGCTTCCGCTTCTTTTTTTGTTATTGCCAACCACTCGCCCACTCCTTTTGAAAACATATCCCGGCACCCCTTTGAGATATCCTGTATGGCAAATACCCCGTTGCCATGTATCCCCGAAGGCCTTATCATAACATAGGTATCCTGCTGCAGCTCCTGAAGTAGTTGTTCCCTGTTCATAATCTATTTTTTCTATATACATTTTTGGTGTCTGCTACAGTTTCTTAAGCACCGCCACAAACATGGTGTCGGCATGCAATTCGTATCCAGGTAATAATTTCATTTCCGCTAACTCCAGGCCATGCTTCTTTTTTATGTAGAAAATCATCTCTTCATTTTCTTCCTTAAATACTGAACAGGTAATGTAAAAAAGCAAGCCCCCATTGGCGATATGAGGGATAACGTGATCCACGATTTGTTGCTGCCGCAGGGTATAAACGGCTATCAGTTCCTTCCTGAAGAAATACAATTGTTCGGGCGTACGTGCCCAGGTGCCACTTCCGGTGCAGGGCACATCGGCTACAATTATATTAAATTTTTGCGAAGCCGATAGTTGTGCCCCATTAATAGCCAGATCGGCCACAAAGCTTTGATAGTGCTGCAATCCGGCCTTTTGAAAACGATTGCTGAGGTTGTGGAGAATGGAGGACCGGATATCGGAAACCGTGAATTTTATATTCCTGTTCATGTCAAAAAGCATGATGCTCTTGCCACCACTTGCTGCACAGCAATCCCATAACGTAACCGCATTGCCTGTTGCAGACAAATAAGGTTTTATTACAATCCCTACCTGTTGGGAATTATAATCCTGCACTACTACTTCTTTGTCAATTGCTATCTCTTCGTCCAGTTTAGTTCCGTTTGCCAACGAAAGACAATATTCATTCATTTGTTCAAACGAAATCCCCAGGGCTTTTAGCTTTGCCGGAACAACTTTCTCAAAGCCCGGCCTGGCACGAAGAAAAAAATGAGGCTGCTCCAAAAACGATACGACGAAAGCTACTCCATCCATCCCGGCACTGAGATGCGATATGAACGGGAAAATTTTTGCCGCATCAAAATGACCATCCAACATTGCAGTCTTATCCACAATATTCCCGGATATATGCTCATTCCACGCTGGCCTGAGCTCTGCCAGCACACTGGAAAATGCCTGTTCACAGAGCAGCGTAGCTGCGAGGAGTTGTTCGGATATCCCGGCAATTTCTAAGGCATGCGCTACGCGGTAGAAATGATAGCATAATGATCCAATCTGCTTTCGGTCTTTTGAGCCGTATTTCTTGTTGGCAGCAAAAAACTGTTTTAGAAATACCGCCAGCGGTTCTTGTCCTTTATATTGATCTATTATTATTGCAGCCGAATTGATATAGGAATGATACCGTGACATGAAAAAGAAGCATTTCAAAAAAGTAAATAAAAATTAAAGCCACACAGAGGTGGCTTTAAAAGTAATAGGAACGCGTTTTCGTATCCTATAGTTCCAAGAGCGATTTTACCGGGTCTTTTCCAAACAAAAGGAGTTCAGGATGTTCGAGCAAGGTTTTCAGCCTTACGAGGAAACTAACGCTTTCCCTGCCATCAATAATCCGGTGATCGTAGCTCAGTGCTACATACATCATCGGCTTAATAACCACCTGGCCATTAACCGCCATCGGCCGCTCAATAATATTATGCATCCCAAGTATGGCACTTTGCGGAAGGTTAATGATTGGTGTACTCATCATACTTCCAAATATGCCGCCATTGGTAATGGTAAAAGTGCCACCGGTCATTTCTTCCATGGTAAGCTTGTTCTCTTTGGCCTTGCCTGCCAGTTCTACCACTTTCTTTTCAATTTCGGCCATACTCAAACTTTCTGCATTGCGAATCACAGGCACCACCAGGCCTTTGGGCGCACTGACTGCGATACTGATATCACAGTAATTATGGTAGATGATATTTTCGCCATCTATATAAGCATTTACACTTGGCCACTCCAGTAGCGCATACGTGCAGGCTTTCGTAAAAAAGCTCATAAAGCCAAGACCTACGCCATGGGTCTTTGTAAATAATTCCTTGTACTGCTTGCGCAACTCCATGATGCTGGTCATGTCCACTTCATTAAAAGTGGTGAGCATGGCCGTGGTATTTTTTGCTTCCACCAGTCTCCGGCTAATGGTCTTGCGCAGGTTGCTCATTTTTTCGGGCCGGTCGTCGCGGCTAAACATCGGAGCGCCAGGCACGCGTCCGGGATTTTGCAAGGCCGCCAGCACATCCTGTTTCATAATTCTACCACCATCACCGCTTGGCGTTATTGTTTTTGTATCTACTTTCTTATCGGCAATAATGGCTGCAGCCACAGGGCTCGCTTTTACGTCTGCTAGAGCCGGGGCGGGTGTTGCAGATTGGGTGATTTCCGGTGGTTTTACCGCAGGGGTGTCTTCTTTTTCAGGAGCGGCCGCGGCTGCAGGCTTTGGCGCTTCGGTATCGATTGAACAGGCGATATCTCCAATTTTAAGGGTGTCACCTTCTTTAGCCAAAGTTTTTAATACACCGGCTTGTTCTGCATTAATCTCAAATGTTGCCTTTTCGCTTTCCAGTTCAGCTATTACTTCATCTCTTTCCAGGTAGTCTCCATCTTTCTTAAGCCACTTTACCAAGGTTACCTCTGTGATACTTTCACCTACGGTAGGTACTTTAATTTCTAATGCCATTGACACGTATATTTTAAGAGTTGCAAATGTCTGTAAAAATAGGCTTAGAAATGCAGTATGCAATTTTTGAGGTTGAATTCTGATTCCGGGATAGTGCTAGCTTCCTGAGCTGCCGGTTTCCCAGTTCGCAGCTATCAGGCGCTCATTCGGAAATCAGCCGCTTAAACCTGGTAAGTAACTGTAACAGTGACGCCCTTTGCGAAGGATAGCAGTAATACGCCCAAATGCATCCTGCATTTTACATGCGGGAAACGGGCACCTACCGAAATTTCGCCAATTAAATTATTGTCCTACGCCCGGTAGGAAGTGCAATCGACTGTTACGCAAAACCACCGCTACAGAAAAATGCACCGCTGGGTTGCCAATAACGGCCTTTTACTCATTGGTATTTTTTTTATGGAAATCGTCGTTCTACTTTCATAAAATAATTACTGTTCCAAAACACGCGCGAAGAGCGCTGTCATTAAAAGGATACACCGGTCGAAGTAGCAAGAACATAACATGCATAGCGTATTGAAAGCGATAATGGTACCGGAAAAACCCAGAGAAAGGGGTTGCAGGTTTCCGGTTTGTTTCTTTTAATCGGATTTGAGGACAGGATTTTTCAAAATATACCCCTAATGTGGTATTGTTTTTGTAAAAGTAATGCGGTTAATTTGCTTCTTTAACAGAAATTTGGAGTAGATTGAATTGGATTAGCTGGGTGAATAAGAAAAAGAGTTTTGCACACTTTGTAAAGTAAAACTCGCCGCTTACTCAAGTAAACCGGTATTTTGCTAATTGAACTTGATTTTTAATAATTATGTTTTTATCTTGTACCAGAATTTAATAATTATAAAACCCATCATTATGAGACGCCTTATACCAACACTAGCCCTTGGTTTAGGTTCCTGCCTCGCCTCACAGGCACAGTTGTATATAGATAATGCAACTTTCTTCATTGAAACAGGAGCCACCGTAACCGTACAGGGAGACCTCACCAGTAACGTAAGTATTCAGGGACCCGGCAAAATTCTGCTTAAAGGTTCTACTTTACAAAATGTAAATATGAATAACGGTGGTGCTGTCACAAATGCATACACCATCCCGAATCTGGAAGTAGACAACGCCGCCAACGTGGCCCTAACCGGAAATGTAAAGGTTGGAACGAACCTTACGTTTACAACTGGTAAAATTCAGGCTGGAAATTTCAATTTTGTATTGGCGAACCTTGCCACAGTTACTACACCCGGCGCAGGTAAGTTCATCGAAACAAACGGAACCGGTTATGCCCAGCGGGAACTTGCTGCAGCCTCCGCTAATTTATTGCTACCCGTAGGTACAGGCAGCAACTACACGCCAATTAGCCTGTCGCACGCCGGCGGTACTTATAGCGCCACTTCATTGGTAGGTGCACAATCAAAATTGGCTAAGAGTCCTAATGCTCATCCCCGCACTGAATCTTACACCAATGATTACTGGCCTGTTGCGAGCACAAACATTACCGGCGGAACACTTACTGGTGTAGGTACTTATAATGACCCTGGCTTTACAGGAACCGAGACAGATATCCGCGGTATGAGTTTTAATGGAACGGATTGGACTTTAACCGGTGGCAATCAGGACTTCGCCGCAAATACGGTTACCGGTCAGTTATCCGTAGCGTCGGGACAGATCTTTGGAATGAACAGGTTCCTGCTTTTAAGATCAAAAGTACTGCTGCAAGGAGCCTATTCAGGCAGCGGATCCGTTATGAATGACACGTATCGATCTTTTGGACTTTTGCCTACTACAGATCCTTACAGGGTAGCCCCTTACAATACTGCATTCATCCAAGTTAATAATGCCGTGGCTGAAACTGCTACACCAACTGCGTTTAATGACTTTGCAACAAACCAAAATGTTGTAGACTGGGTTTTTATTGAATTAAGAGATGAAACACAAGCCGTAGGCTCGAAAGTTGTGCAAACCCGGTCTGGTCTTTTACAAAAAGATGGTACTATCGTAGATATTGACAACGGCAGTCCAATATATTTCAAAAATCTAAACGCAGCAAACTACACTGTAGTGGTGCGTCACAGAAACCACTTGGGCATTGGTACAAATCCTGCAAATTTCAATGCTGCATTAAGTTTATCTCCTTCTGCAATATTGGATTTCACAACCGCACCTGATGCTAATGTATTTGGTACTTCGGGTTCCGCCTATACTACTGCGAACGGATTTAAAATGCTTTGGGCTGGAAATGCTAATCTGAATGGAAACGTAAAAATCAACGGAGGCGGTAACGATCCAGATTTTATTTTAAATACTTTATTAGGAGGAGTCACGAATGCTACCAATAATCTTACAACTCCCGCTCATTATCTTACCTGGGGTCAAGGCGATGTGAATTTTAATAGAAATGTAAAAATTAATGGCGGTGGAAATGACAAAGATTATATCCTAAACACAGTCTTAGCCGGTGTCGTCAATGCTTCAAGAACAGAAGCTTTGCCAGCAAAATAATCACTTCAAAAAATTAATTATTATGAAAAATAAAATTTTATTAACTGTCACAGCAATAGCGTTTGCAACATTATCTTATGCTGGAAATATGCAGGCGACCATTTCTCAGGTGAATGGGCAGACAAATGTCTTTAGAATTACCCTAAAGCCATTAGACTTTACTAATCCTGTGGGTGCTGTTTCAAATGCAATATTTACTTTGTTGCTTCCTACCGCTAGTTTCTCAGTGAAACCAACGGTAGCTATAACAACTAACAATTTAACTGGATTAGGATTTTTAGACCCGAATCAGACCAGTGGTGTTCCAACTTCAAGCACTCAGATGATTGGAGGGGTCAGCTACTATGTTTGGGAACTCTTTTCTTCTGGAATTTCAGCTCCGCTTAATTGGCAGCAGAATGTTGAATTTAATGCTCTTGAAGTAACTTTTTCTAACACCCCAAGTGGAAATGTTGCAACAAATTTAAAATTAGCGAACATTCCGGATGGTGGAACTACAGGCAATGATCAGTTTTATATGAACATTGCATTAACAGGAGAAGTTACAAATCACAATGCCAGGTTCTATGGCGGAACACCGGTTAATGTGGTTGCTTCTGATCCGTATTCAACTTTTTCCTACACTCAGATAAATGTTTCTCTTCCTACTAAATTTATCAATTTCTTCGCCACTAAGAAAGAAGACAATGCAGATTTGACATGGACAGTTGACAACGAAGAAAAAAATGCTTACTTCGACGTTCAACGCAGCAATGACGGCCGCTTGTTTACCGATGTGATTCGTGTTCAAGCACTTCGCAATGGCCAAAGCAGCAATACGTACACAACGCCAGATGTAAACCTTAGCCGCCTGGGTAGCAAAATCCTTTACTATCGCATCAAACAGGTAGAAGCGGGTGGAGATATCAGTTATAGCGAAGTACGCCAGATTAACCTCGATAAGAAAAACTTCACTATCGGGCTGTATCCAAATCCTGTCGTAAGCAGCACCAAACTCGTTATTGATGCACCTGAAGCCGGCAAAGCCTTTATCGTTGTTCGCGATGCAGCAGGTAAAACTGTTCAACAAATCAACATGGAGTTTGTAAAAGGCATCAACCAAAAAGATATCAATGCCAGCATGTTGCCAGCCGGCGATTACAACGTAACTGTGGTCGGTGAGAAATTCAACCAAACTGTTAAGATGACCAAAACCAACTAATCGTCTTGTTTTGATAATTTAAAAGTCCCGGCCAGGTTGGTCGGGACTTTTTTTGTGACCCATGGCGCAAAAAAAGGGTGGTTATGCAAAAGTCAGTCATTGCGATGCTAAAATCCCCTTCGAGGCGACGTTATATATCCAGGTATTGGGCAGAGTCCCTACCAGAAGCAACCAAAAATCCAGTTCTTTGCAAAAGTTCTTGCCTGAAGCAAACTGACTGCGAGTTTTGGACCGGATACTTTGCACTGCTATGCGTCCTTTCAACTTCTGTTCAGATTGCTTCGGCGCGCACGAAACCCACTTGCCACTGACTGTGGACTCGCATTGACTGTGTGACTGTAACTCAGGATGACTGAGGGTGAAGAGTCTTGCCCGCCTATACTTACCGGATAACTCTGTATACCGGATACCTTAAATGACCTGCTTCATAATAAGGAGAATGTTTGTAAACCCAGTTGAGCTGGGCCGATGGATTGGCCGCAAAAGCGGTATCAGTAGTCCTATTTTGTTCGAATTCGCTTTTGATATCTGGGCTATTTTTTAAGATCCCAGCAGCCACATCTTCCCATCGGTAGTCGCTGTATCCTTCCTTCTGTTGCAAAATGGCGTCAAAAAAGTTCCAGGAAAAAAAACTATCATCGCCTGCTGGTTCCAGCATTTCGGCAAGGTACCGGTTCGCTCTCTGATCCATGTTGACGATATAATCACCCTTTAAAAAGCGGATGGATTCCTTCGAAACAATCAGTTTTGTATCTGTATTCCGATGGTGTTTTTCATAAGCACGTGGGGATGACTTGTAATCGTCAATATGGTAGGCCTCCACCTCGATAGTTGTGTCGTGGCTCAATTGTGTCAATACTACCCGGTTATTCCGGAGCAGGTCAACAACGGCATACCAACCCTGCGGAATAATATAAGCCAGCGGCGTACTAACAATTTGTTCGCCTATAAACTGGTTAAAAAACTTTACATCAGCTGTAAATGGCTTGCTATGATCGTAATACATTCTTCTTGTACCTGTAACCTCGCTCTTTTTAAACGCTTGTTCATACCCTTTAAAAGTTACGCTGCTGGTTTTGGTCGAATCTACCCGCCAACTCAGGGGGAAGCGATTTTGCAGTTTCACATCGTCAACCGCCTTTTTTCTTACCCGTCTTAATTCAACTGCCTTTGCAGAAGCCTCTTCCATTACTGTCAGCATAAATGCGTAGGTCGCTGAAACACGATCTTTGTAAGGCTTCAGCATATGGGTTTCCGGCACAAAACCGATACATTGCCAAAGCGCAGCATACCCGCTGCTGTAGCGCGGTGGGTCGTAAAACTGCTCCATCCCTTTAGCCGGGCTTGCAGTTTCAAAGTTTACATAAGGAAACATGTCCCAGTTTTTAGCTTTCATGCCTTTGTACAAACCAGGTTCAAAGCTATTGCGAAGCCATTCGCCCAAATCATCGCCCAGTTTATTATACTGCGTAGTAAGCATGGTAATCGTATGCTGGTAATCTGCTCCATCGCTTACATGGTTGTCAATTAAAATGTCAGGATCGAGAAAATGAAATATTTGGGCAAAAGACCGTGATTCTTTACTGTCATTTTTGGTAAAGTCGCGGTTCAAATCCAAGTTTTGACTATTGCCGCGAAACCCGTATTCAAGCGGTCCATTCTGGTTGGCCCGGCTGGTGGTGCCCCGATTAAGACAGCCACCGATATTATACACGGGAATCACTCCAAATACCACATTGGGCGGAGCCGTTAGTTTTCCACTAGTAAGATCCCGCAAAAACATCATGCTGGCGTCTATCCCATCCGGCTCGCCAGGGTGGATACCATTATTCACCATCACCACTACTTTGCCCTGGTTATGCCAGGCTACGGGATCAAACCTGCAATCAGCTGAAAACAGCACGAGGTGCAGGTTATAACCGGCATCTGTCGGACCCATTTCCTTCAGCAGCATCTTTGGGGAAGCCTTGTCCAGCTGACGATAATAATCGATTGCTTCAAAATAAGTAGCCGTTTCAAGTCCCGCAGACTTTTCGAAACGGGTGACGAGCGGTTGCGCTACACCCAATAGTGCCACACACAGGAAAACGCCTGTTAGTTGTTTCTTCATCTGGTAAAAATAGAAAAAGCCCCGCGGAAGCGGGGCTGGAAATTATATGAAATAAAATACTACAAATTACTTTACAGCAGCAGTAGCATTAATTCTTTTTGCGAGTTTGCTTTTAAGATTCGCTGCTTTATTCTTATGAATAACACCGCGTTTTGCAAGTTTATCAATCATACTTGCAACATTGGGTAATGCGGTAGCAGCTTCACCTTCACCTTTAAGTGCTTTTAGGTCGCGGATGGCATTACGTGTGGTCTTGCCATAGTAACGGTTACGGTCACGACGTTTGGTTGCCTGACGAACATCTTTTTTAGTAGCTTTATGATTAGCCATGAATCGAAATTTTTCCTCTATTCTCCCCAAAATTGGGACGGCAAAAGTAAAGGCAGACGTTTTAAATACCAAATTTTTTTCAGCCCGTTTTCAGATTATTATTTAGCGGTCATTTATTGGAGACAATAGGCGTCGGAATCTACCCTTACATAGCCTTCCCCCTTGCGTAACCTTATTTTCACTGTGCCCAATTAATAATTTGCAGGGCTGCATTTACGCCATGAATATTCGCAAACGCTACGGAATACTAGTACTTCGTCCTGGATCTGTGATGCCAATGTTGCTGGGATGGTTTTTGCCCATCATCAGCATGGACATTTATGCCGATGTGCCTATAATTGGCAAATATTATTTTCTACAGGAAACAAGGAGCGTTATGGGCGCTCTTCAAAAGCTATTTGAAAATGGCAATTGGGTACCCGCGATCCTGATTTTATTGTTTGGCATCATGGTGCCGTTTGTAAAAACCGCATTTATCATCGTTTTCCTCTTTTCGACTACTGCACTTGAAAAATGGGCGGCTACTGTAAGCACCATTAGCAAGTCGGCGATGCCCAATGATTTTTCCATGGGCATACTGATCGCTTTTCTTGCTGCAAATGTTTTGGGGCAAATCCAGGCCAACTTTCATGTTGGTTTCTATTGTTTTACTGCTTATTGCATACTGAGCAACCTAGTCGCCCAGCAGGTGATGCGGAAAAAATCCGGCTATACTTCCGGGGCATAAACGGCTTTGGCATTTTTTTGCCTGAGCTGGTCACACTTCCAGCACATATAGTCGGCTTTCGCGAGGCCTACATAGTCAATGGTGGACACGGCCCCAATTTTTCCGGTCTGCATATCTGTAAAATAGGCTTTCATCTTTTTCTGCGAGATACATGCATCGTGATACCACCCGGAAATCTTCTGCAAATTGCCGGCACTGTATTCCACTTTATAGTTTGCACTTTTCAGGAGCCTTATCTTTTTGGGCTCATCCTGCCTGGCCGCTTTATTTGCGATGATGTGGTCGAGCTTCAGGCGTAGGAACATCACCAGTTCCTTGACCGGCAATGGAGCCGATACAGCAGTAAATGGTATCTGCGGGGTTGGAATTTTTCGGATAGCTTTAAAATCGGGTAGCCGGAACATGTAGAAATGCAGCTTCTGACGCAACTTGTGTTTCAAAGGTACTGACAGCACTTCAGCCAGGTTTTTATCGGTGCAAAACAGGGTGAAACCAGCACTATAACCCGAACTGGAACTTGATTGCAGCCACATAGACGTTCGTCCTTTGGAAAGCCAATAGCTCACTTCATTGAGATCCTCCACATGTTTTAAGCCAAAGTGTCTGAAATCTGAAAGCCAGTCGATAAAATCATTCCTGATTTCCGCCTTGATTTTTGGGTCCGCATACTGAACCGTCATTTCGTCGCTAAGCAGGAAGGCATTTTTTTCGAACTTGCGCATCAGGTAATCTGCCTTCTCCTGTACCCACCTTTCAAAACCAAACTGGTCTACTGTTTCAAACGGTATTTTCCCGCCAAACATAAGTTTTAAGGTCGTACTTTTCTTTTTGGCCCGCCCCTCCCATACACTGGTTCCATCTACCTTAAACGTTTCAAATAAGTCTCCAAGTATCAGTATAGGAGGCAAATGATTTACCTCCGCCAGGTCTTTAATGGGATCATATTCGATTACGACACCGCCGTCGTGCAAGAAATATTTTTCAAGTCTATCCTTGTCCGGAAACATGGCGCCCTGGGAATCAGCCATATAAATAGGAATGTTATAGGCATCAGCAACATTCTTTGCCCGATGAAATTCATAGAAATCTTCCCCGCCGTGATTAACAGCTACTACTTTTTTTGCATGTTTGTAAATGGAAGTCAGGCAGGTCCTACTGTCTACACCACCGCTTAACGCTATGCAGGTTTCCAGATTTATACCTGCAAACTGTTTCCCAATATCCTTATAACCTTCCCAAACTGATTTCACGCAATCCATTACTGGGGTGCTTTCTGCCTTATAAGCTATTTTGAATGGCATAATGCTGCGGGAAAAATTACCATCCGAATGAATAGTTAGCTCTTCATTGGACACCAATCGATACACGTTTTGAAGAAGCGTAGCTCGCGTATAGGTTTCCATCCATTCGTTGAGGGCAAACTGGAGAGCGCCTGCAACCCTTACCGGTTCTTTGATGAGCGCTTGCATACTCACCAATGAACTGCATACTGTAACCGCACCATTTATAATATGATAGTACACTGGTTGCAGGCCACTCAGTGTATTAAACACCTGTAATTTGTTACCCGCTAAATAAAGTATAGTAAAACTGCCGGTATAACTTTCTTTTATTGTAGTCGCATCCATGATAGCCAGGTCCGCCAGAAGCCGCCTAAGGAATGGAGTATTATCGCCATGCCAATCCCATACAAAATCCGGGTGGCGGATAAATCCACATATTACCATACAAACATTACCATCACTCAAATAATGCAAGTCGGGTGCAGGCAACACTGCTACCTGGAATTGATTACTCGAAAAATATTTTAATCGAGTGGGTTGCGTATCGGTGACAGTCATATATGACTCAGCCAACGGTGCAATAGGCCCACCGGCATTGGACAATAAAAAGTAAGGCAGCATTAGGGATTTTTAAACAGTCAACTGTGAATCTACGAAAAAAAGCAAAAAAAGTATTTCTTTGTTGAAAAAGGGCAACTAAAACAACCTAAATCCGCCATAATTGAACATATGCAATTATTTAATCAGAATATCTGATTGACGGAATGAGGGCGGACAATTTGAGTTTTTTAATTGGTATTTATACAATGGCTGTCCTTCGTCGTCCATTTCACATAATTTTGAAAAACCACATTTAAGTAATATTTTTTGTGATACAAAATGATCAGGAAATGTAGTGGATACAATTACTTGTAGCCGCAGTTGGAAAAAAGCATAGCTGATACCTGCCAATGTCATTTCTGTAGCATATCCAAGTCCCCAATAAGGTTTCAGAAGCGAATAGCCCAAGTGTACCTCATCGCTCCCAGGCAGTTGAAAAAGACCAAAAAATCCAACCAGACATTTTTCTTGTTTGGTTGCTGCCACCCACCCGCCGAGGCCGTTTCCACCGGCATTGTTATTCTCTATGCGATCCCTCAACTTTTCGTTCGCCTCTTCGCGGGTGCGTGGCGGCCGTATAAAGCGCACAATATCAGGATCTGAATTGAGTTCATAAAAATCATCCGCATCTTTCCAATCCGGCTGGCGAACGATTAGTCTTTCGGTCTCGAAAATCATTTTTTAATGGTATTAATTGAATTTCAACTCAAATTTTAATTACCCGAACTTACCGGTTTAAATATGATTAAAATACTATGGGTTAAATTCCATAGTTTGAGAAACGACTGAAAGTCCACAGGGGCGGCTTCGCCAGTATTTCAATTTATTTCTATAAGAGTAATAACTATTTGTAGAAGCTAAAGCCTTGGACTAAAGCCCATAGCTTGAACTAGCGTATTGAAACCAGTCAACAATAATTTGTATTGTAAAACCTTCAGAACTAATACTCAAAAGTAGTTCACCATCTTTTGAGAGTTTAAATTGATAAGTCAAAGAAAAATAGTCGCCGATTCTATTCAATTCGTTTGAGCCATTCTCAGAAAGTCTAATATTTGTATTGCAAAGTTTACCTACGGTCTCTACATCCAAAATATTCTCAATACCACCTGAATTAATAAATCCAAAATTAAAAAGGGAATTCACCTTCTGGTTAGAATTCACAAAAAAGTTACACATCACATAGAGTGCATACATGCAGGAAGATCTGCCCGAACCATTGGGCCAGTACAAAATATTAGGCTTCTTTAATTCAAGTCCTGGTTCTTTACGGACCTAAAATTCTCAATGTGAATCGCTTCAATCATCAGCTCAATTTTCTTTTAAAAGTACAGGCAAAGCCCTATTTATTTACCTCATTTGTGAAATGAAATTCAATATCGGGATTATTGTTTCTCTCCGTGTTTAAAAACCATTCGCTTTGCGCCAGGTACACCAGGTAGCCGTCTTTGTCTTCTCCTACGTTCATTTGCTTGTAACGGGTAAACTCGTTGAGCTTGGTCGGATCTTTTGATGTGATCCAGCAGGCTTTATAAAAAGAAAGGGTATTGAACTGCACGCTGGCACCGTATTCCTGTAACAGGCGGTATTGTATTACTTCAAACTGGAGCTCACCTACACAACCGATGATCTTCTTGTTGCCGCCATGCTGGGTAAAAAGCTGCGCCACGCCTTCATCGGTCAATTGCAACAATCCTTTTTCCAGCTGCTTGGTTTTCATCGGGTCTTTGTTGACTACTTCCTTAAATATTTCGGGGGAAAAGGTTGGGATGCCAGTGTAGAAAAACTTCTCTCCTTCTGTCATAGTATCTCCGATTTTGAAGTTGCCGGTATCAAACAGACCCACCACATCGCCTGGAAAAGCTTCATCTACAACTTCTTTATCCCGGGCTAAAAATGAATAAGGATTGCTAAAGCGCATATCCTTTTCAAGGCGTACATGGCGGTAGTACTTGTTACGTTCAAACTTGCCACTGCAAACCCGCAAAAAAGCGATTCTGTCGCGGTGTTTAGGGTCGAGGTTGGCATGGATCTTAAATACAAAGCCGCTGAATTTCGGCTCATCGGGGGTCACTTCCCGCAGGGTAGTTTGCCGGCTTTGCGGCTCCGGGCCTATGTTTACAAAAATGTCAAGCAATTCTTTTACACCAAAGTTGTTTACGGCACTGCCAAAAAATACCGGGGCAATTTTGCCTGCGCGGTAATCTTCGGTCTTTAATTGACCGTATACACCATCAATTAATTCCACGTCTTCGCGAAGTGTCGAAGCATCCCGCTCTCCTACTTTCTCGTCCAGGACGGGGCTATCAATTGATTCGATCGATACCAGGTCTTCATCGTTTCCTTTAGTGCCGGCGGTAAATAATACCAGGTTCTTTTCACTCAGATTATACACGCCTTTAAATTCCTTACCGCTGTTGATTGGCCAGGTCATCGGGTGCAGGCTAATATGCAGTTCGTTTTCAATTTCCTCCAGCAGGTCGAACCGGTTTTTACCATCGCGGTCCATTTTATTGATAAATACAATCACCGGTGTATTCCGCATGCGGCATACCTCCATCAGGCGGCGGGTTTGGGGTTCCACACCATTTACGCTGTCAATCACCAACACCACGCTATCCACAGCCGTAAGCGTACGGTAGGTATCTTCCGCAAAATCTTTGTGGCCCGGAGTATCCAGGAGGTTGATCAGTTTGCCCTTGTATTCAAAAGTCATTACAGAAGTGGCAACTGAGATACCGCGCTGCCGTTCTATTTCCATAAAATCGCTGGTAGCGTGTTTTTTGATCTTGTTGCTTTTAACTGCGCCAGCTGTTTGAATAGCGCCACCAAACAACAGGAACTTTTCAGTAAGGGTTGTTTTACCGGCATCCGGGTGACTGATGATGGCGAAGGATTTCCGCTTCTCTATTTCTGCTGCGTATTTCATGTAGTTGTTTCTTTTTAGCCGGGCTTTCGTACCCTGATGAAGCGACATTGGCGACGCTCCATTCGTGTGCAGTGCTACTATTGCGCTTCCCCGGCAGTTGCTTTCATTCCAGTTTGAAACCAGTATTTACTAAAATTAAGGCCGCAAAGGTAAGGGCGGCCGCTATGCGGAAAACACATGGGCCTAGAACCCTGAGAGAGCTGGCTTTCGACCTGTCAGGGATCTACGAAAGCTGGATGTTGTTTTATTGACACCCAAAAAAAATGGCCTATGCGAAAATATTTGGCAGGTCTGCTAAGCTTTAGTTGTTCACCTGGCGTAAAACCTGACAGGGCGAAAACCAGCCCTTTATGTTTCCCTTGAATGGTCAATCAAAAACACAATCGCAATGCCGATCGTGCAGCAGACAAAGTCCATCCAACTAAATGAATTGCCGATGACAATATTGGCCAGTTTTGAGTCCTGAAGTCCAAGCAGGTTTACCAGTTTGAAATATTGCATGGTTTCCACGAGATAGGAGAATACAAGTGTTGCCAGGGCCACGACGTTCACCGATGCTTTGATAAAGGCTCTTACAAAACAGTAAATAAGTATGACAACCAATACATCGCCGATATATGGCCTGATAATTTTATCGTGGGCATACAATGCAATGAACACTTCTGTAGCAAACAGCAAAGATGCAAAAAGAAAATACCTGGGTTTGAAAGTAAAAATGGTTGGTGTGATTGGTGTAAATGAATAAAGCCACCCGATCAGGATGGCTTTAAGATCTAAAATTTCTAATCTTAATTTTCACTGGTCAAACCGGCTATCAGGTACTCACTATTCATCTTTGCAATGTTGCTTAATGAAATCCCTTTGGGGCATACGGCTTCGCAGGCACCGGTATTGGTACAGGCGCCGAATCCTTCCTTGTCCATCTGCGCCACCATATTGGTAACACGGCTGGTGCGTTCCGGGGCGCCTTGCGGCAATAAAGACAGTTGCGAAATTTTAGCTGAAGTAAACAACATCGCACTGCTGTTTTTGCAGGCGGCTACACAGGCGCCGCAACCAATACATGCCGCCGCCATAAATGCTGCATCGGCATCATCTTTATTAATAGGCAGTGCATTGGCATCTACTGCATTTCCAGTATTGACGCTTATAAAGCCACCCGCCTGAATAATTCGGTCAAAGGCGCCACGGTCTACCATTAAATCTTTAATTACCGGAAAAGCCTTTGCCCTCCATGGTTCTACTACAATGGTATCTCCATCGCTAAAAGCCCTCATATGGAGCTGACAGGTGGTGTTTTGCTTCCAGGGACCGTGCGGCTTGCCATTGATATACATACTGCACATACCGCAAATACCTTCCCTGCAATCGTGGTCGAATGCTATCGGGTCTTTTCCTTCACTAATCAACCTTTCGTTCAGGACATCAAACATTTCCAGGAAGCTCATTTCGGAAGAAATGCCATCAACTTGGAATGTATCAAAGTTGCCTGCTGTCCTGTTGTTTTTTTGACGCCAAACCTTCAGGTTGAGGCTCATGTTATAATGCTCCATAAATGCTATGCTATTTTCTTTTTCTTTAGATACTGCAAATAGTCTTTGTGCCGGATTCTTTGCTTGCCCTCAACTGGTAAGTTGTACCAATAGACCCATACATCCAAAATCTCACCATTATCCATTTCGATAGATTCCTTTTTGCGGAGATATTCCGATGTAGATAGCTTATCCGGGTAAAATCCCTCGTATGCATCCAATGTTTTCAGCACCTTTTTAGCGTTGTTCAGCCTAAAAATATCGCCGCGGATGGTAGATTTATTTCCCGGTGATTTTGTGGCCCCGGGATATTCTCCAATATCATAGAGCGCCCCTTTTATTTCTGATTTGCTTACCCATTCCACATCACCGCCGATCTCTTTGTTAATAGATATTTCAACTCCTCTACGCAGTGTGCCGTAAACAAAAAGATAGTCGCTATGTATGTTATTACCTTTCATCACTAAAAGTGTTTTGCAGCAATTTACTCAAATTTTTAAATCCATAGTCCTGAATATACTTTACACAGCTTTGAGATTTCTTAATCCTGACAAGGTAATAAGCAAATAAGGCTTCTATTTCACTCGGTTTTAAATGACCCAACTTTTCGAGTGTAGCCATAAATTCAAAGAAATTTAAAAAGTCGGTTAATTTTTCTTCTTTGGCATGATCGGGATCATTTTCAGGATCAAGTTCTGTATTCAATGTGTCAAAATCAATCCACTTTCTAACATCTTTGTACTGCCGGCTTCATAAAATTTCTCAAAGAGTGATTTTAGCCACTCTCCTCTTTTTATCTTCCTTTGAGCATAGAAATTAATGACTCCCAGAATGATAACAATAAGCCCGCAAGACTTAATAGCTAAATCCCAATCGATGTGAAACATCTTCTCTTATTTGTAACTCCTTTGACTAGGTTTCACCACTTCATAATCAAGCGGTTCTTTATTTAACTCCCAACTACTGTCGCCTTTATATTCCCAAGCAGCTACATACATATAATTGGCATCATCTCGAAGTGCTTCGCCGTCTTCGGTGGCAAACTCGGTACGGAAGTGACCGCCGCAGCTTTCATTTCTATCAAGAGCATCTTTGCACATCAGCTCTCCCAGTTCTATAAAGTCGGCCACCCGGTTGGCCTTGTCTAATTCGGGGTTCATTTCCTTTATTTCACCGGGTATGCGTACATCGTTCCAAAATTCTCTCTTTAAGGCCTGCACCTCTGCAATAGCTTCTTGTAAGCCCTCTGCATTTCGTGCCATACCGCATTTGTTCCATATTATTTTACCCAAACGCTTATGAAAACTTTCGACTGTTTTGGTTCCTTTTACGTTCATTAATTTTTCAATACGGTCACTGACTTCTTTTTCGGCAGCCGCAAATGCGGGGTGGTCGGTGGGTATCGCTTTCACATGTATTTCATCAGCCAAAAAGTTACCAATGGTATAGGGTAACACAAAATAACCATCAGCCAAACCCTGCATTAAAGCCGACGCACCCAGGCGGTTAGCTCCATGGTCGCTAAAATTAGCTTCGCCCAAAGCATATAATCCCGGAACAGTGGTTTGTAATTCGTAATCGACCCAAAGTCCACCCATCGTATAGTGTACAGCCGGGTATATCCGCATTGGCATTTCGTATGGGTTTTCGCCGGTTATCTTGTCGTACATTTCAAACAGGTTACCGTATTTTTCCTTCACTACTTCTTTACCCATTTTAATAATATCGTCGTTGCTGGAACTGTCTTTACCAGTTTTACCGGCTTCTATTTTTCCATACCGGACGATGGCATCTGCAAAATCCAGGTATACAGCCATTTTGGTGGTTCCTACGCCAAAACCTTCGTCACAACGTTCCTTAGCGGCACGGCTGGCAACATCACGAGGTACCAGGTTGCCAAAAGCAGGGTAACGCCGCTCCAGGTAATAATCTCTTTCTGTCTCCGGAATATCTACTGCTTTGCGACTATCATCTTTCTTGATTGGCACCCAGATACGGCCGTCGTTTCTCAGGGATTCACTCATCAGGGTAAGTTTACTCTGATGGTCGCCGCTAACGGGAATACAAGTGGGGTGGATCTGTGTATAGCAAGGATTAGCGAACATAGCCCCTTGTTTATGGGCTTTCCAGGCGGCTGTTACATTGCTACCCATGGCGTTGGTACTCAGGTAGAATACGTTTCCGTAACCACCAGAACATAATAGAACCGCATGGCCAAAATGGCGTTCCAATTCGCCACTGGTGAGGTTACGGGCGATGATGCCTCGGGCCTTACCATCTATTTTTACCACTTCCAGCATCTCGTGGCGGTTGTAAATCTTTACATTACCCAGCGCTACCTGGCGCTCCAATGCGCTATAAGCTCCGAGTAGTAATTGCTGCCCTGTTTGGCCAGCAGCATAAAACGTACGCTGCACCTGCGTACCGCCAAAAGAACGGTTGCTAAGCAAGCCACCATATTCTCTTGCAAAAGGAACACCCTGCGCCACGCATTGATCAATGATGGCACCGCTTACTTCTGCGAGGCGATGTACATTGCCTTCCCGGGAACGGTAGTCGCCACCTTTAATAGTATCATAAAAAAGACGGTAGACACTATCGCCGTCGTTCTGGTAATTTTTTGCGGCATTGATACCACCCTGAGCTGCAATGGAGTGCGCTCTGCGCGGGCTATCCTGGAAACAAAATGCTTTTACTTTATAACCTAATTCGCCCAAAGCCGCAGCAGCGCTGGCTCCGGCCAGGCCGGTTCCCACCACTACAATCTCTATTTTTCTTTTATTGGCAGGGTTTACCAGTTTACAGGTGGATTTATAATTCTTCCACTTTGAATCTAGTGGACCGGCAGGAATTTTTGCGTTCAGCATACAAATAATGTGGAAATGAGAAAATATGAAATTGTGGAAATTAGCTCACGAGTTAACGAGGTAATGACACTTCAAAAACCCGAAATGTTTATTTTATCGACCTCAACCTATTGAATAAGCAATAAACCATCACCCTTTTCAAAATTTATGCAACCCAACCCAAATACATACTGATGGGCATCATGGCAAAAACTAGTGGAACTAAAACGGAAAACCCTATTCCTGCTGCCTGTACAACGCCCAACCATTTTTTATTACCAACACCCATAGTGCGGAAGGCACTCTGAAAACCATGCAATAGGTGAAAAGCAAGCGATCCGCAGGCGAATACATATACTATAACCACCCATAGATCAGCAAAAGTAATTTTCATTAGAGAGAACATATCCAGCACTTCACCGCTATTTTTGATGGCAATTTCATTTAATCCGGTGTGTGTAAAACGACTAGGTATCCAGAAATGATACCAATGCAGGATGAAGAATAGCAATAGAATAGTTCCTAAAAGACCCATAGACCGGCTGTACCATTTACTGCCTTTGTTTCCCATGGGAATGTTATAGCCGATATTTCTTTTTTGGGCGTTCTGATACCATAAAACAATCCCCTGAATGATGTGAATAAAGATGCCGGCAAAAAGGCCTATTTCGGCAATTCTTATAAGGACGGTACTACCCATAAAATGAGCAGCCTTATTGAACATTTCGCCACCATCCATTGCGAAAATGCAGGCGTTAACGCCCATATGAACGATCAAAAATGTAATGAGGAAAATACCGGTAAGTGCCATCACAATTTTCTTACCAATAGAAGAGGTGAAAACTTGTTTCCAGGTCATAATACAATCTTTTATGCTCGATTTGCGCAAAAGTACGACCACAACAGATTCGGTGTTTGAATTTCTTTAACAATTAAGCTGTATATTATGCAAACGATGACAATTCAGTTGATTTTTATGTTTTATACCATATTTATTGATAAAATCTTTAAAATATCGTCCTTTTAATGAAAAATTAAACAAGTGCATTTAATATAACATGTATTCCCGGCCAAACAGCATGAAAGATGGGCTGGTAAAAGAATTCCGCTGATTCGAAATATCCTCTTACATTCGCCGTTCAATATTTTTTAATACCCAATTTATTACAATGGACAACAAAAACACAGGAACCGTAAAGTTCTTCAGCGAAGACAAAGGTTTCGGATTCATCAAGCATGATGACGACAACAAGGAAACTTTCGTACACGTTAGCGGTTTGATCGATCAAATCAAACAAGGCGATCATGTAGAATTCAACCTGCAGAACGGCAAAAAAGGAATGAATGCCGTTGATGTGAAAGTAATCTAACAAAAGAACTTTTCATACCGCACGTAAGGGCACCAATTATTTGGTGCCCTTTTTTTATGGCTTCGACATGGTAAAGCTGCAATTAAAATGGTAAACAGCGGTGGTCAGCAGCAGCTGGGTAAATTATTCTGTGCATGTTTTAATGTTTTTGGATTGTTTAGGCCGCAATCCCGGCCAGACCGGTGAGGCGGATTTTGATTATAGCCTTCCCTGAGCTATTTCATACCTACAAAACATTTTATTGTTTGTACCAGGGTTCTTCAACAAACCTCTGCAGATTTTTGTTACTTTCTAAATTATATGTATGGCATATCCCTCAATTGAACTAGTATCGGCATTACGGCAAACAGCCGCCAAACTTCGCAACGGCAACCATTATGCCTGGGGCAACCATGGCAGCTGTAATTGCGGCAACCTCCTTCAGGTAGTATTGAAGTTGAGCAAGGAAGAAATTTTACAATATGCGCACACCGGCATCGGTGAATGGACGGAACTGGCTGAAGATTATTGTCC
Source organism: Chitinophagaceae bacterium (assembly GCA_039925965.1). Lineage (GTDB taxonomy): Bacteria > Bacteroidota > Bacteroidia > Chitinophagales > Chitinophagaceae > JAZKFT01. Next base: position 28,984 of record JBDSXW010000122.1, read on the forward strand.
GGTAACTAACGCACCTGTAAACCTGCTCATCAGCAAGCTTGAGGCGATTGGGCTTACCCCTAGCGATATTCACAACCTGGAATACCTGGAAGACAAACAGGTGCTACACTTGTTGCCAGGCGGGTTTCGCTGGCTGAATAAAAATGTACGGGAGGATGTGATGGTGTATTTTGAAACATTCGCAGAGATGCTGGAAGATAAATTACAACAAGCCGTCGACGTAAACTACGATGAACTGCTAAGGCCGCTCCAACTAGCGCAAGCTTAATCAATGGGTCTCGTTTCCTTACCATTTCCTGGAGCTTCCAGGTATTGGGAACCCTTATCATTGCTCGTTTTTCCGTTGTTGCCTTTCTAATAGCTTAAAACCATATGCACATAACAGCAGCAGCACGATAAGGGTGATCCATAAAAAATTATACCCCATGTGCTGCGCAATATAGAAGCCAGCGGCCGGTCCTACCAATTGTGCCACCGACCAGCTTAAAGTATTGCCTGCAGCATATTGGCCCCGGTTGAATTCGTTGGTCCGCGACATCACAACCGTATTAATAAAAGGCAGGGCAAACATTTCACCAAAAGTGATGATTACCACGGCCAAAATTGCCAGCAGAACGGGCGTTGTACCTGGCACCAGCAATAAAAGATAAGAAGCGGCTGTAAAGAGCGTGCCCACGATAATGAAATACACCGGCGACCTGCGGTGCTGTATGCGATTGATCATCACCATTTCGAGGATAGCTACGATCAGGCCGTTCAGGCCAAGGACCAATCCAATCTGCGCTTCGCCAATATGCCAGCTATCTTTCCAGAAAAGCTGAACCACGCGAAACATCAGAAAAAAACAGGTAACGAAAACCGTGTTTAGCAAAATAAACCTAATAAAGTAAGCATCCTGCCAGGGCATACGTACTACGAGGTCTTTAGCTTTTTCAGCTACCTTTTTTCTAAACGATTTTGCCGAAGGCAGCAGCCATAGGATAAAGAGGCCTGCGATAATATTCACAACACCATCCACCACAAATAGTAGCTGGTAGTTAATAGCAGAGATGATACCTCCAAGGGTGCTCCCCACCGACCAGCCAATATTAATCGCCAACCGGTTGAGCGAATAGGAACGGGTTTGCAAACCAGGGGCAGCATAGGCCGCAATTGCCGTGAAATTAGCCGGACGGAATGCTTCAGAAACAAAACTGATCAGGATCGTAAGAGAGCAAAGTGCCTTAAAATGAGTGATGGTTGAAAAAAGTAAAAACAATAATCCGCCAAGAACTGAAGAAAATATCTGTACCGGCCTGAACCCAATCATATCGGTAAGTTTGCCACCGGCGATGGCGCCTAGTATGGACCCCGCCCCAAACAAACTGATGATGATGCCCGCATCAGAAGCAGGGCGGTGGAGGTAATGCACTACATACAATCCCATAAAAGGCACCGCCATGGTGCCGCTCCGGTTAATGAGCATGACGGTGCTCAACAACCAGGTTTCCCGGCTTAGCCCGCTGAACGAAGATTTGTAAGCTGAGGCAATTTTGCGAAACACGGGAGGGGAATGGATAAATTAATAATGGATAATTGATAATGGGATACTTGCTAATGGGCCAAACAGGAATTGAGAAAGCAGATAGCGAACGACTGAATTGGTGCAGACCGAATTATGGTTGCGATAATGATAAAATTTTATGCTCACTGCAATTCATCACGAACGCTGATCACGCAGCATTATCCATTATCCATTATTCAATTATCCATTATTAGTAAATGGTTTTATCCTGTTTAGCATCCCAGGCGTTGAAAACCTGTTTGGCTTCACTGATCTCAATATGAATAATAGGTAATTTTCTCTCCGTCATAGGCAGGGCCAGCTCATCATAAATAAACTGGTCGTCGAAATTGATCTGTGCCGCATCCTGTTTGGTATTGGCATAATAGACCATTTTGGGCCGGGCCCAGTAGATAGCGCCCATACACATGGGGCAGGGCTCGCAGCTGGTGTACACTTCGCAATCGGTTAGTTGAAAACATTCCAATGCCTTGCAGGCTTCACGGATGGCCACTACTTCGGCGTGTGCCGTGGGATCGTTGCTGCTGGCTACCCGGTTAAAACCTTTGGCAATCACTTCGTCGCCTCTTACAATAACACATCCGAATGGCCCGCCAAAACCCTGCTCCATGCCGATCCTCGATTGCTCCACCGCCATTTGCATAAACCGCATTTCTCTTTCTGTAATCATTTGGTGAAAATAATCATCCTAAAAATAAAGAAGTCAAGTTTTGAAAACTTGACTTCTTTTAGGAGGAACAAAATTAGAATAACGCTTACGATCCGCAACTGACGCAGCCATCTTGCATGGTGCAGGCGACGCCTTCTATAAATGTGGGCTCGATGTCGTTGTCAATATCGGATGGTGCTGCCATTTCAATATGCGGAATAACGGGCGCTACTTCTTCGCTGCCTTGCTTTTCGACGGTAAACTGAACAGCCTGCGTAGCAGCCTGGCTTCGGAGATAGTACATACCGGTTTTGAGGCCTTTTTTCCAGCCGTAGAAATGCATGGAAGTCAATTTTGAAGCGGTGGGGCTATCTACAAATAAATTCAGCGACTGGCTTTGGCAGATATAGGCGCCACGGTCGGCCGCCATATCGATCAGGTTTCGCTGCTTGATTTCCCAAACGGTTTTGTACAGTTCCTTGATCTCGGCCGGTATCTCAGCAATATGCTGGATGGAACCGTTGGCACCAATGATCTTATTCTTCATGCTATTGTTCCAGAGGCCCAGGCTAACAAGGTCTTTCAACAAATGCTTGTTTACGATAATAAACTCACCACTCAATACACGGCGGGTGTAGATATTGCTGGTATAAGGTTCAAAACATTCGTTGTTGCCAAAGATCTGCGATGTAGAAGCGGTAGGCATGGGTGCCACGAGTAAAGAGTTTCTAACACCATGTTCTTTTACTTCGGCTTTCAATGCAGTCCAGTCCCAGCGATCGGTTGGCGTTACGCCCCACATATCGAACTGGAAAATACCTTTTGATACCGGTGAGCCTTCGTAGGTCTCGTAGGTACCATTTTCTTTTGCCAGGTCTTTACTAGCGGTCATAGCAGCAAAGTAGATGGTTTCAAAAATATTCTTATTGAGCATTTTGGCCAGGTCGCTTTCAAACGGCAGGCGCAGCATGATGAAGGCATCAGCCAGTCCCTGTACGCCTAAACCAACCGGGCGGTGGCGCATGTTTGAAGTGCGGGCTTCCTCGATCGGATAATAATTATTATCGATTACGGCGTTCAGGTTTCTGGTCACCTGGTAAGTCACTTCATATAATTTCTGGTGGTCGAATTTACCATCGATTACAAACCGTGGTAATGCCAGTGAAGCCAGGTTACACACTGCTACCTCTTCAGGGCTGGTAAACTCCATGATCTCGGTGCACAGGTTACTGCTCTTGATGGTGCCCAGGTTTTGCTGATTGCTCTTGCCATTTGCCGCATCTTTATACAACAAATACGGTGTGCCGGTTTCAATCTGCGATTCGAGGATTTTAAACCAAAGGTCCTGGGCTTTTACAACGCGGCGGGCTTTTCCGGCGGCTTCGTGCTGCAGATATAATTTTTCAAACTCTGGTCCCCAGCAATCGCTAAGGCCAGGTGCTTCATTGGGGCAGAAAAGGCTCCAGTCGTCGTTGGCTTCTACCCGCTTCATGAACAGGTCGCTCATCCACAGGGCGAAGAATAAATCACGGGCACGCATTTCTTCTTTACCATGATTTTTACGAAGGTCTAAAAATTCAAATACGTCCGCATGCCATGGTTCGAGGTAAATGGCGAAAGCCCCTTTGCGTTTGCCACCACCCTGGTCTACATAACGGGCGGTATCGTTGAATACCCGCAACATCGGGATGATGCCATTGCTGGTGCCGTTGGTGCCTCCGATATAGCTTCCGGTAGCACGGATATTATGGATCGCAAGGCCAATACCACCGGCACTCTGTGAAATCTTGGCGGTTTGTTTCAATGTATCGTAGATGCCGTCGATGCTGTCTTCCTTCATGGTCAGCAGGAAGCAGCTGCTCATTTGCGGCTTGGGTGTACCTGCGTTAAACAGCGTTGGGGTAGCATGTGTAAACCAGCGCTCACTCATGAGGTGATAGGTCTTGATCGCATTTTCAATATCGTTCTTGTGAATGCCCACGGCCACACGCATGTACATGTGCTGCGGACGCTCCGCGATCTTACCGTTAATCTTTAACAGGTAGGCTTTCTCGAGCGTTTTAAAACCAAAATAGTCGAATGCAAAATCGCGGTCATAAATGATGGTGCTATCGAGCAGATCGGCATGTTCCTCAATGATTAGCATCACATCGTCGGCAATCATAGGTACGGCTTTGCCGGAGGCGTTATCTACATAGTCGTAGAGGTTGCGCATGGTGCCCGAAAAACTTTTCAGGGTATTTTTATGCAGGTTACTCACTGCGATGCGGGAAGCAAGGATGGCGTAGTCTGGATGGGTAATGGTAAGCGAGGCGGCAGTTTCGGCAGCGAGGTTATCCAGCTCGGTGGTAGGTACTCCCTGGTAAATACCAGCGATGGTTTTCTTGGCTACATCGATCGGGTTTACGATCGGGCTAAGACCGTACGACAGCTTTTCGATACGGGCTGTTACTTTATCAAACTTGACGGACTCCTGTTTACCGCTTCTTTTTATTACAAATGACATATGAATATATTATGAGTTAGAAAATTCTGTGTTGGTATTAATTTATCAGCCAGTGTTTCATTCTGGGCGGGGGCCTCATCCCCGGCCCTTCTCGTATCGGAGAATGGTACCTCTCTGCGATTTTTGATTTCAGGTTCTCCGCTTCTTATTTCCAATTCGATCATGTTACATAGTAGCACAACTGTTGAACGGAGCGTCGCCGATGGTGCTCAATCGTAGAAATGCTGCCGGACTACAAAAAAAAAGTAAATCCGAAATCCCAAATCGTACATCTAAAAGTCTTCTTCTAAAGAAAATGCCTGCGATTCTTTGGTGTTCATCACGCCGGCCTTCTGGTAATCGCCTACCCGTTTCTCGAAGAAATTTGTTTTGCCCTGGAGAGAAATCATCTCCATAAAGTCGAAAGGGTTGGTCGTGTTGTATACGGTTGGATAGCCCAGCTCACTCAACCAGCGGTCGGCTACAAATTCAATATATTGTTGCATCAGCAGGGCATTCATGCCGATCAGTCCAACAGGCAATGCTTCGGTGATGAATTCTTTTTCGATGGTTACGGCATCAGTGATGATCGTAGTTACCTGTTCTTTGGAGAGTTTGTTTTGCAACATTTTATATAACAGACAGGCGAACTCGCAATGCAGGCCTTCGTCGCGGCTGATAAGTTCGTTACTAAATGTGAGACCGGGCATGAGGCCGCGTTTTTTCAACCAAAATATGGAGCAGAAGCTACCGCTGAAGAAAATTCCTTCTACGGCGGCAAAAGCTACCAGCCTTTCGGCAAAGCTGCCGTTGTTGATCCAGCGCAGGGCCCATTCCGCCTTTTTCTTTACTGCGGGGATGGTGTCGATGGCATGAAACAATTTATGTTTTTCGTCGGCATTTTTAATGTATGTGTCAATGAGCAGCGCGTAGGTTTCGCTGTGGATATTTTCCATCATGATCTGGAAACCATAGAAGCAGCGGGCTTCGGGCAACTGAACTTCGCTCATGAAATTAACCGCCAGGTTTTCATTGACGATACCATCGCTGGCGGCAAAAAAAGCGAGTACATGGCTGATAAAATGACGTTCCCCATCGTTCAGGCTGGCCCAGTCTTTGGCATCACCGCTGAGATCAATCTCCTCGGCAGTCCAGAAACTGGCTTCATGGCGTTTATATTGCTCCCAAATTTTCGGATAGTTGATGGGCAGGATCACAAAGCGGTCTTTGTTTTCCTTCAATAGTATTTCGTCAGATTGCTGCATGGTGAATGGGGAATTTTTGCTGCCGGATAAATCGTTTTAGGCTATTATTTCACTGGCCGGAAATCGTTCTTTTTATCTTAACAGGAACTGCAATCTAAAATGTAAAATCTTTTTTTTGGTAAGTTGTTATGCAGGGTTTGTGGAAAACAAAAGAGAAAATAGCGCTAAAAAAGTTTACGAGATATGGGAGTATTGGTTTGCTATAATGCAGGTAATAGAAAGGCGGGCTCGGGATTGAATTTTACCTTGGGAAAGCTGGGTTTCGGCTCCAAAATGACATTAGGAAAAGAAAATTTCCGGCACTAAAGAAAAATGGATCGGCTTTGCTATCAAATATGACAGGATCAGGTGGTGGACTATAAAATGCAGGTCCATTTTACAACGAAATGGTATTCGAACACCTAAGGTCCAACTCATTTGAGCTGACACTCCATTTGGATCAAATGGCAACAGATGGTGTCAGGTTGCCGCAACCGTATTGCGCCGCACTGTTTGTGCGCCATCGAGGGCTTCGATATTGCAGAAGATGGGAGCTATTTCCAAAAAAATAAATAAACGGGGATTTTTTTAAACGTAGAATCGCTGAGTTTCCCGGAAAAGATTACAAGTCATTATCTATTATCTTTGGCGCTTTAATAAGTTCAGAATGAATGTGAAAGTATTTTTAAACCTGTTGCTCATGGTATGCCTCGCATCGGTACAAGGCAAGGCGCAGCCGGGATTTAACCGATCTGCTTTTTATTCGGTATTGGCCACGGGAACAGCCAGTGATATTGAGACGCAGCTGAACGTTGTAAACGGATCTGCCATTACAGAAAAAGAAGCTTACACTGGAACGTTGCTGATGAAAAAAGCAGAACTGGTGGCCAAAGCAAAAGATAAACTGAAATTCTTTAAATCGGGACGTTCCAAACTGGAGGCTTCGATATTAAAAGACATCGAAAATACCGAATACCGTTTTCTCCGGCTCATCATTCAGGAACATGCACCTAAAGTGGTCAAATACCGGGGTGAAGTGGCAGAAGACAGCCAACTGATCCGCTCCAACTTTAAAAGCCTTTCTCCAAGTCTGCAGGAAGTAATTATTGACTACAGTAAAAAATCAAAGGTTTTAAAAAACCTTTAGCCATCATTCGCCTTTGCATGAGTAAAAAAATCTTGGTTCTCTATTATTCCCAATCGGGACAACTGAGTAATATTATCAACAATCTGACCGCCCCGCTTATTGAGGCTGGCCATACAGTAGAAACAGTTAGAGTTGAACCGCTCCAGCCTTACCCTTTTCCGTGGTCGGGAAAAAGTTTTTTTGCAGTGATGCCCGATTGTGTGCTGGGTGTGCCCACCGAACTGAAACCTTTCGAACTAAAAGAGCCAGCCTATGATCTGGTGGTGTTTGGTTACGCAGCATGGTTCCTTTCGCCCAGCATACCTGCCAACTCCGTATTGAACCATCCCTTGATAAAACCGCTATTGAAAAACACGCCGGTAGTCACAATTACAGGTGCCCGCAATATGTGGATCAGTGCTATGGAGCGGATCAGGCAAATGCTAACCAGCCTGGAGGCAAGACATGTGGGCAATATCGCATTGGTGGATAAACATGCTAACCTCGTAAGTTTCGTTACCATCCTTTATTGGATGTTTACTGGCAAAAAAGACCGGTATCTGAACCTTTTTCCTAAGCCGGGCGTGGCAGATGCGGATATTGAAAACTGCAAAATCTTTGGCAGTATTGTTGAAAAACATCTTGTGACAGGAAGTTTTGCGGGGATGCAGGATCAGTTATTGGCGCAAAAAGCGGTGGTGGTAAAATACAACCTGATGTTTATTGAATCCAAGGCAAAGAAGATTTTTGCCATTTGGGCCAATCTAATTGTGAAAAGAAAAAACCGGACGCCGTGGCTTGTGGCTTTCAAGTATTATCTTATAATTGCGTTGTTTATCGCGGCCCCGATTATACTTACGGTGGATGCGCTATTTTTTAAACCTTTTTTATCTAAACGAATCAGGAGGCAGAAACAATATTATTCAGGCGTAAACCAATCAAATTAAAATGTCTTTTAAAGAGGTCTATATTAATAACACGTCATCTTTTTTTCCCAACGAGCCGGTATTAAATGATGAGATGGAAGCGTACCTGGGATATATTAATGACACACCCTCAAGGTCTAAAGCCATTGTGTTGCGGAACAATGGTATTAAACGCCGGTTTTACGCACTCACCAAAGAAGGCGTAACAACACATACCAATGCCCAAATGACCGCCGAAGCCGTAAAAGCGTTGTTCAAAGACAACCCGGAAGATATTAAGTCGGTAGAACTGATCAGTTGCGGCACTTCTACTCCTGACCAACTGATGCCTTCTCATGGCGTAATGGTACATGGCCACCTGCCGGAAACCAATCCGGTGGAAGTCGTTTCTCCCGCTGGTGTGTGCTGTGCGGGCATGCATGCTTTCAAATACGCCTACCTCGCTACAAAGGCCGGCGATGTTCACCAATCAGTTGCTACCGGTTCAGAACGTTTTTCTCGTTCCCTGATGTCGAAAAATTTTGAAGATGAGGCACAAAGATTAAAGCAGTTGGTTGATGATCCCTATATTGGTTTTGAAAAAGAATTCCTGAGATGGATGCTATCTGACGGTGCAGCGGCTTTTCTAATTTCTGATACAAAAAATGAAACCGGCATCAGTCTCCGGATAGAATGGATGGAAGGTTTTTCGTATGCCAACGAACTGTCAGCATGTATGTATATGGGCAGCGAAAAACAGAAAGACGGCACCTTAAAAAGTTACCAGGAGTATTCCCCCCAGGAGTTAATGGCACAATCTATTTTAACCATTAAGCAAGACGTAAAACTGCTTAGTAAAAACATCGTATTGTATGGTGGATATGGGGTAAAAGCGTCTTTGGCCAAGCATGGCGTTAAATCAGAAGAGATCGACTTCTTTCTGCCGCATATGTCGAGTGAATTTTTTAAAGACAAAATCTACACACAATTGATTGCCAACGAAACTGGCATCATGTACGATAAATGGTTTGTAAACCTAAGCCAGGTGGGAAATGTGGGCGCCGCTTCTATCTATTTTATGGTTGATGAATTGTTTCATAGTGGCAAGCTAAAAGCGGGTGATAAGATTTTCCTGCTCGTTCCGGAAAGTGCCCGGTTTTCTTACATGTATAGTTTGCTTACCGTGGTGTAATTTATGGTAGCAGCAACGCCTACAAGGGACCAAGCCACACAAAGGTTTATCAAAGGGATGAATGATTGCTTTTTACTAAAAGTTCTTTTTTGAAAAAATTCCGAACCCGGAAGAAAGCAGAAGGTGATTGATTACTTTTTGAGATACTATAAAAGCCCAACGGGCTAATAAAAAGCATCATAAATAAGGAATTGCAAGACAAATACTAAGAATGATTTCTATTGTTTTTCTTTGTAAAAACTTTGAACACTTGTGACTTCGTGGCAGATCCCCGTTAAATAATTGTAATATGAAAACAGAAGATATCCCCCAGGACATTGGTGCCCTCAACAAACTCACAAAAGAGATGGTGTATGCCGTGGATGATTCCGGCAACTATAAAACAGAACTCAGTAGCGGCTGGCAGGTAAAAACTACCGCCCTGGATCTGGCCTGGCAGGACATTGAACAACGAATAGAAAATGCCCGGCAAAAGGTACTGAGCAATGAAGCCAGCCCCATCCTCTTTTTTATGGAACTAAGACTGATGGACTTAGGCATTTTAGCGGCCTACACTGGCTTTTGGAAATGGAACATCAAGCAACATTTAAAAGCCGGTGCTTTTAAAAAATTATCAGAAAAAAAATTACAGCAATACGCGGAGGCTTTTAATATAACTGTGGAAGAACTTAAAACCATGACCGTAAATGAAGCATGAATTTGAACATTTGCAGGCCGCTCACTGCGAAAATGGTGTGACCACAAATTTACTGAGAACCATTGGCGTAGATAAAATAACCGAACCACTTGCATTTGGCATCGGTTCAGGATTGTTCTTTGTGTATGTACCATTTCTAAAAATAAACAAAGGTCCTGCCATCGCGTTCCGCACCATGCCCGGGCTTATTTTTAAGAGGACCTGTAACTCGCTGAACATCCCGGTAGTAAGAAAGAAATTCAGTTCCAAAGAATCAGCTGAAAAATATTTACAGGAATGTCTTGCAGCCGGCCAGCCTGTGGGCTGCCAGGTGGGTGTTTATTACCTTACTTATTTTCCAAAAGAATATCGGTTTCATTTTAATGCCCACAACATTATTGTATATGGCAAAGAAGATGACCGCTACCTGATCAGCGATCCGGTAATGGAAACAGTTACCTCTTTATCCAGTTACGAACTGGAAAGGGTGCGCTTTGCCAAAGGAGCGTTGGCACCAAGAGGACAAATCTATTATGCCAAAGAACAAAAGATCGTTACCGACCAACAAATAGCCAAAGCCATCGAAACCGGCATTAAAAGAAATGTGAACCATATGATCCGGATACCGGGAAGTATTGCTGGGGTCAAAGGCATTGCGGCAACCGGTAACAAAATAAAAAAATGGCGTGATAAATTAGGTCAGCAGATAGCAGGACTGTACCTGGCGCAATTGGTGCGCATGCAGGAGGAAATTGGCACAGGAGGAGGCGGATTCAGGTACATTTATGCCGCATTCCTGCAACAGGCCCATGCGTTTCAGCCAAAAGATGAATTGCTGGAGATATCCAAAATATTTACACAGGCCGGCGATACATGGCGCAATGCTGCGGTACAAGCAGCGGGCATTTACAAGGGACGGATTGGTACCCAGGCCGATTTTAATACCATGGGCGATTACCTGATTGAAATTTCAGAAATAGAAAAAACGGCTTTCAAGGCTTTGTCTAAAATAAAATGGCATTGATGACCCATGCGGCTGTGAGCATAAGGGACCTTGGATTCAGGTATCCCGGCCAGTCTGTCAATAGCATCAACCACCTGCACCTGGAAGTAGCCGAAGGCGAACGCTTTGGATTGTTTGGTCCTAATGGTGCCGGCAAAACCACGTTGATGAACTGCATGACCGGGCTGCTCAATTATCAGCAGGGAAATATCCGGCTCTTTGGTCAGGAAGTGAAAGGCGACCGAAAATCCATCAGCAAATACTTTGGTTTTGTACCTCAGGATTTTTCTTTTTACCAGGAATTAAGCCCGGTAGAGAACCTCAACTTTTTTGGTGCCTGGTCGGGCATGGATAAGAAAGCCATTAAAACAAAATCTGTAGAACTGCTGGAAGTACTCGGCCTCGCCGATGTCCGCAACAAACAAGTACAAAAGTTTTCAGGAGGCATGAAACGCCGGGTGAACCTGGCGATTGGGGTCATCCATACGCCACGCATTTTATTTTTAGATGAACCTACGGTAGGTGTGGATGTGCATACCCGGCAAGCCATCATTAGTTACCTCAAAACATTGAATTCTAACGGCACCACGCTTATTTATACTTCGCACCAACTAAGCGAAGCAGAAGATCTCTGCGACCGCGTTGCCATGATAGACGGCGGCAAAATTCTGGTACATGATTTCTTAAGCCAGTTACTGGCCGATCATAGCGAAGAAGGCCTGGAAGGTTTGTTCATACAATTAACCGGTAAAAATTACAGGGACAGCAATGTATAAACTTCGGGCCACCATCATGAAAGACCTGCAGATTTTGACCCGTGATAAAGTGGGTCTGATTTTTATGTTTGCCATGCCGATCGTTTTAGCCATTGTGATCACCGCTACGCAAAACAGCACTTTCGAACTGGTAAACAAAAACAAAGTACCACTTATTTTATGCAACCGGGATACTGGCCAGTGCAGCCGGCAACTGGTACAAGCCATTGAAAAAGTGGGCATGTTCGAGGTAAAGAAAGTGCCGGGCAATCAATCAGAAAAAGAGATCGCGGAGCGGATGCATAAAAAAGATGCACTTATTGCGATCATCATACCAAAAGATTTTAGTGAAAAAGTGGTAGCAAAGGCAAAAGCCACCGCAACCAAGGCGTTGAATAATTTCGGGCTTCAAACTGACACCGTAAAACGCCACGAAACAGACAGCATCCAACCGATTAGCCTGTTGTATCACCCGGTATTGCAGGAAGCTTTCAGGCAATCCATTCAGGGTGCCTTACGCAGCACGCTACAAATGGTGCAAAGTAAACAGGTGCTTAAAAGCATCTACTTTTCCTTAAATGAAGAAGAGATAACAGATACCCTGGAAAATGAGATCATGAATAACCAGGTAGCCATCAACGAAATACCGATTTCAAGAGATGGCAACAAAACCATACCCAACGCCACCCAGCACAATATCCCGGCCTGGACCATTTTTGCCATGTTCTTTGTGGTGATATCCCTGGGAAGTAGTGTAGTGCGGGAAAAATTGAATGGCAGTTTTATCCGGTTAAAGACCTTGCCTACCAACTATTTGCTCGCACTGCTGAGCAAACAAATAACTTACCTGCTGGTAACACTGGCCCAGGCGGCGTTTATTTTTGCCATTGGTATCTGGCTGTTTCCTTACCTGGGATTGCCAAAACTAAATTTACCATCTGATCTCTTTGGGCTTTTTATTGTGTCATTTATCTGTGGATGGTGTGCGGTAAGTTTTGCCATATGTGTTGGGGTCTTTGCACAAACGCAGGAACAGGCGAACGGAATAGGGGCAGTTTCAATTGTGTTACTGGCCGCCATCGGTGGCTTGCTGGTTCCAAGTTTTGCCATGCCTGCATCTTTTCAGCAGGTAATAAAACTATCACCTTTGCATTGGTGTCTCGAAGCCTACTATGGCCTGTTTCTTGAAGGTGGTAAGTTCAAGGATATTTTATTGAATATCTTGCCTTTATTGGGTATTACTATATTATTTCAGTTAATTGCATTACTCGGTTTAAAAAGAAAAAATCTGATTTGAATTACTTACCATGGAGACAGCGCAATTAAAACAGCAGTTAAAAAAACAAATAGTAGAATTCCTCAACCTGCTATCGGTAAATCCTGAAGATATCAAAGACGATGAACCATTATTTGGCGAAGGTCTTGGACTGGATTCTATCGACTCTATTGAGTTAATCGTATTGCTAAACCGGGAATACGACGTGGTGATAAAAGACCCGAAAGAAGGTCGCAAGATACTGGTGGACATTAATACCATGGCCGATTACATTGAGAAACACCGCACAAAATAAAACCAACTTTATTGGACAGGATCGTTGTAACAGGGATGGGTGTTATCAGCGCTATAGGAAATACTGTAGCTGAAAACCGGGTAGCGCTTATGGAAGGAAAATGCGGAATTGGTCGCTTAGAAACCTTCCCGTCGAAATTTGCAGGTATCCTTCCGGTAGGGGAAATAAGAATACCCAACCATGCATTGCAGGAACAACTTGATGCTTACGAACCGGGAGTTACCCGTACCAGTTTACTGGCGCTTTATGCGTTTAAGGAAGCGATTACCAATAGCTATCTCTCCATCGCACAAATAGCTACTGATACCGCATTGATTGGTGCCAGCACGGTTGGTGGCATGTGCCTTACTGATGAGATGTACTATGATTCCAAAAAAGGTGGTCCGGGTTCGGAATACCTTTCTTCGTACGATTATAGTGCTACTTGTATGTACCTGCAAAAAAGGTATGCAATCAACGGCCCGGTTAATACCATTAACACAGCTTGTTCGTCATCTGCCAATGCCATTATGTACGGGGCAAGGCTTATAAAAAGCGGGAAGGTTAAAAGGGCCATTGTAGGCGGCTTTGACAGCCTTGCAAAATTTACTATCAACGGGTTCAATGCGTTGCACATTTTATCCCCGGAGATCTGCACGCCATTTGATGCGGACCGTAAAGGGTTGAATTTGGGCGAAGGCGCAGCGTTTCTTGTATTGGAAAAAGAAAGCGAGGTAGCCGATAAAAAAATATATGCGGCATTGAGTGGCTATGCCAATTCCAATGATGCCTTTCATGCTTCCTCTTTGTCTGAAAATGGGGAGGGCCCATACACAGCGATGGAGTCAGCCCTCACAGTTGCTAAATTAGGTGCTGGCGCAATAGATTTTATTAATGCCCATGGCACCGGCACTGAAAATAACGACCAGGTAGAAAGTGTCGCCATGATGCGGCTGTTTAATAAAGTACCCTCATTTAATTCTACCAAGGCTAATATTGGCCATACACTTGGTGCCGCAGGCGCTATCGAAGCAGTGTATTGTATTTTAAATCTCTCTGAACAGGAGTTGTACCCGGGACTTCATTTTAAAACGCCCATTTCTGGCCTGGAACTACAACCCATTCCTTTTTACAAAAAAGCAACGTTAACACATGTCATGTCTAACTCTTTTGGTTTTGGCGGTAATTGTTCATCACTTATTTTTTCCAAAGCCTAACGCATGTTTTACATCCATCAAACATCCTGCATATCGCCACAACAAAGTTTCAGGGATATAAACCTGGACGAATTGAATGTCTATTCCGACCAAAGACTTTTGGCCATTGAACCTGGTTACAATGGCATCCCGCCAGGTGTATTGAGAAGAATGGGTAAAGCAGTGCGCATGGGTGTTGGTGCTGCTATGCAGACGCTGCAAAACAAGGCTGCGCCAAATGGCATAATCATGGCAACGGCGAATGGCGGAAAGGAAGATTGTGTGAAATTTCTAAACCAGATCATTGAATATGATGAAGGCCTGCTGACGCCCATAAACTTTGTACAAAGTACACCCAACGCCATTGCTGCCCAGATAGGCCTGTTAACTGGTAATCATGGCTATAATATCACCCATTTACATTTGGGCCTTGCATTTGAATTTGCCGTAATGGATGTAGTGATGTTGCTCGAAGAAAACCCTGGGAATAGTTATTTACTGGGAGCTGTTGACGACATTTCGTTATACAATTACGTTTTTGAAGAAAAGGATGATTTGTATAAAAAAGAACCGTTAAGTGCCCACCTGCTCTACCAAACCGACTCACCGGGTTGCGTTCCTGGCGAAGGGGCAACTATGTTTTTGATCAATGGAGATCAAAATGGTTCCCTGGCAAAACTGGTTGGTGTTGATACGTTGCATAGCGAGGATCCAATCGCCGTAAAAGAAAAATTACAGGATTTTTTAAGGAACTATTTACCAGCAGGTGAAGTTATCGATCTCCTGCTGTCCGGCGAAAATGGAGACAACCGCCTACTTAAATATTATACTGCCTGCGAATCTATAATCGATGAGCATGTCGCAATAGCCCGTTTTAAACATATGAGCGGGGAATACCCAACTGCAGTGGCCATGGGGCTTTGGCTCTGTTGCCATATTCTGCAAAAACAAACGATTCCGGATCATATGGTTAAAAGAGCAACTAAAACGCTATATAAAAACATACTCATTTATAACAATTTTAAGGGGGCACAGCACAGTTTTATGCTTGTTTCAATTCCGACTTAACCGCCGCCCGCCTCTTTTTACCGGCCATTTTTTTATGGAGCCATTCCGGCCATTGAGTGCTATCCTCAGCATCGTAAATACGCACTTCCTGAGTAGGGTCGGGCTGTACCAGGTCGTCTTCGGTGCAATTAAGAATTTTAGCGGCGGTTTTTACACCTGACCAACTGGCACCGGCAACTCCATGGCTCATAATGCTCGCACCGCACATATACAGGTTACCAATTTCTGATTGGGCAGTAAAAGAAAATGGACCAGTTTGAAAAAAGCCTTTTTCGGTACCGTACACATTACCCTTAGTAGATTTGATATAGTGTTCGTTAGTCATGGGCGTACCCATATCCAGGTTTACCATGTTTTGGCGGATACCTGGCACTACTTTTTCCATCGTGTTAACCAGCTTTTCGCAAAGGCGCTCTTTCAAGTCTTTGTATGCCTCGGTATAACCTTCACCTTCCGGCAGATGCGCCTTAAAGGAGTCATAATCGATAAATGTTACTACCTCTAAAGTATGGTGCCGCCCGTCGTAACTAGAGGGATCTTTAAGTGAGGAGCAACTGATAAAAAGCGATGAAAATTCGTCCGACGCCAAAATATCTTCGCCGCTGAGTGCGGCATACACTTCATCCATATCCCGGTTGGGCATCAACCATATATTTCCTGAATCCAGGCCGGCCTTCCGCACATCCATATCCACGATCATAAAAAACATGAGCGAGGTTAAAGAATACCGTGTTCTGGCCAATTTTGACAGCAGTTTTTTGCTTAGGTTTTCATGGCCTACCATCTTATACGTAGCTGCTGGGTCGGTATTAGAAATCACCCGCTTTGCGGTGATCTTTTCGCCATTCTGAAGCTCCACCCCTACTGCATTCCGTTTATTTTTACCAGCACCACCCTCCAATAAAATACGGGCCACACCAAGTCCGGTTCTTACTTCACCACTGTACTTTTTGATACCCTTTGTCATGGCTTTTACAATAGCAGCACCCCCACCCATGGGGTAAAAACCACCCTGGAAATAATGATCCATCAATGCGCAATGGTAGGGAAAACTGGCTTTGGATGGTGACAGCCCGTGGTCACCACATTGAATATTAATAACTTTTTGCAGCAGTGGATCTTTGATATGCCATCCAACTACCCGCTTTAAACTAAATAATGCATACTTGCCTAAGTGACGGGTGCGATAAGGTATGGTTACATTGTCCCAAAATCCGCTCATCTTTGGAATCAGGTGTAATTGCCTGCTTACATTTTGCACCAGTTCCAGGTATTTCCGCAAACCTTTTTTTTCTTTTGGAAACCGTTCAGAAAGAGCGGTAAAGAGCTGGTCTGCCCCGGCAGGCATGTCAATGTGCTCATCGCCTATCCAGCAGTGCTCATAAGCATTGTGGTTCATTCTGAAAAAAACCAGGTCGTTAGCAATGCCTAGTCCTTCATACAGATTGCTGGTGGATTGGCCTTTATCGACCAGGCCGATATAATGGACACCCGGGCTAAACCGATGACCTTCCAAATAAAAGCTATGGCACCACCCTCCTGGCACATAATGCTGCTCAACAACCAGGACCTTTTGTCCCGCCCTGGCAAGACATAATGCGGCAGATAAACCACCTGCTCCTGAACCTATGATAATGCTGTCGTAATCACTCATAACTAATGTTGAAGGTACTGTTTTAACAATAGCAGCACCATCAGGAGATTACTGCCGCTGTTTCTCTTCATAGTCGGCTTACACCCAAATCGAAATATTGAACGTATTGCATGTGTGGACCAGATTTGGAGGGTGCTTCGGCAGCAAGTGCATCCAATTTTGGAAACGCCCCATCGCCGGCAGGATGGCCAGGCAAAGGTGCGAAGACAGTTTATCCATCGGGGTAGAGATGAATACCTGCGGGCTGATATTGCTTATTTTTCAATAACAAAGACCCGATCAATACCAAACACGCCTTTAAATTTAAAATGGGTAAAGCCTTCAGTGAATAGCATCGCCGAAACATTAAAGGCGCTATTTTCACCCACCGAATATTTTAGTGAAAGCTGTATCGTATTATGTATTTGCGGGTTGATCACGGCCAGGAACTTCATCTCCTGGGCATTACTAAGATTTGTATTTTGACCTGTAACCTGTTCCAGTACTTCTTTTACTATCTGCATCATACAAACACCGGGTACCACTGGCTGGCCGGGGAAATGTCCTTCAAATATTTTATGGGTGGCATCAATGACCAACTCCGCCTTTACTTCAAAAGCAACAGTTGTTACATTGTTGATCGTGAAAAAATTATTCAGTAACATCATCTTTCCAGGCGTTTTAATGCAATGGTGAATTGGAACCCGTTGTGAGAAATGCCAATGGTATCAGGTATACCGTTTTTATAATGCTGCATAACGGCTTCCACCACCACTTTTTGATTGGAAGCCCGTTCCATGCGTAGCAGTTCGCTTCCTGAACTATCGGTTATATAGTAATAAAAACCTTTTGTTTGCGGGAAGACATAATACAGCAGCCCATCCTTTGAATACACGGACACCCGGGCAGTATCCAGTCTTTCCATCAATACCAATTCAAAGTTTTTCTGGAGTGTTTTTAAAACTGCTTTTTTATTCATCTGTTTAATGACTGAATACACTTTGAAATTCCCTTCCGGCGAAAATTCAAAATCGAAAAACTTAAATCCCATCTCGTTCGAAAACACCATCCGCAGGCTACTGTCGGGCATTTTTTTAATCAGCAATAGGCCACTTAAATGATTGCCTACCACGTCTACCTGTGTGTTGTAAAGTGCAGTTCCAAACCGGGGTTTGAATTTTTCTAAATTTGCCACATGGCCTGTGGCCACCGTCATTTGCTTATGCAGCGGGGTGCAGCCACACAAGATCAGAAGGCAACTACTTAATAGTAAATAAAGCGTCCGGAATCGAAGCATTGAGTTCTTTGTTGGTAAAACGGATAAGGGTATTATCGCCGGAGAGTTCCTGCATTTCAAGGCTGCTGACAGAGAAATCGCTTTTGTCTACAATTACGTTGATAGATTTGAACATTTCTTTCATGCCTTTAGTCACCGGTGTCAGTTCCACAATCGAACTATTCTTATTTTCAAAAACCCTTGTTTTAAAGTCGGTATTACTAAAGGCAGTTCCCTGCATACAGTCGATCATGATCTTATTGATCTGCTGGAATAGTTTGTTCGATTTTGTAGACAGCTTGTTTTCTTTTTGTCCATCTTTTACAAATATCTTGTCTTTGTTTATGATCATCAGGTATTGAAAGGGATGGTTGTATTCCATCCGCACCTGGCTTTCCTTTTTAAACCAGAATTTACCTTTCGAGACTATTTTTTCTGACAACATACTCAGGTTTTTTTCCTGAACAAAATCGCTTGTGATGGTCAATACTTTTTGAGTGGCTACAGAGAAATCTGCCTTGAATTTTGCCAGGTTGGTCACCGGAGAATAGCCGGGGTATTGGGCATTTGCAGAAAGCCCTCCGGCCACTATCAACAATAATACAATGAGTTTACGCATAAGGCTGCAAATGTAACAATTTATGCAGGGGCACTATTTGATATCCCTGTTTTTTAACCTCTTGTATAAATAGCGGAAGCAACTTTACTGTGATTTCCATGGTGTCATGAAAAAGAAAAACGGCGCCTGGGTTTATCGCTTCGATGATATTTTCGAACATTTTTTTTTCATCTTTTATCACTGTGTCCATTGATCGTACACTCCACCCAACAGGCGTATACCCGCCATTGATGATCGCCTTTTTGAGATTCGGATTAGTAACACCATACGGCGGTCGGAATAATTTTGGCCGCAGGCCGGTAACCCGTTCCATTTCAATGTCCATTTGATGCATATCGGCCAGCATTTTTTTGGAAGAAAACATATCGAACCAAAAATGGTGGGTATTGCTATGGTTGCCAATGATATGGCCTTCGTGTATTAACTGTTGCACCACCAGCTCATGACCCGCAATGCGGTTACCGATACAAAAAAAAGTAGCCTTCACACCTTCCTGCTTAAGCGTCTGCAGGATTTCAGGCGTATAATTTGCTGCAGGGCCGTCATCAAAACTGATGGCAATTTCTTTCTTAGTGGTTTGGGCGGAGCAAACAATTTTTATGAAAAAATCAGACCCAACATAACAACAGCCATAAAAGACGATGATCGAATAAACCACAAACAAAAAAGGATAGACATACACCGGCAATCCTAATTTTATATGTACCGCTATCAACACCACGAGCAGGCTAATAAAAAAGATATTGGTGTTCCTGAAGGTTAACATGCCGAGACCAAAAATAAAGAGTGATGGATATGTTGGTAATGGTTGTAAATCAACACCCGTTTAATCGTATTTTCAGATGATCCGGTGCAAGACAAGGATGTAGGCACTTCCCCTGTCCTGAGAATATTAGCTGCCATCCACAAGGCAAATGCCGTGGAAGTGGGATATTCACCGCAGAGGTTTTTATAATCGACGATAAAGTTTTTACTAAAAACATCTTGTTCTAACTGGTCAAAAAGTCCGTCAGAATGAGCATCGCCATTGCGGCCCGTGATGACCAAATCAATGTCGTTGGAATTTATGCCATGTGCAGTGAGGAATGCGGAAATATGCTCTTCAATTTCTTGTATATCCTTAGGCTTATAAAAGGTTTTTAAACCGTCCAGTTTTGCATAATCGTTGCCTGATGGTGCATCGGCCAGCAAGAAGAAAGCAGCACCTTCTCCGGCAATGGTTCCTTTTGTTTTTGATTTAAAAATATCCAGGCTGGATACAGGCCCCTGCTTATACAAACCCATCCTGGTTAATATCGCATGGCTAAAATGGGTGATCTCGTCGATGGCACCCACCAGTACTGTTGCCGCTTCTTTTTCCTGCAATAACATCAAGCCATCCAGCAGGGCACTTTCAAAAGAAAACCCCCGATGTACAAAGGCATTGTTGTAATTATTACATTGAAGTATCAACCCAATTTGTGCACCGATGGTATTGTGGGTAGATTGTATAAATGCAGTTGGGGTCAGCAATTCTTCGTTGTACTCCACCATTTTTGTCATAAACAAACCGGTATCTTCCAGGCAACCGTAGGCAGTGCCGGTAACTATTGCGTCGGGCATAGTAAGTTCAGCTTCCTGTAAACATTCCATTGCCGCCGCCACTCCCATGCGTATGATGCGGCTCATTCGCCTGATCAGTTTTACGTCGATGAAATTTTTGTAATCCGGCTCCACACAGGCGAGGCGGTTACCGGCATACGCCACAGGATCCGCTAAAAACGGAACATGACCAAAGGTCTTTTGCGGGGAAATATTTCCGGTAGCGCGTATGTACATCAGCACTTATACTTTAGAAAAAATTAATGACGTACAATTCCCCCCAAACCCAAAGGAATTTGAAAGCACATGCTTCACCGCAGCATTTTTTATGAAACCGGTTTCTGGCGTGAATGGCAGTTCTTTCATGGGCGTTTGCAGGCGCAGATTGGGATAAATGAAACCATGCTGCAAAGACAACACGGAGAACACAGCTTCTATGCCACCGCTTGCCCCCAATGTATGACCGGTGAAGGCCTTGGTAGAACTCATTTTTGGAAAGTGTGGATCGAATAAACGTTTGATGGCGGTTCCTTCGGCAATATCGTTGTTCTGGGTGCCCGTTCCATGCAGGTTAATATAGTCAATATCCCCCGGCTGCAGGCCGCTTTTTTTAAGCGCCCCGCTCATGGCCAGGAATGAACCTGTTCCATCAGGGGAAGAAGCTGTTTGATGGTAGGCATCATTGGCATTGCAGTAGCCACTCAAATGAACCCCCGGCTTTTTTTGCAAAGAAGCTGCTACTTCTTCCGACACCAGTACCACATAACCGGCACCTTCACCAAGGTTAAGACCGCGTCGGTTTTCATCAAAAGGCTGGCAGAACTGTTCGTCCAGAATCATCAATGTATTAAAACCGTTAAGTGTAAATTTCGTTAGGGCATCAGTACCGCCAGCCACCACCACGTCGAGGATATTGTTTTTGATCAGCCTTGCCCCAAAAAAAATTGCGTTGGCCGACGATGAACAGGCCGTGCTGATGGTAGTCACATAATCCGTAATGCCCAACTTATCTGCCACCAGTTCCGTAACGCTGCCACATTCGTGGTGAACGACGTCCCGCAGTCTTCCTTTACTGTTATCAGCAAGAAATTCCGTGAAAAATTTTTCGGTTTTATCCATTCCGCCAACCGAATTGGCCGAAATAAAACCGGTACGCAGTGAACCCAGATTTTCAATACCGGCATCATTCAGCGCTTCTTTTGCCGCAATCAAACTCAACAATGCCGTTCGGCTTTTTGTACCAGGTAATCCGGCAAATTTTGCCAGGCCTTCATTGTCTTGTTTTACTTCCGCCACGGGTATTTTTTCCCGGTGCAGTGAATCAAAATAATGCATATGGCCGATGCCGGCCCGGCCGTTTTCCAGGGCATCAAGACATTCGGCGACATTATTACCTATCGCTGAAATAATACCTGTGCCGGCCACAAAAACGGTTTGACTCATTGTTTATGCATTGCTGGATTGATGGGCAATGATATAATCGGCCATCGTTCTCACAGAACGAAACACTTTCGGGCCATCGTCGGCATTGGAAAGTTTGATTTTATATTGTTGTTGCAGCAAAACAATCAGCTCCAATGCATCAATAGAATCCAGGCCCAGACCTTCTACAAAAAGTGGCTGATCATCTCCGATATCTTCCGGTTTCATATCCTGCAAATTCAACTGGGCTATGATCTGTGATTTCAGATCCGACATTAATTTATCCATTTTCTAACTGGTATATGTTATTTATATGCGCTTTTGTAAACAGGCTGCCCTGGTCGGATTTGTCCTTTTCAACCAAAAATAAGACGGTTTTATATTGATCATCCAATATTTCCACCCAACCGCAAATGCAGGCCTGCAATATATTGCAGTTGATCAGGTTGGCTACATATTGTTCCATAAAACCCGCATCAAACGCGTCAAAAATAAAAAAGGCATTTTCACCTTTGAATCCATGCCTGATGCAAATTTCGCCAATGACGATATTGGGCAGGGTGTACACAAAAAGGGCTGGACTGGCAATATCCCTGGCGGTTTCGAAATATTTTATATCAGTATCCAGGCTGGAACTGGCATTTGCAAATACTACTCCTACCGCACCAGGTTCATATTCACCTGCATTAAAACTTTTCTTTAGCAAAACCTCCGCAGCCAGCCAGCCTAGTTTACTCAGGCTGTCCATTTTGTAAAACTTTGGATATTGTATTTCGAAATGCCGGTACGCAGCAATCAGAAAATCTGTGAGGCTTCCGTCGCTTTTTTCAAAAACCACCATCTCATTTTTATAAACAGCATGATGGCTGATGGTACAGCTTGCAGTAATGAATATTTGAGACAAATCTTTCAAATGTATCGGGAGCAGTTTTAAGTCGTAATGGAATCCCGCAGTTTGATGGTCCGTGCCAGTTTATGCAAGGCGGTTGCGTGATTTTTTACAAACGGATTCGTGGTATCCCAAACATAGCCGGCCAGCACCGAGCAGATCATACTCTTGGTTTCCGCCACCTGGTTATCGGCAAAAAAAATCGTATCTAAAGTACCCTCGTACCAGGCCATTACGTAGGAACGGAACGTGTTTACACCCTGCATCATGGGTTCTGTGTATTCCCTTTCCCAATCGATTGTTTCGCCTTTCAACTTACGGATCACCAAATGAGCTGCCATCTGACTGCTCACGGTGGCGAGCGTAACGCCGGATGAAAAAACCGGGTCGAGAAATTCGGTCACATTGCCGGTAAGGACATAGCCGTCTCCATAAAAAATAGAGGAAGTGGAAGACCATGATTCCAACACCTTTGGTTCAAAAACCATTTCAGCATCTTTTAGCCGCTCGGCCAGGTAAGGTTCTGTAGCGATCAAAGCCCTTAACTTATCCTCATTGGTTCCTCCCAGCTCCTGAAAGAATGAAGGGTCGCCCACAAATCCAACGGAAGTATTTCCATTGCTGAAGGGTATCACCCAGATCCATATTCCCTTTTGATGAACAATAATCGTAATCCTGTTGGGTTCCTCATCCATCGACCTGTTGGGATCGATATAATGGGCAAACAATGTTTTACGCGGCGGAAGGTTAGAAGGTTTTCCAAGTCCAAACAGGTTAGGTATCACACGACCATAACCGCTGCCATCCACAATAAACCGGGCTTCTATTTGTGATTGTCTTCCATCGGAATCTTCTACAGTGGTAATGGAATCTGTACCATTGAATTCAATACCGGTTACTGTTGTTTCGTAGCTCAACGGCACCCCCATTTTTTCCACAGTGTCGGCAAGGGTTTTGTCAAATTCAGCTCTTGGCACCTGCCAGGTCCAGTTCCAGCCGGCAGTAAACTGGTCAGCAAAAAGGTAATCGCAGATCTTTCCGTTTTTTACAAACTTGGCACCGAACTTTTCCTGGAATTTTTTTTCTTTAACGGCTTCTACAAAACCGGCTTCGGTGAGCGCTTCCATGCACCGCGGTAACAGACTCTCGCCAATTACAAAACGGGGAAATTTCATTTTTTCCACGATCTTAACTTTAAAGCCGGCTTTATTAATGATAGATGCAGCAACGGTTCCGGAAGGGCCTGCACCAATTACCAGTACATCTACTTTTTCTATTTGCATTCGGTAAATTTAATTATTGGGGTTAGTCTAAATTAAGTTTGGTGAAGTGTTTCGTCCTTTCGTTTATTTATCTTGAAGTGCCCAGGTTTTCAAACTTAGGTATTTTTACCGGCTATTGTATTTTACCTGTTTGTCTGTTTCCTGACTCTTGGCATCAATTCAATTTTTTCTTTTTTTACACTTCAGTAAAGTCTGGCTGAGACCTATATGGTCGGTTTGTTCTACAATTTCAAAACCTGCATCATCAATGCATTGCAGGAAAGTTTCGGCGCTATACATCTGGCTGTTACCATTGGCAAGGGCTGTAAAATAAACAGAAGTCTGTTGCAAACAGAAGGCCGCAATTTCAAATTTCTGCCGGTCCCAGAAAGGCTCCAGAATAATTACCTGGCCATACTCATCCAGGGCTTCATAGCACCTTTTTAAGATAGAAACAATCTCAGCTTCTGAAAAACAATCCAGGAACTGGCTCATCCAGATCACATCAAAACCTTTGGGAAATTTCACGGCTTCGTCCAGGATATTTATCGGTAAAAAAGAAATGCTGTCAGTTAAACCCAATTGTTCTACCCTGGTTTTTGCCACGTTTAACTGTCCCGGCAAATCCATGATGGTAATATGGATATCGGGTGAATAACCAGCCGATGCGATGGCCCATTTACCGGTATTGCCTCCAATATCCAGTAACCTTTTTACGCCCTCCTGGTATACCCTCTTCATGACCAACGGAAAGGCGTTATCAGAGAAAAAATGATCAAAAGCGAACCAGCTTTTTTGTACATGTTCTGGCAATTGGGATAGCCCTTCGTAAATTGTTTGCCATTCGCCAAACTCCTTTAGACCAACAGGCTTTCCTGCAGCAATGCTTTCATCCAGGTAAAAAAGGCCTTTATAATTTACATCGTGGACAAAATTCATATTGGTGATAGTAAGGGGGTCGTGCAAAATAAAATGGCCTGTTTTGCCCAACGTGTACTTCTTGTCGTTCACCAGTACCAGGCCAAGACCCAACCCTGACTCCAACAGCACCCTGACACCATACAAGGGCAGTTTTACTTTTTCCGCAATCTCCGTAATGGCCAAGCCCGTTGAACCAGTTTGTTCAATTACTTCTAATATGCCCGTATCTCTAAGAACCCTCGCCACCTGGAAAATAACTGGTCCAAATGCGATCCATTGGGCCATTTCCTTTGCTTCAAATGCAGTTCTTTTGTCCTTCCTGAAAAAATCCATTAAAAAAGTTGAATTAAAAATCCTTAAAAAATTATTGTTTACTTATTGCGATCGCGGCGTTGCAGCCGCCAAAACCAGAAGCTGTTTTGATGCAGTTGTTTAATAGGAGGTTTTGTAATTTATTACTGAGACTGAGCGGTTTTGATACGCCCATTTCTCTAAAACCTAAGGTGGGTAAAACGACATTTTGCTTCAACGAATGAATGGAAATAATGGATTCGATGAGGCCGGCCGCGCCCAGGGTATGACCATAATAACCCTTTAAACTGTTTACCGGAACGGATTGTAACCCAGCCAGCGTAATTGCTTTTGCTTCCATTTCATCGTTGTAAATAGTGGCCGTTCCGTGCGCTGAAATAAACCCCACATCGCTTGCCGTCAGGCCCGCATCTTCCATGGTATTTTGAATAGCCTTTCCTAGTTCTTCGCCTGTGCGGGAAGGACCTGAAATATGGTTTGCGTCATTGGTGACCGAGCCACCCGAAACCTTTACGCCATCCGAATAATTTTTATTGGATGAAAGGATAACCGTACCGGCACCTTCGCCCAGATTGATCCCGTTTCTTGCGGCATCAAATGGTTTACAACGATCAGTACTAATGGCCTGGAAAGATTGAAAGCCCGAAAGCACAAACTTTGTAATAACGTCAGCACCGGCAACCACCGCATGCTCGTACTGGCCGTTTCGTATCATGCGCATGGCTGTAATAATTGCGAGAAGGCCAGAAATACATGCATTGGAAACGACGATGGGTGGGTTGGCAAATTGAAAAAAATCAGCCACCAGTTTTGCCGAATGTTGTAAAGTCATCCTCTTTTTTAATCCGGGACTCATGGCCGCTGACTCCAGCAGGCTTATATTCCCTTTGGTAGAAGAAATAATCAGGATTGTTTTTTTATCACCCGGTTCTACACCACTGTTTTTTAAAGCGTCTGCAATAGAAGTGATCAGCAATCGCTCGTACAAAGTATCATCTTCCGTACCGTGATCATGCAAAAGGTTTTGGGTAGTATCAAACAGTGACGCATAAAATGGCTGCTCAGAAAATACCGCATTTTCATGCATTTGTATTCCTGAAACCATTTTAGATACCTGTGAAAAATTTTCGGCAGATGTAATACCAAGGGGAGATACAATATTATCTGAAACAATAAAAACGTCTTTCATTATTTTTTATTTAAAACAGATTGTGTCTCTTTTTCCATGCTTCAAAAAACGGGGGATTAGCTAATTGCAGTAATGATTCTTCCTTATCTAAAAAAACCTGTACAGATGAGCCCGTGGCTACCAACTCATTGGTAGCAGCATTAAAAAGGCGGTAAGTGAATTTAAGTTTAGCCGCATCGGTGGGGATATATTTTGTTTCTACAATTACCCGGTCGCCATAGCGCAACGAACGTTTAAAATCACATTGCACACTCACAATGGGAATTACGAAGCCCTGTTTAAAGACTTCGAGATAACCCAGGCCATGTGTATTTCCAAACGCTTCCCTGCCATCCTCAAAATACCTGATATAGTGGCCGTGCCAAACAATACCCAAAGGATCGGCCTCATTAAAACGAACCCGGACCTCAGTACGGTTAGTCAATTCTGGTTTCATCATCAGCTACCGTATTTCGATCTCCATTCTTTAAATTTTTTCTTATCGATGGCTTCAATCACCCTTCTGATAGTTGCTGCCCAATAGTTGCGAAAGCCAATGCCACTGGCATCATTTTTTTCAATGCGTTCTGTCATCAGTACTTTCTTAGTTTTCATATCAATCAATGTTACCCAGATAGCCGCATCTGCATCCTTATCTACTTTCCGCATGGCCTCCATTACAAACAATAAACCAACGCCCTGCTTACCTGTTATGTCAAGACCCTTTACTACGGCGGCGATATCGCTTTCTTTCAACCGGTTATAATCAGCAGAATTGGTCGAGAGGATTTCATTGATGTTCACCTTTTCGTTGCGGGCATTAACGGCAGCAATGTCGGTATTTACTACAGATTTATGAAACGCCCCTTTAATGTCGTATTTCTTGGGCTCGTTTATTACCACATAGTTGATGGCGGTATAATGCTTGTCCCGTATAGCATCAGGATCCCCCTGTGTCAACAACTTTGCTTTTGTAAAATCAACTCCGAGGTAGGTAAGCGGCACTTCGCTATCATTAAAAAATTCTTTCAATGTTTGCGAAAATGAGCTAGTAAAAATGCCGCTGAATAATAAAACAGCAAAGAGCCGGTTTAGCTTCATAACAGGTTTCATAACTGTGTGTATTTATTGGTTTTGAATAAAAATTTTCATGTCGCATCTGGCTAAAATCCGGTCTCCACAACTAACTTTTCCAGAGATCAGTAATACATCAAAAATCTGGTTTTCTATTGTAATTTCGGTTATTATTTCGTCGTAGATTTTGGGGAAACCGGTTATCGTCAGGTTTCTAATGGCGCCGATATAACCCACCCTTACCGGTTGATTCTCCGTTTGCGCATTATACCCTGCCCGGGCGGCAGACGTTTGTGCAATATTTTCGACCAGGCCTGGCTCTTTCAAATAACCTCCCTCAATAAAAATATTATCCGCCTTTACCATAAATTTTGAACGGGTACAGGTTTCATCGGAGTGTATAATCTCGTCCACCATTACAAATGGCGGTCTTTGCGGTATAAACGACAGGATATTTTGATTGGATGTTATCATATCATTGCCAGAAATTGAAATAGTTAAACCACTGCTCCGGGTATTTTTTTAATTTGATCTCCATTTCATTTGCAAACTCGCTGAGCATCTCCTGCATTACGGCTGGCTTATCCAGATGGTCGTAGTTCCTTATTGTGCTGGCAAAAAAATGATAGTGCAGCCGACTTTCCTTCACTGCAAAAACATAAGTAACCGGCACTTTAAAAGTAGCTGCCAGTATAAATGGCCCCATCGGGAACCTCGCCGTTTCACCCAGGAAATCAGTTGAAAGGGTTTTGTTACCTTCTAAAAAACGATCGGCGTGCATACAAACCAGCTCATTGTTCTTAAAGGCATCGCTAATCTCGTAAATATGCGACAAATCGTTTTTAATAAAGATAATGTTGATACTTTTTTTGCCTGTAATAGTATCGAGATAGGCTTTTATCTGCTCCTGTTCCCCATCAAACATTACGATGTGGATAATAGTGTCCAGGCGTTTTAAGAGATGCCCGGCTATATCCCAGTTGCCAATATGGGCACTCAGCAAGATGCCGCCTTTTTGTAAGGCAGTAATCGTCCGAAGGTTTTCTTCTCCGTCAAAGTTGTAGGTGAACTTATTTTTGATACCACTCATCACCACTACTTTGTCAATAATACTTTGGCCTAGCAGGAAATAATTCCGGTAAAGTTTCAGGATAGATGCCATACGGCTATACCCCAACCGGTGGTGATATACAGAATAAATTTGCCGGGAAGCTTTAAAAGAAAACAAAAAAAAATACAGGACCACAAATCTTAGGATAAAGTAAGCCGGTACTACCCCAAAGTGCTGTAGTATCCAAACAAAAAACTGGTACCCCGCTTTATTTCCTTTAGATTTTCCTTGCCATAAAGACATTATGCCAGTTCTTTTGAATTGACCCTTGATATTACGTAGTCACAAAAATCCCGGAAAGTGGTGATACTAGTAAAATCTTCAGGTTTCACTTTAAAAGCAAAGTTTTTTTCTATTACTACAACAAGGTCAATATAATCGAGACTGTCTAAGCCGAGTGTTTCTTTTAAATTGGCATCGGGCACAATTTTTTCTGGTTCTACTTCAAACTCCTCAATGAGAAATGAGTGTATCCGTGCTATAATATCTTTGTTTTCCATAAACGTATGCCTGTTATTGCATTTTTCTAATAATGAGCGAAGAGTTGGTTCCTCCAAATCCAAAAGAGTTCGACAAAAATACGGTTATATCTTTTTCCATGGCAGTTTTGACGATGTTCAATTTTGCTGAATCCTCATCGGGGTTGTCAAAGTTAATATTTGGTGCCAGGAAAGAATGCTGCATCATCAGCATCGAATAAACGATTTCGCTGGCGCCAGCCATCCAGCACTCGTGGCCGGTCATAGATTTCGTGGAACTTACAAACGGACTTTTCGGCCCAAAGACTTCGTGAATAGCCTTTGCTTCGCTGGCATCTCCGGCAGGGGTGGAAGTAGCATGCGCATTAATGTAATCGATGTCGGCAGGCTGTAACCCGGCAGCCTTCAAGGCCATGATCAACGATCTTGCCGGTCCATCTACAGTTGGGTTAGAAATATGAGCGCCGTTGGAAGAAAAGCCATAGGCCACCACTTCGCCTAAGATCGTTGCGCCACGTTTTTGCGCAGATTCGAGGCTTTCGAGGATCACCGTGGCAGCTCCCCCGCTAGGTACCAGGCCATCACGGTCCCTATCAAAAGGCCGGGAAGCCTTTTGGGGTGTGGATTCGTGTATTGAAAATGCTGACAAGGCATCAAAAGTGCCCATTGACAAATGATTGATCTCCTGTGCACCTCCACAAATAATGCAATCCTGAAGACCCGTTTTAATAAAATGATACCCAAGTCCTATGGAATGCGACCCGCTGGCACAGGCTGCGCTGATGGTAAAATTAATACCCCTTAACTTGAAAATAGTGGCCAGGTTCATTGTTACGGTGGAGTTCATCGTCTGAAAAACCGCTCCTGAGCCCACCATCATGGTATCTTTCTTTTCCCGGATAATATCGTTTGCTTCAATGGTGGATTTTCCGCAGCTGTCATTGCCATACAATATTCCTATTTCATTGGCGGCAATATAGTCAGGGTCAATCCCGGCATTTTGCAAGGCCTCGTTGGTAGCCATATAAGCATATTCTCCCTGTTCGGGGAGCATAATCCTGGCCCGCCTATCCAATAGTTTTTTTAAATCCGGTCGTTCTACGAAGCCCGTTAAACCAGACCTGTAGCCATATTCCTTCCGCACCGGATCCAGGATAATACCCGACTTGCCCTTATACAAAGAGTCGCGCACCTCATCCAGGCTTTTACCGATGCAGGAATAGATGCCCATGCCTGTTATAACAACTCTGTTCATAATTTTAAATCATTGGTCATTGGGTCATTGGTCATTGGTCATTGGGTGTTGGTGGCACTACAATTAAAATGGTAATGACCAATTACTACCGACCAGTTAACTATCAAGAATATAGCCCACCATTAACCGAAATCACTTCTGCTGTAATGTAGGCGGCCTCCTTTGAGGCCAGGAAACCTACCGCGTGGGCCACTTCTTCGGGCAAACCAAAACGCTTTAAAGGGATCAATGCTCTTAATTCGTTTTCATTCAGGTCACCCGTCATATCGGTCTTTATGAACCCGGGTGCGACGGCATTAACTGTTATGCCTTTTCTGCCAATTTCCTGCGCCAGCGCCTTGGTGGCACCTATAACGCCGGCTTTTGCCGCCGAATAATTGGTTTGGCCGGGTAATCCTTTTAATCCGGAAAGTGAAACAATATTGATGATGCGACCATATTTCTTCATCAGCATACTGGTTACCACCAATCTTGTTACAAAGAAAAAACCTCCGAGGCTGGTGTTGATCACGCTGTCCCATTGCTCATCTTTCATCCACATCATTAGGGCGTCTTCACGTATGCCGGCGTTGTTCACCAAAACCTCTATTACTTTATCGGGGTTGCCTTCCATCCAGGCACCTAAAACAGCCAGCACCTGTACCCTGTCAGAAACATCAAACCGGATGATTTCTCCGTCAACACCTTTTTCCTTTACCAGAGCAAGTGTTTGATTAGCTTCGGGTTCGTTCGATTTATAGTTGATAAGTATATTGTAGCCCATATCTGCCAGCTCAAGGCAAACTGCCCTTCCTATACCCCTGGATCCGCCTGTAACTAATGCAAATTTCATTATTGGTGCCTCTTTGCTGCCGGATTGGGTCCTGTGCCCATCCGCATTATTCTATAATTGATGATATGTATACCGGCCCTTCAACCTGCCGTTTTAATTTTCCCAGTTCATTGGTGCTTACCGAATCAGGAAGTAAATGATGCAGGAATGGTTCCTAATTTAAAAGAAATTACCGGGTCCGACTTTTCGAAATATTTTTTAATCCTTTCAAGGTCTTTATACTTTGGCTGATCTTCAATGAATTTAGGAAATATTTTCCTGATTTCAGTATAGACATTTAATGTTTCGGACGACAACCTGGGCACGCATTCCAGGTAGTCTATTGCCTGTAAAACGGTCATCATTTGTATGGTCAGCACTTCAAAAGAATTATCAATCACCTTTTTTGTCATCAAAGCGGCATTACAGCCCATGCTAACAATATCCTGGTTATCGTTGTTATTGGGAATGCTATGCACATACATAGGAAAGGATAAGGTCTGATTTTCCGCCACTGTAGAGGTAGCTGTAAACTGCATACCCTGCATACCGAAGTTAAAACCCAGTACGCCCAGGTTTACAAACGGCGGGAATTTCTGGTTCAGTTTTTCGTTGAGCAGGTAATTTAGTTGCCTTTCAGAAAGCATAGAAAGTTTGGTGATGGCAATTTTCAGTTTGTCCATTTCCAGCGACACATAATCGCCGTGAAAATTTCCACCGTGAAAAATGTTTTGGTTCACATGATCAATCACCGGGTTATCATTTACCGAATTCAGCTCGTCCACCACCACCTTTTCAGCCTGGCAAATGGTATCGTAAATAGGGCCCAATACCTGGGTCACACAACGCAGTGAGTAGTATTCCTGCACCTTATCTTCAAAAACTTCCTGGTTAAGATTGTCGGGGTTATACAAATGTTCGGAACGGCTGCGGATCATTTTACTATCTTTCAAAATATCCCGGAGCTGTGCGGCAATTTTATTTTGTCCTTTGTGGTGCTTTACGATATTGAGTTCATACGAGTAATGGTCATCAAACGCTTCGACCACTTCGTTGATCATTGCTGAAAGCACTACGGACCACTCCAGTAATTTTTGTGCCTGGATGATGTTGACCATCCCTATACCCGTCATGGCAGACGTGCCGTTCAGAATGGCAAGCCCTTCCCGTATATGGATAGCAAGTGGCTTTACGCCCAGTTTATTATAGATATCCATAGTAGGATGGATGGCTCCTTCATAGATCACTTCTCCCTCGCCGATCAACACAAGGCCCAGATGCGCCAGTTGCACAAGGTCGCCGCTGGCGCCTACGCCACCATGCTCAAAAATGCAGGGATAAATGTCTTTATTGATCAAGGTGGCTAGTAGGTTCACCACTTCGGTGTTTACGCCCGAAAACGCCTGCATCAGGCTGTTTAGCCGTGCCAGCATCACCGCTTTCACAAGGATTGGCGTCATGAGTGTGCCGCCGCCGGAACTATGGCTCCGGATAAGATTGTATTGTAATTGCAGCAGGTTCTCTTCGCTAACTTTGTATTGTGCCATTGGGCCGAAACCCGTATTGATACCGTAAATAAGCTTGTTAGATGAAAAACTCTTCAGGAATTCAAAATTTACAGCCACTTTTTCAACGGCCACTGTATCCAAGACCACCTCTTTATCTTTAAATAGAATATCTGAAAAATCATTTAAAGAAAGCATTCTTTCTCCAACATGTATCATGGGCCCGATTAATTTACTGGTTCAAACAAATAATTGGTAAAGGGTAAAAATAGAAGAAAGTCGCAAATTTATGGGTTTTGAATAACCCATGTCATGATATGTTCGCATACGATCCCGTAAGCACATCAAAATCAGGACCTTTGATTATTCAACTATGCTGTTTACCCTGAACTAGAAAAATAAAATTGCTTGCTAATTTTATTGCCGGATAGAGATTCTACCCTAATATTGGCCCGTGTATTTTTTGGCAAATTCAAACGGATCTGGTGCTGTAATTTCTAAACCCAGTAATTTCCTTGTTTAACAGCTAGTACGATTGACCATTATTAAATAAGCGGAAAGTACGTTTTTTGATTGCGGGCTTTTCATTATTGTCATCTTAACTTTAACTATTAATAAAAACCATGAAACCAGTCATTAAATTTTCAGCTATTTTGGCCATTACTTCATTTTCTATTTTAGCAAATGCACAAAGACTAAAAGTAACAGACGGTGACCTTGCATTCTTAAAAGATGAGACAATGGTAAATGTTGAGTTTACTTACGATAATATGTCTGTAGGTAAATTTGATAAGGAGCAGGATTATCTGGATAAGAAAAAAGCTGAATACAATACCAAAGAGCCTGGAAGGGGAGACACCTGGGTAAAGTCCTGGATTTCTGACAGGAAGCGGGAATTCGAGCCGATGTTTATTGACTTATTTGAAAAAACAAGCGGCATGACGGTGAGCTCCAAAGCAAAATATACCATTATTTTCCATACCACTTCCACCGAGCCGGGCTACAACATTTACATCTCTAAAAAAAATGCTGAAATAGATGCAGAAGTTACAATAGTAGAAACAGCAGACAGGTCTAAAAAATTAGCTGTCATCTCTATCAGCAATGCACCGGGCAGAACTTTTAGCGGTAACGATTACGCCACCGGAGACAGGATTAAAGAATGCTATGCTGTGTCGGGCAAAAGACTCGCTAAGCTTATTAAAAAATAACTGTCCTGACATATCCATCAAAAAGAGGCGTCCATATTTGTTCGCCTTTTTTTGTGCGGCAGCCTGTTTTACCAAATAGTACAGTCAGGTTGAAGTGTATTCGTGTTATGCGGATCCTGTCATGTAATCAACAATATCCTTACTATAAACGTTGGCAGCACCAGTAGTATGTATACTTTTTATTACGAAGATACTATGCCATCTAAACTTAATGCCGCTGTCAATTTTAAATGGGTGAGGGAGATAATCAAACTACACGATGCGCCAAAGATCCTGCGAGAAAAACTACCTTTTCACTATCCATAATATAGCTGGGAAATGAAGTAGTTCAGTTAAAAACAGCTATTTGTAAATCCCAGTTGATTATTTTAGTTTCACCCGTGTTTGGAGCAAGAGCCTATGAGTACATTCTTCGACAAATTGAAAAAAATCAGGTTGGTAAGGGCCATTGTATATGCCATTGTGGGGTCTTTTTCGTACCCGGGTCTCAATATGATCAATAAGCTACACATTGAAGGTACCGAGCATCTTAAAAACCTGCCCAAGAACAAAGTGTTGTTTGTTAGCAATCACCAAACCTATTTTGCAGAGGTCATCGCTTTTCTCCATATTTTTTGTGCTGTAAAATGGCGAAAAAAAAACAAGCTGGGTATTCCCTATTACCTCTTGAATCCATTTACAAATGTATTTTTCGTTTCAGCGGCGGAAACCATGAACGAAAGCTGGCTAACCCGGCTATTTGCACTGGCCGGAGCTATTACGGTGAGGCGGGCCTGGAACGCCGGCAGTACAGAACGACGCCAGGGTCTGGACCCCTCCGACACCCGGAAAATAGACAGGGCTTTGAAACAAGCCTGGGTCATCAATTTTCCGCAGGGCACTACAAAACCTTTTGCGCCTGGAAGAAAAGGGACCGTGCTGCTCATCAAACAAAACAGACCCATTGTGATTCCCATCGTTATCGGTGGGTTCAATAAAGCTTTTGATAAGAAAGGGCTGCGATTAAAAAAGAAAGGCACCCGGCTTTCAGTAAAATTTAAAGCTCCTTTGCAAATTGACTATGACGCCACCAACGATGAACTGATGGAGGTGATTATGGTTGCCATAGAACAGAGTAAGACACAGCAGGGTCCGGAAATTACGTATTAAGCTCACAACCTCCTATCAATAAATTTAATCAATTTCCGCCCAGCTTCGGGCATTTGCATCTTCTGAATTTCGGGGGCGGTGATGTAGGTTACATGCGGACTCACCCGCAGCCGGGCCTGTAAATTGGCCCTTATTTTCCTATCACATTCATCACTGAGACTGACGGGTAACAAGTGGAGCAGCACTTCATCCGTGCCCATTTCGTTCGAATACACTTCTGCCACAAAATCCAAAACATCTTCCATTTCGTTGAGCATGTCAAAAAGCGCGGGCGGGTATAAAGTTGTTCCCTTGTATTTGATCATTTGCTTTTTGCGCCCCACCACCGATGAGAGCCGGGTGCTGGTACGGCCACAGGCACAAGGATCATTAAAATGCAGGCAGAGATCGCCGGTCTTGTAACGGAGCAAAGGCATTCCTTCTACACCAAGGGTGGTAATGGTCACTTCACCCGGCTGCCCTTCTTCAACGGGCTGGTCGTTTTCATCCAGCATTTCGAGTATGATAAGCTCGGGCTGGCTATGCCCTCCATTAAATTCGCCGCACTCGGTAAAGGCCGTTTGCATTTCGGTGGAGGCATAGGTTGAGTACAACGCAATATTCCAGGAATCGGTAATTTTTTTACCTAAAATACTTAAAGAGAAGTCGGTTTTACGAATATTTTCGCCAATGCAAATGGCTTTTTTTACCGAAGTTGTATTCACATCGATCTGGTGCTCATTGGCAAATTGGATGAGTTTTATAATGAAGGAGGGAACTGCAACAATGGCCGTGGGTTTAAGCCGTATAATAGTATCCCATTGCAACGAAGGAACCCCCGGCCCAAGCCTGATAATACCTGCCCCCATTTTGCGTAAGCCAGAGTAATAAGCCATACCGGCCATAAACTGCCGGTCCAGGGTAAGCATCAACTGGTAAATATCGTCAGCAGTCCCTTCGGCACAACGGAAGGACGAAAATTCGTTACAGGCTAACCGGTTGAGGTCATTTTCTGTAAGTGCAATGGTAACGGGACTACCAAGTGTGCCTGAAGTAGAACTGTATTCTATGATTTTGCTGCTGGGTACACAGAAAAAATCATCGTTGCGTTGCTGGAGGTGTTCTTTATTAGTAACAGGAATTTTTTTTAGATCTTCCAGGGTTTGAATACTTGATGCATGAATGCGGTGCTTTATAAAAAGTTCTTTGTAAAATGGTGAATGTTGGGTTAGGTATATCACCAGTTCCTGCAGCTTTTTTTCCTGCATGGCTTTTATAGTGGAAGGGTCCGAATAGGCTATTTCTGTAGCGTACATCATTAGGAAATTGTAACTGCGGCCATTTGATTCTTTGTCTCAATAAACAAACGCAAAATTTATGGCAGCAATTTGAAATTAATACATCGTTTTCCGGAAGCACTATTCCGCCACCATAGGAAAATCAGTAAAGTCAGCAACATATTTACTTAAATCAAGGCCGGAACATACTACGCTTTCTCCTGAATAAGAAAAGTACAAGTTCAAATTATCTTCATGCAAAGAACCAAACTTACCATCCTGAAAATAGTTCAACAGGTAATCCTGGCGAATTACAATTGGTTTCGTCCATTGATTATTATGACGAACGATAAACACATAGTGAACTGGTATAGCAGCTATTTTTTTCAATTGCCCCAACGGCAAGTTGAATTGTCCGTTAAAACTATTTTGCCTTACTGTAGCTGTAGAAGTTTTAACCTGAACCCTTCTCAGTGTTCCATTATCGTCCTGAACAACGAAGATATCGTCGCCAATATCAACCTCGGGAATAGCGACGTTCCAACCCAAAGTAAGGAACTCCGACATTACTGTCAGGTGCCCTGCTTTACCCAAATAAAGGTGATAGTTTTTTTTCATGCAGCCACTTTGTGGGTATGTAGTACACGACCTGTTTGGGTATCTACAAACAAGATTTCATTGATTTTTGTGTTGAGATCGGATTGGTTACTTACCCCAAGCAAGGCTGGGTAAATATAAGTTTCAAGTTTACCATAATACTCCTCAAAATCGCTTTTAGTATCGAAGCCGACAAAAATGTAATTGGCAGGATGGGAATCAGGAAACCAGGTTTTGATTTGCTCCCTGATGGACGGCCCTATACTAAAGGTATAACCGTCCATTTGTTTGTTTACACTAATCTGAATTGCTTGCATTTCTTTACTTTTTGCAGGGGTAAATATACGTTGAATCATTCAGCGTTTAGCGGCCCCCAACCCGAAACGCAAATTCTGAATCCGCCCTTTCATATGTTTTCAATTACTACAATGGCTGTGGCCATCGTTTTAAGATGCGATAAAGAAACGAATATTTTACCCAGTTTCATCTCCATAATCGCAGCGGCGGTTAGTCCGAGGAAAGCGATTTCAGGTTTTTTATTTTCTGTATGGGTAATTTCTATTTCGTTAAAGGCCGTACCGGTTTTCCAGCCAGTACCTAGTGCTTTAAAAAAAGCTTCCTTAGCCGCAAACCGGGCTGCATAATGTTGGTGCCTATTAGCCATGGATTCGCAATATGCTATTTCATTTTGCGAAAATACCAGTTCCCTGAAACCGGCATTTTTGCTGATTTTTTCAGCTACCCTCTCCACTTCTATCAGGTCGGTTCCGATGCCAAATATCATGGTTGTAATTTTTTATTTGCTTTAGCTATCTGCTCTTTTATATGTGCTTCCTCTTTTTTGGTAGCGATCACTTTTGTAAGTGCCACCTGGTAAAAACCCAATGCCTTTTTGTAGTCTTTTTGCTGGTACAGATAATCACCTGCCAGCACATAAGCATTGTAAAATTGCGGATCGGATGCTACTAAACTGTCGGGATCAATGGTACCGCCATCTGCCAGGCGTCGCTTATAGGTTCTGAATTTTTCAAAATCCTGGTATTCTTTTGTCAATAAAAAAGAATCTGCCGCAATGGTGAGGGTGGGTTCAGCAATTTCAACATCCTGTTGTAAACCCTGCATGGCAAAGATTTTTTTAAGGTCGTACGCCATGTATTTGCCCAACTGCCAGGGGGCTGTGCTTACCCATACAATTCTTTTTTTGGGTTCAAAAACGACTGAGTGGTGGGCAATTAACTGGTTAATCGCTTTCTCATTACCTTCCCCAATATTAGCGTTGCGTAAGCCCTTGCGGTCCCTTAAAATATTCACTGTTTTCTGGACCGTATTTTTACCATTGGCACTCAATAATTCCATCAATCTTTGGTAGCGGTATGGCGATGCACTTTCGGCCAATTGCTCCTGGTTTTGTTCCGAATTTGCCAGGACATTGCTTTGAAAATGATTGGTGCAGACAATGTAATTTTTATGAGGGTCATACACATCCAGGGTGTCTGGAGTCTTCTCAACGATTACGGCTTTGTTGTCTGCCGCAGAGGCTACCAGGAAAGATTCTGATACAAACATTTTACGCTTTTTTGCAATGGCAACGGCCTCTTCAATATTTTTTGCATACTGTAATATTTCACGGGTCACCAGCGAAACCGGTGTGGCGGAACTGGTGGGATATTCTGATTTGGCCGCATTGATGGTTACCGACAGTCCTTCTTCATTCATACCCGAAACGGCACCGATAAAGCCGCCCCAGGTAACCGTCATAAACTTGTGGCCATGTTTCGGACTAAAAAAAGCAACGATCTTATCTTCTGCAAATTTATCGCCGACATAAAAATCAAAGTTGCGTCCAATGATCATTTCGCTGTCAGCCGATTGATCGTTCCAGGTTCCGAAAGAGGTACATCCCACAATCGCCAGGTTTTGAAGGGCATGACCAATATCGTGTGCCGCGTGGTAATTTAAAATACGCTGGTAATTGGAGCCCAGCCATTGGTAGGAGGCAGATGCAGATTCTGACACACCAAATATTTCATCGCGGTATTCTTCTTTAATAATTTTATCAAGATTACGGTTGAACCAACCTATCAGGTACTTGAGGTAATTCCTGGTAAATTTGGAAGGCACCATTTTTTTTATCTGTTCGGTAAAATGGTCTTCCTGCCGCTGCACCAGTTCTTTAGTTAATTTACCATTGATAGTCCCCATTTCAAACCCATCTCCTGCTACAAACAATTCGTACAGACCGCTGCTGCTTTTCCTGAACCAGTTGTTATTGATGGTGTAAAAGCCTTTGCTTACTTCGGTGCGTTGCAGTTGCAGGCTGCTCATATCTGCCACTTTGGGGTCGGGCACTTTCGACACCTGCACCACATAAATGCAAAGAATCACCAGCAACAATATAAAAATGCCCAGCACATACAGCACCCGTTTCCAGAATTTCTTTCTTCTAAGCATTTCTTACTTTTTCAATAATATTTTCATTACCCATAACTGCCGTGCAGGTTACCAACCCGCTCATGGTAGCACCCAAAATTCCATGCAAGTTCAGGTTTTGCCCTGTTAAAAAAAGGTTAGGCAGTTTGGTTCGGGGAGAAATAAATGTTTTCATTGGGTTCCTGTAGTCTTTGACAATGCCATACATCGAGCCATCGTCGTTGCCAATATAATCCCGGTAAGTAAGTGGTGTGGCGGTATAATACGATTGAATACATTCCCTCAATCCCGGGAATTTTTCCGCTACCAGGTCGAGTAATATTTCTGCCTTTTGTTTTTTAAATGTTTCATAATCCGCTCCCCGTTCCTCTTCTTCCGAAACAGTATTAAATGATTTATCCCATTGCTTTACTTCATCATATTTCATGTAGGCAAGCAGGGTCATGCTTTCTGCATATTCCTGCGACCGGGAGGATGCCGAAAAAAAAACAGCATAACAAAGCGGCCAGTTTTGATCAGTATGGCCGACCAGGTTCCAGACATGCCCTTCTTTATGGTAATAGTAATTATGCTTTTGATATTTGAAGGTTTCTTTTTTGAAAACGACATTGACAACAAACCCACCGATAGAATTCTCGAGTTCCCTGACCCTTCCTCTGTATGCATGCTTAATGATGTCTGTTTCGGTCATATCCAGTGTTCGTACAGGGTGCATATTCGATATAAAATTTGTTCCATGAACCCTGGATCCATCTTTCAACTCGACAAAATTTACCTTGCCATCCTCCACCACAATTTTTGTAACGGCTGCATTCCGGCGTATGACACCGCCTTGCTCCCTGATGTTTTTTGCCATCAACTTTCCAATCACAGAACCACCATCGATACATTTCCACGAGCTTTCTATATAGCTGTTCAATATCATGGCATGCACGTAAAAAGGTGTTTTGTCCGATTGAAGCACATACAGCATATTATTACCCACCAGCACCGCCTGCAATTTTTTGTCCGTGGTAATGGATTCAATAAAAGCCCTTGTATCAATTTCCAGAACCGAAGTCTTTTCATTAATATCGCCTCCGGACCTTAAGTTATACAGGGGAAATTTGCTGCAGACTTCTTTTATCTTGTCGCAGTACAAACGCAGCCCTTTCTCTTCAGCAGGAAAATCTTTTAATAAGTGCTGTATGAAATTTTCGTAACCCTGGGCATGTACATATTCATTTTCATCATTTTCTATCAGGATCTTGTCAAAGCCATCCACATCCATTTTCTCCAGCTTTAACTTGTCAATCATGCCCAGGTATTTAAACACCTGGTACAGGTTCTGGCCTTCGCCAAGGCCGCCCAGGTAATGTACACCGGAATCAAAAATCACCTTATCACGGACATAGGTTTGCAAGCAGCCACCTATCTGCCTATTTTTTTCCAGCACGCAAACCTTATAGCCTTCCCGGCCAAGTATGTCTGCACATACAAGGCCTCCCATGCCGCTGCCAATAATGACTATATCAAAATGATCCATGCTTATGCCCCGCTGTTTTTTTGCAATACAAAAATAGTGTTGGAAGTAATTTTTGAATCCCGGATTTCAAAGCAATGCATATTGTGTGATACCGCTGTTTCCCTGATCCATTTTCCCGAAAGAAACGAAAGTCTTTTTTTCCCGGTCTTGTTGAATCCAAATAACCTTGTCGAGAAAAATTCGGTAAGCTCTGTACGTTTATGTTTTTCAGTAACATCTTTATCGCCATCGCGGATAATGAGTTTCCCACCGGGGTTGAGATGGGCAATGCATTTTTCGATTACCTCGCTTTGTGCTTCCGGATGCAGGTAATGCAATACATCGGCAATGATGATGGCATCATAATTTTCAAAGGCAAAATCCATGATATCGGTACAGGCAAAATTAATCCGCTCATTTTTACTAAAGCAATGACTGGCAGTTTCTATTTTCTCCTCGTCATAATCGATACCGGTAATTTGTCGCTGTGAAGAAGTAAAATGCAACATATACGACATGAAGCCATAACCGCAACCAATATCAAGTATACTACCCCGTAGCGGCACCAATTCATGAAATACTTTGTAGTTCTTTTCCAGTTTGATTTTGATGCGCATATACCATTCCAAAACGGGGCCTTTATACAAATAGTTGTAAATAAGCTTTTCCTTAAAATAAGCTGGCTGTTCGATCTCCATTCTGAGCTTCTCAAATTCAGCCCGAAAATATCGGCCGATGCTTTTGGCATTCTCCACATAACTATTTCCGTACTGCACCTCGCCGGGTTTTATCCTGGGTAAAAATTTAAGGGTCACTTCTCCGTCTTTGAGTAAGGCATCTTTCTTGGTTAACGTGTAATTGGTACCATGAATCATAATTGGCAAAATATCCACCTTCAGTTTTTCTGCAAGAAAGAAAGCGCCTTTATGAAAACGCTTCACTACACCGTCTTCTGACCTTGTACCCTCGGGGAAAATAATAACTGAGTATCCATGCCTGATCCTGTCGGCAACGCGTTCGAGATTTTGGTCTACCTGTTCTGCCGGAAAATAATCGGCCATGCGGATCACCGGACCAAAGAAACGTGCATTCCATTTTTTGTTATTGGTAAACATCAGAATTTTAGGATGTAGCATGATCAGCGGAACAATATCCAGCGACGATTGGTGGTTGCAGATAATGATGGCAGGTTTTGACAGGTCTTCCTTTAATGGATTGATAATACGTTTTTTTACATTGCCCATTACGTACATCAGAAACCAGCATGATTTTGCAAGGAACTTGTGGTACAGGAGTTTGCCTTTTTCCTTTACCTGAAAACCCACAAAAACTTTGCCTACGACCGTAAATAAAATGCTGACGGATATAAATAAAGAGAATGCAAACGAAGACTTGTGGAAGCTCAGAAAAGTCCAGGGGAATAGGTTTCTCCTCACCCTGCTTTTTATTAACAGGTTAAAGAAAAAAGGAATCAATATCTGCGACATTATAACTACGCAAACGATGCCCACAATTGAAATAAAAGCAATGGATCTTAATGCGGGGTGCTTAGCAAATATTAATACCCCCAGCCCGGCAATGGTAGTAATAGCCGACAACAGAATGGACGACTTAAAGGAACCCAGGTTTTTTTTGCCAGTTTTATATTCCTGTAATAAGCCATCCATGATAAAAAGGCTGTAGTCATCGCCGAGACCAAAGATGAGTGCCGACACTATGATATTAATGATATTGAACTCAATACCGGTCAGGCCCATGATACCCAGTATCCAAACCCAGCTTATGAACATCGGAATAAAAGACACCAGGGTAAGTTCAATGCGGCCATACATGATAAGCAACACTACAAACACCAATATTGAAGTCATTAAAGCGATGCTGGAAAAATCATCCTGCACGATCTGAACAAACCTGCTTGCGAGGTATTGCTTATCCAGCACCGTAACATTCTGATCGTTTTCAAATGTTTGGTAAATAGCTTTTTTATGTTCCGGCGCCACTTTTACCAATGTTACCACCGTTGATTTTCCCGGCTTCTCAGTTATATAATCATCGAGAAAATTTTTTCGTATGACCGCCATTGCTTCACCGTCCGCCAATTGGTAGTCTTTTTCCAGTAATAATTTAAATGGATCGAATGCGGTATTACTGAATTTCAAGGCACTGCCTTCTTTTTGTAATGTGGATAATAATGTTGCTTTCTTTTCCGGCGTCCAATATGCCTTCCATGTAGCAATCCTTGCCCGTTGCAAAGAATCGGAAATGATGAGCGACGAAACACCAGAATATTTTTTTACGATATGTTTTGCTTCCAGCAGCTCAATTTGGATTACTAACTTTTCATTATTTATGAGTGCTTCGTTCAGCGTTTTTCCTTCAGTAACCAGGTACACAGATTGCAACGCATATTGATTGATGCTATTGAGTTCTTTCTCAGATTGCTTCATTTTTTCCGACATAAAATTCATCTTTACCAAATCGGATTCGAAGCCCACTTTTTTTGCCCAAAAGCCAAAAAAAACGGTCAGTACCAGGATTCCCAATACCATGTATTTGTTATACTCTGGCCGGTAAGCAGCCATTTTATCAATAAAAGAAAGCTGCCGCACATTATGGGTCGCCTGCTCTTTTTTAGAGGCAATAAGTTGCGGCAAAAAAATCAGTGAGCATAACGATGCACCAATAAGACTAAATCCGGCAAAAAGCCCCAGGTCTTTCAACATTTCAGACTCCACAAACTCAAGGCAAAAAAATCCGCCAATAGTAGTAAAGCTCCCCACCGTCATCGGCATGGCCAGGTCTTTAATCAGTTGGCGGATATTTTTGGCATGGCGATAGTGATTAAACACGTGCAGCGAATAGTTGACAGCTATTCCCAACACCACCGAACCGGTGCCGAGGGCAATGACTGAAATACTGCCTTTGATAAAATAAATGGCGGCCAATGAAAACAGCGCTCCAAACACCACCGGCAGTAAAATGATAAAAGGCGCCCTTTTTTTGCGAAAATAAATACCTAAAAAAACGATGATAAAAAGAACGGTGATGCCCTGTGTAACGAGGGAATCTTTTCTTAACTGCAATGCATTACCCACTGAAACAGCGGTGGCACCAAAATAAGAAGTGGACAGCATTGGATACACATTTTCGAGTTGCAACAGGATGCTGTCAAGTCCTTTTAGCAACTCAGCATTTTTTCTGGTATTGTTAGGTGGAAAAGCAGGTTCAATAAAAAGCAGGAGATGTTTCTGGTCTTTGGTCACCACATAGCTGTCGTAGAGTTCAAAATTTTCGTCGTACTGCAACTGCTGCAGTTTTTTTAATGCCAGAAAACTAATACCCACCGGATCGTTACTGATCATGCTTTTTAACGCCATTC
Source organism: Chitinophagaceae bacterium (assembly GCA_039925965.1). Taxonomy (GTDB): domain Bacteria; phylum Bacteroidota; class Bacteroidia; order Chitinophagales; family Chitinophagaceae; genus JAZKFT01. The sequence goes on from JBDSXW010000122.1 coordinate 73,241, forward strand.
CGGTCGGCGAAGTCAGGGTCCTGAAATTCTGTTCAAGCGTAGCTTTCAGCTGTTGCCGGGTTATCAGAGAATCAATGGAACGGTAATCTTTATCAGCGAGGTAAATGGGTAAATGTTCCTTGATATTACCGAACAGCTCCATTGCCAATCCATCATCCACCTTATCGCTGATATGACGAATAAAGGCCGGCAGTTTCTCCTGTACCTTTTCCACAAACGCTGCGGCATACGCCACCATACTATCAGGTTCCGCTATGGCAGCAGTATCTTTTAACGACACCGTAACCACCAGCTTATCCATGAATTTGGAATTTTGAAAAACCTCGTTCAGCTTTTCAATCTTTTTATCTTTTGGTAAAACTTTAGAGATGTCTTCTTCAAATTTCACCTGCAATGCTACATAAGCCAGCAGTGCAAAACTGGCCACGAGAATCACGAAAAACACCCGGCGATGATTTTCAAAATAATTATAGATCCGGATAAATAGTTGTTCCATGAATTGCCCCGCTTAGCTGGCCAGCATCGATTTTTTATTAAACAATTTCAAGAGAATAAAAGTCAGCAATCCGAAAAACGCTCCTGCTACTATTGCCAGTGTAATACTTCCATAGATATACTGCTGCAGGTTATTTTTGATCGCATCCAGTGAAATAGAACTTTTGTAATCGAGTTCCATGGCATAGTTGCCCATCCAAAAAGCACCGGCTTTATAACTTGCAAAAATAAGGATCGGAATCATGGGGGGGATACTGATATTGGCAGCGATAATCACCAGCGCCTTATTCAATCTAAATAAGATGGCCAGGAACACTGCCGCCACCAACTGGAAACCCCAGATTGGAATGATGCCCATAAATACGCCAAATGCGATAGAAACTGCCTTGTATTGTGCCGAATGATTTGGATTATACAGGTGCTCGTTAAGCAGTTGCTTCAAGTTTTTTTTTATAAAAATGGTGCGAAAAAAATTGCGTGGCTTAATATAAAGAAAGGCAATCAGCACCAGGAGGGTATTTAAAACACTGATCCGAAAAAAATCTTTGAATGGCCTGAAATGCGACACCCGTTCGGCGGCCGGCGGATAATATACTGTTACAGGGACGGATGCCACCTTAACCCCCTTCCATGCGGCACGAACCAGCACTTCAATTTCGAATTCATATTTGCGTGTGAAAAACCGCATCTTTTTTAGTGGTTCCAACGGGTAAAGTCTGTAGCCCGACTGCGTATCAGGGCAGTTAATGCCGGTCTCCACCTTGAACCAGAAATTGGAGAATTTATTGCCAAAACTGCTGCCACCGGGCACCGAAGCCTGATCCATATTCCGGGCACCAATAATGATGGCATTGGGTTCCAAGGGCAGTTTTTCAAGAAACACCGGCAGGTCATTTGCAAAATGCTGACCGTCAGAATCGATAGTGATGGCATACTGGTAACCCTTCTCACCCGCATAGGCAAATGCTTTCCGCATGGCCCATCCCTTTCCCACATTGGGTTCGTAGCTGATCAGTTGTACAAGAGGGAACGATGCGGCGATTTCTTTTGTAGTGTCTGTTGACCCATCGTTTACCGCAATAATATGCCTGGTATATTCAGAAACGCTTTCTATAACCGCCCCCAGGGTCGTTGCATTATTATAGGTAGGGATCACCACACAGACCTTTAGCTGTTCAAATTGTTCCCTGCATGTATTGTTTCCGGCCATTAAAGCTTTTATTAATCAATCAAAAAATACAGGCTGAAAAGAAAATTGTTGCCACCCTGTAAATACAAAATAAGCACTAATCGGGTAGTATGCAAGGGATTAATTCCTTTGCTGTCCTTTCACACCACCCTACGTAGCAATCGTTGTCTGGCGGTTTGTTAGAATAATTTAAAGTGTTAATCGTCGTTTAAGGTCCGCCATCGTCTTGAATTATTTGTTAACCTTATTTTTGCATTTTGGCCGTGGTATGCTTACCACTTTTCTTGTAGGCGGATGCCCGGTTTGGATAAGTGGATGTCATTCCGGGCTGTTATCTACCCGTCAAATTGGGAAGTAACGATTCGATCCTCTGCAACCGCTTGTTATTCCGGGACATTGACCCGACAAACCCGGCGACAATTATTACCAGTTTTGTCCGTCGCTGATAAAGCTGAAATATTAATCCTTCCATTAATGTCATGGTACTAAAGTATCGGAACGTTAAATAGTGCTACTATCCAGAATTCAGGTTCTTTCCCGAAATAGTGTTGGTTCCCTTTTTCCTGCTGTAATTTTATTAGTTGCCGGAGATTCCACAGTTCTTTTTCCAGGTAAACCTTGGTGTCGAAAAATATAGCGGTACAACTGCGATAGTGAAATAGAGGTATCGGTAAATTGTCAGGAGAAAGGATTTGAAGGCCGGCCAGGTACGCCGGAAATAATCATTTCCTGAATCCATTTTAGCTGACTTAGCAACGTGGACTGGTTGACACAATAGTCGGCAATTACCCCAATCTTAGTAAAGGTGGATATATTAAATCCTTCTTCAATATCATTATACCAAAGTACATGGCTGCCAAATATTGCAACAATCCAGCATTCAGTTTCGTGGTTGAAATGGGGTAGGTACCATTTAGCCGGCTGTAATTTTATTAATTGCCAGAGATTCCACAATCCTCCTTCCAGGTAAACCTCTGTGTCAAAAACATGGCTTTCTAATTGAGACAATGAAATAGATGTACTCATAAATCATCATTAAAGGGAGCTAAGCTATGGTACTGCATCAATAAAAAAAGCCGACTCATTCGAATCAGCTTCTTTCTAGAGCCCCAGGCGGGAATCGGACCCGCACTTGCATTGCTGCCAATCCCGATATTGAATCGGGACCTGTCTACCAGTTCCCCAATATCAGCCATTCCAGGTACTTTCAGCACAAGAACCAATAGAATACCAGTCGTGTGTTACAGAATATAAAATATAAGTGTGGTAGCGCATCATTAAAATTAAAGAAGCCAACTCTTGCGAATCAGCTTCTATTTTTGTGCCCCAGGCGGGAATCGGACCCGCACTGACATTGCTGCCAACAGGATTTTAAGTCCTGCGTGTCTACCAGTTCCACCACCAGGGCAAACTTTGAGTGCAAAAAAAATCCCGCCAGGCGGGACTTGGAGCGAAAGACCGGGCTCGAACCGGCCACCCCGACCTTGGCAAGGTCGTGCTCTACCAAATGAGCTACTTTCGCTTGTATTTGTTGTTAAGAACTGTACCCCACGTTTGATTTTGGGAGTGCAAAAATAGGGTTCGCACTGAATCCACCAAATTTTTTATTTATACACTGGAGTATATTGGGAACTGCCCTGCACCTCTACTTTAGGCTTGCCCTGATACTGACTTTTATAAACACTGTAACTACATCCTGCTATAAATGCGAGGTAAGTAAACACGGTTACATAGAACAAAAAACGGGAAGAGGTTACCCAGTTTTTACCAAATTCCTTGTCTTGTACTTCAGCTACTTCGTGTGACATAGTTAATTGTGTTTCGGTGCAAAAATAAGGGTTGGACCAAATACCCTGATACTCTTTTTTCAAAAAAATATCGGGTGTGGACAGGGTATGCTACATTCGGTTGATGATACAGCGATATCTGAATTGGCGGACGATCCTGGTGCTGGTAGCCATTGGCATTATAGGCGGCACCGTTTGGTATTCCAGGTACCTGGCAAAAAAAATTGAGACTGAAGAGCAGCAGCGTGTGCAGGAATGGATCAATGCCAGTAAGCTACAAATGGTATCTTCCGAAACTGAAGCGCTCAACCTGGTATCGCTTATCAACGAAAACAACAAGGATATTCCGCTGATCGGCACCGATGAAAAGGATAGCATTTTTGATATTCGAAATATCGATTCAGCCAACCTGAAAACCAATCCGGATTATTTTAAGGAAAAACTGGAGGAGTTTAAAAGCCAGCACCCGCCTATCATTTACGAACTCAGTAAAGATCCTTATATCGCTAATAAAGTGTACTATGGCAATACGTCGCTGCTCAGCGAAGTGCGGTACTATCCGATTGTACAATTGATTATTGTCGCCTTTTTTATCATCATTGCGTTGTCACTGCTAGTCACCCGGAATAAAAGCACGCAGAACCAGGTATGGGCCGGTATGGCCAAAGAAACAGCACACCAGATGGGTACTCCGCTCAGTTCGCTCCAGGGCTGGGTAGAGATGCTGCGCGAGGTGAAAGGGGCAGAAACGATTGTGCCGGAAATGGAAAAAGATGTAGACCGTCTGAAGCTGGTAAGCGACCGTTTTGGAAAAATTGGCAGCACTCCGCAACTGGTAGAAACCAACCTGACCCAGCAGATCATCCAGATGCAGGAATATATGAGGCGTCGGGCTTCCGGCAAAGTGGAAATCATATTTAAAAAACCGGCCGATGATGTTATTGCACTTATCTCCCCGCCCCTGTTTGACTGGGTGCTTGAAAATTTATTAAAAAACGCCCTCGATGCGATGGAGGGCAGGGGCAAGCTCACCATTGAACTTACAGAAACTGTCACAAGCAGCATTATTGACGTCACCGATACCGGTAAGGGCATTAGTTCGGCCAATATCAAAAACGTCTTTAAGCCCGGATTCACCACCAAAAAACGCGGTTGGGGGCTTGGATTGACCCTTAGCAAACGCATAATGCAGCAATACCACAAAGGCGAACTGTATGTAAAGCATTCTGAGCAGGGTAAGGGAACAACGTTCCGGATTGTAGTTAATAAGTGAGGTGGTTGATTGGCGAGAGGAAACTATTCGCTTATTCAATTACTTACTACATAATACTTCCTACTTACTACTTGCTACTTGCTACTTACTACTTACTACTTCCTACTTACTACTTGCTATTTACTACTTGCTACTTACTACTTGCTACTTGCTACTTGCTACTTCCTACTTGCTACTTCCTACTTGCAATTTGTTACTTTCAAAATTCCGGTTACATTTGCTGCCCCAGGATGCGGAGGTGGCGAAATTGGTAGACGCACTACTTTGAGGTGGTAGCGGGGTAACAGCCGTGGGAGTTCGAATCTCCTCTTCCGCACTTTAAAAATCCTTCCCGGTAACTGGAAGGATTTTTTATTGGGGTCGTACCTGACAGTCGATGTCAATAAGTAATGGTCAGTAAGTCATTAGTCAATGTAGACCCAACGCCAAATTCAAATTCCGTCGCCTTGATCATTGGACCTTGATCCTTGCACCTTCCACCTTGATGCCTGAACCTTTATTTGACACTCACCACTTCGATATCAAACACCAAAATACTATTGGGTGGAATTTTGGGGCCGCGGGTGCGGATGGAATAGGCCAGGGCAGATGGGACAATCAAGCGTATGGTACCGCCTACCTTACACATGGGAACACCATATTGCCAGCCCTTTATCAAGCGTGCTAATGGAAATGTGGCAGGCTCAGTTTTTGTTTGATCAAAGATTTCACCGTTCAGAATAGAGCCTTTGTAGAAAGCGACGACGGTGTCTGAAACTTTTACATTGCGCCCGGTTCCTTCTTTCAGAATTTTATAATATACGCCGTGTACCGAACCTGTTGTGTCCAGTTTGCCTGCGGCAATTTCTTTAAAGATCATTTGTAGTTCTTTGGCTGTTTGTAGAGCGCTGTCGGCATTCCGGTACAGATCCACCGTTGGGTTGGCTGAAGCAACCGGGATTTCAAACAGGTCATCATATTTTACATTTCCCTCTTTAAATCCACCATTCGACAAAAAGAATTTTCCGCCTTCAATACCCGCATCGTAATCCATTCTATCGCCGGCCTTTCCGGTTGCATCGTAGCTGAATTTTGATTGGTTGAGCGGTATCCATTTCCGGTCTTCGGTCTGAACCCATTGGTTGCCGTATATGGCCTTACGCTGTAACTGGCCATTTTCTCCGGAAAAATTTTCTACAAAAGAATACAAACTTTTAAGGTACTTTCCATCTTTGGGTGCCCTGAAAGAAGCGATAAGTTTCCATTGCTGCAACTCCGGAACAAAGAAATATCCGGAGTAATATGTTTCATTGCTGTCTTGCAGGGCTGTTACGTAAAATCGATAGGTGCTGTCTGTATGCCAGTTGTAAACCCAATGGCTATGCCCACCCGTGCCTTCATTGCCAAAGCCTTCGGCTACCACACCCGCTCCTTTACCAGTGGCTTGTACCAGGTCTTCGGGTCTTACTTTACTGCGATCGTCGGGCACTTTGCCGCTATCCCAAATAGAAAAAATAACGCGCCGCTCGGTAGGGCTGTTTACCTGCATTCCAAAATAACCCCGGCTAAAACCGCAGGCCATATAATAAGTGTACAATGGATCAAGGCCTTTCGGGATGGTGAGTTCGTTGTAAAAACCAATGGCCTGAATGGTATCGTTCAATAGATAGTTTAAATGGACGCTCGCTGCATTTTTCCTTGGCTTTTGGTTGGCTTGCATGCTGGCAGTGATGTCCCCCGTCAGCGTTACATTTTCGATGACAGGCAATTTATTTTCCGGCTTTTTGACGGCAGATAAAACAAGTTCGTAAAAGCCGGGGGTTGCAAAAGATAGTTTGCCGGCACTTACCGAAACTAACTCGCCGTAGTTTTTAGAAATCACTTCCTGCTGCTGGCCGTTGCAGGACCATTTTATCAATCCGGTAGGATCTTCAGTGTTCATGCTCACTGCTACTTTAACGCTACCTGTTTCTTTTACATGAAAGAAAAAGTGAATGGTTTGCGCGGTATTAACCCAATTTTTAACACCCAGTTTTTCATCAAATCGAACGGAACTTCTACGATTGTCGCCCTCTATAGGCATGGCATAGGCTGCATAGCCAGGCAACACTATTTTGGATTGGGCAAATGCAGCCTTGTGTAACAATAAGGCAAATAATAAAATGAGGATATGCTTCATACAAAAATCAATAAGTGCCAAACTTAATGATAATTGCGGGAGCCGTGGGATGTTGAAAGTATGCAGGGTAGTTCAATGGAAATATTGATAGATAGCACCCGAATTAACTGTTGCAGAAGTCTCGTACCGATGGCACACTGTCGATTTGGAGGTCGGCTTTTTTACAACAAGCGCATGCACGCTGATCATGCGCCAAAAACGATACCTCCCCATTTGGTATTTGGCAAAAACGGGTATCTGAAGCCGATGTGGACCTACTAACTTTCATAACTGCCATTCCCAATCATTTGATAACAGGCAATATCTTCTCTCCTATCAATCCGGCCCAGATGGCATGCTCTTTCCCCGAATAATGGAGGCCGTCGCTGGCTGTGAGGGAGTTATCGTTGGTAACTGCCCTGGTAGCTGAGGTTATATCGGTATAAGAAACGCCCATTTTAGCAGACTCTTGTTTATTGATGGCGTTGAAGCGGTCGATCTCTATTGCTATCTGGTTGCGGTTATAATTAGCGCCATAAGGTGTGGCACCCCAGTCTGGGATGCTCATCACAAACACATGGCTGGTAAGTCCGCCCGCGAACGCAATGGCCCGGCCGAGACAAGACTTAAATTCCGCCCGGTACTCGCCGGTATCACGTCCCTGGTATTGGTTGTTTACGCCAATCAATAAAGTCACCGCATCGTAGGGGCCTGCTGGCTGCGGGCTGGCACTCGTGATCCCCGAAAGCAGGTCAGCAGTGGTCCAGCCGGTGCGGGCGATGATTTCAACTGGGTATTTTACTTTTACGCCACGTTCCCTTAACCATAAGGCGGTGAGGTTTGGAAAACGGTCAGCTTCAGAAACGCTTTGGCCAATGGTATAACTATCTCCAAGGGCCAATATTCTTTTGTTGGCGGTATCTGCCGGCAGCACAGCGATGGTATCTGCCGGTACAAATTTTACTGTATTTTTTTTGCAGCCAGAAGCTGTTGCGGATACAATAAAAGATGCCACAACAGCCAATACTCCAAACACATATTTTTGCAATCCTGTCATACGGCCTCTTTTTGGTAAGATACGGAGGAATTGGGTTTAGGGTTCGCGGTTGCAGTTTACAGGTTCACAGGTTTACAAGTTCTTTGTTCGGAGTTGCGTATAGGCTTTCGCTTTGCATCAGTTCTATCCTTACCGCACTGCTTCGCGTCATAATCATAGGCTTCATCTGAATATCCCTTCAGCAGGAAGATTGCTGGACTGAGGAACGAGCTTTCCGGGCCAGAAGCAACGTTGCGGAAGCCAAAAGCAACGTTGCCGGAGCCAGAAGCAACGTTGCCGGAGCCAGAAGCAACGTTGCCGGAACCAGGAGCAACGTTGCGGAAGCCAAAAGCAATGTTGCGGAAGCCAAAAGCAACGTTGCCGGAGCCAGAAGCAACGTTGCCGAAACCAGAAGCAACGTTGCCGGAGCCAGGACCAACGTTGCGGAAGCCAAAAGCAACGTTGCGGAAGCCAAAAGCAACGTTGCCGGAACCAGGAGCAACGTTGCGGAAGCCAAAAGCAACGTTGCCGGAGCCAGAAGCAACGTTGCCGGAGCCAGGAGCAACGTTGCCGAAACCAGAAGCAACGTTGCGGAAGCCAAAAGCAACGTTGCCGGAGTCAGGAGCCACGTTGCCGGAACCAGAAGCAACGTTGCGGAATCCAGCAACAGCGTTGAGGAAACGGGAAAGCAAGGTGGTGATAACCACTGAATGCACTGGTTCGTGTCTCTGAAATGCCATAGAGGATAGGTTCAGACAAAAGCCAGATGGTGGTGCATTTGCTGAAGGGATGCCGGATAGCAGCGGAAAGCCCGGAGGCCGCCAGCGTTTGGTTGATTTGCGAAGCTGGGGAGCCACTATGCGGCCGAGGACTTGGAGCGGATAGCCGGAACCGCAGTTGAATGAGGTTACTGAAGTTGCAAGCCCATAATAAATCCCGGCAAGTAAAAAGATCACAAACATCAATCACCTATAAAAAAAACAACATGGCCGAGAAAATCAAAGTAGCAAATCCCGTGGTGGAAATGGACGGGGACGAGATGACGCGTATCATCTGGAAGTTTATAAAGGACAAACTAATCGTTCCTTATGTGGACGTGGATATTCAATATTTCGACCTCGGCATGGAATACCGGGATGAGACCAACGACCAGGTAACGATTGATGCGGCCAATGCGATCAAAGCTTGCGGCGTAGGTATTAAATGCGCGACTATTACGCCCGATGAAGCCCGTGTAAAAGAATTTAACCTGAAACAAATGTGGAGAAGCCCCAACGGCACGATCCGCAATATCCTCGATGGCACCGTGTTTCGCGAGCCGATCGTAATGCAAAACGTGCCCCGCCTGGTGACTACCTGGACGGATCCGATCATCGTTGGCCGTCATGCTTTTGGCGACCAGTACCGCGCCACGGATTTTGTAGTACCTGGCAAAGGCAAGCTCACCATCAAATTTGAAGGTGAAGACGGACAGGTTATTGAACACGAAGTATACCAGTTCAAAGGCCCGGGTGTTTCCCTGAGCATGTACAATATCGACGAAAGCATTTATGGCTTCGCCCGTAGCTGTATGAATATGGCGCTCACCAAAGGCTGGCCGCTGTACCTCAGCACCAAGAACACCATCCTGAAAAAATACGATGGCCGTTTTAAAGATATTTTTGAAGATGTGTTCCAAACTGAGTTCAAGGCAAAATTCATTGAAGCTGGTATCGTGTACGAGCACCGCCTGATCGACGACATGGTGGCGAGCGCATTGAAATGGAGCGGCAAATTTATCTGGGCCTGTAAGAACTATGACGGCGACGTTCAAAGCGATAGCGTGGCACAGGGCTTTGGCTCTTTGGGCCTGATGACGAGCGTGCTGGTAACGCCCGATGGCGGCACCATGGAAGCAGAAGCTGCTCATGGCACCGTGACGCGCCACTACCGTGATCACCAGGCTGGGAAACCTACCAGCACCAACCCGATCGCATCCATTTTTGCGTGGACACGTGGCCTGGCATTCCGTGGCAAACTGGATGGCAACCAACCGCTGATCGATTTCTGCAACGCGGTCGAAGCCGTGTGCATCGAAGTGGTAGAAAGCGGCCGTATGACCAAGGACCTGGCGGTTTGTATCCATGGCAATAAGGTGAATCATGGCGAACATTACCTGTACACAGAAGAATTCCTGGATGCGATAGATGAGGGATTGAAGGCGAAACTGGGATAAGATTTTTGAGGGATATTTTACAGGCCGACTCCATTTTGGAGCCGGCTTTTTTTATTTGGTAACCAGCGAAAGCCGGGCACTGATGGGGCTTTGGTGGCGACGCTCCATTCAACAGTATATCGTTGTTCGGCTTTCCTTCTTTGAATAGTAACATGGGTTTAGTGCAGTCGGGGGCCTCATCCCCGGCCCTTCTCCTCCCGGAGAAGGGTGCCTCTGTGCAGGTCGTTCT